>NZ_BLWJ01000003.1:0-551118 GCF_013374055.1 Cobetia sp. 5-11-6-3 | reverse complement strand
CATCACCGGCACCGACGATCTGCCGGTCATCTCCACCGATACCGGCGCCGTGGCAGAAGACGGCACCCCGGAAGCCACTGGCACGCTGACCGCGACGGACGCCGACAATGCCGACCTGGCCTTTGTCGCGGCCACCGATGACAGCAGTGTCTACGGCACCTTCACGGTCGATGCCGCGGGCAACTGGACCTACACCCTCGACAACGAGTCGGCCGCGGTGCAGGGCCTGACGCCAGATGACACCATCAGCGAGCAGTACACCGTCACGCTGACCGATGGGACGACCACCACGGTCGACATCACCATCACCGGCGCGACCGATGACGCACCGACCATCACGATGGCTGACAAGGAAGTGACCGAGGCCACGGGTGCCACTGTCACTGATACCTTCCAGGTCGAGGCGGATGCTGGCATCGCCAGCGTCACCATCAATGGCACGGATATCACTTCGGCGTCAGTG
This sequence comes from Cobetia sp. 5-11-6-3, assembly GCF_013374055.1. Taxonomy (NCBI): domain Bacteria; kingdom Pseudomonadati; phylum Pseudomonadota; class Gammaproteobacteria; order Oceanospirillales; family Halomonadaceae; genus Cobetia; species Cobetia sp. 5-11-6-3. The sequence goes on along the minus strand of NZ_BLWJ01000003.1, from coordinate 550,655 downwards.
GACAACCCCATCGTGATCCCAGGCGCGACTGATGATGAAGGCACGCTGACCATCACGGGCTACGATTCCGGCACCGTGTCCTACACCTATGTGGAGGATGGTACGGCTGCGGATCACACGGCTGGCGACGATAGCGTGTTCGACAACTTCGCCGTGGTCGTCACTGACCTGGCAGGACAGAGCACGAGCGACAGCCTTGACGTCAAGATTCTGGATACCGCGCCGAAGGCCAAGCCGGATGAGCGCGATATTGATGAAGATGAGACGGCCGAGCTCACGGGTAACGTGATCGACGGTGCCAATGACAATGAAGACATCCTGGGTGCAGATGCGCCGTTCATGGTTTGCAAACTGAACGATACCGGGATTTCCGACGGCGGCAGTGCCACGGTCACGGGTGACTACGGTACGCTGACGCTCAACAGCGACGGTAGCTATACCTACGTTCTGGATACCACCAAGACTCAGTCACTGGCAGAGGGTGAACCGGCGGAAGACGTCTTCACTTATGTGCTGGAAGACAGCGATGGCGACACCTCCAGCACCACACTGACCATCAATATTACTGGCTCGGCCGATACAGTGCCGGTCATCACGCTGGCTGACAAGGAAGTGACCGAGGCCACGGGTGCCACTGTCACTGACACCTTCCAGGTCGAGGCGGATGCTGGCATCGCCAGCGTCACCATCAATGGCACGGATATCACTTCGGCGTCAGTGGACAACCCCATCGTGATCCCAGGCGCGACTGATGATGAAGGCACGCTGACCATCACGGGCTACGATTCCGGCACCGTGTCCTACACCTATGTGGAGGATGGTACGGCTGCGGATCACACGGCTGGCGATGACAGTGTCGTTGACGACTTCGCTGTCGTGGTGACGGATCTTGCCGGTCAGAGCACCACATCCAGTCTGGATGTCACCGTTCTTGACACCGCGCCGATAGCCAATGCTGATACCCGCAGCATGAACGAGAATCGCAGTGCAGCCGTTACCGGCAACGTGGTGGACGGCTCATCTGCGACGGCGGACACCCTGAGGGCCGATGCGGTCACCGTCACCGCCGTCACTTCCGGATCAGAAACCGTCGCGGTGAGCGATGGCGCGGCGGCTGTGATCACTGGTGCTCATGGCGAGCTGACGCTTGAAGCGGATGGCTCCTACAGCTACCAGTCAGCACGCGAAGATCTGCAGTTCCTCGCGGCGGGTGAGTCGGTCACGGATGTCTATACCTACGTGATCAGGGATGCTGACGGTGATACCTCCAGCACCACTCTGACGATCACCATCAATGGTCGCAACGACGGCCCGGCGATCAGCGTCAACAGTGGTGATAGCGCCTCCGCCAGTCTGACGGAAACGGACTCCGCCCTGAGCACCAGCGGTACGCTGTCGGTGACGGATGTGGATCTCAGCAATAGCGTGACGCCAAGCGTGACCAGTGTCTCCAGCAATGGTGATACTGGCGCGCTGGACAACGATGATCTGCTTGCGCTGCTGGGGGTGGACACCGGCGCCATCATCGATGACGAGAACACTGAAGGGACGCTCAACTGGACCTTCGACAGCAGTGCTGCCGGGGAAAGCTTCGACTACCTGTCTGCAGGCGAGTCACTGGTCCTGACCTACACCGTCACTGTCACGGATACGGCGGGAGCGACAGCTACCCAGGATGTCACCATTACCATTCAGGGGACGAATGACGCTCCGGTGGTGACTGCGACTGAAGGCCGCGTCAGCGAAGAAGGGCTCGAAGGCGGTATCGCCGACAGTGATGCGGCTGATGGCTTCACGGATACTACCGATGCCACCATCGTCACCGGTACGGTTTCGGTCACGGATGTCGACAGTGACAGTGTCTCGCTGGTGCTGACAGCGCCCGCCACGGCCATCACCTCCGGTGGCAGTGCGGTGACCTGGTCCGGCAGCGGCACCCAGTCAATGGTGGCAACCGATGCCGAGGGTAATGAAGTCGCGACGGTGACCATCGATGACAGCGGCGCCTATACCTTCACTCTGAGTCAGGCGGTTGATCACTCGGGTGATGGGGAAGATGTCCTGTCTCTGGACTTCGGTGTGCTCGCAACGGATAGCGAAGGCGCAAGCTCCACCGGCACGCTGACCATCGGTATCGAGGATGATGCGCCTCTAGCAGTCGATCCGGCGAGTTATAGCCTTGCTTTCGTGGATACCAATCTATCCTTGATGCTCGATGTTTCTGGTTCAATGGGCACGTTAGATACCACGACAGGTCAGTCGCGTTTAAATAGTGCTATTGATTCACTTAAGACATTGATAGAAGCATATGACCAATATGGAGAAGTAAGAGTTAATCTGGTGATATTCACCAATACAGCGGGTAGTTTGGACGGGTGGGCGACGGCAAATGAAGCGTTGTCAGTGCTTGAATCGCTGCGTGGCTTTAGAGGTGGCGTTACTAACTATGACGCAGCATTAGCGGAGATGATGGATAACTTCAATGAACCCGGCGCGCTGTCTAATGGGCAATATGTGTCTTACTTTGTTTCTGATGGAACGCCTTATGGTTCTGATGGGAATACCGAGACATTGACTAACTCTTATGATAGTAGTGTTTTGTCTGTAAATGACCCAGATAATGGGATAGGAGATGATGAGGAGGATATTTGGACAAGTTTCCTGTCTGAGAATGGCGTCAAATCCTATGCCGTTGGTCTTGGTACTGCTGGAACAGATAACTTGGATCCTATCGCTTACGATGGGGTAACAGGCGAAAATATCGGTAGCGTAGTCTTCGACGGATTTGCACAGATCGATGAATACTTTGCTGATACAGTGACACAGAGCATACAGGGTGATGTCGATGGCTCCTCAATTATGGATGGTGAGATAGGCCTAGCCGATGGTGGATATATTTCCGATCTAACCGTTGATGGTGAGTCTTACTCATTTGATCCTGAGTCTAATGAAATTCAGGCATTAGCTGGCGATTGGAGCTTTGATGCGACGACTTCAGTGCTAACAGTTGCCACTGATCTTGGCGGCAGTCTTGAGTTAAGCTTCCGCGATGGTGGCTTCGAATACACCGCACCTACAGGCCTTACACAAACAGAACAAGAACGCTTCGATTTCACAGTGGCGGACGGAGATGGTGATAGTGAGAGTTCCTATTTTCTGATTGATTTGGATCAGCAGGATGTGTTGATTGGTACCACAGGGAATGACTCGCTCTCTGGGACCGATATTTCTGATCAGGTTATCGGTCTGGCAGGTAATGACACTCTCCGTGGTTTGGAAGGGAATGATACGTTAGTTGGTGGTGCTGGCAGTGATAGCCTCGAAGGAGGTAGCGGTACCGATACACTGAAAGGTGGTGACGGCGCTGATCTGCTCATCGGCGGAACAGGCAACGACATCCTCACTGGCGGCGATGGGGCAGACACCTTCCAGTGGATGAGTGGTGATGACGTCAACAGCGAAGGCGGCATGGCGACGGATACCATCACCGACTTCAGTGTGGCGGATGGCGACGTCATCGATCTTTCGGATCTCCTTCAGTCCAATGGGGACGCCGATGCGCTCTCGAGCTTCCTGCACTTCGAGTCAGATGGGGACGGCGGTACCACCATCGAGATCAGTGTGGACGGCTCTGCGGGCAGCAATGTCACCCAGGAGATCACTCTGCAGGATGTGGATCTGACATCGGGCGGTGATTCCGATGCCCAGATCATCCAGTCGCTGCTGGATAGCAATAGCCTCAAGACCAACGTTGACGGTTGATGCAAAAGATAAGGGAGATGGCTTAGGCCATCTCCCTTTTATTGCATTAGACTTCACCGAATGAATGTCTGCGAAGTGCCCCACTAAGGAGGACAGGTTGAGCGATCAACCCACGCCATTGAGACCAGAGCCGGTCGGCGAAAGAGAGGGCGACCCTCTGCTGAATGCGCTGGTGTTCATGGCGCGTTACCACGGCAATCCCCGGTCAGCCGCCGTGCTGACGGACGGGCTGCCGATGGAGGACGGGCGTTTGCCTCTGGCGCTTGTCAGCCGTGCAGCCGCGCGTGCCAATCTGAGCGCCAAACTGGTCAATCAACAGATCACCGCGATCAGCGATCTGTTGATGCCCTGCATTCTGATGTTGAATGAAGGGCGCGCTGTCGTGCTGCTGGAAGTGGATGCCAAGACAGAAAAGGCGCGAATCCATCAACCGGAAGCGGAAGGCGATGCATGGATCGAACTGGAAACGCTGACGGCACGCCATGATGGACGAGTGGTCTACCTGAAGCAGGAACACCGTTTCGATGAGCGCGCCCCGGAAACGCTGGAACAGAGCGATGGCCACTGGTTCTGGTCGACGCTGAAGCTCTCGACGCCTATCTATCGTGACGTGATTCTGGCCTCTGTCCTGATCAATCTGTTTGCCGTGGCATCGCCACTGTTCGTGATGAATGCCTATGACAAGGTGGTGCCCAATCTGGCGTTCAACACCTTGTGGGTCATGGCGACGGGCATGGCGATCATCATGGTATTCGATTTCGTGATGCGGCAGACGCGTGCCTATTTCATGGATACCGCCGGCAAGAAGTCCGAGGTGCTGCTGACTTCCAAGCTGTTTGCCAAGACCATGAATCTGCGCATGGAGTCGCGCCCCGGCTCCGTGGGCGGCTATGTGAAGCATCTCCAGGAATTCGATTCCATTCGCGAGTTCTTCACGTCAGCGACGTTGACCACACTCGTCGACCTGCCGTTTGCGCTGCTGTTTCTCGCCATCATCTGGATCGTCGCCGGGCCCCTGGTACTTGTCCCCCTGATAGCTCTCGTCATCCTGCTGATCTACAGCCTGGCGATACAGAGACCGCTGCGCAACAGCATCGAGAAGGGCTCGCGGCTGGCGACCGAGCGCAATGCGCGTCTCGTGGAAGCGGTCTCGGGGCTCGAGAGCCTCAAGCTGGCCAATGCTCAGGGAGAGACCCAGCGCCGCTATGAGCGTGCGGTGGGTCAGATCGCTCATTGGGGGGTGAAGAGCCGCAATCTGACGACATCCGTCAGCTCGCTGAGCATGTCATTGACGCAGGCCACCACGGTGGCACTGGTCGTGTTCGGGGTCTATCTGATCGCGGATGCACGACTCTCGGTGGGTGGGTTGATTGCCGCGGTCATGCTTTCCGGGCGTGCGCTTCAGCCCCTGGGGCAACTGGCGCTGCTGATTACCCGTATCGGGCAGACGCGCAGTGCCATGAGTGCGCTTGAGCAGATCATGGCGTTGCCTGAAGAGGCAGAAGATCGTCGTTACGTGCATCGCGAGACACTGCAGATGCGGATCGAGTTCGATCGTGTCGGCTTCGCCTATGCGCCCAACACGCCGCCGGCGGTGACCGATATCTCGTTGACCATCGAGCCAGGCGAGCGAGTGGCCATCATCGGCCGTATCGGTGCCGGCAAGAGCACCCTGCAGCGCCTGATCTGCGGACTCTATCGCGCTACCGCCGGCAGCGTGCGAGTCGATGGTCTTGACCTCAACCAGATCCATCCCGCCGATGTCCGGCGTCATATCGGGCATGCCGGTCAGGACAGTGCGCTGTTCTTCGGCTCTATCCGCGACAACATCACCTTGGGGCAGCCGCATGCCAGTGATACCCAGATTGAGCTTGCGGCCGATGCTGCCGGCGTGACCGAGTTCACTCGCCATCACCCGGAGGGACTTGATCGCCAGGTCGGGGAAGGGGGACGGATGCTGTCCAGTGGCCAACGTCAGACGGTCCTGATGGCTCGGGCGCTTCTGATGCGACCGCCGCTGCTGTTGCTCGATGAGCCCGGTTCGCACATGGACAATCGTGCCGAGCTGCGTCTGAGGCGTATGCTCAAGTCATTGCCGCGTACCCAGACCATGGTGCTGGTGACGCACAAGAGCAGCATGCTGGAAGTGGTAGACCGCGTCATCGTGATGGAAGGTGGGCGTATCGTCGCTGACGGTCCCAAGGACAAGGTATTGAATGCCTTGAATGAAGGGCGTGTGTCCGGGCGCAAGCAGGAGGCTCAACGTGGCTAAGGCACCGATTGAACAGCGCGATCTTCACCACCTGGATGACGTCAGCTCAGCCGTTCTGCTGGCGACCCCCTGGAAGTCACGCATCCTGATCTGGATGGTGCTGGCCTTCATCGTGGTGTTCGTCATCTGGGCCAGCCAGGCGAGCCTGGAGGTCGTGACGCGAGGTTCCGGCAAGGTGGTGCCCTCCACCCACCTCCAGGTCGTGCAGAATCTGGAAGGGGGGATCGTGCGCGAGATCTACATCAAGGAAGGGCAGATCGTGTCGCCCGGAGAGCCCTTGCTGCGCATTGATGACACCAGCGCCGGTTCCGACCTGCGCGAGCGTGTCTCGACCCTGGATGGCCTGCAGGCCACCATCATCCTGTACGACACCGAGCTGGATTCCATCGCGGTGGACGCCTCTGCCGATGACTGGAAGGACCAGGTCGTCATGACCCGCGTCCCCCTGCCTTTCGATGAGGAGTTCAAGACTCGCAGTCCTGCACTTGTCGCGCGTGCGATGACTGCCTATCGCACCCACCTCAACCAGTTGAACAGTGGCTTGAATGGCTCTCGTGAGCAGATTCTGCAGAAGGAGCAGGAGCTGAGAGAGCTGAAGTCACGCATCAATAGCCTGGAGCGCAGCTACCAGCTGTCACGTCGTGAGCTCAACATGACAGCACCGCTGGTACGTGAAGGCGTGGTATCGCAAGTCGATCTGCTCAAGATCCAGCGTGAGGTGAATGATCTGCGGGGGGATCTGGAGTCGGCGCGACTGGCAGTGCCTGGCAAGCAGTCGGAGCTGGATGAGGCCATCTCGAATCGTGTCGGTGTTGCCCAGGAATTTCGCTCGCGTGCAGCAGATGAGCTGGCCAAGACTCAGGCGGATCTCGGGCGATTGCGTGAGGGGCGTACCAGTCTTCAGGACCGTCTTGACCGTACTTTGGTGACGTCTCCCGTTCAGGGGGCCATCAAGACCTTGAATATCAATACCATAGGCGGGGTCATCGAGCCTGGCGAAGATCTGATGGAAATCGTTCCCATCGAAGATCAGCTGCTGGTCCAGGCCCGGGTGGCACCCAAGGACATCGGCTTCCTGCGTATTGGCCAGCCTGCCGTGGTCAAGCTGTCCGCCTACGACTTCACCATCTATGGAGGGCTCGAAGGCGAGGTGGAGCAGATCAGTGCCGACACCGTTCAGGATGAAGAAGGCAACAGCTTTTATGAAATCAAGGTGCTCACGGAGCAGAACCACCTTGGAAGTGACTCAGACCCGCTCACGATCATCCCGGGCATGCAGGCCAGCGTGGATGTCATCACCGGTGAGCAGACCATCCTGCAGTACCTGATGAAGCCGATTCTGCGCGCCAGGCAAGGTGCCTTGCGTGAACGTTGATCATGGACATGAAGTATTCAAGGGCAACCCATAATGAAAAAGACACTCTTGGCATTGAGCGTGATGGCGGGGATGAGTTCCAGTTTCTCCGCCTCTGCGCAGTCATTGGAAGAAGCCGTTTCCAAGGCAGTGATGGAAAATCCGCGTACCCGCTTGCAGGTGACCCGTCATATCCAGCGTCTGGAAGAAGCGGAAGTCCAGCGTGGGGCCTATCGCCCGACGGTCGATCTGACCGGACGACTGGGCTATGGCAAGTTCGACTCCGAGGATGATGGGGTCAATGACGAGGATGACTGGCACGATTATCGTCGGTTGGATCTCACCATTCGCCAGCTGCTCTGGGACGGTGACACCACGATCGAGCGCATCCGTCAGGCAGAGACCGAAGCTGACTATCAGCGCCTGCAGACGGCCGCCGAAGCCAATGATGTCGCGTTGGATACGGCCGGGGCCTATCTGGATGTCATGCGTGATGAGCTGATTCTCAAATATGCGCAGGCCAATCTCGATGCGCACCGTCGTATTTCCAGTGATATCGGGCGTCGTGCAGAGTCCGGTCTCGGCGCACGCAGTGACGTGCGTCAGGTGGATGGCCGCCTGGCCAATGCCGAGGCCAGCGTGCTGTCCGCCCGGAACAATCTCGAGGATTCCCGCTCGGCGTATCTGCGTCTGGTCGGTGAGCTGCCCACGGATCTGAACCTCCCCAGCCTCGATACCGATCTGATCAGTGCCGATGTGGAGAGTGCCTATGTCCAGGCCAATCAGCGCAACCCCCTGCTGGCAGCGGCACGGGTGTCCATTGATGCGGCTCGTCATGAGGTGAACGCTGAGAAGGGTGACAACTACCCGGAATTCAGCATCGAAGGCAATCGCACGCTGACGGACGATTATGATCAGGACGAGAGCAGCTCCGATGACTGGAGCGTCGAACTGGTCATGCGCTACAACCTGTATCGCGGTGGGCGGGATCAGGCCGAGATTCGCGGACGCCAGGCAGCACTGGAAACCGTCGAGCATGACAATGATCGCGTGATGCGCGATGTGCGTGACGAGATCCGACTGGCCTGGAATGCACGCGAGAACCTCAAGCGTCAGATCGATTATCTGGAAAGCTATGTGCGTGCCGCGACGGATACGCGCGAAAGTTATCGCAAGCAGTTCGATATCGGCCGCAGGACGCTGCTGGATCTGCTGGACAGCGAAAGTGAGCTGTTCACTTCGCAGCAGAATCTGATTCGTGCACGTTTTGACCTTGAAACGGCCAACTATCGCTTGTTGTCCGCGACAGGTGCATTGCTGGATTCAATGAACGTTGCCGTACCGACCCGACAGGGTTGAGTCGCTCACGGCACCACCAGGAAGTGGTGCCGTGGTCATACTGACGGCTGATGAGGAAATCAGATGAGTCTTTCGCGCCGCCTGTTTACCTTGATGTTGTTGGTGCTGTTGGTGTTTTCCTTCGGTATCTTCTTCATTCAGGTCAACAATACCCGTGATTCACTGGCCGAACGACAGCGTGTCGAGCTCTCGAATCTCGCCCAGAGCCTGAGTCTTGCACTGGTGCCGCATGTCGAGCTTGGTGATGCTGCCAGCGCGGAAACCCTGATTCGCGCCACCCTGGATGGTGGATATGTCCGGGATATCCAGCTGGAAAGCGTCGCGCTCCCGGCCCCCATCGCGTTTGACATCACACGAGAAAGCCAGGCACCCGAGTGGTTTCAGCAGATGATTCCCATGCCGGTAGAAACGGTCAGCCGTGAATTGCCGGGTGGGTGGGCCTCTCTGGGGACGATCTCGCTGACGGGAGAGCCGGCCCAGGGTCACGATGACCTCTGGAAGCTCGCCAAACGGCTCGGGCTCTGGTTGCTGTTGGGGGGCTTGTTGACCCTGCTGGTGGCCTCGCTGGTCATGCGTCGCCTGCTGCGCCCTCTGGACCGCCTCTCCGCACGTCTCAACGAGATGGAGACACAGCGTTTCGACGCGCCTCTGGAGGAAACCAGTGTCAAGGAGCTGCGTGGCATCACGTCGGCGGTCAATCGACTCGGGCAGCGTCTGCATACCCAGTTCGAGGCTCAGGCGGCGCAGTTGGCGCGCCTGCAGCGCCAGGCAGAACAGGACGCTGTCTCGGGGCTTGGCAACCGTGGTTACCTCAATCGTGCAGTGGATGAATGGCTGAGTGAGCCTCTGGGAGGCAGCTTCGCACTGTTGCGGGTCGCGCAGCTTGAAGTCGTCTATCAGGAGCAGGGCTACAAGGGACGCGATGCACTGCTGCGCGCCATCGCTCAGCGGCTTGAGCAGCGTGAGCTGGCCGGGGAGCCCATCGTGGCAGGGCGATTGGCCAATCATGACTTCGGCTTGCTGTTGCCAGAAGCCGATGAGTCCGCGCTGCAGGCCTTCTTGAAGGGCATCACCGAAGACATCGATCGACTGCTGGATGCCAATCCCATGGCGAACAGCCGCCCGATCGGCTGTGTCATCGGGGCGGCAAGGCGAGAGCCGGGCATGACCCGCACCCAGTTGTTCACGGTGGCGGACACGACCTTGCTGCAGGCCATCGAGCATGGCAGCAGCGTCGCGCTCGCCGAGGAAGGGGATCAGGCGCGTCCACGCGGCGAATGGCGAGACGTCATCGAGCAGTCGCTGGAGCGCCCTGATGGGCTCGATTTCGTGGCGCAGCCCGTGCTGTTCAATGATGGCAGTGAGCTGCACCGGGAGCTGTTCGCGCGTCTGCGTGAAGGGGACCAGCTGCACCGAGCCGGCGATTTCCTGCCGGTCGTGCGCCATTTCCGTCTGGGAGCACGCTTCGACCTGCATGCGCTGGAGTGGCTGGCTGCCCATGTCGATGGCATCGAGGCTCCACGTCTGGCGCTCAACCTCACCGAGGAGACGCTGGATGATGAGGCGAGCTTCTCGGGACTCATCAGCTGGTTGGGAGTCCATCCGCGTCTCTGCAAGCGTCTGGATATAGAAGTGTCGGAAAGCATCGCGCTTCGCCACCTGGAGCGCGTCAAGCTGCTGTTCCGGCGTGCACGCCGGCTGGGCGCGCGTGGAGGCATTGACCGCTTTGCACGTGAGCTGAAGGAGCTCAGTTATCTGGAGGCGCTGCGTCCGGACTACGTCAAGATCGATCAGGCGTTCTTCAAGCGTGACGATGTGGACACCGAGCTGTTGCAAAGCCTGTGCATGACGGCGCATCAGGTCGAGTCTCTGGTGATCGTGACACGGGTCGAATCCGAACAGGACCAGGCGCGCGTGATGTCCCTTGGCGCCGACGGCTATCAGGGCTATGTGGCACCGGCCGTCGATGTCATGGCGAGGAAGCCCTGATAGACAGCCAGGGGTTGGTCGCCATGTGGCAGAGACGCTGCTTCAGCTGGCTGATCGCCTGGCTATTGATGCTGTTCACGGTCGGTTCCGTACTGGCCCGCGATACGCAGGCACAACGTTTCATCGAGGTCTATGGTCAACCGGGGTGGGCGAGAGTCCAGCAATGGGAGCAGCTGCTCGTGGATCTCGACGGGCAGCCGGCCAGGCGTCAGCTCAGTGAGGTCAATGATTTCTTCAACCGGATGCATTTCACCGATGACATGCGCGTCTGGGGGAAGGAGGATTACTGGGCGACCCCGCTTGAGTTCCTGGGGGTCGGCGCAGGGGACTGCGATGATTTCGCCATGGCCAAGTATCTGACATTGCGTCAGCTGGGCGTGCCGGAGAGTTCCTTGCGCCTGCACTACGTCAAGGCATTGAGGCTCAATCAGTTCCACATGGTCGTCACCTATCAGGGCGCGGGCATGTCGATGCCTGATGTGCTGGACAACCTCAACAGCTCCATCCTGCCGGCCAGTGAGCGCACCGATCTCCTGCCGATCTACAGCTTCAATGGCAACGCGTTGTGGATGAGCAAGCGGCTGGAGGGGGGAGAGCGCATCAGCGACAGTCGAGGGCTGTCGAGTCTCACGGACTGGCAACGACGCTACAAGGACGGTGTCCTGAAAGCTCCCTTGCGCAAGCGCCCCTGAGGCGAGGGGCAGTTCAGCGTCGAAGCGCGACAGGTATCAAGCAGAACGCCCCGTGGCCGGACCGCCACGGGGCGTTCTGCTTCATGCGGTGTCGGATCGCTTCATTCCGGCGTGTTGCCGCGCAGATGGAGCACTTCGAGCAGGTTGCCGTAACGGTGACGGCTGGGCATGGTCGCCAGGCCGGAGAACAGCAGCCAGAAGAGGCGCTTCCCGCGAGTGAGCTGATGCGTATGCTGCAGCAGGCGCGACAGCAGACGGTTCTCGTCGCGCTCCTTGTAGCTCGGGGCCATGCTGACCTGCTCACGCACCAGCACCGGGGCCATTTCGAGTCGATACAGCGTTTCGAGTTCCCGGAAGCTCAGGCCGTGTGCCTCGACCACTTCGGCCATGTGCTGATACTCCGCCTCGCGGGGGTCACGCTCCTCCCAGAGAGGCGCCAGCGCCAGCCAGACCTCCTGGCGGCGTTCGAGCAGGGCGGCCACATCGGGGGCGAGGTGAGCGTTCTGATCGTTCATGGAGAGATCCCGAGCGAAGGCTGTCAGACAGACACACCATCAACGGATGGCGCGAAGCAGGACAGCGGTGTGATGGCGGTGTGCTGAATGCGTCACATGATACGGCAGTCGTCATGGAGGGCTCCAGTAACGTGACATCAGCGCGGGTTGGCCCGCCGGGGCGGACAGCGTCGCCGACAGCCGCTAGAATAGCGGCCAGCAGCAGGCACACACGCCTGCATGTCCTGATTCGACAGCCAGACTCACCAGACGTTTTCAGAGCAAGGTACCGGTCGCGCAGCGTGCGCCGTGGTCATTGCATACTGGAATCGGGCATCAGCATCGGCGGGTACACGCCGGGCCAACAGCAAACGAGGTTCTTACGTGATCATCAAACCCAAGGTTCGCGGCTTCATCTGCACCACGACTCATCCCAAGGGCTGCGAGCAGAATGTTGCCGAGCAGATCGCCATCACCCGCAAGACGGTCGGTGACAAGCGCGACGGTGGCCCGAAGAAGGTGCTGGTGATCGGTGCTTCCAGCGGCTATGGCCTCGCGGCGCGTATCACGGCAGCCTTCGGTTACGGCGCGGACACCCTGGGTGTCTTCTTCGAGAAGCCGGGCACCGAGAAGAAGGCCGGTACCGCAGGCTGGTACAACTCTGCCGCCTTCGACAAGTTCGCCAAGCAGGAAGGGCTCTACAGCCAGGCCATCAATGGCGACGCCTTCTCGCACGAGACGCGCGCCAAGGCCATCGAGCTGATCAAGGCCAACATGGGCGAAGTCGATCTCGTGGTCTACTCGCTGGCTTCTCCGGTGCGCAAGCTGCCGGACAGCGGTGAAGTGAAGCGCTCCGTGCTCAAGCCGATCGGCGAGACCTACCGGGCGACCGCCATCGACACCAACAAGGACACCATCATCGAAGCGGAGGTCGAGCCGGCCACCGAGCAGGAAATCGAAGATACCGTCACCGTGATGGGTGGTCAGGATTGGGAGCTGTGGATGCAGGCGCTGGACGACGCCGGCGTGCTGGCGGATGGCGCCCGCTCCGTGGCCTTCAGCTACATCGGTACCGAGATCACCTGGCCGATCTACTGGCACGGTGCGCTGGGTCGCGCCAAGGAAGATCTGGACCGCGCCGCCGGCAGCATCCACGAGAAGCTGTCCGCCAAGGGCGGTCGTGCCCACGTGGCCGTGCTCAAGTCCGTGGTCACCCAGGCCAGCGCCGCGATTCCGGTCATGCCGCTCTACATCTCCATGGTCTACAAGATCATGAAGGAGAAGGGCCTGCACGAAGGCACCATCGAGCAGCTCAACCGCTTCTACGCCGAGCGCTTCTATGGTGAAGGCGAGATCGCCACCGACGAGTCCGGCCGTCTGCGTCTCGACGACTGGGAGCTCAAGGACGACGTCCAGCAGGCCTGTCAGGAACTGTGGCCGCAGGTCACCAGCGACAACCTGTTCGATATCACCGACTACGCCAGCTACAAGCAGGAATTCCTCAAGCTGTTCGGCTTCACGCGTGATGATGTCGATTACGATGCCGACGTCGCCACCGACGTCGAATTCGATGTCGTGCAGATGTAAGAGCGCTTCAGCAAGCGCAGAGGTCAGGGTAGCGAGCGCTGCCAGCTGACCGCTGCCCGCTGAGCGATGACGACGCCACCCTTCGGGGTGGCGTCGTCGTATGTGGCGGCCTCATCTTGAGCGTCATGCCAGTCCGGGCCAGGCACAAGTGCCAGAGGCATGGCACAATATGCCGGCAGGTTTTCCCCACCCTCACGCGATGGACCTCGACTCACACCCATGCCCGTGGATTCACTGGTTTCCCCCCAGGCCCAGCAACGCCAGATCGGCTTCGTGCTGTTGCCCGGCTTCTCGTTATTGTCCCAGGCCTGTGCGCTGGAGCCCCTGCAGGTGGCCAATCAGCTCGCGGGGCAGACACTCTATCGGGCCGTCACCTTTGCGCTGGACGGGCGCGGTGTGGCGTCCGCAGCGGGCTTGAACCTGTCGCCGGACAGCCTGGTCGCCAGTGATTCGCGCCATCTGGATGCCCTGTTCGTGTGCGGTGCTCAGCCGGCGGGCGAGGCGGGCCTGCAGGAGGTGGCCTCGAATCCCGCGCTGCTGGCCTGGCTCAAGCGTCTGGCCGAGCGTGGCGTGATGCTGGGCGGTATCTCCACCGGCACCCGTGAGCTGGCTCGCGCCGGGCTGCTTGATGGCTATCGTGCGACGATCCACTGGCAGCGTGCCGAGTCGTTCCGTCGCGACTTCCCGCAGGTCAACGTCTCCCATCAGCTGTATGAGCTGGACCGTGATCGTGTCACCTGCGGCGGGGGTACCGCGGCGATGGACATGATGATGACGTTGATCGCCCAGCAGCATGGCCGCGTCCTGGCCGAGAAGGTCTCCGAGCACTTCGTCTGCGAGCGTATCCGGCTGGCGGACGAGCCACAGCACGTGCCGCTCAAGAACCGTTTCGCCCATGCGCCCCAGCCGCTGGTGGAGGCCGTGACCCTGATGGAAGCCAATATCGAGGAGCCGCTGTCCACCCACGAGATCGGCGAGCATCTCGGCATCTCGCGGCGTCAGCTGGAGCGGCTGTTCAAGAAGCATCTGCAGGCGGTGCCCAGCCGCTACTATCTGGATCTGCGTCTGGCACGCTCACGTCAGCTCTTGCGCGAGAGTGATCAGCCCATCGGCGAGATCGCGCTGGCCACCGGCTTTTCCAGCGCCGCTCATTTCTCCACGGCGTTCCGCAACCATTTCGGGCGCAGCCCCCGCGACGAACGTCTCATGCTGCAGGCCTGAAATGTCGCATCGGTGACAAAAGTCGCCTCCTGACATAAGTCGTCGTCCTTTCGCTGAAAGTCTTTGTCATCTCGCCTCCCTATACTCGGGAGTCATGACCCGTGGCTCGCCGATCATCGGCCTGCCACGCAACGCCCCCGCGATGAGGAAGAGACGATGACCCAGCTGACCCGTGCCGATTTCGACCATGCCATGGTGCCCAACTACGCACCCCAGGCTGCCATTCCGGTACGCGGCGAGGGCAGCCGTCTGTGGGATCAGGAAGGTCGTGAGTACATCGACTTCGCCGGCGGCATCGCCGTCACCTCGCTGGGTCACTGCCACCCGGCACTGGTCAAGGCGCTCAAGGATCAGGCCGACAAGGTCTGGCACCTGTCCAACGTCTACACCAACGAGCCGGCCCTGGCGCTGGCCAAGGCGCTGACCGAGCGCACCTTCGCCGACAAGGTCTACTTCTGCTCCTCCGGTGGTGAGGCCAACGAAGCCGCGCTCAAGCTGGCACGTCGTTTCGCCCATGACACCCATGGCGAGAAGAAGGACAAGATCATCTCCTTCCGTCAGTCCTTCCATGGCCGCACCTTCTTCACCGTCAGCGTCGGTGGTCAGCCCAAGTATTCCCAGGGCTTCGGGCCGATTCCGGGCGGGATCCAGCACGCCGAATTCAACAACCTCGACTCCGTGCGCGAGCTGATGGGCGATGACACCTGCGCGATCATCGTCGAGCCGCTGCAGGGCGAGGGCGGCATCATTCCGGGGGAGCAGGCCTTCCTCGAGGGGCTGCGTGAGCTGTGCGACCAGCACGATGCGCTCTTGATCTTCGATGAAGTCCAGAGCGGTGCCGGGCGGACCGGCCACCTCTACGCCTACCAGCACTTCGGCGTGGTGCCGGACATCCTGACCACCGCCAAGGGCATCGGTGGCGGCTTCCCGCTGGGCGCCATGCTGACCACGGACCGCATCGCGCCGGCCATGGCCATCGGCACTCACGGTTCCACCTACGGCGGCAACCCGCTGGCATGTGCGGTGGGGCTGGCGGCGCTCGAGACCATCGACACGCCGGAAGTGCTCGAGGGCGTCGCGCATCGCCACCAACTGCTGCGCAATGGCCTGGAAGGTATCGCCAAGCGTCACGGTGTCTTCAAGGAAGTGCGTGGCATGGGCCTGTTGATCGGTGCCCAGATGGCGCCGGACTATGCGGGCCGTGCCAAGGACATTCTCAATCTGGCGATGGAAGAAGGTCTGATGGTGCTGGTCGCCGGGCCTGACGTGCTGCGTCTGGCGCCGTCGCTGGTGATCAGTGAAGCCGAGCTCCAGAGCGGTCTCGACAAGCTCGACCGTGCCGTGGCGAGCTTCGTCGCCGCCTCTGCATCTGCATGAGCAGCGCCATGAGCAGTGCCCCGATGCTGGTGGTGCGGCCTGCCGAAAGCCGCGATCTGCTCGCTCTCGAGCGGCTCGCGGCCTCGGCCACGCCACGCCTGACCAATCTGCCGGCACATCGTGACCGCCTCGAGGAGCGCATCACGCGCTCCCAGCGCAGCCTGCGTGCCGAGATCGATTTTCCCGGTGACGAGATCTACTGCTTCGTGCTGGAGGATCTCGACAGCGGGGAAGTGGTCGGTACCGCCTCGCTGCGCGCCGAGGCTGGCGCGCGGGAGGCCTACTACACCTATCGTCAGGAAACGCTGATCCACGCCTCGCAGCAGCTCAACGTGCGCCATGAAGTGCAGACGCTGTCGCTGTCGCATGAGGTGTCGGATGCCACGCTGCTGTGCGCGCTGTCGCTGGATGCCCGCTACCGCGAGACGGATGCGGACAGCCTGCTGCGTCGTGCACGCCTGATGTTCATCGCCCAGTACCCGGAACGCTTCGCCAATGAACTGGCGGTGGCCTTCCCGGGCTATCTGGAAACGCGCGACGAGCGTCAGGTCAGCCCGTTCTGGGACAGCGTCGGCCAGCACTTCTTTGATCGTGATTTCAATGACATCAACCAGATGGCGGGGGTGCGCTCCAAGAGCTTCATCGCCGAGGTGATGCCACCGTTCCCGCTCTATCTGCCGCTTCTCACGCCCCAGGCGCGTGCCGCCATCGGGCGCGAGAATCCGCGCCACGAGTACGCCATGCAGGAGATGCTCGCCGAAGGTTTCTCGCGCTCGCGTCATGTCGACATCTTCGATGCCGGCCCCTTGCTGCTGGCGGAGTGCGAGCGTCTGCACACCTTCAAGCAGTGCGGCTGGCATCCGGTGCGTATCCGTCCGCAGGAAAGCCTGCCGGACGCGGTGCCGGCGATGGTCGCCAACCAGCGGCTCGGCGATTTCCGCTGCGTGCTGGCGCGCTATGCACTGACGCCGACCGGCCAGCTGATGCTGACGCCGCAGCAGGCCGAGGTACTGGGGGTGGAAGAAGGGCGTGCGGTGCTTGCCGTGCCGATGCCCTTGCCGGCGGTCGATGAGGGAGAGCTGTAATGCGTATTCGTCCTATCGCTCGTCACGATATCGAAGGCCTCAAGGTGCTGGCGCGGGAAACCGGCGTCGGCTTCACCTCACTGCCGGACAATCATGAATTTCTCAGCGCCAAGATCGAGCGCACCCTGGCCGCCTTCGAAGGCCGGGAACCCGGTGATGATCGCCTGTACTTCTTCGTGCTCGAGGATGAGCGCGACGGCAGCATCGCGGGCTGCTGTGCCATCGAGGCCTGTGTGGGCACCGATGCGCCGTTCTATCACTACCGGCTCGGCTCGCTGGCGCATTCCTCGGTGCAGCTCGACCTGCATCGCACCCTGGATACGCTGACGCTGTGCTCCGATCACACCGGCGATGCCGAGGTCTGCTCGCTGTTCCTGCGTGAGGGCTGGCGCAAGGACCGCAACGGTGCGCTGCTCTCCAAGGTGCGCTGGCTGTTCATGGCCCAGTTCCGTGAGGCCTTCCCCGACAAGGTGCTGGCCGAGATGCGCGGTGTCTTCACCCCCGAAGGGCGCAGCCCGTTCTGGGAGTGTCTGGGCAGTCATTTCTTCCCGATGGACTTCAATGAGGCCGACCGCCTCACCGGCATGGGTCAGAAGAGCTTCATCGGCGAGCTGATGCCCAAGTTCCCGATCTATACGCCGTTTCTCTCCGAGTCCGCGCGGGCTGCCATCGGTCAGGTGCACGAGCACACCCGCCCGGCGGTGGCGATGCTCAAGAAGGAAGGGCTGCGCTGGGAAGGCTATGTCGACATCTTCGATGGCGGCCCGACGGTCGAGGCCTATATCGATGACGTGCGCGGCGTCCGTGACAGCCAGCTGGCATGTGTCGAGGTGATCGCGTCTGATGCCCCGGCCTGTGAGCGTCCCGCCGTGATGGCCGCCACCACCGGTATGGCGGACTTCCGCGCCAGCTGGATCAGCCATGCTGTCACGCGGGACGACGCGGGTGCCTGCCATGTGCGTCTTCACCGTGATGAGGCCGAACGCCTCGGCGTCACTGGCGGTGACACGCTACGCGTGCTGGCCAGCTGAAGCATTCGCCCCGGGCATCCGCTTCTTTGCGCCATCTCGCAGGCCCATGTCGCCTTGCGTCCTTTTGCCATCAGCGGGGCAGATCGCCAACTGCCCCGTTATCTCCTTGTTCAGCGTCGCTTACGCGGCGCGCCCTTTCGATGAGGCATGCCATGACCACTACGACTCCGACTCCCGCCACACTCAACGTGCGTCAACAGCTCTTCATCGACGGCGCGTGGCAAGCGGGCGAGGCCGCATCCTTCACCAAGACCGACCCCGTCTCCCAGGCACGCCTGTGGCAGGGCGCCTCGGCCACTGCCGAGCAGGTCGAGCAGGCCGTCGCGGCAGCGCGTCAGGCATTCCCGACCTGGGCGCGCCTGGGTTTCGAGGCACGTCTGGCGGTGGTGGAGCGTTTCCGCGATCAGCTGGAGCAGCATCGTGAAGCGCTGGCGATCAGCATCGCCAGTGAAACCGGCAAGCCGCTGTGGGAAGCGCGTACCGAGGTCGGCGCGATGATCGGCAAGATCGCGATCTCGGTGAAGGCCTATCACGAGCGTACCGGCGAGCGCGCCAAGGATGTCGCAGGCACCCAGGCGGTCCTGCGCCACCGTCCGCATGGCGTGATGGCCGTCTTCGGCCCCTACAACTTCCCGGGCCATCTGCCCAACGGCCACATGGTACCGGCGCTGCTGGCAGGCAATGCCTGCGTGTTCAAGCCCTCCGAGCTGACCCCGGCCACCGCCGATCTCACCCTGCAATGCTGGGAGGCCGCGGGCCTGCCGGCCGGCGTGATCAATCTGGTGCAGGGCGCGGCGGACGTCGGCCAGGCGCTGTCCCAGTCCGAGGGTATCGATGGCCTGCTGTTCACCGGCAGTGCCAAGGTCGGCAAGCTGCTGCACCGTCAGTTCGCCGGTCAGGTCGGCAAGCTGCTGGCGCTGGAGCTGGGCGGCAACAATCCGCTGGTGGTGCGTGATGTGCAGGATGAAGCCGCCGCGGTGCTGGCGATCATCCAGTCGGCCTTCGCCTCGGGCGGTCAGCGCTGCACCTGTGCGCGCCGCCTGATGGTGCCGCAGGGCGAGGTCGGTGATCGTCTGATCGAGGCGCTGGCCACGGCGCTGCGCGAGTTGCGCGTGGCGGGGCAGTTCGCGCAGGACGCGCCCTTCTATGGCGGCCTGGCCAGTGTCGCGGCGGCCGAGGGCCTGCTCAAGGCGCAGGATGATCTCGAAGCGCTGGGCGGCAATGTCCTCGTGCGCATGCAGCAGCTTGAAGAGGGCACCAGCCTGCTCAGCCCGGCGCTGATCGATGTCACCGGCCTTGCGCTCGAGGACGAGGAATTCTTCGGTCCGCTGCTCAAGATCCATCGCTACACCGATTGGGACGACGCCATCGCGCTGGCCAATGACACCCGCTACGGTCTCTCGGCCGGGCTGATAGGCGGTGAGCGTGCTGACTGGGACGACTTCCTGCTGCGCATTCGCGCCGGCATCGTCAACTGGAACCGCCAGACCACCGGCGCCTCCGGCGACGCGCCCTTCGGTGGCATCGGCGACAGCGGCAACCACCGTCCCAGCGCCTATTACGCGGCCGACTATGTCAGCTATCCGGTCGCCTCGATGGAAGCCGAGGCGCTGGCGCTGCCCGCGACCCTGCCGGCCGGTATCCGTCTGTAAGGCCGTCCGTTCGGGCACCGCTGCCGCTTACCCATTGTTGACCACGACGCTCGCCGTGCCTACTCCCTGAGGTGCCAAGGCGTCGTGGCAGGAGACCTTCATGTCCGACACCCCGTATCAAGAGATCAATTTCGATGGCCTGGTAGGCCCGACCCACAACTACGCCGGTCTGGCACATGGCAACGTGGCCTCGATGCGCCACGGCGGCCTGGCCTCCAACCCGCGCGAAGCCGCGTTGCAGGGCCTCGACAAGATGAAGTCGCTGGCGGATCTGGGTTATGCACAGGGGATTCTGCTGCCGCAGCAGCGCCCGGACCTTGGCGCACTGCGTGATCTCGGCTTCACCGGCAGCAATGCCCAGGTGTTGAAGGCGGCCAGCGAGCAGGCACCGCAGCTTCTGCGCGCGGTGTGTTCCGCCTCCAGCATGTGGACGGCGAACGCCGCCACCGTTACGCCCTCGCGCGACAGCGGTGATGGCCGCGTGCACTTCACGCCGGCCAACCTGCAATCCAGTTTCCACCGCTACCTGGAGCCCGCGACCACCGGACGCATCCTCGGCGCCATCTTCGCCGACGATGCCCATTTCGCGCATCATCCTGCGCTGCCCGCGACGCCGGCCTTCTCCGATGAAGGTGCGGCCAATCATACGCGGCTGTGTGATGGCCACGGCGGGCCGGGCGTGCATCTCTACGTCTATGGCCGTCAGGCCTTCGGCGGTGACGGCGTCGAACCGCGTCGCTATCCGGCGCGTCAGACACTGGAAGCCAGTCAGGCCGTCGCGCGTCAGCATGGCCTGAGCGAGGATCAGGTGGTGTTCGCCCAGCAGCATCCGGAGGCCATCGATGCCGGTGTCTTCCACAACGATGTCATCGCGGTGGGCAATGGCCCGGTGCTGTTCTATCACGAGCTGGCCTTCCGCGATGAGGAGGCGGTGCTCAACGAAATTCGCGCGAAATTGTCCACACCGCTGATCCCGATCCGCGTGCCACTGGAAGCCGTCAGCCTCGAGGATGCTGTCTCCTCCTACCTCTTCAACTCGCAGCTGCTCTCCAATGACGATGGCAGCATGACGCTGGTGGTGCCGGGGGAGTGTCAGGAGAACGAGGCGGTATGGAATGCGCTGCAGAATGCGATTCTGGCCGGCCCGAACCCGATCGGGGAAGTGCTGGTCAAGGACGTCAAGCAGAGCATGCGCAATGGCGGCGGCCCGGCCTGCCTGCGTCTGCGCGTGGTACTGAGTGACGCCGAGCGCGCCGCGCTGTCCGGGCGCGTGATGATGACGGATCAGCTGCACGCCGAGCTGGGTGACTGGGTCAAGCGTCACTATCGTGACAGCCTGACACCGGCGGACCTCGCCGACCCGCAGCTGGCCGAGGAGACACTGGCGGCGCTGGATGAGCTGACGCGGCTGTTGAAGGTCGGCAATGTCTACGCCTTCCAGCGCTGATCGCCTGGCCCGAGCCCATACGACACAGCCCCATACGACACAGCCCCCATCGGGTTCGCCGATGGGGGCTGTGTCGTTGTGGAGGTGTGGTCTGACATTTGAGAATCAGATGCCGTGGCGCGACTCAGGCCAGTTGTGGCTGCACCATGCGCTTGGGCTCGCGGCGCACCGGCCAGTGCACGAGTGCGGCCAGCAGACCGAAGATGCCGCTGGCGATCCACAGCAGGTCGTAGCTGCCGGTCAGCTGATAGACCACACCACCGCCCCAGGCCCCCAGGAAGGCGCCGACCTGATGCGCGGCCAGCACCATGCCGAACACGAAGGCCTGACGCTTCTGGCCGAAGTAGAGCGCGACGGCCTGGCTGGTCAGTGGCACCGTCGACAGCCACAGCACGCCCATGATCGCGCCGAAGGCGTAGAGCAGCATGCTGCTGGGCGGGATGACCACCATCGCCATCACCAGTGCGGCGCGGCACAGATAGATCAGCATCAACAGCTGCGGCGGGTGACGGCGGCCGCCCCAGGCACCGAACAGAATGGTGCCGGCGATATTGAGCGCGCCGATGATCGCCAGCGTGTTGCCGGCCACGTTCAGGGGCAGACCGCAGGCGACCACGAAATTGGGCAGGTGGGTGGCGATGAAGGCGACGTGCACGCCGCAGACGAAGAAGCCGCCGGCCAGCGCCAGAAAGCGCCGGTCCTGCAGCAGCGGGCCCTGGCTCGGGACATCCTCTGCCTGTGTTTCACTGCCGGCCGGCGGGCGACGCAGCAAGGGTAGGGCCATGGGAATCAGCAGCAGACAGCTGGCGCCGAGCGCCAGCATGGCGATCTTCCAGTCGATCAGCACCAGCATCGGGGTCGCGACCGAGTAGACAAGCTGCCCGAAGGAGCCGCCGGCCGAGGCGATGCCCAGGCCGATGCCACGATGCTGGAGGGGAACCACGCGCGTGACGGCGGCCAGCACCAGCGGGAAGGTGGTCGCCCCGATACCGATGCCGGCCAGCACGCCGGCGCCCAGCATCCACACCGTCGGAGTCGGCCAGAGGGCGGTGACGCCCATGCCGACCGCATAGCACAGGCTGCCGACCAGGAAGACGCTGAGCGTGCCGAAGCGATCCGACAGCTTGCTGGCGATGGGCGCGGCCAGCCCGAAGACCAGATTCTGGATGGCGAGGGCGAATGACAGGCTGCCCATGCCCCAGGTAAGCTCGCTGGCCATCGGTGGCAGCATGAAGCCCATCGCCTGGCGCGCGCCGGTATTGATGGCGAGTATCAGCGCTGCCAGCGCGATCGCCGCCTTCCAGTTGAGTTGCATGTCAGATCCTCATGCCGGGAATCGTTATTGTCGTTGTTCTTGCAGTTCTTGCAGTTCTTGCGGTCCCTGCACCCGGTGCTGGCCATGGGCGGAACATCCTCCATGAGGACTCTCGCTACATTTCACTTTATTCTCATAAAAGTACA
The DNA here is from genome assembly GCF_013374055.1 of Cobetia sp. 5-11-6-3. Lineage (NCBI taxonomy): Bacteria > Pseudomonadati > Pseudomonadota > Gammaproteobacteria > Oceanospirillales > Halomonadaceae > Cobetia > Cobetia sp. 5-11-6-3. The sequence continues at coordinate 527,872 of NZ_BLWJ01000003.1, read as the reverse complement.
GATGCCGGATACGCCACTGTCAGACGCGTCTGCGACACTCTCGTCCATACCAGGCAGTCACATGGCTTCGCGGGAGTCCTCGCTCCGGTGCGCCGCCATCATTCTCGACCGCTACCGGCCCAGTCCCGAGGCGGACCGATGTCATGCAAACATCTGCCGATGACAAGGCGTGAAACGCTATACTGTGTGGCATGCGAGACAGCATCTGCATGGCCATGATGAGCCCAGTGACATCACACTGTTTCCTTTTTGGCACCGTGGTGCCGAATCGTGACCTGTAGAATTCACCGATTCGAATCGTGCCAGGCCTCAAAGCCTGGGGTCGGTCCCTGACGCCGAACCCACGCCACGTCAGTCAGATGACGCCATGGCTGGCCGCGACACCCTGCACGCGTTGTCCGAACCCTGTCCCCCTGCTTCATGCTCCTGAGGAGAAGCCCCTTGGCCAACTTCACTCTGAACGGCAAGGCCGTCAGTCTCGAGGTCGATCCGCAAACCCCGTTGCTTTGGGTGCTGCGTGAACACCTGGGCCTGACCGGCACCAAGTTCGGTTGCGGAATCGCCCAGTGCGGCGCCTGCACCGTGCACCTGAACGGCACCGCGGCGCGCACCTGTGTCCTGCCGGTACTGGCCGCCGAGGGTGGCGACATCGTCACCATCGAGGGGCTGGCCGAGAACGATGACCACCCGCTGCAGCAAGCCTGGGTCGAGGAGCAGGTGCCGCAGTGCGGTTACTGCCAGTCCGGCCAGATCATGCAGGCCGCCGACTTCCTCAAGCACACGCCCAACCCCACCGATGAGCAGGTCACTGCCGCCATGGCGGGCAACCTGTGTCGTTGCATGGCGTACGTGCGTATCCATCGTGCGGTGAAGCGTGCCGCCGCGATCGCCAGTGAGCGCGACATGGCGCAGGTGATGGGCCAGCAGACCGAGGCCACCGCCGCGACTGCCGGTGTCGGCACATTCGATCCGCGTGCCACGGCAGATGCCGTGAGCCATTCTGCTGCCGAGGAGACATCTCATGGCAAGGTTTGAAGATACGCTGGGCCGGCATCAGCGCGCTCAGGCAGCCACTCGTCACCCCTCGAGCCAGCACGGCATCACGCGGCGTGGTTTTTTGATCGGCAGTGTCGCGGGTTCCGCGATGCTGGCGTTCGGGGTCTCCGGCGCGGCCCTGGCCAGCGGCGCCGATGACGGCCGCTCTGCCAGCGAGACGCTGTCCGCCGGCGCCTTCGAGCCGACCATGTGGTATGCCATCGGCACTGACGGCACCATCACCATCCATATCACCAAGGCCGAGATGGGACAGCACGTCGCCACCAGCCTGGCGCGTCTGGTCATCGAGGAGCTCGAGGCCGATCTGGCCTCCGTCGAGATCGTCTACGTCGACAGCGATCCCAAGTGGGGCTACATGATCACCGGCGGCAGCTGGTCGGTGAATCACAGCTACCAGCCGCTGTCGCAGGCGGGGGCTGCCGGGCGTATCGCGTTGATCGAAGCGGGCGCCAGACAGATGGGCGTGTCCGTCGAGAGCTGCAAGGCGCGTCAGGGTCGAGTCATCAGCGGTGAGCAGTCGCTGGGCTATGGCGAGATCGTCGCCGCGGGCCTTGAGCGCAGCTTCACGGAAGATGAGCTGGCGGCCATCGAGCTCAAGCCGGCCTCCGAGCGCCGCGTGCTCGGCACCAAGGGCAATGCGCTGGATGTGCCGCCCAAGACCAATGGTCAGGCGGTCTACGGCATCGATTACACCCTGCCTGCCGAGGTGGAAGCCCGTGTCGGCAAGACGCTGCATGCGCGCCCGGTGCTGCCGCCAAGTCGCTTCGGCTGCAAGGTCACGGCCGTGGATGACAGCGAGGCCAGCAAGGTCATCGGCTACCGCCAGACCATCGAGCTCAAGGATCCGTCCGGCATGTGTCAGGGGTGGTTGGCGGTCATCGCCGACAACTTCTCGGCGGCCATGCGTGCCACCGACCTGCTCAAGGTGGAATGGAGCAAGGGCGACAGCTATCACGTCGATGAGGCGGCAATCCAGGCAGAAGGCCAGCGACTGGTCAGCACCCCGAGTCGTGACAATGGCTCGCTGATGGTGGATCAGGGTGACCCTTCCGCGCTGATCGAAGGTGCGGCGACCACGGTGGAGTCCACCTTCACCACCTCAAGCGTCTTGCACTTCACTCTGGAGCCGGCCAATGCACTGGCCTATGAGGAGGAGGGGCAGTGGCATGTCCACTGCGGTAACCAGCAGCAGTCATTGCTGATTCCCCTCGTCGCCAAGGCGCTGGACGTCGAGGATGGCAAGATCACTCACCACCAGCTGTATCTGGGCGGTGGCTTCGGTCGTCGTCTCCACGGTGACTACGCCGTGCCGGCGGCACTGGCGGCCAAGGCGCTGGGGCGTCCGGTCAAGATGATCTTCACGCGCCCGGACGATAGCCGTTTCGATTGCGTGCGCTCGCCCTCGGTGCAGCGTGTGCGTTCCGGTCTGGATGCCGAGGGCCGTGTCGTGGCCTCCGAGCACGCCGCCGCGGCAGGCTGGCCGACTGCCGCGCTGATGCCGAGCTTCCTCGCCGAAGCCGTGGAAGGCGGTGGCAAGCTGGATTCCTTCTCCATCAGTGGCGCGGACCACTGGTACAACGTGGGCACCCAGCGTGTCTGGGCGCAGCAGAACAAGGTCGCTCATGAGGCCTTCGTGCCGGGGTATCTGCGCTCCGTCGCACCGGGCTGGACGCTATGGGCGGTCGAGCAGCACATCGATGAGCTGGCGCAGGCAGCCGAGCAGGATCCGGCTGAATTCCGCCTCTCGCTGCTGGACGCCGAAGGCCGAAATGCCGGCAAGGCGCCGGTCAGCACGGGCGGGGCGGAACGTCTGCGCAACGTGCTCACGCGCGTGATGGAGAAGTCCGGTTGGAGCGAGCGTGACAGCCTGCCGGAAGATACCGGCATGGGCGTGGCGCTGAGCTTCGGTCAGGAACGCAGCATGCCGACCTGGGTGGCCTGCGTGGCACGGGTCAAGGTCGATCGCGCCACTGGCGAGGTCAAGATCGAGAAGCTGACCAGTGTCGTCGATGCCGGTACCCTCGCACACCCGGATGGCGCCATGGCGCAGCTGGAGGGCTCGCTCTTGTGGGGCGTCTCGATGGCGCTGCACGAAGGCACCGAATACCGCGAGGGTGGCCCGGTGGCGCAGAATCTGGGTGCCTACCAGCCGCTGCGCATGCATCAGGTGCCGCAGATGGATCTCGAGTTCGTTGACAGTACCGAGATGCCGGTCGGTCTTGGCGAGCCGGGCACCACGGTGGTCGCACCGGCGGTGGCCAATGCCATCCATCACGCCGTAGGCGTTCGCCTGCGTGATCTGCCGATGCGCCCGGCGGCGCTCAAGGCCGCGCTCAGCGAGGCCTGATCCTCACCGATGAATGCGTCTGATACCCGCCACTCCGGCATGCCCGGGTGGCGGGTTTCGTGTCTTCTGGCTGGGAGCCGGCTTTCGATATGAGAGATTTTTGATGCAACATCTTGATCTTGAAGTGATCTGTCAGGCGATCGACTGGCTGGCGCCGTCAGATGGCACGCGGCCTGACAGCCCGATCTGGCTGTGTACGGTGCTGTCCACCTTCGGCTCCTCACCACGTGAGCCGGGCGCCTGGCTGGTGGCGCGTGCCGATGGCCAGCATCGTGGCTCGTTGTCCGGTGGCTGTGTCGAGGAGGACTTCCTGGCGCGCCTGGCGGGAGGCGAATTCACCGCGAGCGCCCAGGTGATCCGCTATGGCGAGGGCGGCCATCAGGGTGCGGGGATCGCCTTGCCGTGCGGTGGCTTGCTGGACGTGCTGGTCGAGCGCTTCTCGGCCAGCGAGGCGGACATCGCGCATCTCAAGGCACTGCGCGCGGCACTCGAGGGCCAGACGCCGCGTCTGCGTCAGGTCATGCTGGCGGGGGATGGCGCGCGTACGCTTCAACAGGACAGCGGGCTGGGGGAGCGGGTCGAGCCACTCAAGGGCCATGAGGGCGAGGCGTACGGCTATCAGCTCAGGGTCGGGCCGGTGGCGCGTCTGCTCTTGGCGGGACTCTCGCCGGTGGCGGAAGCCTGCGCTGCCTTCGCCGTCAGCCTCGGCTTCGAGGTGATCATCTGCGAGCCGCGTGAGGAAGTGCTGGCGGACTGGGATGCCCGCAAGACGCCGCACACCGGTGTCACCCTGCGTCGTGAGCTGCCCTCGCGCTTCATCGCGGCGGGGGGCTGTCATGCGGCCACTGCCGTGGTGGCGCTGACCCATGATCCACGCATTGATGATCTCGCGATGATCGAGGCGGTACGCCAGCCCGCGTTCTACATTGGCGTGATGGGTTCGCAGCGTACCTCTCAGGCGCGCGCCGAGCGGCTGGCGCGCAGTGGCGGGCTCAGCGCCGAGGAGATTGCGCGTATCGTGATGCCGATCGGACTGAATCTGGGCAGCAAGACGCCGGCCGAGATCGCGCTGGCGGTGATGGCCGATATCGTGCGTATCCGGCGTGGGCGCGCTCGGGAAAGTCTGTGAGACCCGGCATGAGTGAGACGATCATCCTGGTGATGGCGGCCGGTCAGAGTCGCCGCTTTGGCAGTGACAAGCGTCAGGCTTGTCTGGCGGATGGCCAGACACTGCTGATGGCGACGCTTTCGCAGGTCATGTCCTGTGAGGTGGACTGGCGTCTGCTGCTGCGCGAGGACGATGATCCCGCCGCACTGCTGGGAGATGACTTCGCGCGTGAGCATGCCCGGCGAATCTGGCGTGCGCCGCAGGCGGGCAACGGCCTCGGCGCCAGTCTCGGCGATGCCTTCCGTCAGCTAGATGATGAGGCTGGATTGGCGCATGTGCAGGTGGCGGCGGTATGGCTGGCGGACATGGCGCGGATCACGCCGCAGACCTTTCACGCCTTGCACCGTGAGGCGAGTGCGGAGCATGTGGTGAGGCCGGTGCTGACAGGCGAGAAGGGCAGCCCCGGGCATCCGGTGCTGTTCGGGCGGATGCTATGGCGTGAGCTGGCAGCGCTTGAGGGCGGCGAGGGCGCGCGGGAAGTGATCCTTCGACATCGTAATGCCTTGCGTGAGGTGGTCGTCAGCGATGCCGGCATTCTCGAGGATGTCGATACACTGGCGATGCTGGCGGAAAGGCGGCGAAGTCTCCCACGCCCAAATGCCTGAGCAAGCGTTGGGCGGCAAGCCATCGCGCCAGACACAAGGACGCCCCGTCACCTGAAGGTGACGGGGCGTCCTTGTGTCTGCTCATCCGCATTCTACAGCGTGCGCACGTCCAGCAGCTTGATGCGCTGGATGCGTGGCTCACCCCAGCTCAGATCCAGCACCCACTCGGCATCGAAATGCGTGTGCAGCACGCTGCCGTCGTGATGCGCGGCGCGGTGCTCGCCGCCCATGCGCAGGGTGGCCGTGTCGAGACTCTCGCGTCGGGCACGTACCCAGCCCAGTGCATGACTGTTGATCAGCAGATCATCACGGCGCTGTTCCCAATTGGTCAGGAATTCGCTGCCAGTGAGCGTCTCATCCAGCAGCTGGATCACGGCATCGTCTCCCAGCAGCTCGGCCAGCTCGAGGGACGGCGCCAGGCGGTTGAGCAGAGAGAACCAGCGATGCGCGAAGTTCTCGAGTTCAGCCTCAAGGGCCAGATCATTGAAGGTATCGGCGTACATGCTACCCGCTCCCGAGTATTGAACAATGTAGGTTCGGCGGTGTGCCGAGACGATGCGGCGAGGCAAGCCAGTGCGGCGAATCATCTCGCGTCGCCGCACTGGCGGTGTGGTCCGTGAAGCCCCTGCTTCTCTAGGTACGCTTCTCGACCATCCTGCGGATGCCGACATAGAACAGTGGCGTCAGCAACAGGCCGAACACGGTGACGCCGATCATGCCGGAGAACACCGCCACGCCCATCGCCTGGCGCATCTCGCTGCCGGCGCCCGTGGCCAGTACCAGCGGTACCACGCCGGCGGTGAAGGCCACCGAGGTCATCAGGATGGGCCGCAGACGCAGGCGACAGGCCGTCAGCACGGCATCCAGGCGACTCTGACCTTCATGCTGCTGCTCACGGGCGAACTCGACCAGCAGGATGGCGTTCTTGCAGGCCAGCGCCACCAGCACGATCAACCCGATCCGCGTGAAGATGTTGTTGTCGCCTCCCGTCAGCCACACGCCAGCCAGTGCCGACAGCAGCGTCATCGGCACGATCAGGATGATCGCCAGCGGCAGCGACCAGCTCTCGTACTGGGCAGCCAGCACCAGGAATACCAGCAGCACTACCAGCGGGAAGATATAGATCATGGTGTTGCCGGCCAGCACCTGCTGGTAGGTCACCTCCGTCCACTCGTAGCCGATGCCCTGGGGCAGATTGGCTGCCAGCACTTCCTCGATGGCGGCCTTGGCCTGATCACTGGAGACACCCGGTGCCGGCGAGCCGTTGATGTCGGCGCTGACATAGGTGTTGTAGTGCATCACGCGGTCCGGCCCGGTGGTCGGCGTCACCTTGACGAAGCTGCCCAGCGGAATCATGCGCCCGTTGTCGCTGCGCACCTTGAGATTGCGGATGTCATCCGGGTCGAGACGCGCCGACTGCTCGGCCTGGGCGCGTACCTGATAGGTCCGCCCGAAGCGGTTGAAGTCGTTGACGTACAGCGAGCCCATGTAGATCTGCAGTGTCTCGAAGGCGCGTTCCACCGGGACGCCCATGATCATCGCCTGTTCGCGGTCCACATCGATGTCGTACTGCGGCACCTGGATGCGGAAGCTGGAATAGACGCTGCTCAGGCGCGGGTCGGCATTGCCCTTGGCGGTGATGGTCTGCACGGCGGCGAACAGCTGATCGAAGCCCTGGTTACCGCGGTCCTGCAGCTGCAACTTGAAGCCGCCCGTGGTCCCCAGACCCAGAATCGGCGGCGGCGGGAAGACGGCGACGAAGGCCTCGTCGATGCCGGCAAACTTGCGGTTGAGCTCGGCGGCGATCGCCTGGCCGGAGAGCTGGGGCGACTGGCGATCCTCGAAGTCATCCAGCGGCGTGAACAGGATGCCGGAATTGGAAGCATTGACGAAGCCGTTCACCGACAGCCCCGGGAAGGCCACGGTATGGGCGACCCCCGGTGTCTCGAGTGCCAGCTTCTGCATCTCGTTGATGACCTCGGTGGTGCGATCAAGGCTTGCCGCGTCCGGCAGCTGAGCCATCGCGACCAGATACTGCTTGTCCTGTCCCGGGATGAAGCCGCCGGGCACGCTGTCGAACAGCTTGCCGGTGGCGCCGAGCAGGGCCAGATAGATCACGCCGACGATGACACCGAAGCGCAGCAGCTTCTTGATCAGGCCGGTGTAGCCGTTGGACATCGCATTGAAGGCCCGGTTGAACGGCGCGAACAGCCAGCGTCCGAACAGGCCATCGATGAGGCGTGTCAGCCAGTCCGGCTTGGCACCGTGCGGCTTGAGCAGCAGGGCCGAGAGCGCCGGCGACAGGGTCAGTGAGTTGAAGGCCGAGATCAGCGTCGAGATGGTGATGGTCAGCGCGAACTGCTTGTAGAACTGGCCGCTCAGGCCGCTGATGAAGGCGGTGGGCACGAAGACCGCCGTCAGCACCAGCGCGATGGCGATGATCGGGCCGGTCACCTCGCGCATGGCGATCTGGGTCGCTTCGATGGGGGAGTGGCCCAGCTCGATGTTTCGCTCGACATTCTCCACCACCACGATGGCGTCATCGACCACGATACCGATGGCCAGTACCAGTCCGAACAGCGACAGCGTATTGATCGAGACACCCATCAGCTGCATGACCGCGAAGGTGCCGATCAGCGAGACCGGCACCGCGATCAGCGGGATGATCGAGGCGCGCCAGGTCTGCAGGAACAGGATCACCACGATCACCACCAGCAGGATGGCCTCGAACAGGGTATCGATGACTGCCTCGATGGAGCCGCGCACGAAGACGGTGGGGTCGTAGACGATGTCGTAGCTGACACCATCGGGGAAGGCATCGGACATCTCGCTCATGCGCTCGCGGACCGCATCCGACAGCGCGATGGCATTCGAACCGGGGCGCTGGAAGATCGGCATCGCCACCGCATCCTTGCCGTCGAGTTGCGCGCGCAGTGAGTAGCTGTCGGCACCCAGTTCGACACGGGCGACATCCTTCAGGCGCGTCAGGCGGCCATCCTCATCGACACGGATGACGATGTTCTCGAATTCCTGCGTGCTCTCGAGACGTCCGCGCACATTGAGCAGACGCTGGAACTGGTTGTCATCCGGGGCGGGCTGGGCACCGACGGAACCGGCGGCGACCTGCTGGTTCTGGGCGCGCAGCGCACTGATCACGTCACCGGCAGACAGTCCACGCGCCGCCACGGCGTCCGGGTCCAGCCATACGCGCATGGAATACTCGCCAGCACCGAACAGGCGCACGTCACCGACGCCGTCGAGACGGGCGAGGTTGTCCTTGAGATTCAGGCGCGCGTAGTTGGACAGCCACAGCTGGTCATAGCGGCCATCCGGAGAGGTCAGGTGGACCACCATCGTCAGGTTGGGCGAGGCCTTCTCGGTGGTGATGCCGAGCTGCTGGACTTCCTGTGGCAGTCGTGGCGTGGCACGTGCCACACGGTTCTGCACCTGCACCTGGGCCTTGTCCAGATCGGTACCCAGTGCAAAGGTTGCCGTCAGGGTCAGGTTACCGTCGGAGGTCGCCTGGGAGTCCATGTACAGCATGCCTTCGACGCCGGTGATTTCCTGCTCCAGCGGCGTGGCGACGGTCGAACCGATGACTTCCGGGTTGGCGCCCGGGTAGTTGGCGCGCACCACCACGGTAGGTGGCACGACTTCTGGATACTCGGAGATGGGCAGCTGGAACAGTGACAGCAGCCCCGAGATGACGATCAGGATCGACAGCACCGCGGCGAAGACCGGGCGCTTGATGAAGAAGCTGGAGACGTTCACGTACGGCCTCCTGCTGCCTGGCGGTCGGCCTCGGCCAGCGCCGCGGCATCCTGATCATTGTCGTGCGACGGCTGATCCTTCTGGTGTTGCGTCAGGCGAGCGACACGCTCGGCGAGGGCCTTGAGGGCACCATCGTCGGACATCTCGATCAGCTTGGGCGTGATCGGCATGCCCGGGCCTGCCTTGGCGGGGCCGGCGGCCAGCACGCGATCACCGGCGGCCAGGCCATCGGTGACGGCACGCAGCGGGCCAAAGCGCGGGCCAGTGGTGATGCCACGGTAAGCGAGGGTGTCATCTTCGCCGATCACCAGCACGAACTGACGATCCAGATCGGTGCCGATGGCACGCTCCGGGATCAGCACGGCATCGCGAATCTCGGGGGAGGCGATGCGCAGGCGCGCGAAGGCGCCCGGCCGCAGGGCAGGGTCCTCTGCGGTGAAGGTGGCGCCAATGCGCAGGGTACCGGTGTCGATGTCGACGCTGTTGTCGATGAAGTCGAGCTCGCCCTGGAACGGGAAGTCCTGCTGGCCTGCCAGCTGCAGTTCCACCGGCAGATGATCCTCGGCGGAGACGTCGGCAAAGTCCTGATTCCAGGTCAGCTCGCTGATGTCGATATAGGCGTCCAGCTGGCGGGTTTCCACCAGGGTGGTCAACACGCTCTGACCGGCTTGAACGGTATTGCCGCGCGTGATGCGGGCATTGGACAGTCGGCCATCGATCGGGGCACGCACCGTGGCGTAGTCGAGATCCAGACGGGCGCGCTCGAGCTGGGCGATGGCGGCCTTGAGCTGGGCGTTGAGACCGGAGACGCTGGTGCTGCGTGAATCGGCTTCCTCGCGGGAGATCAGGTTGCGCTTGACCAGGCTGGCCGCGCGTCCGGATTCACTGCGGGCGTTGGCCAGTTCTGCCTTGACGCGAGCCACCTCGGCTTCCAGACGATCAACCTCGGCCTTGAAGGGGCGCTGATCGAGGCGGACCAGCGGGGTGCCGGCGCTCACCTGACTGCCTTCGGTGAACAGGACCTCTTCGATTTCACCGCTCACGCGCGGGCGCAGCTGTACGCTCTGCGGAGATTCCAGGCGGGTGGTGTAAGTGTGCCAGGCCGCGACCGGCTGAGCCTTGGCCGCGACGACTTCCATCGTGGGAGGTGTCGGCTGGGCGCCAGCGGAAGCCTCGTCATCGCCTTCACTGCAGGCGCTGAGCGCAAGGAGACCGCCAAGGGTCAACAGCAGGGAAGAGGCGATACGAGAAAGGCGCGCCGGACGTGAAGGATGTCTCGACATGGGGGAGCTACCGTTGCAGGAGTGGGATGCTGGGCATCCTAGAGAGGCCGGGCAGACGGGATAAGCCCTCTCAGGCACACTGCTTTGGTTCTCAATTTGCACCAATTGTGCAAGGGGACGCGATGACTTGGCATCTGGCTCAGGCGTGGCGGGGGCTTGCTCTCATTCCCCGGCGGCGCTGATGAAGGGGCTGGGTCGGGAATGACCCTGTCTCAACGCAAAAGTCCCGCGGCAGATGCCAGCGGGACGTGTTGTCTTGCGTGTCACTTGCGCCTGTCAGCTCGCGCGCGTCATGACATGGGAGGCGATCTTACTTCTTCTCGCCGAAGTACTTGGTGTGGATGGTGTCGTAGGTACCATCGGCCTTCAGTTCCGCCAGTGCGCCGTTGATCTGCTCGGCCAGGTCCTTGTCACGCTTGCGCATGGCGATACCGAAGCCGTCGCCGAAGTATTTCTTGGGCTCGGTGACCACTTCCCCCACGGCCTTGTAGTTGCCGTTGCCGCCATCGATGAGGGTGGACTTGCCGACCGGGAAGTCGAGGAAGGCGATGTCGAGGCGACCCGCATCCATGTCCAGCACCAGGTCATCGGCGGTGGTGTAGCGCTTGACCTCGGCATTCTTGGCGTAGAGATCCGTGACGTAGTTGTCCTGCAGGGTGCCGCGCTGCACGCCGATGGCCTTGCCCGCCAGGGCCTCGGTGGAGGTGGCGCTCAACGCGCTGTCGGACGGCGCGAACCAGGCAGACGGCGGCGTGATGTAGGTGTCGGAGAACAGCACCTTCTCACGGCGTTCTTCGTTGATGGTCATCGAGGACATGATGGCGTCGTACTTGCGTGCCATCAGGCCGGGGATGATGCCGTCCCATGCCTGGATGACCCACTCGCAGTCGCGGTTGATCTTCGCGCAGATGGCATTGCCCAGCTCGATGTCGAAGCCGGTCAGCTCGCCGTCCGGTGTCTTGTATTCCATCGGCTCATAAGGCACATCGACGCCGATGCGCAGTGTCTCGGCGGCCTGTGCGCCACCGGCCATCAGTGCTGCACCCAGCAGGGAAATTCCCAGAAGCTTCTTCATGTCGTTCCCGTTCCTCGTTGTTGTTGGTCGAGCTGACGTGTCAGCGACACCAGACGCTACCTGAAAAGGTATCAGGCGTCTGCGCCGATGAAGACAGGACTGTCGTCAGCCATTGTTCTCCACACTAGCCCAGTCCTGCGCTGTGGTGAAGGGGGAAAATGGTCGGATTCAAACGTTCGTTAAACGAGATGCATTGCTGGATCAGGAGTGAAAAACGAAAGAAGCGCCCGGCAAGAGGCGCTTCTTTCAGTTCAATTCAATGGTTTCAAGTGTGCCAGCAGACGTTTCTCCAGCTGCCTGAAGATGGCAATGATGGTGAAGGTCAGACACAGATAGATGGCGGCGACGAACAGGAAGGCTTCGAAGGGGGCATAGAAGCGTGCATAGATGTCACGCGCCGCCCCGGTGAGATCCAGTAGCGTCACCACGCTGCAGATGGCGCTGGCATGCAGCATGAAGATGACTTCATTGCCGTAGGCCGGCAGTGCACGTCGGAAGGCACTGGGCAGAATGATGCGACGCATCATCTTGCCCCGCGACATGCCATAGGCGCGTGCAGCTTCCATCTCGCCCTTGGGCGTGGACTGGATGGCACCATGGAAGATCTCGGTGGTATAGGCCGCGGTATTGAGCACGAAGGCCAGCAGCGCCGGGACGAAGGGGTCACGGAAGTACTCCCACAGCCAGGTGTCCTGAATGCTGGGGACATGCACGCTGGTGATTCCCAACGAGATGTCGAAGCCATCGAAGAACACCACTCCGTAGTAGATCAGGTAAAGCTGGATCAGCAGAGGGGTACCACGGAAGACATAGGTGTACAGGTAGACCGGCATCTTGATCCAGCGGCGGCGCGAGCCGCGCAGGATCGCCAATGGCACGGCCAGCACCAGCCCGATGATCAGCGACAGGAACACCAGCTGCACCGTGGTGACCAGCCCCTCCCAGTAGTGCCAGAGAGTGGTGGCGGTGAAGATGTAGTTGTCGCTCAGCACGTCGTCGAGCATCTGGCCAAGCTGGGCGATGACGCCTGTCGGGCCCGCATCGTTCAGTTGTTCCATGCGCTGGCCTCCCCGAATCCGGTGTTGTAGCGCTTCTTGAGGCGCGAAAGCCCCCATTCGGACACGGTGGCGATCAGCAGATAGCCCGCCGCGACCGGCAACAGGAAGGTGAAGGGCTCATGGGTCGCCTTGGCGGCCTCGCTGGCGACACGCACCATGTCGACCAGCCCGATCACCGACACCAGGGCGGTGGTCTTGAGCAGTACCATCCAGTTGTTGCCCAGCCCCGGCAGGGCGTGACGCATCATCAGCGGGAAGCGAATGCGCTTGAAGACCTTCCAGTTGCTCATGCCATAGGCACGTCCGGCCTCGATCTGGCCGGCATCCACTGCCATGAAGGCACCACGGAAGGTCTCACCCATGTAGGCGCCGAAGATGAAGCCGATGGTGATGACGCCCGCGGTGAATTCGTCGACGTTGACGAAGACATCGATGTCATAGCGGTCATACAGCCAGTCGGTGACCATGTTGATGCCGATCTGACCACCGAAGAACAGCAGCAGCATCAACACGATGTCCGGTACGCCACGGATGATGGTGGTGTAGAGCGTCGCGATCCAGCGCAGTGGCGTGGAACGCGACATCTTGGCGGTCGCTGTCATCAGCCCGAGGGCGATGGCCAGCAGCTGGGCCAGCACGGCCAGCTGCACCGTGACCCAGGCACCCTCCAGCAGACTTGGCCCGTAGCCTTGTAGGTCGATCATGGGAATCCTCCCGTGAAGCGCCGTGCAAACCGCTCAGCGGTTTACTGGCTGTTGGCGGTCGCGGCGCTGGCGAAGTACTTGGCGTTGAGACGCTCGAGCGTGCCGTCGGCCTTCAGCGTGTCCAGTGCCTCGTCGATGGATTTCTTGAGATCACGATCGCGCTGCTTCATGGCGATGCCGAAGCCGTCACCGAAGTACTTCTTCGGTTCGCTGATGGCGCTGCCGGTATTGACGAAATTGCCATCATTGGCCTCGACCAGGGTGTCCTGACCGACCGGCAGATCAAGGAAGGCGACATCGACGCGACCGCTGTCCATGTCCAGCACCAGGTCATCCAGCTTGGTATAGCGACGCACCTCGGCCACGCTGGCGTAGAGGTCGGTGACGTAGTGATCCTGCAGGTTGCCGCGCTGGACACCGATCACCTTGCCCTTGAGAGCCTCGGCATCGAGGCTGTCCGCGCCGGCCAGTGGGCTGTCCGCCTTGACGAACCAGCCGGACGGCGGCGTGAAGTAGGGCGCGGAGAACAGCACCTGACGTTCACGCTCCGGGTTGATGGTCAGCGCGGACATGATGACGTCGTACTTGCGTGCCATCAGGCCCGGGATGATGCCGTCGAAGTCCTGCTCGACCCACTCGCAGCGAGTGGCGAGCTGCTCGCAGATGGCATTGCCCAGCTCGATCTCGAAGCCGGTCAGCTCACCGCTCGGCAGCTTGTAGCCGAAGGGCGCGTAGGGCACGTCGATGCCGAGGCGCAGCGGGTCCGGCACATCGGCGGCCTGCACGGCGCCTGCCGAGATGGCGAGAGTGGAGAGACCGAGGGTGAGGCCCATCAGGGCGCGTGTCGCGAACTGTTTCATCACTTTCATTCCTGAAATCTCTTGCGCCTCGAGGCCTGCCGATGGCATGGCGCTCGCGGTGCTGAATCATGTGCCGGACACGGGATCACCGTGCCGGGGGAAGCGCCGGCGGAGCGAGCGGTTGTTCAGAGCCGTCCGTCAGTCCTGTTCATCAGTCCTGCCTGTCAGTACTTGGGCGCCAGGAACTGCTTGAGTCGCTCTGACTGGGGATTGCCCAGTACCTCAGCCGGAACGCCGGCTTCCTCGACCAGACCCTGATGCAGGTAGACCACCTGACTCGAGACGTCGCGCGCGAAGCTCATCTCGTGGGTCACCACCACCATGGTGCGGCCTTCCTCGGCCAGGTCGCGCATCACCTTGAGCACGTCACCGACCAGTTCCGGGTCGAGAGCCGAGGTCGGCTCGTCGAACAGCATCACTTCCGGCTCCATCGCCAGGGCGCGCGCGATGGCACCACGCTGCTGCTGGCCCCCCGACATCTGGGCCGGGTAGTAGTCGGCGCGTTCGAGCAGGCCGACGCGATCCAGCAGGCTGCGCGCGTGCGCGATGGCTTCTTTCTTCGGCTTGCCGAGCACGTGGATCGGCGCCTCGATGACGTTTTCCAGCAGGGTCATGTGTGACCACAGGTTGAAACCCTGGAAGACCATCGACAGGCGCGCGCGCATGCGCTCGACCTGACGCCAGTCCATCGGCTCGCGACCGCGGCGGGTGTCCTTGAAGCCGATCTGCTCTCCGTGGACGAAGATGTCGCCACCGTCCGGCTGTTCCAGCAGGTTCATGCAGCGCAGAAAGGTACTCTTGCCGGAGCCAGAGGCACCGATCAGCGTGATGACGTCGCCCTTGCGTGCCTTGAGCGACAGGCCCTTGAGCACCTGATTGCTGCCGAAGGACTTGGTGATGTCGCGAACCTCGAGGGGCAGCACCTCGCGGTTCGGGGTCTCGATCCCGGGGGATGTCTTGGTCATGCCGTTACTCCGATCCAGACGCAGCGCATCGCTGCCTTGCCAGGCGGCGCGGGCGCGTCCTGAGTCTGCCGCAGGGCGGCACGGACCCGTGGGAACTTGTGCGTTGTCGACACGGCGGCACAGGGTGCATGACGTCGCCAGGCGAGACTGAATCTCGCTGGCAGCTGGCCATGTCGTCGCAGCCGCTCGAGTGGTATCACGGTCGTGATCGTGAAAGGGGGCAGATTCTACCAGCTCAACGCTGGGTTAACTGCTTCCTTGGAGCGTCGCCGGATACGACTTTGGTTGAGCGCGTGTCGGCAAGAGTCGCTGGCTGGCGACAGGAGGGACAGAACGGCAGGAATGCGTCATGAGTGGGGACCTTGTTGTCATTATTGGGGGCGCCCACCCTGCCGATGCGCCGTGCTGCGTGGGGCAGTACGGCGGTGGCTGCGGGTGGGGCGCATTTCATGATCAGGCTGTCTCGGGGGGAGCACAGCTGGCCAGCAGCAAGGCGGCGCGAGCGCCGATCTCGACACTGGCATTGGGGAATACCACGCTCAGCGGCGTGTCCCCGATGATGCAGGGGCCCGCCTGCGCATCCCGGGCGATCAGCGTGCCGGGGGCGAAGCGGGTGAAGTTGGCGACGTCCTCGCTGAAGCACAGCGCGAAGTCTGCGGAGTGGCGCATCAGCTCCACTTCCACCTTGAAGTAATCCATGGCACCGGGATCAGACTCATCCGGCGGCGTTCCAGTGGCCAGAGCCGCGAGCAGGCGGGACATCGGCGCCAGTGCCGCCATGTCATTGGCGCCGAATGGACGCACCTGGCCCAGCTCCAGCGTGAAGGCATCGGCATCATGGTAGTGGCGCGAGTAGTGCGAGAAGGTCCAGCTGTGCTGATGTTGATGCAGCACGGCCTGGAGGCCGGCAGCGCTCAATATCGACCACTGTGAGGGACTGATGGCCTCTCCCTCGCTGAAGGGCACCACGGCAAAGCGCGGGTAGTGACTGTCGCGGATCGCGGTATGCATGTCGTAGTGCAGGTGTCGCGTGCCATCGGCCGGCGGGAAGCGGGCGTAGAAGTCATCCACTGCCGCCATCAGCTGGCGGGCGCGTGCCGGCTCATCATCGGCTGGACAGTCATTGGCCTTGCCGGCAGCCGCGTTGCCGGCGTCCACCGAGATGGCGGTCGCCGTCTCGGTACGTCGGAACAGCCGATTGAGGTTGGTCGCATGGAAGCGCTCACCGGTGCGGATGGCGGGCAGGTTGCCCAGAATCAGCAGCAGCGGGGCACCGGCGATCAGGTGGCCGCTCTCGAGACCGGCGATCAGCTCACCCAGCAGTTCGATGGGCGCCGTCTCGTTGCCGTGAATTCCCGCCGAGAGCACGCAGGGGCGAGCCGCAGGCCCTTGGGTGTCCGGACAGATCTCCAGCACGCCGGGGGCGACGATCTCATAGCGCCCACCGGGGATGCGTCCCATGCCACGCGCGCTGGCGTGGCCTTCGAGTGTCAGGTCAAGCCAGTCGGCAATCACGGGGTGGAGTGCTCCCTTGGGCTGTCCTGACCGGTATCGGAGGATTCGGTCAGGTGGGTGGATTCGAAGATCTTGTCGGCACTGGCGGCCACGAAACCCTGATACAGCTTGCCGTCGGCATCCGGATAGCGACGGGCGAACTCGTAGTAGCAGGTCGCAATCTCGTGCTGCTCGCCGCCGGCGAAAGTGAAGGTCTGGCGGTCGGCGAGGGTGGAGGCCTGCTCCAGCAGGACCTCGGGTGAGCCCTTGATGCGTCCGCCGGCCGGATTGATGCCCAGGCCAAGCGCTTCCACGCGCGTCAGCACCTTGTCGAGCGTGTCATGACGGGTAAGTGCATTGACGCTGATGGTGAAGTGATTGGCGCGCAGGCCGATGATCGACAGCCAGGCCGCGTATTCGCTCTCCTCCATCAGACGCTGATACTGCTCGAAGGTCGGCGCGTCCCACAGGCGACCTGACCACAGCACGGAGGGCTGGGTGGCGGCATCCGGCGAGATCTGGCTGACCAGACCATCGATGATCGACTGGGCGCGCTCGGAAAGCTCATGACATTTCAGCTCGGAGAGGAAGACGCGCGGCATGTCGGGAGACGGCGGCAGATAGCCGAAGGCGCGCAGTTTCTTCTCGCGGAAGTCATAGGGGGCGAAGCGGGTGTAGCCGAGCGCCAGCAGATGAGGTTCCAGCGCGCTCAGGGTGATCGGCCCGCGGTCGAAGGTCCGGAAGGCCACGTGGTCGTTGACGATGGTCTCGCCGTCGGCCACGAAGGCATCCTGGATCTGTTGGGCCTGGGGCGTCATGGCGACGTAATCATCCCACAGGGCGCTGAAGAACTGCTGGATATCCATGGCACGAGCTCCCTCTGAACTGAGTTGCCCAGTGCAGCGAGGTGTCACTGACACTGGGCGACGGCATGTGGCGATTGGCAGCAGAGCAGCGCACTCGGCGAGACGCTGCCTCGGCAGATTGTCAGCTCACCATTGGCGAGCCGCTGGCGCGTGGCAAGAGGCAAGGTCGGTTGGATGAAAGCGGCTGTCCGCACCATGTAAACGTCACGTGTCGGTTTAGACCTTGGGTGGAGCCTGCGCCGTGAGCAAGCGCCTGCGTCATCAGCTCTCGCCGTCAGCGACGGGACATGTCTCACCCTGCTCGACCTTGATCAGTGAATCGGTGGCGAAGCCGAGCTCGGCGGCCTGATCGACCAGCGCCTGATAGGTGCCGTCATCCAGCTGCGGCTCGCGCGCCAGTATCCACAGGTAGTCGCGATCGGCACCGGCCACCAGCGACCACTGATAGTCATCATCCAGTGCCAGCACGTTGTAGCCACCATAGAAGGGGCCGAAGAAGCTGACCTTGAGGGCCGCGGTCTCGCTGCCCTGAGTGAAGTAGGCTCGCCCTTCGGCCTGACTCCATTCGCCCTTGTCGGCATCAAGGCCGCGATTGATGACGCGCACGCCGCCGTCCTCGCGGGGCGAGTAATCGGCGGTGACGCAGCTCAGTCCCTCCTCGAAGCTGTTGGGCAGGCGGGCGATCTCGTGCCATTGCCCGTAGTAGCGTTCGAGCTGGAAGTCCCCGACGGGCTGGGTGCCGGACGGGACACCGGCACAGCCGCCAAGGAGGCTGAGGCCAGCGAGCGAGAGGGCGAGATGCGGCAGGCGTGTCATTGGCGGGCTCCATGAGACAGGACGCCCCGGCGAATCGTCGCGGGGCGTCGTTACGTGATGAAAGGCTGCACAGGCATCCTTCTCTCATTGGGGCGTCTGCGGTTGTCTCAAGAGGGGGGGCATCATTCGTGGTGGAGGCTCACAGCACCAGGCGCAGCGGGTTGGCCGCGACCACTCGCCCGCGGCCACGTTGCTTGGCTTCATACATGGCACCGTCCGCACGCGCGATGATGGTTTCGGGCGTGGCACCGGAGAAGGGGAACAGACAGACGCCCACGCTGGCGCTGACACCGATGATCAGCGGCTCGCCGTCGACCTCGAGGTGGATGGGCCTGCTGATCGCATCCACCAGACGATTGGCCAGTGTTTCCGGGCCCTGGCGGCTATCGCCTTCACGACTGATTAGCACGAGAAATTCATCGCCTCCCAGGCGGCCGACGATATCGTTGCCACGCAGGGTGTCTCCGAGTCGTTCGCCGATGATGCTCAGGACCTGGTCGCCGATATGGTGACCATGGCGGTCATTGATGGGCTTGAAGCCATCCAGGTCGATGAACAGCGCAGCCTGTATGACGCCGGGTGCCTGGATGTCGAGCACCTGATCGAGATGCTCCATCAGGGCGCGTCGATTGAGCAGTCCGGTGAGCGAGTCGCGTGTCGCGTGGTCACGCAGATTGTCTCGCTCGTCGGTGACGTGACATTCGCGCAGGAACAGCAGGCGGCTCTGTCGCTCTCGCGAGTAGGCGCTCATGCCGGCCAGCAGGTTGGCGGACATCATGAAGAAGGCTTCGTTGGCTTCCACCAGCACGCCGGTACCACTGTGCAGGATCGCGCAGCTGGCGGTGCAGCCCATCCAGATCAGCAATCCGCAGGCCAGTGCATAGATGAACTGCAGCCCCAGCAGGGTGTAGGTCCAGAACACCAGCAATAGCAGACTGACGAAATAGGCCGGGAATTCACCCTCATGCATCTCATGGTGATCCACTGCGTGGTCATTGCCGAGATGGAACATGGCCAGCGTGCCCAGCGCCGCGCTCAGGGAGGCCAGGCACAGCAGGCCATTGACCCGGTGTCTGTATCGCGCATGGCGTGACAGCAGGAACAGGCTCAGGACACTGGCGAGAATGCCGGCGCGCAGCAGCAGCAGGCTCTCGAAATGGTGGGTAAGACTTATCTCGATCAGCGCATAGGACGCGAACATCACACAGCTCAGCGGGATGGTGAACCGGCTGAGCTTGTGTGAGGTCTCGATCTGTTGTCGACGATAGCGTCGTTCCAGGGTGTCATCCGCAAAGCAGAGCGTCATGGGATTCATGGGCGGTACCTGAGTAGCCAGAGTCTCAGGATGCCATCGCCTTGCGTGGTCTGCTGCCGGGACTGGGCGAATTGAATCACTGAGCTTCAACGCTCGCGGGCCGTCGTCAGTCCAGCTGGCGCGCTGTGACGCGCAATGCCGATTCCACCATGTCGTAATCGACGTAGCAGCCTTGCAGGTGCCGGCGCCCGGTGGTCGGGTCGAAGGACCGGCGCCCATGCATCACGCGGCGGTTGTCGAAGGCCACCATCTGACCGGCCTCGAGCTTGAGGTGCAGGCGGAAGTCCGGTTCGCGCAGGATGCTCCAGTAGTGGCGGTAGGCGTCGTACCAGGCCTGCATCCGTTCCAGCGGCAGGCGCAGGCTATCGCGGATCCAGTTGTTGAAACGCACCTCGATGACCTTGCCGCTGGCATCCAGATGGATGACCGGTTCGCGCACCACGAGGTCGGTCTGCTCATCCGCGAAGCGAAAGTCCACCGGCGTCTCGGCCAGCAGGCGGAAGGCGGCAGGGTCACGCCGGCGCAGTTCCTCGGCGACGGCCATGCCGTCACCGAAGATCGACTCACCGCCCTCGGCGTCATTGACCAGGCAATAGAGCATCTGGATGTCCGGCGGTTGGCGCCAGTTGGGCAGATCCGTGTGCAGTTCCAGCGCGATGGGCGTGTAGGCGGCATTGTTGGGCGCCTGCTTGGAGAAGACCTCGAAGCGCCCGCCGAAGTTGGTGGCACGGATGGGGCCGATGGTGGCCGCGATGGCATCGATCTCACCGCCTTCACAGGTGCCGCCGTCCATAATCGCGAAGCCGTCGCGGCACAGCGCTTCCAGCCAGCCAAGTCGTGCGGCGCCGCCGGCCATGTAGTCGGCAAAGGCGGTAACGTGAGGCTGATGGCCCTGCTGCCAGGCGCGGCTTGAGGGGACCGGCGTGGCTGGCGGCGCATCACTCGGACGACGTTGCAGCAACCAACCGGCATCGAAGCGACTGGTGTGGCCGTCCTGCCAGATGACGACGAGATTGCCTTGCTCGACACGCAACTGATGCACCGTCAGGGCCGCATCATCCATGAGCATGAAGGTGCGCTCGAAGGTCTGCGGATGACGGCAGGCGTCGCAGGCGCAGTGATCACGCAGCCAGATCAGCGGAAAGCGTGCCTGATCCCCATCGGCCCAGCTCAGAGTCGCCAGTGCCTCGTCATGGGTCGCCTGAATCAGGGGAGTGCCGCGATGATGGGGCTGATATTCCTTCATGTCCCACTGATGACGCGTGCCGGCATCCGTCGCTGCCGTGTCGGTAGTGTCGGTAGTGTCGGTAGTATCGATAGTGTCGTTCGTCACGCTAGTGTCGCCAATACCATCAGTGTCGCTGGTACCGAAAGTGTCGGAATCAGATGCGGTGAGAGTCTCCATTGGCGCCTTCCTTGTCTCTGTCGGTTTCGGTGAGTCTTGTGCTGAGAGTGAGTCTATTGTCTTGCGTGTCATGAAGGCTGACCAACGCGAAATATGACGCCCATGGCTTAGCTGAGCTAATGTGTGGTCATGCTCCTCCATTGTCCGCCACGAGATTGCCATGCACGACTCACCTTCCTCGCCGCCGAGTGTCTTGCCCGTTTCCTTGTCCAGCCCGTTGCCACCCCTGGCCTGGCTGCAGGCCTTCGAGGCGGCGGCACGCCTGATGAGTTTCACGCGGGCGGCCGAGGAGCTGAGCGTCACCCAGTCCGCCATCAGTCAGCGTATCCGCCAGCTGGAGGATCGGCTCGGCCAGCCGCTGTTCGTGCGCCATGCTCGCAGTCTGAATCTGACACCGGCCGGGCAGGCCTGGCTGCCGGCGCTGCAGGATGGCTTCCAGCGTCTGCAGGAGGGCACGCTGGAAGTCTTCGGACCCTCACGCGCCGCGCCGGTGAGTCTGCGTGCGACGCCGATGAGCCAGCAGGCCTGGTTGTTGCCGCGTCTGGCCAGCTTTCATCGAGATCAACCCGAGATCGCCCTGCGGCTGGTGAGTGCCTTCTGGGCGCGTGATTTCGATGGCGAGGAAGTGGATATCGAACTGCGCTATGGCCAGGGGGACTGGCCGCAGGTCGAGGCGATCAAGGTGGGAGCGGAGCAGGAGCGGATGATCGTCGTGGCAAGCTCGGCACTGAGCGCCCGGTTGAGCACGGCGGCGGATCTGACCGGAATGACGCTGCTGCATGCGGCGGGATTCGCGGTGGGCTGGCGTCGCTGGCTGGTCGCGGCTGGTCAGCTGGGACTGGAGAAGACGACGTCCACCATCAGTTGTGACACCCAGGTCATGACACTGGAAATGGCGCGTCTCGGCATGGGCGTGGCGCTGGTGCATGAAGGCCATTTTCAGCAATGGATGGCCTCCGGCAATGGCGGACTGGAGCAGGCCTTCCCGCTGGCGATTCCTGCCGAGCAGCATTTCTGGCTGGTACGTTCCTCCCAACGTCCCATGCGACCCACGGCCCAGCGTGTCTGGGATTACCTGGTGGAAAAGTCAGCAGTGACCGACTCAGGTACTGCTCTTGATGCATCGGGGAATCGCAACGGCGGGCCCGCCGCGGCACACCCTGATTGATATACCGTTAGCTTGAGCCGGTGGTTGAGGGGGTGAGCGGTCGCTATTCATTGTCCGGATCTTCTTGTCTGCCCGTCTGCCTGCCTGGCTGTCAGGCGATCAGTCGTGAGCCGTCGGGCAGCGTGGCAATGGCGATTGATGGAAGAAGCGTTCCAGCAGGGCATACAGCTCGGGATAGGCGGCTTCGAGGGTGTCCGGTGCGGTAAAGAAATACTCGCAGCACACGGCGAAGCATTCGGCGGGGTGACTGGCGGCGTAGTCATCGATCGGCGTGGGAATGCCGTGTGCCAGGCGCTCGCTCAGGTCATCCCAGACGGCAGTGAAGGTGGCGTGCCATTCCTGAGCGCTGATGTGGCCAGGCAGAGGCGGAAAGCCATCGGCATCGGTGGCGTTGGCCATGTCGAGCTTGTGGGCGAATTCGTGGATGACCACATTGAAGCCGCTCCAGTCACCGCTGGCGGCCAGGTCCTGCTGCGTGACCACCACCGGCCCCTGGTACCAGGTCTCACCGGCCCGGGTGTCCTGGAAGACATGCACCACGCCTGCCTCATCCATCTCTTCCACTTCACGGCGGATGGCCTCGAGCGGCAGCATGATCTCATGGACGCGAGCGCCGGCATCCTGCCAGCGCTCGGCATGCGCCCAACCATTGAGCAACAGCATCGCCTGAGCCGCCAATGCCAGCGCCTCGACCTCCTCGAGAGGCTCGGCGCTGGTCAGCTTCCAGTCATGCAGTTGCCGCCGGGCGCGGCGCTCGAGACGCGTGAGCGCCTCGGCGTCGAGTCCCTCGAGGATCGGCAGACGCTCGCGGACGGATTGCCACAGGGTGTCCCCCTCCTGGGTCTGGGAAGAGAAGGGGGCTGAGGCGTCGGCATCATGGCCGTGGCGCTCGGATCGCTGCCACAGTCGTTGCCACCAGGGGGGCATCGAGTCAGTCCTGACGACTGCCGGACTTCCAGGACCAGTCGCGCAGGCGCAGGTCGAAGAGGTCCTTGCGACGGTCCTTGAGGTTGGTCACCGAGCCTTCGCTGCGCACGACCTTGAGGCGTTCCAGATCGAGATCCGAGAACATGATCATCTCGGTGTTCGGGGTCGTCTCGGCCATCACCGCATCATGCGGGAAGGAGAAGTCAGAGGGCGAGAATACCGCTGACTGGGAGTACTGGATGTCCAGACTCTCGATGGACGGCAGATTGCCGACACTGCCGCAGACCACCACATAGCACTCGTTCTCGATGGCGCGCGCCTGGGCGCAGTGGCGGACGCGCAGGTAGCTGTTCTTGGTGTCGGTCCAGAACGGCACCATCAGGATGTCCATGTCCTGGTCGGCCAGCAGACGTGACAGCTCCGGGAATTCCACGTCGTAGCAGATCAGCATGCCGATGCGGCCGGCATCGGTCTCGAACACGGCCAGCTCGTCGCCGCCCTTGATGATCCAGTCACGGCGCTCCTGAGGCGTGATGTGCAGCTTGGCCTGACGGTCGATCTCGCCATCGCGGTGACAGAGATAGGTGACGTTGTAGAGCTCGTTGTCATCACCGACCTCCACCATGGACCCGGCCACGATGTTGATGTTGTAGGCCACCGCCATGCGCGAGATTTCCTGCTTGAAGCGCTCGGTGAAGCCGGCGAGGAAGCGGATGCAGCGCACCGGGTCACTCTGGTCTTCCAGCAGGCCGATCAGCGGCGTATTGAACAGCTCCGGGAAGACGGCGAAGTCGCTCTGATAGTCCGAGAGGGCATCGACGTAATATTCCACCTGCTGCAGCACGGATTCGACACAATCGAACTTGCGCATCTGCCATTGGACGGCGCCGACGCGAATCATCGTCTTGCGGCTTTCCAGCACACGCTCGACCGGCTCGAAGAGGATGTTGTTCCACTCGAGCAAGGTGGCATAGCCCTGTGAGCTCTCGTCTTCCGGCAGATACTGGCGCATCAGGCGCTTGACCAGAAATCCATTGGCCAGCTGGAAGGACAGGATGGGGTCGTAGATCTCGCGTCGCTCGACCTTGTCGATGTAGTCGGTCGCGGACAGCTCCGCGGCATACTCGTGATACTGGGGAATGCGCCCACCGGCCAGAATCGAGCGCAGATTCATGGAGCGACACAGTTCCTTGCGCGCTTCATACAGGCGGCGGCCGAGACGATAGCCCCGGTAGTTGGGGTCGATCAGGACATCCAGGCCATAGAGCGCATCTCCCTCGGGGTTGTTGAGGATGACTTCGCGCTGGCCGATCAGATCATCGTACTTGTGCGGGTTCGAGAAGGCGTCGTAATCCACCAGCGCCGTCAGCGCGACCCCGACCAGCATCTCGCCGTCCTCGATCACGATCTGACCATCGGGGAATTCCGCGACCAGGCGGTTGATGGTGTGTTCCGGCCAGGCGCCGCCGATGTCGTCGTAGATGCCGTCCATCAGGCGTTTCAGCTGGGGGTAGTCGGATTCCTGCAGGTTGCGCAGGTTAAGGTGCAGGTCTTCGACGGACATCGAGACTCCTTGGGAAATGAGTGATGAGAGCAGGGCGAGACGCGGCGGGTGCGACAGCGTGGATCCATTATTCGCGCTGTCGAGGCCGAGTGTCATCAATATCCTTTGGTCAATGACCGGCGCGTGTCGCGAATCCCTCCTCAATGGGTCCAACCTCGCGCCACTGCAAGGGTGAGCGGGTGGAAGCACGGCGAGCGGCGTGTCAGCGGGATATTGAACGAATGCTCATTTTGCTTGCATTTGCGCGGCACAACGTCCAAAACATTGCCATGGGCAAGACGCCCACGGCGACGTCATGCCGAACATCTTGAGCTTGAATGACACCGGAGGATACCTGCATGACCCCAGTACTCTATGAATTGCGAGGCCGTGATGACCGTCTGCGTTTCTCGCCGTTCTGCTGGCGCGCGCGGCTGGCCCTGGCCCACAAGGGCGTCGAGGCGGAACTCGTTCCCATGCTGTTCACCGACAAGAGCCCGATCGACTTCTGCGATTCCACCACGGTGCCGGTACTCAAGGATGATTTCGGCGTGTCGATGGACAGCTACGACATCTTCCAGCACCTGGACGAGCATTATCCGGATGCAGGCCATGGCCCGCTGATCGGCGATGCACTGGCAAGGGCGCGCCTGAATTTCGTCAAGGTCTATGCCGAGCAGGTCATGGCCGTCGGTTTCTTCCGCCTGGTGGCGCTGGATCTGGTGCAGGCCATTCACCCGGATGACCGTGAATACTTCCAGAGCGCGCGTGAAGCCCGCTTCGGCATGTCGTTCGAGGAGTTCCACGATGTCGAGATCGCCCGTGGCATTCTCGACAGCGCCTTCAAGCCGTTGCGTGGCCTTCTGGGCAATCAGCCCTTCATGGATGGCGAGTCGCCGGCGGCGGCGGATTACCTGATCTTCGGCTTCTTCATCTGGGCCCACATCGTCTCCGACACCTCGCCCTTCGGCGAGACAGAAGACCCCGCTGATCCGCTGGTGCAGTGGCGCGAGCGCATGATGGATCTCCATGACGGCATGGCACGCAAGTCGCCGCGTGCCAGCGAGATCCCGCAGTAATCCCTCGATCGCGTCAGCGATGCGCTTCCTGATGGCTCGAACGCTTCCAGGCGTTCGGGCCATGTCGTCTTGCCCTCGAAAAGGTGCTCACGATGATTGACCTGTATTACTGGACCACGCCCAACGGCCACAAGATCACGATCTTTCTGGAAGAGGCCGGCCTCGAGTACCGACTCATTCCGGTGAACATCAGCAAGGGCGAGCAGTTCGCGCCAGCGTTTCTGGCCATCTCGCCCAACAATCGCATGCCGGCGATCGTCGATCATGCGCCGGCCGATGGTGGCGAGCCGATTTCCGTGTTCGAATCCGGCGCGATTCTGGAATATCTGGCCGACAAGACCGGCCAGTTCCTGCCGCGCGAGACGCGCCCACGCAATGATGTGCTGCAGTGGCTGCATTGGCAGATGGGCGGCCTGGGGCCGATGCTCGGTCAGGTGCACCACTTCAAGCACTACGCGCCAGAACCGGTGGAGTACGCCATCGAGCGCTATCACAAGGAAGGCGAGCGCCTCTACGGCGTTCTGGAGCGCCAGCTTGCGGGGCGGGAGTTCGTGGCCGGTGACGAGTTGAGCATCGCTGACATGGCCATCTGGCCGTGGCTGAAGGCCGAGAAGCAGGAGATCGATCTGGCCCGCTTCCCGGCGGTGGCTGCCTACCGCACTCGCATGGCCGAGCGTGATGGCGTCAGGCGGGCGATGGCGCGCATCGACGACATCAATCCGGCGGCCAATGTGGCGATGGATGAAGAGGCGCGTCGCCATCTGTTTGGCCAGGGCCGCTGAGTCGCGCTGGTACGTGAGGCCTGCGGGGCTAGGGCTGCCCCCAGTCCTTGGGCACATGGCGCCGGATACGATCCAGCAGCGCGCCCAGCTTGCGCGGCGGGTGCCCGAAGGGATAGTGCAGGCTGACCGGAATCGAGGGCCCTTGCCACTCGGGCAGGCAGGCCTCGAACTGGCCGGGATGTGCCACGGAGCGGGTGCGCACGTGGTGGTCCGGCAGCAGGCCGATACCGGCGCCATGCGCGATGTGGTCGGCATGTACCACGACATTGTCGACCGTGAAGCGTGAGGGCGGCAGGCTCACTCGGTACTCGCCCTGTTCCGGATGGTGGAGCACCAGATCGGGGTGATGGCGGTCGATCAGGTTGACCCAGTCGTGGGAGGCAAGCTCGCCGGGATGCTGCGGATGGCCATG
Source organism: Cobetia sp. 5-11-6-3 (assembly GCF_013374055.1). Classification (NCBI taxonomy): domain Bacteria; kingdom Pseudomonadati; phylum Pseudomonadota; class Gammaproteobacteria; order Oceanospirillales; family Halomonadaceae; genus Cobetia; species Cobetia sp. 5-11-6-3. Next base: position 501,173 of record NZ_BLWJ01000003.1, on the reverse strand, counting down.
CTGACGCAGATAGTCCGGGTGGGCATACAGATGCTGACGCTGGTGGCCCAGCACCTCGTCACGCAGGCCGCTGTCACGGGTCGGACCTTCCCACAGCCACAGCATGACCTGATCATCCTCACGTGTCGGAGGCTGCAGGTTCGAGGTCAGCGTCAGGCGAATGCCCGGATACTCCTCGATGAATTCGGTGAGCAGACGATTGAACCAGCCACGCAGGAAATGCGGGTGGACGCTGATGCTGAGATCACCGCTCACCTCCTCGCGCAGCTCGTCCAGTGCCATCTGCGAGCGCTCGCCCAGCGACAGCATCTGCTGGCAATACTGATGGAACAGCGTGCCGGCCTCGGTGGGAATCAGGCGGTTGGCCTGGCGATGCAGCAGCGGCTGACCGAGCTGATACTCGAGGTGACTGATCCGACGGCTGAGCGTGGACTTGGAGATACCGAGGTGTTCGGCGCCGGCGCCCAGGTTGCCATGGCGCATGATGGCATCGAAGGCACTGAGGCCCTGAAATTCGTCAAGTACGGGGGGCATGGATTGGTGGCACCTGAGACTGTCTGCCACTCGGGCAGCCGATGGCATGAAAGAGAGCGTGGAGGCAGAGTGCGCCGCGGATCTGGCGCAAGGGCCAGTGGCGAGTTGCCGATTTGGCCAGCATTGTAGCCGATTTGGCGGGGGGAGTGGCATGCATGAAAGTGATTCGCGTTCTCTGCTGGCGGGCGCGTTCAGATAATGGAGCTCAAGATTCCAGCTCGTTGACGCCCATCCGCGTCCGAGCGGGATGCATGTGGCGGGTGGGCGCGGCATCATGGCATGCAGCAGTGGCACGCGCTGTCGCTGCGTTTCACTCTTCCAAGGCCCTTTCGCGGCCTGACAAAGGACCTCGTGATGTCACTCGCCACGCGCTTGCGCGCTCACTTTCGCTCATGCCAGGAATCCGCTTGCCTGACGCGCACCTCCCTGACGGCCCGCTCGACACTGCTGATGACGCTGGTGGCGCTGCTGGCGGCACCGGTGCAGGCCGACGAACCCACCCGGATTCGCGTCATGGCCGCCGCCTCGCTGCATGATGCGATGGATGCCATCGAGGCCCGCTACGAGCGCCTCGCCAACGTGGATATCCTGCCGGTCTACGCCTCGTCCTCGACCCTGGCGCGTCAGCTGGCCAATGGTGCTCCAGCCCAGCTGTATCTGTCGGCCAACGAGCGCTGGATGGACTGGCTCGAGCAGCAGCCCGGCGTGGTGGTGACAGGGCGTCATGATCTGCTGGGCAATCGTCTGGCGCTGGTAGCCGCCGGGGCAAGTTCTCTGGATGCCGGCGTCAGCAATGCCCGGGACGTGACGGACGTGGCCAAGCGACTGGCCGCGACGGGCGACGCCTCCCGGCTGGCGGTGGGGGACCCGGATCACGTGCCGGCGGGTATCTATGCACGTCAATCGCTGGAATCGCTGGGTCAGTGGCAGGCACTGCGCTCGCATCTGGCCAGTGCCGAGGATGTGCGTGCGGCGCTGGCGCTGGTCGAGCACGGTGAAGCCCCACTGGGCATCGTCTACTCGACGGATGCCTCCGTCAGTCATCGCGTCCATCAGATCGGCCTGCTGCCCGAGAGCAGCCACGACCCCATCCACTATCCTGCCGCCTTGATCACGCGGGGCGGGGATGCGCCCGACGAGGCAGCGGAAACCTTCGCCCACTGGCTGTCCAGCAATGAGGCAGGGGCCATCTTCCATCGCTTCGGGTTCACCACCCTTGGGACCCAGACCGCACCCGCCACCGCTGACAGCCAGTGAGAGCGCCCCGGCTGGGCTGGCGCGCTGGCCGGCATGTCCCGGAGGCACGCGGGCCGCTACACTGGAGGTTTTCCGTGGCATCATTGCGGCAATGACGTGGCTGGCAGAGCGAATCATCGAGCGGGCCATGGCGATGCCATGGGCGCGAGTCGTCTCGTGATCGCGCTGCCCTGCGCCACCTGATCTTGTTCGAGGAGAGTGCATGCTGAGCGCACTGGAATGGGAAGCCCTGAGCCTGAGTCTCAAGGTCGCCTGCGTGGCCGTCGGCTTCAGTCTGATTCCCGGCTTCGCCGCGGCCTGGTGGCTGGCGCGACGCGAGTTTCGTGGCAAGGCGCTGGTGGATGGCCTGTTGCATCTGCCACTGGTGCTGCCACCGGTGGTGGTCGGCTATCTGCTGCTGGTCACCTTCGGACGCAACGGCGTCATCGGTCAGTGGCTGGCGAAGATCGATATCGTGCTGCCCTTCACCTGGCAGGGCGCCGCCGTCGCGGCAGCGGTCATGGCCTTCCCGCTGATGGTGCGTGCCATGCGCCTGTCGCTGGAGGCCATTGACCCGGGGCTGGAGGCCGCGGCTCGTACCCTGGGGGCCAACCCGCTGCGGGTGCTGTTCACGGTGACGATGCCGCTGGCGCTGCCCGGCATTCTGACCGGCGGCATGCTGGCCTTCGCGCGCGCGCTGTCGGAATTCGGCGCCACCATCACCTTTGCGGCCAACATTCCCGGCGAGACCCGTACCTTGCCCCTGGCGCTCTATACCCTGATCCAGACGCCGGGCGAGGAGGGCGCGGCCGCGCGTCTGTGTCTGATCGCGGTGGTGATCGCGATGCTCTCGCTGTTGTCTTCCGAATGGCTGGCGCGCCGGGCCCGACTCCGGATGGAGGGGCGTGATGCTTGATTTCCACCTTTGCCGCACGCTGGGCGCCTTCCATCTCGATGCCGAACTCAAGGTGCCGGCACGCGGGGTCACGGCGCTGTTCGGACGTTCCGGCAGCGGCAAGACCAGCATCCTGCGCATGATCGCAGGGCTCGACCGCCCGGATCATGGCCATCTGCGTCTCACGGGCGAGTGTCTGATCGGCGGCGAGCATGATCACTGGGTGCCTGCCCATCGGCGCAATCTGGGCGTGGTCTTCCAGGAGCCTCGTCTGTTTCCGCACTACAGCGTGCGCGGCAATCTCTGCTACGGCATGCCGCTGGCGCTGACGCGTGCTCAACGCCAGCGCAACCGTGACCACCTGCACGAGATCGTCGCGCTGCTGGGCATCGAGGACCTACTGACGCGCATGCCGGGTCAGCTGTCGGGTGGCGAGGCGCGGCGTGTCGCCATCGGGCGCGCCCTGCTGTCACGCCCACGCATGTTGTTGCTGGATGAGCCGTTGACCGGCCTTGATGGCGCCCGCAAGCAGGAACTCCTGCACTACATCAGCCGTCTGGCTCGCGAGATCGAGATTCCGATCCTGTTCGTCAGTCACGATACCCGGGAGCTGTTCGCCGTCGCGGACCGCCTCGCGCTGGTCGACAACGGGCGCATCACCGCCAGCGGCGAGATCGGTGACATGCTGTCACGTCTTGATCTGGCCCCGCAGACCGGGCGTTTCGAAGCCGGCTCACTGCTCAGCGCCGAGGTGCTCTCGCACGATGAGACGCATCAGCTGACCCGTCTGGGGCTCGGGGCGGGATTGAGTCTCAAGCTGGCGCGCCTGGCGATGCCGGTCGGGCGTCGGGTACGCCTGCGACTGCGCGCCCGTGATGTCAGCATCGCGCTGGAAACTCCGCTGAATACCAGCCTGCGCAATACGCTGCCCGCCGTGATTCACGAGATCGAGAGCGAGCGCGGCCACGCCAGTGCGGAACTGGTGCTGGGCATCGCCGGCCAGCGGCTCAGAGCGCGCGTGGACCGGCTGGCCTGCGAGGAGCTGGGGCTCAAGGTCGGCCTTGGCGTCAAGGCATTGATCTCGAGCGTCGCGCTCTCCGGCCCGGACGTGATCAGTCTCGATGTCGGAGACGAGGTCGCGCAGCAGGATGAGGCGGCCGGCACCAGCGAGACGACGTCTCCCTGAGTCTCCCGCGATCCCGCTCCCCTGAGCCCCCTCGGGCCGGGCATTCTGGTAATGTGCCTCGCTCGGTATCCATCGACAAGGAAGACCCTGATGCAGCTGACCCACCTGTGGCGCTACCCCTTGAAGTCAGGCGCCGCCGAGGCACTTGAGAGCACGACTGTCGGCGAGGAAGGCCTGACGCAGGACCGCCGTTTCGTGGTGGTCGCGGCACGCGGCAAGTTCGTCACCGCACGCACGCATCCGCAGATGCAGCGTCTGGCACTGCGCGAGCAGTCGCCGGGCCACTGGCGGCTGTGGCAGCTGGACCGCCCGGCCTGCGGTGAGGTGAGCTTCGCGACCCGTGATGAGGCCGAGCGTCTCGACATCCAGGTGTGGGCAGACCAGTTCAGCGCCCTGAGCGTCAGTGACGAGGCGGATGCCTGGTTGAGCGAGCAGCTCGGCATGCCGGTGCGGCTGTGCTGGCTGGGCGAGCGCTCCGAGCGCTATCGCGAGATCATCCGACAGCGCGTGAGTGCCGCGGACGGCTTCCCGCTGCTGCTGGCCAACGAGGCCTCGCTGGAAGCGCTCAATCGCGAGACGCCGACGGCGGATCACGGCATGAACCAGTTCCGGCCGAATCTCGTGATCAGCGGTGCCGAGGCCTGGGCCGAGGATGGTTGGCAGGAGGTGATGATCGGCGAGGTACGTTTCCGCCTGGTGTCATCCTGCACGCGCTGCGCGATGGTCAATGTCGACCCGGCCACCGGCGAGAAGCGTGGTGACAGGGAGCCGCTGACGACACTGGCGCGGGTGCGCCGTTTCGAGGATGGCCAGGTGCACTTCGGCTACAACCTGGTGGCGGTGGCCCCGACGCGCCACCAGCCGCTGCGGGTCGGTGATCCTGTCGAGGTCACGGCCTTCAAGTGACGCCTCGCGTCTGCGTTCAGGGGGCGGTTGGCAAGGCTCAGTCCGGCGGCCCGAACAGGGCAGGCTGACCATGTGCCTCACGCCAGACATCCAGCGCTGCCCGGTGCAGCTGACTGTGTCGCCACGCCAGCGCCTCGATATCACGGTCATAGCCGCCGCCGATCACGCAGGCCACGGCCGCGCCCGCCTCGCGACAGCGCTGGATGACATGCCGCTCGCGCCGGTAGAGGCCGCGGTCGCTCAGTTCGAGATGGCCGAGCCTGTCGGCGGCGTGCGGGTCGACCCCGGCATCGAAGATCACGAGTTCCGGCTGCACCCGCGTCAGCACCGCCTCCAGCGTGCGCTCCAGCACCGCCAGATAGTCCTCATCGCCCATGCCTTTCGGCAGGGGCACGTCCAGATCACTCTTCTGCTTGCGGGCCGGGAAGTTGCTCTCGGCATGCAGCGAGAGCGTGAAGACCCGTGGCTCGTCGGCGAAGATCAACGCGGTGCCATCGCCCTGATGGACGTCGAGATCGACGATCAGCACCCGCGTCACGCCATCTTCCAGTGCCTGATGCGCCGCCACGCCGATGTCGTTGAGCAGACAATATCCGCTGGCCGCCTCGGGGTGGGCGTGATGGGTACCCCCGGCGGTATTGCAGGCCAGGCCGCGCGTGAGGGCTTCGCGCACGGTGGTCAGCGTGCCGCCCACCGCCAGCACGCTGCGCTCGCGCAGGGCCTCGCTCCACACGAAACCGCTGCGACGCTGGGCCTGATGACTCAAGGTGCCACTGAGAAATTCATGCACGTAGCGGCGGGTGTGCACGCTGAGCAGGTCTTCCTCCTCGGCGGGCTGGGGCATCACCCACTCGACGGCCCAGGCGCAGTCGGCCAGCTGGCGGTCCAGCAGCCGTTTGAGCACGCTGAACTTGTCCATCGGGAACGGATGTTTCTCGGGCAGCGCGATGCGATAGCCGGGGTGATGGATCAGCGCCAGTGGCGGGCAGGCAGCCTCAGCGACGTGGGACAAAGTGCACCTCCCGGCCCTCGGTGGTCAGCTGACGAATGGCGATGGGGCGGCCCTTTGCATCGAGATCCACCAGTCCGATGCCGCAGGCATTCAGCAGGCGTTCGCCGTGACTCGCGGCATCGTGACGACGTGGCGTGATGCGCATGTTGCGACGCCGTGTCAGCAGGTTGAGCGGTGAGCGTGGGGCGTACAGCCAGCGATTGAGACGATCCAGCACGTCAAGCAATCCCACCGGGAAGCGGTTGCGGATGCCGCTGCTGGTGATCTGCCAGATGTGCGGGCTGGAGCGGCGGTGCCTGAGGCGCACATCGTAGGCGAAGGAGTAGTGCACATCGCCGGACAGAATCACGAAATGCTGCGGCGTGCGCGAATGGCGGAAGATGTTGAGCATCACGCTGGCGGCGCCCTGGTGGGCCATCCAGTTCTCGGCGTCCACCATCAGCGGCTTGCCGGCGAAGGTGAACAGCTTCTGGATAGTCTCGATCAACTTTACCCCGAACACGGGAGCCGGAGACACCAGTACCACCGCGTGCTGCTCCACCAGACGTTGCTGGAGTTCACACAGCGCCTCCCAGTCCATCAGACCCGAAGGGTGCGACAGCTTGCGCTCACTGCGCCAGCGGCGAGTGCGGGTGTCCGCCACGATCAGGGCCGGCGTGGTCTCGAGCTGATAGTCCCAGCGCTCGCAGCGCTCGAGCCGAGCGATCAACGCCTCCTGACGCTCGACGTCGAAATGGCCCTCCGGCGCTGTCTCGGTGTCGGCATGCGCATCCGTGAACAGCTCGCTGGCCTGCTCCAGCAGCTCACCGAGCGCCCGAGGTGCGTTGCCCGCGCCCTGACACAGCAGGTAGCCGGTCAGCGCATTGCCGATGATGCGCCGCGAGAAGGGATTGCCGTAGGCGGCTTTTTCCCAGGCGGCACTCAGATTCCAGTCATCGGTGACGTCGTGGTCATCGAAGATCATCAGGCTGGAGACGTTGGCCAGCAGGCGGCGCACCTGACCGAGCCCAGCGCGGAAACGTGCCAGATGGCGTGCCTCGCGGGCATGGCGCTCGCGGGTGGCCTCGTCGTGGCCTTCGAGCGCTGACGGGTCTTCCAGTTCGACCCCGAGGGCCGCCCACGGCACGTCGGACCACACCAGCAGGTACATGGCGACGACTTCCGACAGGCCGATCAGGTGATTGTCAGCCCCGGTGGAGGTGAAGATGGGCTTGCGCTTGGCGCCGAAGAAACTGGCGGCCAGTCCCTCATTGGCTGGCATGTCCGGCAGCAGCTGCGGGCGATGATAGAGGTGCGACGGGTGCTGGCGCAGTTCGCGGCTGTCGGAGACCTCGGCGCCCAGCAAGGTCTCTTCCGGCAGTCCCAGGCGCTCGATCACCTGATCGATGGCCCCCAGCATGGGGCCGGCGACGTCATCGGCGTAGATCTGATCGCCCGTGAACAGCATCACTTCCGGCCATTCCAGCGGTGTGGTGCGCCGCTCACTCAGCCAGTGATCCAGTGCGACCAGACCATCGCCGGCCGGGCCTTCAGGAGCGCTGTCACTGGCGTTGGCACAGACGCGTTCGGCCTCCTTGTCACTCAGGCCGTGATGCGGCTTGCGACAGCTGCCATGCGCGATGCGGGTCAGCTTCGCCGGCAGACGGAAACGTGGCAGAGGCTCGCCGGGGTAGCAGATCTCTGGGCCCCACTCGGCGATGCCATGCCAGTCGCCGTCCTGCGGCGCGGCGCTACTGTCAGCGGTGTCCTCGCGCTCGCTCAGTGCCAGCTCGTAGGCGATGGCGCAATCGGCGGGCAGGGGAGACTCGGCATGGGCCTCCAGCAGCATCAGCCAGGCATGGGTGCCCAGAGGGATGGCCAGATGCTCCGTCAGTCGGGCAGGTGGCGTATCTGGGAGCCCCGCGAGCGGTGGGCGGCTCTCGTCTTCCGGCAGTAGCCACACGCGGGCCTGTTGAGGGCGCGAGGTCACCAGCCACAGTACGATGCTGTCTGGCGTGACGCGCCTGAGCATCGGACCCGCGAGAACGCGTGGCAGGAGAAGGGAAGGCTCGGGGGACGCTGGGCAATCAGTCATGAACGAAACGGACTCGACGGGTGAAAATGGGCAGCGCTGCAGATCGCGGCCGGCAGCATGGTGTGGGTCCCCGGTCAGGCGACACGACGCGACGCCGAGCGTTCAGAGCGGGGCCGGATGCAGGCCTTCAAAGGCAGCCGAGTCGTCAGGCACGCCTTGTCGCAGGCTCGCAAAGCACAGGGTGGCTGACGTAGAGTTGTGGCTCTCTGCGGACGTGGCGTTGGCAGGATAGCATGGGACAGCAGGATGAAAGAGTGCATGGCAGGCCGCTTCAAGGCCATCTGGACAGAGGCAGAAAGCACTCTGGTGGCGCCTGACAAGACCGGGAAGACAGCCGTGGCGATTCGCGCATGGCGTGGGGCGCGGCGGGTCTCCTTGCTGTGCCTTGCTCTGTTGGCGGCAGGCCTTGCCCCGTCTGCCTTGGCGGCGCACGCGTCAGTGCCCCCTGCAAGGGAGTCTCACCCGCTCAAGGCCAACGAATGCCTGCCGGCGCCCAAGGGCAAGGTCGTGCTGACCATCAGCGGCGTGGTGACGTGTGGCAATGCCGGCAGTGAGGCGTCGCCATTGGCTCGCTTTGACATGCCGATGCTGGAGGCGCTGCCCTCGCGCGTGAATGCCACCCACACGCCATGGACCCAGGGAGTCGTCCGCTTCAGCGGGCCCTTGCTGCGCGAGCTGATCCAGCGGGTGGGGCAGGATGTCTCGACGGTGAGCGTGAAGGCCATCAATGACTTTTCCGCCGATATCCCGATGTCGGATATCACGCGATACGAGGTGTTGCTGGCGACGCGCCGCGATGGCGAGCCGATGCCGGTACGGGATTTCGGTCCCTTGTTCATCCTCTATCCCTTCGATGCCCATCCGGAACTGATGACGGAAGAGATTCGCTTCCGTAGCGTCTGGCAGGTCAACGGACTGGTGCTGCGATGACCAAGGCTGCGATGACGGATGTCGTCAAGTCGCCTCCGGGCGCCGTCGTCCCGGGCATCCTCGTCCCGGGGACCCCCTTCCTCAGGTACCCTCTGGCTCGCGCTTGAATCGGATCTTCTCGTCTCCCTCGTCCACGCCCGGCAACCCACATGATGGTGAGCCGTCTTCCCCCTCGTCGGTGGCGGGCTCCCCTGCATCACGGGATGAGGTGCCGGGCGGCGAGGCAGACTCGCACGCCATGCATGCTCTGGCCCAGGCGCCACGGACACGCTGGCCGCTGTGGGTCGGTATGGCCATCATCATCGCCTTGCTGCTGGCGGCCGTGGGAGTGGGCGGTGTCATCCTCCACAACCAGGTAAAGCTCGAGAATCGCACTCGCGATGATGCCGTCTGGACGGTCTATCAGCTGGACCGCGAGGCCATCACCCTCACCAATTCCCTCGCGCGCTATGCCCAGGCGCAGGGCGTGAAGCGTGGTGCGGCCTGGCAGGAGGTGCTGGAGGATTTCGAGCTGCTCTACAGCCGGACCTTCATCTTCCGGCGCGGCGACTTCCGTCATCATCTGATGAGCCTGGCCTCGGTGCCCATGCTGGCCGATGAGGTGATGAGCCAGATCGACTACCTCGACATCCGATTGGGCGTATGGCGGGAAGAGGGGGAGTGGCGGAAGGAGGCAAAGTGGCGTGAGGGCAGAGAGTTGCCGGACGCCGCCTCTGTCGCGAGGCTGCAGACGCTGAGCGACGAGATCAGTGATGTCACCCAGACGCTACTGCTGCGGGTGAGAGCCCAGCTTGCCGAGGAGTCCACCCAGGAACGCCAGCAGCGCGATCGACTCGTGCATTGGATGCTGTTGCTGCTCGGGCTGATGGTACTGACGACCCTGCTGGTCAGTCGCCAGGTCTGGCTGCAGGCGCGTGCGCGGGAGCAGGCCCGCCAGCAGCTGCTGAGCCTGTCCACGGCCCTCAAGCATGAAGCCGAACGCGCCGAGCAGGCCAGCCGTGCCAAGTCCGAATTCCTCGCCACCATGAGTCATGAGATTCGCACACCGCTCAACGGTGTCATCGGCATGAGCGAGCTGCTGCTGGCCGAGCCGCTGGACAACAGCGCGCACCGGTATGCCACCAGCCTGCGTGACAGCGGGGAGGTGTTGATGGGGCTGGTGGATGACGTGCTGGACTTCTCGAAGATCGAGGCCGGCAAGTTGACCGTCGAGCGGCGACCCTTCGATCTCCAGCAGGCCGTCGATGGCGTCATCGATCTGTTGCTGCCGCAACTGGACAGTACCCGTGTGGCCTTCGTCGATCACCGCTCGGCCCAGCTGCCACGCTGGGTCATGGGAGACTCCGTTCGCCTGCGTCAGGTGCTGCTCAACCTGTTGTCGAACGCCTTCAAGTTCACCCGGCACGGCAGGATCACCCTGATGGTGCATCCGCTGCCGGCGGGGCGAGTCCGTTTCGAGGTCAATGACACCGGTATCGGCATCAGCGAGATGCAGGCCAAGCGCCTGTTCGAGCCCTTCACCCAGGGGGATGCCTCGATCGCGCGGCGCTTCGGCGGCACCGGACTGGGATTGGCCATCGCACGCCGACTGGTGGAGCTGATGGGGGGGCGTCTGGGCATGAACTCCCGCGAGGGCGAAGGCGCCTGTTTCTGGTGCGAGTTGCCGCTGCCGCTCGCCCCCATGAGCCAGCCGCAGACCGACTCCCACGCGCCTCTGCCGCTCAGCCGTGGAGAGAAGGTGCTGGTGGTGGATGACAACCACATCAATCGTGAAGTGGCGCGCGCCATGCTGTGCAGTCTCGGCTATGCGGTGACGGTGGTCGAGAGCGGTCAGGCGGCGCTGGACTGGTGTACGGAAAACGACGATATCGTGCTGGTGTTGCTGGATCTGCGCATGCCGCGGATGGATGGCTTCGCCGTGGCGCGAGGCTTGAGGGCACTGGAGCGGCGCGACGGACGCACCGCCAGCTTGATCGTGGCGATGACCGCCAATGTGGAGGCCGGTGAACGGGCGCGCTGTCTCGCGGCCGGCATGAATGACTTCCTCTCCAAGCCGATGCGCCGTCACCAGGTCGCCACCATGCTGGCGCGCTGGCAGCTGCGGGACGGAGGGCTGGCTGGCTGGCATCAGAGTGAGGCGGAACCGGACTGGAGGGGCGAGCCGGGGCCTGGCCTTCGCGGCGACGCCGGGGGTGAGGCTCAGCGTGATGCTCAAGGGAGAGCATCGCCGGGAGCATGCGCCGAGACGCCAGGCCGCCCAGGGCCGGCACCACAAGCCCGTCATCTGGCGAGCCCATCCCCCTCCAGCTTGCGCGATGAGCTGGACATCGCCAGCATCGCCGAGCTCGAGAAGGCCTTCGATGCTCAGCTGACGGAGCAGCATCAACGTCTGACCCGTGCGCTGGCGCAAGGGGATCTGGCGCAGCTCACCCATGAGGCGCATCTGCTCAAGGGCAGTGCCGCAGCGCTGGAGCATGACCTGCTGAGCGATGCCGCGGAGTTGCTTGAACAGCACCTCGCCCGGCAGGCACCCCAGGGACGTATCGAGGCCGCCGTGGATGCGCTGCTGGCGGAAATACGTGAGCATCGTGCCACGGCGGGCGGGCAGGATAGCTGAACCGGTCGCGGGGCCGGGCCCGACGGCGCATGAGGCGTCTAGCGGCGACGCAACTCGCGTTCCACCAGGGTCAGGCCCGGCGTGATATCGCTCTGGATGGCGGCGAGCGCCAGGGTGAGGGTGGTATCCGCGATGCGCTGGTGGCACTGGGGCAGCGAGTGGATCGGCAACGGCAGGAAGTCGAGCAGGCGATCATCGCCGAAGCTGGCCATCGCCCTGGGGGCGTTGACAGGCGGGCCCTTCGAGAACAGCACGTCCAGCACGCCATCCATCAAGGTGTAGGAGGCGGTCACGATCGCCTCCGGCATGGGCGAGTGCGCGAGATATCCGCGCAGTGCCTCGGCACCGGCGGCGCGCTCATAGCGGGCGGCGTGCAGTGTCGTCGCCTCAAGCGGCGTCTGGCTCTGATGGGTCTCGAGCGCCGAGCGCATGCCCTGGGCACGTTCCCGCGATATCTCGAGTTCCGGCAAGGCATCCAGCCACAGCAGGTCTCGTGGTGAATGCTCAAGCACCGCACGGGTCAGCTGGCTGGCGGCATCGGCATTGTTGCTGACCACGCTGGCGAAGTGGCGCGTGTCCAGTGCGCGGTCCACCCCGATCACCGGGAAGCCATCCAGCGTCAGTTCGCGGTAGAAGGGATCATCCGGTGCCAGACAGCTGGCGGTGATCAAGGCATCGACCCTGCGAGCCTTGAGCATGCGGGCCAGTTCGCGCTCCGTGTCGGGGATGTCGTCGGAGCAGACGATGAACAGCTGATAGTCGCGCTCGCGGGCACCGCGTTCCAGCAGCTTGGCGAGGCGTGCGTAACTGGCGTTCTCCAGATCGGGCAGCATGAACCCCAGTGTCCGGCTTTCCCCACGGCGCAGGGCGGCTGCCTGGGCATCGATCCGGTAGTGATGGCGTTGCACCACCGCCATCACGCGCTCGACCGTCTGTGGGCTGATACGTCGTGCCTGTGCCTGCCCATTGACCACATAACTGGCGGTGGTACGTGAAACGCCTGCAAGACGCGCGATTTCTGCCAGGGTCATGCCACTGTCCTTGCTGGAAGAGGGAGAACGGGACCTGCGAGCTCCATGTGCGAGGAATGATGCTCACTTGTGGCCTGAGGTGCAAATCCTCACTGATGACGGTGTCCCTCGACCGACCCCTCGCAACCCCGCACCACAGGCGGCTCTACGCCCAATGTCTAGTCACGAAAACCGCTCATCTGCATGGCATTCACTTGATCACGCGCAAGAAAACGGCCAGCATGAATCCATTGAGGTGACACGATTCAGCAGTATTCGTCATCACGCCACGCCGCCGCTACCCTTGTGGTACTCGCCCCATGAAGTGCCGGTGCGTCAGATGTCACGCCCGCGCCGCACGTCACACATCCAGGCCTCTTGCCAGAGAGGGGCCTCAAGGAGCCCGCCATGCTCAGCCTTGCTCATGAGGATGTCCTCCTCGCCGCCCACGCCAATGACTGGCGCGATGCCCTGAATCAGGCCGCTGATGCCCTGGTTGCCGGTGGGCGCGCCACGCCGGCCTATCGTGAAGGTCTGCTGGCTCGCGAAGCGCAGTCTTCCACCTACCTGGGGCAGGGCATCGCGATCCCCCACGGGACACCCGACAGTCGTGAGGCCGTGCTGGCCACCGGCGTGCGTGTCCTGCAATTCCCGCAGGGGGTGGAGTGGCACGATGGCAACCGTGTCTTTCTGGTGGTGACCATCGCGGCGCAGTCCGATGAGCACCTCGATATCCTGCGTTCCCTGACGCGCGTGCTGGACCGCGAAGGCGTCAGTGAGCGCCTGGCATCCGCGACGACCGCGGAGCAGATTCTCGCCGAGCTTGGCCGCGAGGTGATTCCGCCACGTCTGGATGCCGATACCGTGCTGTGTGGCTTCCCGGCACGCGACCGCGATGAGCTGGTGCTGGCAGGCGCGGCGCGATTGCGTCAGGCCGGTTGCGTCGGGGACGGCTTTCTCACCGCGATGCTCCAGACCGAGCCGAACGCTCTGGGCCAGGGCATCTGGCTGGTGCAGTCCCGACAGGACGTGAGCCAGCCGGCGCTGTCCGTGGTCACGCCCGAGAAGGCGCTGGATACCCGTCACGGGCGCATCAACGCCGTGGCCTGTCTGGCGCTGGACGCTGATGGCGGGCAGCACCGCGTGTTGCTGGAGCGTCTGCTGACGCTGCTGGAAGATGGCGCGGGCGAGCGCCTGCCGGGGCTGTCCACCTCCGCTCTGCTGGCGCGGCTGCTGGGGGAGTCCTCCACGGCACAGCTGGCGAGCGTGACGCTGCTCAATGCACATGGCCTGCATGCCCGTCCCGCCAAGCAGCTGGTACAGGCCGCGCGGGACGCCGGCGAGAGTTTCGGCATCATTCCCTCGCTGCGCCTCGAGCAGGGGGAAGGCGGTATCGTCAGTGCCGCCAGCCTCACCAAGGTGCTGGGGCTGGGAGCACGTCGTGGCCAGACGCTGGTCTTCAGTGCCAACGGCGAGGATGCCCGGGCCAATCAGGCCGCGCTGGATGCCATGGTCGCGGCGGTCAAGGCAGGACTTGGCGAGTCCGTGGAGCCGCTGATGGACCAGCGTCCCGAGGCCAGTGCGCCGGATGCCCAGCCGGCTTCCGACAAGGTGGCAGCCCCCGAGGCCGACAGTGTCGTGCCGGCGGTGGCGGCCTCGCCGGGCATGGCCATCGCGCCCTGCTGGGTGATGTATCAGCCGCGCTTTCTCTATGAGGCGCGCAGCGATGCGGGCGCCGAGCACGAGGCCCAGCGGCTGGCGAGCGGCATCCAGACGGCGCGTGAGCAGCTGCAGGAGCTGGTCAATCGGGCCGAAGGCGCCGAGATGGCCGAGATTCTCTCCATGCACGAAGAGATGCTCGGCGACCCGGAGCTGTTTGCCGCGGCGCGCGAGAGTCTCGAGGAAGGCCACAGCGCCGAGGCTGCCTGGTGGTCCGCCATCGACAGCGCCGCGCGAGCCCAGGAAAACCTCGCGGACCGTCTGCTGGCCGAGCGCGCCGCTGACCTGCGCGACGTCGGGCGCCGTGTGCTTGGCGTGCTCACCGACACGCCGCTGCCCAGCGCCCCCGAGACGCCGCATGTGCTGGTGACCGAGGATATCGGCCCGTCGGATGTGGCGCGTCTGGATACCTCCCGGGTGCGTGGACTGGTCACGGCTCTGGGCGGGGCCACCTCGCACAGCGCGATTCTGGCGCGTTCACTGGGCATTCCGGCGGTGGTCGGGGCTGGCCCGAGCGTGCTGGCGATCGCCGATGGCAGCGAGTTGATCGTCGATGGTGAGCGCGGGCGTGTCAGCGTGATGCCTTCCGCCAGTCGCCGCGCCCGGGCCGAAGAGGCGATCGCCGGCCATGAACAGCGTCAGGCCGCGGCCTGGGAAACCCGCATGGCGCCAGCCATCACCCGGGATGGCCATCAGGTCGAGGTGGTGGCCAACCTGGGCAATACCGCGCATGCCGGCGACGCCGTCGAGCGCGGTGCCGAAGGGGTCGGCCTGCTGCGGACCGAATTCGTGTTCATGGCCCATCCGCAGGCACCGGATCTCGCCACCCAGACCGCCCAGTACGGTGAGGCACTCGATGCGCTGGATGGCCGCCCGCTGGTGGCACGCACCCTGGATGTCGGCGGTGACAAGCCGCTGCCGTACTGGCCGCTGCCGCGAGAGGACAATCCCTTCCTCGGGCTGCGTGGCATCCGTCTGGCGCTGACGCGTCCGGAAGTGCTCGAGACTCAGGTCAGGGCACTGCTGATGGCGGCGGGCTCCCGCCCGATCCGCCTGATGTTCCCGATGGTCAAGGACCTTGCCGAACTGCGCGCTGCACGTGCCATCGTCGAGCGCGTACGCAGCGAGCTGGACGCCGCCCATGAAGCCGAGCACGGCCAGCCGCTGGTGCGTGACGTGCAGGTCGGCGTGATGATCGAGATTCCCTCGGCGGCGCTGACGGCCGCCAGCATCGCCCCCGAAGTCGATTTCTTCTCGGTGGGCACCAACGATCTCACCCAGTACACCCTGGCCATCGACCGCGGCCATGCCACGCTCTCCGCACAGGCCGATGGGCTGCATCCGGCAGTGCTGCGTCTGATCGAGATGACGGTGGCGGCCGCGCATGCCCATGGTGCCTGGGTCGGCGTCTGCGGTGAGCTGGCCAGTGATGATCAGGCCGTGGGTGTGCTGGTCGGCCTTGGGGTGGATGAACTGTCCGTCTCCAGTCGCCAGATTCCGCTGGTCAAGGCGCGGGTGCGTGAGCTGGATCTGACCATGGCGCGCGAACAGGCACGCGTCGCCCTGGCGCAGCCGACCTCGGAAGACGTGCGCAGTGCGCTGGACAGTCTGATCGAACAGAACGCCCAACCCCATCCCCGGCAGGAGGAGCAGGTGTGATGACAGCTTCCCATCACTCGCCATTACACCCGGCCGCTGACTGTCCCGTGCTGTGCGTGACGCTCAATCCTGCGCTGGATCTGAGCATCGGGCTGGACAGTCTGACGCTGGGAACGGTCAACCGTGCACGCAGTCATCATCTGGAAGCCGCGGGCAAGGGCATCAACGTGGCGCGCGTGCTGGCGACGCTGGGCCACCCGGTGACCTTGAGCGGCTTTCTGGGGGCCGACAATCAGGCCGATTTCACCGTGGCCTTTGCCGACTGGGGGCTGGTGGACGCCTTCGAGCGCGTGGCCGGTGCGACGCGCATCAACGTCAAGCTTGGCGAGGCCAGTGGCCGGGTCACCGACGTGAACGGTACCGGCATGCGGGTGGACGAGGACGCCCTGGCGCGCCTGGAAGCGCGCATCGATGACTGGATCGACCGCCAGCAGGCCGAGGGCAATCTGCCACGTTGTGCGGTGGTGATCGCCGGCAGTCTGCCGCCGGGGATCAGCCATGCCCAGCTGGCAGCACTGGTCAGTCGCGTGCGCGAACGCCATGTCGCCTGCTGGCTCGATACCAGCGGCGCCGCGCTGGAAGCGGGGCTGGCGGTGCCGCCCACGGCGGTGAAGCCCAATGAACAGGAGCTGGCGCTGTGGGCCGGGGAGCCGCTGGACAGTGATGCGGCCCGCGAGCGTGCGCTCAGGCGTCTGATCGATCACGGCATCGAGCAGGCGCTGATCTCCGCCGGGCCGGAAGGCGTGCTGTGGGCCAGCCCCGGCGCCGCCATGCTGCGCGCTCGGCCGCCGCGCATGCAGGTCGTCAGTACCGTCTGCGCCGGCGATACCCTGCTGGCCGCCATGCTGCATGGCGTGCTCTGTCAGCCCGATGCCTCACCCGAAGACCGCAAGCGGATTCTGCGCCATGCCACCGCACTCTCCGCCGAGGCCGTGACCCATCCCGGTCCCGGCAATCCGCTTGCCACCACACTCAAGACCCTCCAACAACACACCAGCATCGAGACATTGGCGTCTGCCGATGTCGAGACAGCCGGAGAGCCACGCCAATGAACGTCATCATCGTCACCGCCTGCCCGAGTGGCATGGCGACCACCTTCCTGGCGGCGCGCCGCCTGGAGCAGGCCGCGCGTCGTCGTGGCTGGAATCCGATCATCGACATGCGCTCGCGCATCGAACCCGAGATCACCCTCAGCGAGGCGCAGCTGGCGGAGGCGGAGCTGGTGCTGATCGCCGCATCGCCGCTGGCCAGCGTGGCGCTGGACGACTTTCTCGGCAAGCGGGTGCATCTGGCCCCCATCGAGGATGCGCTGCCGGACCCGCAGGCCTTTCTGGAGCTGGCCGACTCGCGTGCCCGGGTGCTGGAGCGCAAGGACATCGCGGCCCTCACGGACTCGGCCGCACCCGCGTCTGCTGCCGGTGGGACACCCGTCACGTCGTCCCGGGGGCCGTCCATCGTGGCGGTCACGGCCTGTCCCACCGGTGTGGCGCATACCTTCATGGCCGCCGAGGCACTGAGCGAGGCCGGGCGGACGCTGGGCTATCCGACCCGTGTCGAGACCCAGGGCTCGGTCGGTGCCCAGGATGCGCTGACCGAACAGGAGATCGACGAGGCCGAGGTGGTGATTCTGGCCTGTGACATCGAGGTCGACCCGACCCGCTTCGCCGGCAAGCGCGTCTGGCGCACCTCCACCGGTACCGCGCTCAAGAAGCCGCGCGACACCATCGAGCAGGCGCTGGAAGGTGCCGAGGTGGAATCCGCCACGGCCTCTGGCGGTCAGGGTGGCCAGCAGAAGGGCGAGAAGCGCGGCCCCTACAAGCACCTGCTGACCGGGGTGTCCTTCATGTTGCCGATGGTGGTGGCAGGCGGCCTGATGATCGCGCTGTCCTTCGTGTTCGGCATCAAGGCCTTCGAGGAGGAGGGCACGCTGGCGGCGGCGCTGATGCAGATCGGTGGTGGCTCGGCCTTCAAGCTGATGATTCCGGTACTGGCGGGCTACATCGCCTACTCGATCGCGGACCGCCCGGGGATCACGCCGGGCATGATCGGGGGCTGGCTGGCCGCGACACTGGATGCCGGGTTCCTGGGTGGCATCATCGCCGGCTTCCTCGCGGGGTACACGGCCTCGGGGCTCAGTCGCTACGTGAAGCTGCCGCAGTCCATCGAGTCGCTCAAGCCGATCCTGATCATCCCGCTGGTGGCGAGCATGGTCACCGGGCTGGTGATGATCTACGTGGTCGGCACGCCGGTGGCGGGGCTGATGACGGCGCTGACCGAGTTCCTCGAGTCCATGGGCTCGGCCAACGCGGTCCTGCTGGGCATTCTGCTCGGCGCGATGATGTGCTTTGACCTGGGTGGGCCGGTCAACAAGGCCGCCTATGCCTTCGGGGTCGGCCTGCTGGCCAGCGAGACCTACGCGCCGATGGCCGCGATCATGGCCGCGGGCATGGTGCCGGCGCTGGGCATGGGACTGGCAAGCTTCATCGCACGTTCCAAGTTCGCCGAGCCGGAGCGTGAGGCCGGCAAGGCCAGCTTCATTCTCGGGCTGTGCTTCATCTCCGAGGGCGCGATTCCCTTTGCCGCCAAGGACCCGCTGCGCGTGATTCCCACCTGCATGGTCGGTGGCGCCGTGACCGGTGCCCTGTCGATGCTGGTAGGTGCCAAGCTGCTGGCGCCGCACGGTGGTCTGTTCGTGCTGTTGATCCCCAATGCCATCAACGTCCCGCTGATGTATCTGGGCGCCATCGTCGCCGGCACCCTGGTGACCGCGATCAGCTATGCGATGATCAAGAAGGGCGCACAGCAGGTCGAGACCGTCGCCGCGACCTGAGATGTCCGGTGCCTCGGGCACCCGTGACGTGATGGCGCAGACATAGAAAAGCCCCCGCCGGGAGACCGGCGGGGGCTTTTGCGTTGCAGGCCGAGCGTAGGCTCGGCACCGGATGACGACTCAGTCGATGTCGGTCTGCTTGCCGATCACGCCTGGCATCACCGGGGCTTCATTGACCGTATCGTTGCGCACGAAGGCCAGATGCTGCTGATAGGCGGTGACCACTTCATCGAGCACCTGAGCACGCGACAGGCCGTTGAGCTCCTGACCGCTGCCACCCTCGGAGAGGTGGACGGCCAGACGCAGGTAGTAGTCATCGTTGGCATCGATGAAGCTCGGCGTCTGGTGACGCACCGAACGCACCTGGTAGACGAAGTTGGAGGCATCCTCGAACTCGACTTCCAGTGTCACGCGCGGCAGCGGCTCGCCCTCTGCCGTCTCTTCACTGACGGAGGAGACCTGGCCGCGACGGTTGAGCTCTTCGGCCAGCTGGTTGAGCGCCGGACGAATGGAGCGCTTCAGCGTTGCCTCGGCACTGCCGCTCTTGGCGAAGTCGAGCACGTGATCCAGACGCTCGTGCCAGTCGACCCCTTCATAGACGCAGCTGTTGTCCTGACGCACGTTCTCCTTGCGGTCCTCGATCATCAGCGCCTTGTACATGCCGATCATCATGAAGATCAGCACGATGGAGAAGGGCACGGCGGTGATCACCACGGCGCTCTGCAGCGCGCTCAGCCCCCCGACCATCAGCAGAGCCAGCGTCAGCAGGCCGATGATGGCGGACCAGAAGATGCGCAGCCAGATCGGTGCATCGTGGTTGACGTCCTTGAGGATGGACGTGAAGTTGGCCAGTACCAGCGCGCCGGAGTCGGCGGAGGTCACGAAGAACACGATCCCCAGAATCGCCACCACGGCGGTGGTGATGGTGGAGTACGGCAGCTGCTCCAGGAAGGTATAGATGGTGTTCTGCGGTGCGTTCAGGGCTTCGGTGGCCAGTGCGCTGACGCCCTGGTTGGCGACCATGTCGATGGCCGAGTTACCGAAGACGCTCATCCATACCATCATGAAGCTCAGCGGGATCAGCAGCGCACCGAACACGAACTGACGGATGGTGCGGCCACGTGAGATGCGCGCGAGGAACAGGCCCACGAACGGGGTCCAGGCGATCCACCAGCCCCAGAAGAACAGGGTCCAGCCGCTCATCCATTCATCGGTACCCGGCGTGTAGGCATAGGTATCGAAGCTCTTGGCGGTGAACTGGGTCAGGTAGTCACCGATGTTGAGCACCAGCGCGTTGAGCAGCTGGGAGGTGTCGCTGACGGCCAGCACGAAGATCAGCAGGGCGGTGGCCAGCAGCATGTTGAATTCGGACAGCAGGCGGATGCCCTTCTCGACACCGGTGATGACGGAAATCGTCGCCAGAATCATCACGCCGATGATCAGTGCCGCTTGCACGGCGAGGTTCTCGGGCACGCCCAGCATGAACTTGAGACCGTAGTTCAGCTGGATGACGCCGATGCCCAGTGAGGTGGCGATCCCGAACACGGTGGAGATGATGGCGAAGATATCCACGGCGTTGCCGATCGGGCCATTGATGCGGTTGCCCAGCAGCGGATAGAAGGCCGAGCGGATGGCCAGCGGCAGGCGGTGGCGATAGCTGAAGTACGCAAGCGACATGCCGGCGAGCACATAGATGCCCCAGCCGGAGAGCCCCCAGTGGAAGAAGGTTTCCACCATGGCGTTGCGGATCGCCGCCTGGGTCTCGGGGTCCCCCGTGACCGGTGCCACATAGTGGGACAGCGGCTCGGCGATGCAGTAGAACAGGATGTCGATGCCGATACCGGCGGCGAACAGCATCGCGGCCCAGGACATCAGCGAGAATTCAGGACGCGAGTCGTCCGGTCCCAGGCGGATGCGCCCGAAGCGTGAGCAGGCGATCAGCACACCGAAGACCAGATAGGCCACGATGGCCAGCATGTAGAACCAGCCGAAGGTATCGATGGTCCAGCTCAGGGCGTTGCCGATCCACTGGTCAGCCAGTTCGGTGAACAGCATCGCGAAGGCGAGGAACGCCACGATACCGATGATCGATCCGTAGAAGACCGTCGGATTGATGCGACTCGAGGTCGGCGCAGCGCTCTCGGAGGAAGCGGGTTTCTGCATGAGGAACTCCTGTCATGGGGAAGTTTCACTCGTGCGTAGTGCTTTGCTGACAGCCTGCGGCTGTGGGGGCAACGGCAGGGTGTCAGCAAAGACGGACACGAACGGCACGGGCCTCGCTCAGCTCCCGTCATGGGCAGCGCTGAAGCGGTGGCAGTGTCGACTGGCAGGCGGAGGAATGGCAGGTCCATCCGCAGGCAGCAGGCGAGAACGGCCTCAAGGCGATTCACGAAGGTCGGTCGGCGGGCGCCTCGGCAACGGCATGCCTGGCGACTGTCTCGCGACCTTCATCATGGTGAACGTTCACAGGGCGCTGCTGGACGTCAGAGACTGTCTTGCCAAGATCTCTGACTCCGACATCTGCGCGGCGCGAATTCCTTCGCGGCCAGTGCCGGGTCCGCTTTCCGCTGACGGTTGCAGGCATCCCCCTGCGGTGGCTTCTGTCATGGACACCGTTGCTCAATGCCCTGTCGTTCGAGAGAACCCTCGGACGGGGGAGCTCAGCAGTCAGGAAAGCACGACTCTCATCATCACGCCATGTAATGCTCAAGGCCTCGCAAAATTATTTTAATTGATTGTTCAATAAAAATATAACCCCCATTACCCAAAAAGACAGGGGGACTGTCGCTTTCTCTTATGAACCTGTCGCGATCCGTCGGGCGCGAGCCCTCATGCCAGAGCCTCCCGTCAGGAATGTCGCGGAGAGAGACATTTCTGTCGCCAATGGACGAAAACGACACCGCCCCGACCACCAGAAGGCGGCCGGGGCGGCATCGTTTTCGCGTTTTCTTCCCCACAAGACCGATCAGGGTCACTTCATGGGGCGTGTCTGGCTGGCACCTGAAAAGGGGAGTCGCCTCTCAGGTGCCGCGCATCAGGCCTGCGGAGCCGGCTCGCCCGGTCCCTCCTGCGGACCACCGTGCGGGCCGCCATGACGCATGCCATTGGCCATGAAGGCCTCCAGCGCGTCCAGCTGTTCGGCGGACAGAACATCAGCCAGTTTCTCGCGGCCTTCCTGACGCAGTTCCAGGCGCTGCTCCTTCATCTCCTTGCGCATTTCCTGACGGGCCGCGACACGCTCCTGTCTGGTGTCGGCATCCTTCATGGCATCCCGCATGTCGTCGTGCATCTCTTTCATGCTGTCATGCATCTCGTCACGCATTTCCTTGCGGACTTCCTTGAGCGCCTGCATCTGATCATCGCTCAGATTCCAGCTTGCCAGCAGGGCCTTCATGCCTTCGCGCTGCTGACGCTCCGCCATCTTCGGGCCGCGCTTGTCGCGCTGGTGCATCATGTCCAGCACCTTGATCTGGTCATCGTTGAGCACCTTGGCGAGGCGCTCGTGCTGCGTCTCGCGCAGTTCCTTGAAGGCGGTCTTGCGCGCTTCACGCGAGTCGAAGTCGGTTTCCTTGAGCGACTTCATGTCGCCGCGCATGGCATCGAAGGAATCCTTGAGGGACGCACGCTGGTCCTCATCCAGGTTCCAGCTGTCGAACAGGGCGCCCATCAGTGCCATGCGCTGATCGCCATCGCGTCCCATGTGCTTGCCGCCGGCCGGCTTGTCCTTCATGGCCATCGGCTTGTCGCCATGCTTGTCGGCCCCATCAGGGCGCTTGGCATCATGCTTGCCGTGCATCGGCTTGCCTGCGGCCCAGTAGGCTTCAAGCACCTTGACCTGGTTGTCGTCGAGAATCTCGGCGAGGGCGGCCTTGTGCTGGTCACGCTGGGCCTTGATGGCATCACGACGTGCTTCGCGAGAGTCGAAGGTCTGTTCCTTGAGCTGCTTGCGGCTTTCCATCTGCTGCTGCTTCAGCGTTTCGAGCTTCTGTTTCTGAGCATCGCTGAGGTGCCAGCTGGCGAGAATCTTGTCCAGGCCTGCCTGGCGGCCGGCGGCACCGTCGTGCTGTTCCTGTTGCTTGACGCCGCTGGCGGCCATGGCGGTCATCGGCAGTGCCAGGGCGGTCAGCAGACCGGAAACGATGAGCTTGCGAGAAATGCGGTTCATGACGTACTCCGTATGTCGAGATAAAGAACTGCGTTCATGCGATATAGCGAGTATCGGCGGCGAATGTGCCGGGATTGTGCAAGTACTCGCGGGTAAGTGTGCAATGTGTCATGTCAGGATCTGCAACGCTGTCGCGGCAGCCTGCCACGAGGCCGTCAGTGCCGGGCTTGCTTGCCCGTGCTGGCCTTGTCGGGGTAGTGGCGATCGAAGTGCTGATGAAAACGGCTTGTCTGCTCGGCGTTCAGGATTCTGTCGACCTTGGCCAGATAGTCCTGACGGGCCTTGGCCAGCGCCTTTGCATCGTGGTGGCTCTCGGCCGCCTGACGCTGCTGGCGGTAGTGACGATATTGCGTGTAGAGGGTGTCGCGCTGACTGACGTTCAGGCTGATGCCATCCAGCAATACGCTCAGGGAGACATCGGCGGCGCTGGCGCTGCTCACGGTCAGCGGTGACACCATCAGCATGACGCTCAGCATGCCGGCACTGATCAGACAAGTGCGAGGACGCGCACGCTTGGCAGGACGGTGGGACATGGCGAATACCTCACTTGTGGCGTGAGCCCGAGCTCATGCGGCAGTCGATGTCGCGTACTCAGGCAGTGATGACAGTATCCGTCGCAGTTGGACAGCAAGTTAGCACCGCGGGTGCAACAAAAACGCAACCGCCGTCTGTGGTCACAGACGGCGGTTGTCATGTTGCTGAAAGGTTCGCGGGCCCGGGGAGAGGCGGGGAGTCAGTCCAGCACGTCAGGCTCGAACTTGTAGCCGACGCCATAGATGGAGCGGATCACGTCGCGCTCCGGCCAGGCACTGGCGATCTTGCGGCGCAGCTTCTTGACGTGGGAATCCACGGTGCGCTCCGAGACGATGCGGTGATCCCGGTACATGTGGTCCATCAGCTGATCACGGGAGAAGATGCGCCCCGGTGATTGCATCATCACCTTGAGCAGCTGGAACTCGACGGCGGTCAGCCCCAGGTCATGGCCATCCGCCAGGGCCTGCCAGCCTTCTTCGTTGAGCGTCAGCTGGCCCTTGGCGGAGCTTTGCGAGAGCGTCTGGTCGAGTGCCTGGCTGCGACGCAGCACGGCCTTGATGCGGGCGACCACCTCGCGCGGGCTGAAGGGTTTGCAGATGTAGTCATCGGCGCCCAGCTCCAGCCCCAGCAGGCGATCCACTTCCTCGACGCGCGCGGTCAGCATCACGATGGGCAGCAGGGCGTCTTCAGCGCGCAGCTGACGGCACAGGGTGAGGCCATCGGTACCCGGCAGCATCAGGTCGAGCAGGACCAGTGCCGGTCTCTCGTCATTGACCGCGGCGATGACGGCATTGCCATCATCCACGTGGCGGGTGCGATAACCGCTGCCATTCAGATAATCGCACAGCAGGCTGGCGATCTTGGGCTCATCCTCGACCACCAGAATCAGTGGCTTGCGAGATTGTGCCTGGTCATCGGAGTGGTCGGCGTGAATGTCGCTCATGGTCAAGAGTCCTTGCGGATGAAAAAGAGTCAGTCTCAAGTAGACAACAGCGGCAGGCGAATGTCCCATCGCAGCCCGCCCAGTGTGGAGTGCCCCGGCACCAGCTCGCCTTCATGGGCACTCACCAGCGCGCTGGCGATGGCCAGCCCCAGCCCGCTGCCACCGCTTGAGCGATTGCGCGAGTTCTCGACGCGATACAGTCGCTCGGTGAGGTGGGCAAGCTCGGCGTCCGGCACGCCGGGGCTGGAATCCTCCCAGCGCACGATCGCCCAGCCGGGGTGGCCGGCACCCTGGGCGGGGCTTGCGGCTTCGTGCAGCAGACTGACCTTGAGTCTGCCCGGTGCATCGGTATAGGCACGGGTGTTGCTGGCCAGGTTGCTCCACAGCTGATGCAGGCGTTGCGTGTCGCCCAGCACCCGCAGCGGCAGCGGGATGTCGGTCTCCAGTTCGATCCCGGCATCCGCCAGCCAGCCGCGCAGGTCGTCCAGGCTGTCACGGAGCTGGGTATCCAGCGCCAGCGGCTCGCGCCAGGCTTCCAGCGTACCGGCATCGCTCTGTGCCAGCAGGCGCAGGTCCGCCACCAGGCGATTGAGGGCGTCCACCTCCTGGGCCAGCGAGCCGAGGCTTGAATGGCTCATCGGGCGGAAGCCATCCTGCATGGCTTCAATCTCACCCTTGAGCACCGCCAGGGGAGTCCGTAGCTCGTGGGAGATGTCGCTGACCCAGCGCTGGCGGGAATCGCGATTGCTCTCCAGTGTCGCCGCCAGGGCATTGAAGTCCTCGGCCAGCCGCGACAGCTCATCCTGCCCGCGAACCGGCAGACGGGTGGCATAGTCGCCACTCGACAGGCGATTGGCACCAGAGGCCAGGTCACGGACGCGGTGCCCCAGCCACCAGGCGATCCCGGCGGCCGCCAGCAGCGAGGCGAAGGCGGATGAGAGCATGATGATGGCCAGATCGCGCGACTGACGTTCCAGATACTGGTCCTTGCCGCGTTTCAGCATCTCGCTTACCGGCAGATAGCCGAGTTCTCCGATCTTGCTGCCATCAAGCATCAGGTCCTTGAACTGCATGCCGGGAATGGGGCGCGGTGCCCCATTGAGACGCTGGCCATCGGCATCACGCAGCATGTAATCCTGTGGGCGCGTCATGTTGGGCCCCAGCAGCATGGCCTGCTCTCCGACCGGCGGGCGCGACATGCCGGGGCCGGGCATCATGCTGTCCTCCCGTCCCGGCGGGCGCGACATGCCGGGGCCGGGCATCATGCTGTCCTCCCGGCCTGGCGGCGGTGACATGCCGGGCCCGGGCATCATGCCGTCCTCTTCGCTCGGCGGGCGGGAGTGCACGATACGCCCCCAGTTGCGCCGACTCTTGAGCCATTGCCAACTGCCCTCGGCGGCATAGGCGCTGATCAGGTCCGTCGAGATCATCTCGACGCGCTCCTGCTGGGTCTGCTGCAGGTACTCGGCGAAGCCCTTGTCCATGCTCTTGGAAATGAACAGGTAGATGCTGCCGCCGATCACGACATTGGTCAGCAGCAGGATCACGAACAGGCGGACCGAAAGTCTCGAGCGCAGGGCGGTCACGGGTTGGATCATGACGCACGTTCCTCCTGAGACGGGGGGCGGGGCGGCAGTCCCAGCAGGCGACGCAGGCTGTGCTGCAGGTCTTCCAGCAGCAGATAGAGCGACGGCACCAGGATCAGCAGGATGACCGTCGCGAACAGGATGCCGAAGCCGATGGAAACGGCCATCGGGATCATGAAGCGAGCCTGGCGCGAGGTCTCGAAGATCATCGGCGCGAGACCGAAGAAGGTGGTCAGCGTGGTCAACAGGATCGGGCGCAGACGTCGCGTGGCCGCCATGATGATCGCCTCACGCGCACTGGCTCCGGCCAGCCGCTGGCGGTTGGCATAGTCGATGAGGACCAGCGCATCGTTGATGACGATACCCGACAGCGCCAGCATGCCCATCAGGCTGATCACCGATAGCCCGTAGCCCATCAGCTGATGGCCGATCACCGCGCCGATCAGGCCGAAGGGGATCGCCGTCATCACCAGCAGCGGCTGCAGATAGCTTCTGAAGGGCAGGGCCAGCAGCAGATAGAGCGCCGCCAGGGTCAGCAGCAACGAGACCTGCAGGGACCCCAGGTTGTCGGCGGTCTCCTCCTGACGTCCGCCATAGCCGATGCTCAGAGTTGGATACTGACTCTTCAGCTCGGGATAGACATCGCTTTCCAGACTGGTGATCACCTGACTGACCGCATCGGACGGCGTGACGTTGGCGGTGACCTCGATCACGCGGCGACCATCGATGCGCAGGATGCTGGAGGCGGCGCGTCCCTGCTGGATGTCGGCCACCAGTCCCAGCGGCACGCTGACGCCGTCGGCCGTCTGCACGCCGAAATTCTCCAGCTGGGCCAGACTCGCGCGCTGGGCTTCGGGCAACAGCACCTTGACCTCGACCTCATTGCGACCCTGCTGCTGCTTGAGTGCCGTGGCGCCGGACAGCGGTCCGCGCAGCTGGTTGGCCAGCGTCGCGCCGTCCAGTCCCAGCGAGCGTCCATAGGCATTGAGCTGCAGATAGAGCTCGCGCTTGCCGTCATCCAGGCCGCTGTCGATATCCGACAGCGAGCTGTAATCCTCAAGCGAGGTCGCCAGGGTCGCGGCGGCCGCCATCAGCGCGGCACTGTCGGAGGATGACAGTCGAATGGTGAGGCCCGCGCCGCGTCCCGGCCCGCCGATATCGGATTCGAACAGCAGCGATTCGGTATTGGCGATGGTGCCCGCTTCCTCACGCCAGGCCTTGATCAGCTGCGAGGGCGACCAGTTGTTCTCCACCGTGGTGTCCAGATTGGCGATGATGCTCAGCGAGTTGCCTTCTATCTCGGCGCTGGTGGAAAAGACCGCCAGGTCGGCTTCGCGCTCGCGGACTCGCTCCAGCGCCGCCAGCAGCAGGGTGCGCACTTCGCGGTCCTGGCTGATCGGGCTGCCCACCGGCAGATTGGCGGTGACGCCGGCGCGGTTGGATTCCACGCGTGGCATCAGCGAGAAGCCGAGACGGCCACTGGCCATCCAGGCCATCGCCAGCACCAGCAGCGCCAGGCCACAGATGGCGGTCAGGCCACGGTAGTTCAGACATCCCTCGAGGAAGGGCTGGAAGCGCTGACGCGTGAAGCGCTCCAGTCCGTGCTGGACGCCGTGACGCACGCGGTCCAGCGGTGCCAGCCAGCGAATCGGCTTTTCGCTGGTGTGTCCCAGGTGCGCGGGCAGGATGAAGATCGCCTCGATCCAGCTCAGCGCGAAGATGCTGATCACCACCAGCGGGATGATGCCGAATACCAGCCCGAGGAATCCGGGCAGGAACAGCAGCGGAATGAAGGCCACGATGTTGGACAGGATCGAGAACGCCAGTGGCACCGCGATCTCGCGTGCGCCGAGGATGGCGGCTTCGCGCATGCTGGCGCCGCGCTCGCGATGCGAGTGGATGTTCTCGCCGACGATGATGGCGTCATCCACCACGATGCCCAGCGCGATGATGAAGGCGAACATCGAGATCATGTTGATGGACACGCCGACCAGCGGCAGGAACAGCATCGCGCCCAGGAAGGCCGTGGGGATGCCCAGGGTGACCCAGAAGGCGAGGCGCGCCTCCAGGAACAGGCCCAGCAGCACCAGTACCAGCACCAGCCCCATCCAGGCGTTCTTGAGCAACAGTTCCAGACGGTCCTGGTAGACCAGCGAATCATCGTCCTCGACACTCAGTGTCAGGCCGCGCGGCAGGCTGGCGGACAGCTCCGGCAGCATCGCCATGGTCGCGGCGGACAGCTCGTTGGGTGTCTGGGAGCCGACCTGATAGATGTCCAGGCCGATCGCCGGTTCACCGTCATAGAGCACTTCCTTGTCACTGTCGGCGAAGCCGTCGGTGACGGTGGCGATATCGCCCAGGCGGATGACATTGCCTTCCTGACTGGAGATCACCGGCAGCTGCGCGAACTCGGCGGCACCGTCGCGTCGCGCCTCGTAGCGCACCAGGTACTCGCCCTGCTGGGTGTCCAGACTGCCGCCGGCCAGGTTGAGCGCCTGATTGCCGATCAGGCTGGCCACATCCTGATGCGAGAGGCCGTAACGGCGCAGCGCCCCTTCCTCCAGTGACACGTGCACTTCCCGGTCACGGATGCCGGTCAGCTCCACCTTGGTGATGTCGTTGCTGTCCAGCAGGCTCAGGCGCAGACGCTCGGCGACGTTGCGCAGGGTCTGGTCATCCGTCTGGCCGTGCAGCTTGAGTTCCATCACGCTGCGCGAGCGACCTGCCAGCGAGTAGACGGGCGGATCGGACTCATCGGGCAGGGTAGTGATGCTGTCGATGGCCTGCTGGATGTCCTGGTAGGCGCGCATGGTCTCGACGCCATCCTGAAGCTCGATGGACAGTGAGCCGAGGCCTTCCTCGGCCGTGGCGGTGATCTCCTCGATCCCCTCCACGTCCTGCACCGCGGATTCCATGGCCTGCAACAGACTCTCGGACACTTCATCGGGGGTCGCGCCGGAATAGCTGACGCTGACGTTGATGATCTCGAGCTCGAAGGAGGGGAAGACCTCCTTCTTGATCTGGCTGGACATCAGCAGACCGCCGAGAATCAGACACAGCATCAGCAGGTTGGCGGCGACACCATGATCATGCATCCAGCGGATGGGGCCCTTGAGGCGCGATGGTGCCGTCATGAGTCACTTCCGGTGGTTGTGGCGCGCTTGTCGGCAACCGTGGCGGTCTTGTCACCAGTCGCGGTGTCCTGCTCAACTGTCGCGGTGCTCTTGTCGCCAGCCGTCGTCTTGTCGTCAGCCGCCTTGTTATCAGGGGTCCTGGTGGTCGGCGTCGGCGCATCACCGCGGGCACGCAGCGCCATGCCGGCCTCGACATTGCTCAAGGCACTCACGATGACCCGCTCGCCATCGCTCAAGCCTCCGGCGATCAGCAGGGTGTCGTTGCCCAGATGGCGCACGCCCACCGCACGTTTCTCCAGATAGCCATCCTCCGTCAGCACCCAGACCTGCTGGCCACTGCGCAGGGCGCTGACCGGCAGCTCGATCAGCGATGCGGTGCGCTGAGGTGTCAGAGTCGCTTCCACCACATCACCCAGGCGCAGGGCCGGCGTGCTGGCGCGCGCCTCCTCGGAGACGTCGAGCGCCAATGGGTCTTCCACTGCCACCATCACCTGGGTCAGCAGGCCGTTGTCCTCCAGGGACGGCAGGACGCTCCACACTTCGCCGCGCCGATGCTGGCCCTCCGGCCATGCCTTGCTGGACAGCAGGACCGGCGTGCCCTGACCGTCACGGGCATGGGTCGAGAGCCATTCCATGTCGGCCTGCGGGAGATTGAGACGCACCCAGAAGCGGTCGGTGGCCACCAGCGTCAGCAGGTCGGTGAAGGCGTTGAGGTCACTGCCTTCGCCGACCAGCCGCTCGCTGATCAGGCCGTCATAGGGCGCGCGGATCTCGGTACGTTCCAGATTGAGTCTGGCCTGGTCGCGGCTGGCGCGGGCACTGTCCACCGCAGCCTGAGCCGACTTGAGCTGAGGCTCGCGCAGCACCAGCGCTTTCTGCGCCGCCGGCAGGTTGCGACCGAAGGTCTTGTATTCCGAGGCCGCGCGGATCTGCTCGCCCTTTTCCGAGGCGAGGCTGGCTTCTGCCGTGGCGAGATCCGCCTCGGCCTGACGCAGCGCCAGCTGGTAATCCAGCTGGTCGAGGCTCGCCAGCAGCTGGTTCGCGCGGACTTCACGGCCCGCCTCGATGCCCTCGGGGAAGGGCGCCAGTTGACCGCTGACCCGGGTGGATACGGTCGTCTGACGATCGGCGATCACGCGGCCGTAGCCTTCCAGTGTCGGTGCACTGGCCGTATGGCTGACCGTCACCACTTCCACGCTGGGAACCGGGGCGTCACTGGGCGCGCGCTTGGGGGCGCCGGGGCGATGGGTCATCCACCAGGCCGCCAG
The DNA here is from genome assembly GCF_013374055.1 of Cobetia sp. 5-11-6-3. Taxonomy (NCBI): domain Bacteria; kingdom Pseudomonadati; phylum Pseudomonadota; class Gammaproteobacteria; order Oceanospirillales; family Halomonadaceae; genus Cobetia; species Cobetia sp. 5-11-6-3. The sequence continues at coordinate 470,935 of NZ_BLWJ01000003.1, read as the reverse complement.
CGCTATCGCCAGCGCGAGAATGATCAGCGCCAGCAGGCGCATCCAGATCAGACGGCGGGAGGAGGGTGGCTTGCTGCCAGTGGCGGAGGGTGGCGATGCCGGGGTTGGCGACTCAGGGCTGTTGTCCATGCGGACTCCGGACGAAAGATGTCAGGCCCTGATGCGCAACGCCCTCTGACCAGTCGCGAGAGCGCCGGGCAGAGACGTAGGATCATGGGCCAGAATGGCGGACGAAAGGGTGGATGATCGCATGATGTCATGCAGGCGCAATGCAAAAGTGGGAAATAGCGTGCAAGACGCGCGATAGGGAATTCTGGCATTTGCCAGGCACAAAAAAAGCTGCCACATGACGTGGCAGCTTTTCGTCAGCGCTCCGGGTCGCGGGTGTCTAGAGGAACAGCCCGATCAGCAGCGCCATGCTGACGCCGATCACGCCGATCAACGTCTCCATCACCGTCCAGCTTTTCAGGGTGTCCTTCTCGGTCAGGCCGAAGTAGCGGCTGACCAGCCAGAAGCCGGAGTCATTGACGTGGCTGAGCACGGTGGCGCCGCTGGCGATGGCGATCACCACCAGTCCCAGCACCGGACCGGACAGCGCCAGCGTATCGATCACCGGCGCCATCAGACCGGCGGCGGTGATCATCGCCACGGTAGCCGAGCCCTGGATGACACGCACCGCGGTGGCGATCAGGAAGGCGAGCAGGATCGGTGGCAGATTGCTGTCGGCCATCAGGGTGCCGAGCACGTCACCGACGCCGGAGTCGATCAGCATCTGCTTGAAGACACCGCCAGCCCCGGTGACCAGAATGATGATGCCGGCCGGCTCGAGTGCCTTGGTGGCGACTTCCATCACCTGTTCACGCGTCATGCCGCGACGCGTGCCCAGCAGGGTGAAGGCCATCAGCGTGGCCAGACTCAGCGCCACGAAGGGATGGCCGAGAAAGCCCAGCCAGCCGACCAGCGGACTGTCGTCACCGAACAGGAAGCCGGAGACGGTGTTGAGCACGATCAGCGCCAGCGGCAGCAGCACGATGGACAGGATCAACCCGAAGCCCGGGGCGCGCTGATTGACCTCTTCATCGCTCATCACGCTGCCGGCATTTTCCATGTACTCCGGGATCCTGGCATCGATACGCTTGGCGATGAAGCGACCGAAGATCGGGCCCGCGACGATCATCGCCGGCAGACCGCACAGCGCCCCGAACAGGATCACGTAGCCGAGGTCGGCGCCGATCAGCTTGGCGACCGCGATCGGCCCCGGGGTCGGCGGAATGAAGGAGTGGGTGACGGCCAGACCGGCCAGCAGCGGAATGCCGTAATAGAGCAGCGAGCGGCCGCTGCGGCGTGCCAGTGCATAGACCAGCGGCACCAGGATGATGAAGGCCACATCCAGGAATACCGGAATCGCGACCAGGAAGCCGGTCAGCGCCAGCGCCCACTGGGAGCGTGAGGTCCCGAAGCGCCCCAGCAGGGTATTGGCCATGCGGTCGACGCCGCCGGACACTTCCAGCATCTTGCCGAACATCGCGCCGAGCCCGACCACGGTGGCCACGAAGCCCAGGGTGTTGCCCATGCCGTTGGTGACGGAATCGATGATGGCGTCGGGCTGCATGCCGGTGGCCAGCCCGACCCCCAGACTCACCACCAGCAGGGCGACGAAGGCGTGCAGGCGCAGACGCATGACGAGGTACAGCAGCAGCAGGATACCGCCGAGGGCGGCAAGGACGAGGGTGCTATCTGGGGACATGATGGCGAACTCTTGCGGCTGGCGGTGGCGGTGCGATCTGCCACGGCCTTGGGCGTATGGTGTGAGGCGTGTCGTGTGAGGCCTGTGGTGCAGGGCCGGTTTTGCCAGACCTGTTGTGCAGACCTGTTGTGCAGACCTGTTGTGCAGACCTGTTGTGCAAGACCTGTTGCTTCGTGCAGGATGAAAGTTACCGGTAACATAAGCGTCTGTGCAATGATCCGAAAGGTGCATGTCGCCGGGTCGCCACGACATGGATGATGCCTGCGCGGGGTATCCTGCGCAGCGCCGCCGCTCATGGGCTCGCCACACAGGGTTCGCCGTGGCCGGCCCGGGTGGCAAGGCGGGACGACAGACAACACGGATATTCTTCAAGGGGAAGGGGTGTCATGCAGCAGCAGGCAGAAGGGGTGTCATCCACGGCGTCCGCTCAGGGCAGCGTCGCGCTGGACGACGAGAGCGTCACCTTGCCCGAGGGTGGGGTGCGACTGGTGGTGATGGGCGTGTCCGGGTGCGGGAAGTCGCATGTCGGCCAGGCGTTGGCGGCATGTCTGGGGGCGCAGTTCATCGACGGTGATGACTATCATGGCGAGGCCAACGTGGCCAAGATGGCGCGCGGCATCCCGCTCAATGATGAAGACCGCCATGGCTGGCTGGCCCGCCTGGTCGAGCTGATCGATGAGGCGCGCCGCGAGGGACGCAGTCTGGTGCTGGCCTGTTCCTCGCTGAAGCGACGCTATCGCGATCAGCTGCGTGGCGGGGATGCGGCGCTGGGCTTCGTGTTCCTGGAAGGCACGCGCGAGCTGTTGCTGGAGCGCCTGGAGGCGCGCACCGATCACTTCTTCAAGGGCGCCGCCATGCTCGATGACCAGCTGGCGACCCTGGAGGTGCCTGAGCGTGAGACGGAGCGCGTCTATACCCTCGACATCAGTGCCACACCGCAGGCGTTGGTCGAACAGATGTGTCAGCAGCTGACGGCGCAGCACGCATCCTCGAAAGCGCTCACGCCCGGGGCAGACTCCCGCCTCTCTGCAGGCTGAAGCCCAGGTCTTCCCACAGGCCACGCGGCGTGGAGGCGTGGTCGCCGCTCAGGCGTGCCAGCAGCAGGGCGGCGGTGCGTTCGCCGATCTCTCGGCGCGGCGTGACCACGCTGGCAAGCGCAGGCCAGGTGCCACGGGTCATCTCCAGACCATTGAAGCCGGCCAGCGCCAGCCGTGCCGGCACTTCCAGGCCGCGACGCTGACACTCGAACAGTGCACCGGCGGCCAGGTCGTCGTTGCAGCAGAAGACGGCGTCGAGATTCGGCCACCGAGTCAGCATCTCGTCCAGCAATTCGCCGCCCAGCTTGACGCTTGAGGGTGCCGGAGTGGTCATCAGGTACTCCTGTGACAGGCCGGCGGCCTCGACGGCGGCGCGCCAGCCCGCCAGACGCTGCTCGACGCGGCGGTCCATGCGCGCGGCCAGAAAGCCGATGTGCCGGCGGCCACTCTCGATCATCGCCTCCGCCATGGCGCGGCCGGCGGCGTGCTGATCCAGCCCCACCGCCATGTCCAGTGGCGCCTCACGCTTTTCCATGCACTCCACCACGGCACAGCCGGAGCGCGCGATCATCTCGGTGACGCGTTCGCTGTGGCGGCTGCCGCACAGCACCAGACCGTCCACGCCGAACGAGAGCCAGGTCTCGATCAGGCGCTCCTCTTCTTCCATCGAATAGCCGGTATGGCCGATCAGCAGCTGATAGCCGGCGGCGGCCAGCGGTGCCTCAAGCCCCCGGTGCAGTTCCGAGAACACGGCATTGGACAGTGACGGGATCAGCAGCGCGATCAGCCGGGAGCGACCACTGGCGAGGCTGCCGGCCTGACGGTTGGGCATGTAACCCAGTTCGCGGGCGCACTCCCGTACCCGCTCGCGCATGGCGGCGGAGACCTTTTCGGGCTGGTTGAGCGCGCGCGAGACCGTGACCTTGGTCACGCCCAGGCGAGCGGCGATGTCGGCGAGCGTCACGCGTCTGGGGCGCGGTGGAGTGTGATGCAGAGGCGGCATGGCAATGTCAGGCGCTGGAAAGAGAGAGGCCGAGTGTCACCGTTCCGGGGTGTCATCGGCAAGGACCACGACGTCAGACGTGGCTGAGCGAGAGCAGGAACAGGATCATCGGCGGCGAGGCCAGCGAGAGCAGAAAGCCGGATACGACGGCCACGGGCACGCAGGCAACACCGCCGGTCTGCTGGATGACCGGCAGAGTGAAGTCCATCGAGGTCGCGCCGCCGAAGCCGATGGCCAGCGGCGTGAAGCGTTGGATGGTCAGCGGGATCAACAGGAAGGCGAGCAGTTCACGGCTCAGGTCATTGAAGAAGGCCGCGCCACCCAGAATCGGCCCGAGCTGATCACCGATCAGGATGCCTGACAGCGAATACCAGCCGAAACCGGCCGACATCGCCATGCCCTGATTCCAGTCGAGTGCCAGAAGCGGTGCCGCCAGCAGTCCGCCCAGCAGCGAGCTCGCCATCACCGTCAGCGCGATGAACAGGCCATGGCGGTTGAGCAGGATCTGGCGCAGGCTCATGCCGGAGCTTCTCAGCTGGCAGCCGATCAGCGCCAGCAGGGCATAGAGTGCCCACTCGGCTAGGGTGTCGGTGTCGAGCGAGATCTCCATCAGTCCCAGCACGACGCCCGCCGCGACGCCCAGCGCGACCGCCGCCGCCAGTGTCAGGGAGCCGGACAGCGCTTCCCAGCGGGTCATCGGCGCTCCCTCCACCACGCGTGAGGCATCCGCACGCAGTGCACTGCGGCGTGACAGCGCCCACAGTGCCAGCAGATTCAATGGCGTGATGATGGCGAACAGAATCACCGCCTGCCCGCTCATGGCGGCCATGCCGGCGCCGAGTTGCTCCAGCCCGGCAAGCCCCATGCCCATCAGGAACAGGATGACGTAGATCGAGGCATTCACCAGCTGATTGACGACCGCCAGACGTGCGGGCTGCTCGATACGCACCAGATAGCCGAGAATCAGCGGCAGCAGGATGAAGATGAGACCCGAGAGCATGACCCTTCCTTGTCATTGGCCGTCGACAGGACCAGAGCGACGTAAGCGATTGATTGTCAGTGAGTATCACTGGGAAGGGTTACTGTAACGATTGCCGGGGACAGAGGGTATCCCCGGGAGTGGATCCTGCGCGATAACTGCTGATGGGGGATCAGCGCGGCTTATGCCGCGGCCTGGACACAGAGTTCTGGACTCAGAGCACCGGACACCGAGCCTCACGACGGGTCACGGACTGGCCTAGCGCCGCGAGCTGCTGAGCCGGTCGAGGGTCAGATGTGCGGAGCGCTTGGGGACTTTACCTGCGGGGCTGTCCTCGTAGTCGAGGTAGTCGAGAGCCACCATCAGGCCCGGCCAGCGGGGGGCCAGCCACAGGCGGTAGTGCTTCTGATCACGATGCTTGCGCCAGGTGTCCAGCCGCAGGGTGCGGAAGGTCTGACCGGCGGCCACGCGGGATTCCTGGGCCTGGATCTCATACATCAGTGTCCGGGTGCGCCCCTTGTGATCCAGATATTCCAGCGCACAGGGGGCTCCCGTCAGGCAACTTCCCGCGGCCCACTGGGCATCGGCCTGCTGGCTCAGCAGTACCAGCAGGGTCTGGCGGTCGGGGAGGAGCGTCTCGTCAGGCTCGGGTGCCTCGCGGCTGTAGTCCTTGCCGATACCCGCCAGACGATAACCGGAACGATACCCGGCCGGCTGCAGCTGGCCCTCCTTGAGGAGGAAGCGTCCCTGCTCGTAGCCACTGGCCACCTTGATGGAGGCCTCCATGCTGGCGATGTAAAGCTCCCCGCTCTGGCTGATGCGCTGCGTGATGGGCACATCCGGCCAGCCGTCCAGCACCAGGGTGTATTGAGCGGTGAAGGGCACGGGAGACTCCGCGCTGCTCACGTCAGCGCTCGCCTGTTGCGCCGTGCTCAACAGGGCTGATCCCAGCAGCATCGCGCCAAGCCAGCCGTTCAGGCGGCGAGGCGAGGGTATCCGTCGCAGGCGTGTCCAGTGGATTCGTCGTGGTACAAGGGCAAGCATGGTGACTCCTGTCGAAGCTTTCTGTCCGCAAATGGGGCCGCCCTTGGGGAGTGGTGTCGTTCGGGGCGAGAGCATGATGATTGGGCAGCGTGGCCGCATGCAAGGTTCCCTCGCGCTGGCGCACCTCTCCTGCCAGTCGTGGATGACGCATGAGGGCCCGCTGGCGATGGCCCCGATGACAGGCGCATCAGGCACAGGACGCTATTTCAGCGCTTGCTCATGCGCGCCGGACAGGTACTCTGGGAACGCCTTGTGCGTGAGCTGCAGGCTTCCCGACATGTCAGGCAGAGGTGATGTCAGGCGAGCGCGATGCAGTGATGCCAACCCCGTTTGTTCAATCAGGAGATCATCATGGCCAGCATTGTCATCATTGCCGGAGATTTTGTGGAAGACTATGAGCTGATGGTGCCGTTCCAGGCGCTGCAGGCGATGGGTCATCGGGTCGATGTGGTATGCCCGGACAAGCGTGAAGGCGATATCGTCAAGACGGCGATCCACGACTTCGAAGGCGATCAGACCTATACCGAGAAGCCGGGTCACAACTTCGCGCTCAACGCGAGCTTCGCCGACCTCAAGGCGGAAGACTACGATGCGCTGCTGATCCCCGGTGGCCGCGCCCCCGAGTACCTGCGTCTGGACGAGCGCGTGCTGAACCTGGTGCGTCACTTCGTCGAGGCCGACAAGCCCATCGCCGCCGTCTGTCATGGCCCGCAGCTGCTGGCGGCTGCCATGTCGCTGGAAGGCCATCGCGTCAGCGCCTATCCGGCCTGCGCGCCGGAGGTCAAGCTGGCAGGTGGCGAATTCGTGTCACTGGAAGTCACCGATGCCGTGACCTCCGGCAAGCTGGTGACCGCGCCGGCCTGGCCGGCCCACCCGGAGTGGCTGCGTCAGTTCAATGCCCTGCTGGCATGAGGCGTGACTGACCTCCATTGCGGCTGACATGCATTGCGACTGACATGAGCCGTGGCACGAGCTGCCATCGCGCCTCGTGATGCTCGACGACGACACCCCGCCTTGGCAGGGTGTCGTCGTTTCAGGCGGTGAGTCTCTCGATCCAGGCGCGATGCGGGGCGAGGCGTGACTGGTGTTCCGCCCGCCAGACGGGGTCGCCCAGGGTGCTGGCGTAGCGGCTGGCATGATCACAGGCCAGCAGCAGCCAGCTACCCGTCAGCGCCTCGCCGCGGGCGTGCTTGAGCTCGAGGGTTTCCAGCAGGCCCGCGAAGGCGGTGCCGGTGGAGGGCCCGACGGCAAGCCCGGCATGCTCTGCCAGCCATAGTGCCGCCGCCTGGCTGCGGGCATCCGCGATGCGTCGATAATCATCGAAGTGCACGGGGTCGAACGCTTCCAGTACACAGGGGCGGCCAATGCCCTCGATGGGGTTGGGTGCCTGAGGCGCGGGCAGTGAGGTCATGCGGGTGCCATGGGTGTGATGGTGCTGCCAGCAGGCGTGATAGACGGAGTGTTCGGGGTCCACGCCGATCACGCGAGCGCCATGGCCCCTGTGGTGTAGAGGCCCCGAGTGGTGTAGAGGCCCCGAGTGGTGTAGAGGCCCCGAGTGGCGAAGAAGACCCTTGTGACGCAGATGGCGCGCGAAGGTGGCGGCGCTGCCGCCGGTGCCAGCGCCGAGAAAGACCGCTTCAAGCTCCGGCAGCTCGCGTTCGGCTATCTGTGCCAGACACTCGCCCGGCAGGCTTGTCTCGCTCTGCCAGTCGCTGGCCGTGGCGGCATGCTGGAACTGATTGAGGAAGTGGCCGCCGCTGTCCTCGGCCAGCGCCTGGGCGGACTGGCAGAGGTGGACGGCATTCTCGATCTCCACGACACGCCCGCCCTCGTCACGAATCGCCTTCAGCTTGTCACATGCGGTGCCCTTGGGTACCACGGCGATGAATTCCAGTCCCAGGCGGCGTGCCAGCCACGCTTCAGAGACCGCCGTGGAGCCTGACGAGGCGTCGATGACCGGGCGTCCGGGACTGAGCCAGCCTTGCTTCAAGGCCTGCTCGAACAACGCCATGGCCAGTCGATGCTTGAGTGAACCACTGGCGTGGGCGCGCTCGTCCTTGATCAGCACGCGCGCCTCGCCAAGCCCGCAAAGCGCAAGCTCCCTGAGCGGAGTGACGGGCGTGGCTGCCTTCAAGGCGGCCAGCTGTGCCAGGCACTCCTGTCGCCATGCTTCCAGAGGCGTCCTGTGCAGCAAGCCCTCCGAGGGAGTGGCGAGTGAAGAGGGCGCACACGGCGAGCGAGGGGGAAAGGCAGTGGTCGGCATGGCAGCGGTTCCTGTCGCGGGGAGGAGCCTTCATGGTACGACCGGCTGTCAGGCAAAACTTGCCAGTTGTCATGGCGTAGGCCATGTTCTGTAGCAAGATTTTGTCGTGAGGAGGGAGTATGGAGAAAATTGTGCTCGATGCCACGGACCGCGCGCTGCTGCGGCTGTTGCAGCGTGATGCCAGCCTGTCATTGGCGGCACTGGCGGAGTCGGTGCATCTGACCACCTCACCCTGCTGGAAGCGCCTCAAGCGGCTGGAGGAATGCGGGGTGATCACCGCGCGGGTGGCGCTGCTGGATGCCGAGCGGGTCGGGCTGGGGCTGACCGCCTTCGTGCAACTCAAGACCCGCGATCATTCGCGGGCCTGGTTCGAACGGTTCGTGGCGGTGATCGAGGAGGTCGAGGAAGTCACCGAGTTCTATCGCATGGCGGGCGACTATGACTACCTGCTCAAGGTTCAGGTCGCGGACATGAATGCCTACGACCGCGTCTACAAGCAGCTGGTCAATACCCTCGATGACCTCACCGATGTCTCGGCACGCTTCGCGATGGAGTGTATCAAGTCGACCACCGCGCTTCCGGTGTGAAACGCACGTCTCAGTAGCCGTGTTCCAGACTGATGCCCGTCAGGGACTCACCGCGCTGCACGCGGCGGATGTTCTCCGCCAGCTGGTCGGCGGCCTCGGAGACCGGGGTCGGGGCGGCGGCGTGCGGGGTGATGATCACCTTCGGGTGCTGCCACAGCGGGCTGTCGCCGGCGAGCGGCTCATGCTGGAAGACATCCAGCAGCGCGCCGCGCAACTGATCCTTCTCCAGCGCCGCGAGCAGATCCTCCTCGACCACGCTGCTGCCGCGGCCGGGATTGATCAGCACGGCGTCATCGGGCAGGGCCGCGAAGGCCTCTGCATTCAGCACGTCGCGAGTGGCGGTGGTGTTGGGCAGCAGGTTGATCACCGCCTTGAGGCCAAGCGTTTCATCTCCCAGCACTGCCTTGAGCGAGCGACCGCCTTCCCCCTGTTCATGGTGGCAGGTCACGCCCTCCAGGGTGTGGGCGCTGCGGCTGAAGCCATGCACGGGGTAGCCGTCTGCCGCCAGCGCCTCGGCGATCTGCCGGCCGATGGCACCCAGACCGAGCACCGCGACCGGATAATGCCTGGCGCGCACCACGCGATGTGGCGCCCAGTGACGCTCTGACTGCTGGACAGCGTAGCGATCGAAGTCACGTCGGAAGTGCAGCAGGCCGTAGCGCACGTAATCGAGCATGTGGCTGGCCATGCCGGCATCGCGCAGCTTGAGCACCGGCACCTCTCGAGGCAGGGCGGGATTGGCCAGCAGGCTGTCCACGCCGGCACCCAGATTGAGAATCGCCTTCACGTCGTGTTCGCGATGCCGCTCGAACAGTGCCGCCGGCGGTGCCCACACCACCAGGATGTCGCCCAGGGTCTCGCCGTCATCGGCGAGGATCTCGATGTCGCTGCTGTCCAGACGCTCACGCAGTGCCTCGCACCAGCGTTCTGCCCGCTCGTGATGTACCAGAATTCGCATGTGGCTCATCTGAAAGAGTCTCCTGAAAGGCCCTGGAGTATTTCCCGGTGATGTCGTGATGATGGCGCGGCCCTTGCAAGGGCCGAAGGGAAGGGCGACAGTGCCAGAGTCGCCTTTGACCCGCTGTCGGCAGAGTGACAGACTCGAATCAAGAGGGGAATTCGGATGTTCGCATATACGTTGACGGCTCTGGGCACCAGAGGCGCGCGTAAGGCTCCGCCCCGACGTGCTGCTTGCCTCAAGGCCTGATTGAACAGGAGCGCTGCATGAGCCAATTCCCGTCGCATCCGCCTATTGCCCAGCCTCCATTCGCGGGGCTCAACAACTTGCCGAATGGCGAAGCGCAGGCGATGCCCGTCAACTGGGTGCCGCGGCCACTGTCGGCCGGACGCCAGGCCTTCACCATCGGGGAATATCACGCCCGTATCCAGCGTGTCCGGGAAGCAATGGCGCGTGCCGGCATCGATGTGATGGTGATTTCCGACCCCTCCAACATGGCCTGGTTGACCGGTTATGACGGCTGGTCCTTCTATGTGCACCAATGTGTACTGCTGGGTCTGAGCGGTGAGCCAGTCTGGTACGGACGCCGTCAGGACGGCAACGGCGCGCTGCGTACCTGCTGGATGGGCGAGGACAACATCCTGTGGTATCCGGATTACTACGTGCAGAATCCGGACATGCATCCGATGGAGTTTCTCGCCCAGTCGATCCTGCCGCAGCGCGGCTGGCACGACGGCGTGGTGGGGGTCGAACTCGACAACTACTACTACTCGGCACGTGCCCATCTGGCGCTGGTCAAGGAGTTGCCCCACGCGCGACTGGTGGACGCCAACTCGCTGGTCAACTGGTGTCGGGCGATCAAGTCCGAGCAGGAGATCGCCTACATGCGCGTGGCGGGGCGCATCGTTGAGCGCATGCACTCGCGCATCCTCGAGATGATCGAGCCGGGCCTGCCCAAGAGCGCACTGGTCGCCGAGATCTATCGTGTCGGGGTCGAGGGTGTGGTCGGGCCGAATGGCGAGATTCTCGGCGGCGACTATCCGGCCATCGTGCCATTGCTGCCGACCGGCAGTGATGCCGCTGCCCCTCACCTGACCTGGGATGACACGCCGTTTCGCGAGGGCGAGGGCACCTTCTTCGAGATCGCCGGCTGCTACAAGCGCTATCACGCGCCGCTCTCGCGCACCGTGTTTCTCGGTCGGCCGCCGCGCGATTTCGTGCGCGGCGAGTCCGCCCTGCTGGAAGGCATCGAAAGTGGCCTGGCCATCGCCAGGCCGGGCAATCGCTGCTGCGACATCGCGCTGGCGCTGGGCGCGGCGATGGACAAGTACGGCTTCGACCGGGGGGGCGCACGTTGCGGCTATCCCATCGGCATCAGCTATCCGCCGGATTGGGGCGAGCGCACCATGAGTCTTCGCCCCAGTGACGAGACGGTGCTGGAACCGGGCATGACCTTCCACTTCATGCCCGGCATGTGGATGGATGACTGGGGGCTCGAGATCACCGAGTCGATCCTGATCACCGAGAATGGTGCCGAGCCATTGTGTGACGTGCCCCGCCAGCTGTTCGTCAAGTGACGGGCTGGCCGTTCGTCAGTGATGCGATGCCATACGCCTTTGTTGTTGTGAGTTCGTCCGGCCAAGGAGGCCTGTCATGCGTGAATCTCCCGTCAGCCTGACCATTGACCTGAACGCCGATGGCCTTCAGCACGGCTTCTTCAAGCTGCCGATTTCCACCGATGAGTCTGCCTGGGGTGCCGTGATGACCCCGATCAGCGTGATCGCCAACGGTGAAGGCCCCACGGTGCTGCTCACCGGCGGCAATCACGGTGACGAGTACGAGGGCATCACCGCGCTCTACAAGCTGGCGGCCCGCCTCACGCCCGAGGACGTGCAGGGGCGTGTCATCATCGTGCCGACCATGAATGCGCTGGCGGCCAAGGCCGGCCGGCGCTGCTCGCCACTTGATGGCGGCAATCTCAATCGCAGCTTCCCCGGCGATCCCGAGGGGGGACCTACCGAGCAGATCGCCGACTATTTCACCCGGGTGCTGGTACCGCAGTGTGACTACGCGCTGGACCTGCATTCCGGTGGCCGCACCCTGGATATCCTGCCGTTCGCGGCCGCGCACCGCCTGGACTATCTCGAGGCGTCGCTGGGCGTGGAGCAGTGCCGTCATCAGGAAGCCGAGAGTCTGGCCGGCGCGCTGGCCTTCGGTGCGCCTTCGGCGATGATGATGTTCGAGCTGGATGCCGAGGCGCTCTACGACACTGCCGTGGAGCGCCAGGGCAAGGTCTTCGTCACCACGGAGCTGGGGGGCGGCGGTTCCACCACGCCTGAGCGCCAGGCGATCGCCGACCGTGGCGTCGACAACTTCCTCGCCTTCAGTGGCGTGCTGCGCGAACGCAGTCGTGCCGACCTGGAGGGCGATGTCGAGCGACGCCATGCCGACCAGGCGGCCAGGCCGCTGCTGATCGACATGCCGGACGCCAGCTGCTACGTGCAGAGTGAGCATGAAGGCCTGCTGGAACTGTGCGTGGCGCTGGGTGAGCAGGTCAGCGCGGGGCAGTGCGTGGCTCGGGTCTACCCGCTGGGGCGGGCCGGCCAGCCGGCGGTGGAATATCGTGCCGAGCGCGACGGCGTGCTGGTGGCCCGGCGTTTCCCGGCGCAGGTCAGTCTCGGCGATACGCTGGCGGTGATCGCCGAGGTGGTGGACGACCTGGCGCGAGATGCCTCATGAGTTCAGGCGCTGCGCGCGCGATGCCCGCGCCCAGGCTTGATGCCTTCGATCTGAAGATTCTGGCGATCCTCGAGCGCGATGGTCGCATTACCAAGTCGCGGCTGGCCGAGGAGATCAATCTGTCGGTCAGCCCGTGCTGGGAGCGGGTCAAGCGCCTTGAGCAGGCCGGCATCATCGAGGGCTATTCGGCGCGCATCAATCAGGCGCTGCTCGAGGCGCAGCGCGGCGGTGGCGTGGTGGCAGCCCCGCGCACGCCGGTATGGGTGGAGATACACCTCAAGCATCACGATGCCGAGAGCTTCCAGCGCTTCGAGCGCGCCATGCGCGAGGCGGACGAGGTGATCGAGTGTGTGGCGGTCGGCGGCGGCGTGGATTATCTGCTGCGTCTCGAGACGGCGAGCATCGATGCCTACCAGCGATTGATCGACCGCTGGCTGGTCTCCGAGCTTGGGATCGATCGTTACTTCACCTACATCGTCACCAAGCAGGTAAAATAGCGCGCCATTGCAGCCGACCTTCCTCTTTCGCAGCGCGAGATATCATCATCATGGCGCCTTCCACCGCCCCTTCAGGCTCCGTTGTCAGCCAGTCCCATGTCCTATCTGACGCGCCTGACGCGCCGGTGCTGATCTTCGATTCGGGGGTCGGAGGACTCTCGGTGGCGGCGGAGATTCGCCGCCAATGGCCGACGTTGCCGCTGGCCTATGTGTGTGACAACGCCGCGCTCCCCTACGGCACCAAGGCCGATGACTGGCTGGTGACGCGCATCGCGCAGGTGTGTGCGGCGGCGGTCGAGGCAAGTGGAGCGCGTGCCCTGGTGGTGGCGTGCAATACCGCCAGCACGCTGGCGCTGCAGGCATTGCGCGAGACGTTGTCGATTCCGGTGATCGGTACCGTACCGGCGATCAAGCCTGCCGCGCTGCTGGCGCGCAGCCGTCAGAGCGCGGTGCGCCGCGCACAGGGCGAGCCGCCAGTGTTCGGCTTGCTGGCCACCTCCGCCACGGTGAGGCGTGCCTATACCGAGCAGTTGATCCATGATTTCGCGGCGGATTGCCAGGTGATTCGCGTCGCGGCGGACCCGCTGGTCGCCGAGGCCGAGCGCCGTCTGCGTGGCGAGGCTGCTCGCCCCGAGGTGGTCGCGGCGAGTCTGGCGGATCTCGCGGCGGTGCCGGGGCTGGAGGTGGTGATTCTCGGCTGTACCCACTTCCCGCTGCTCAGCGCGGATATCGCCAGCGCCCTGGGCAGGAATGCGCCGGGTGAACCACCGCTGGCGCTGGTGGATTCCGGCGCGGCGATCGCACGGCGCGTGGCCCAGGTGCTGGAGTTGCCGGCCCGCACGGCGCAGGCCACGCTGGCGCAAGACGAGGTGTCTGACGCAGGCATCGCCCTGGCGACGGATGCCTGTCAGCCCGGCCTTGCCACTGCACTTGAAAGCCAGGGGTTTGCCGCCCCTCGAGGACTCGCGCTCGGCCCCTGACGGCCCCTGTCGCTGCATGAGTCACCAACCCGTGCTTGAGCTTCGCGCTGCCGGTGGTAGGCTAGCGCGCCCAACCTTTGAATGGACGTGATCGGCATGGCTTGCCATGACCCCATCCGCGTCCCTTTGCTCATCGTTTCAGTGCTGCGGTATGCCCGCAGGCAGGAGTCAGTGTGGCCATCGCCGTCGTCGATCCCAGTCAGTATGAACAGCAGCTTGCCGAGAAGGCCGAGCAGACCCGCGCCCGTTTCGCCGCCTTCGATGCGCCGGAGCTCGAGGTGTTTCCCTCGCCGCCCAGTCATTACCGCATGCGCTGCGAATTTCGTATCTGGCATGAGGATGACGACCTCTACTATGCGATGTTCGAGGTGGAATTCGACGATGAGGGCAACAAGAAGAAGACGGTCGTGCGCATGGACGACTTCCCGGTGGCCAGCCAGCGCATCAATACGCTGATGCCGCTGCTGCGTGAGCGACTCAAGGCCAGTCCGGTGCTGCGTGAGCGTCTGTTCCAGTGTGAATTCCTCACCACCCTGAGTGGCGAGGCACTGGTCACGCTGATCTATCACCGCAAGCTGGAAGAGGACTGGGAAGCCGAGGCGCGCGCGCTGGAGCAGGAACTCGACATCATGATCATCGGGCGTTCACGCAAGCAGCACCTCGTGCTGACGCGCGATCACGTCTTCGAGCGTCTCGAGGTCGATGGACGTGAATATGTCTATCAGCAGGTCGAGAACAGCTTCACCCAGCCCAACGCCGAGATCTGCCGCTCCATGCTCAGCTGGGCGCGCGACGTGACCCATCCGGACAAGGCGCAAGCGGAAGGCCGGGAGCAGGGCGATCTGGTCGAGCTCTATTGTGGCAACGGCAATTTCACCATCGCGCTGGCCGAGAACTTCCGTCGCGTGCTGGCCACCGAGATCTCGCGGACGTCGGTGGCCTCGGCGCAGGTCAATCTGGCGGCCAATGGCATCGACAATGCCCAGGTGGCGCGCATGTCCGCCGAGGACTTCTCGCTGGCACTGGCCGGTGAGAAGGAGGGGCGTCGCGTGGCGGAGATGGACCTCGAGAATCATGACTTCCGCACCGTGCTGGTGGACCCGCCGCGCGCCGGTCTCGATGCCGACAGCTGCGAACAGACCGCGCGCTACGAGCGCATCGTCTATATCTCCTGCAACCCGCAGACGCTGAGCGAGAATCTCGAGGTGCTGTGCCGTACGCATCGCATCGAGCGTTTCGCGCTGTTCGACCAGTTCCCCTATACCGACCACCTGGAGTGTGGGGTCTATCTCGTCAGGAAGTGAGTGAAAGCAGGCGTGTCAGCAAGTGAGAGACGGCGGAGCGTTTTCCGCCTCGACGCTTGAAAAGCCGAGGCCCCGTTGCCAACTAGACTCCAGATCCGGCTCCATGAGCCATCGGGAGTGATAGTGGCGGCGGGGCCTCGTCGTGTCTGTCTCGATGAACGCCTTGTTAGACTTTCGTTTCATGATGCGAGGCGCAAGTCAATACCCGATGCACAGATGTCATGCAGCATGACCAATATGGAACAGGCATGGGGCCGAGGCACAGACTGCGCTAGTCTGTGATGCACTGCATGAGCCTGCGCCTTGGCATCCTGTCACGGGTGCGAGCGTGGGCTCTCTATGACTATTCTTCCTGATACTTCCATCAGGTCAGTCGAGGTGATTGATGCTACACGTGGCGACGGACGGCAAGCAGGAATTCCTTGCGCAGCTCCAAGAGCAGCTGGACAAGCGACTTCCCAAGGACAAGGTGCAGGAAATCGCGGCCTTTGCGCGCGATTATCATGCGACGGCTTCCTTCGAGGACATGGCCGAGCGCAAGCTGGATGACCTCTACGGCTCCACTCTGGCCGTATGGCACTTCCTGCAGAGTCACGCTGCCCCCAAGGTGCGCGCCTACAACCCTGACTTCGAGAAGCATGGTTGGCAGTCCACCCATACCATCATCGAAGTGCTGCACCCGGACATGCCCTTCCTGGTGGACTCGGTGCGCATCGAGCTCAATCGTCGCGGCATCACCGTGCATGCCATCCACAATGCCGTGCTGGCCGTGGCGCGCGATGCCTCCGGTCAGCTGGAGCGCGTGACCGCGCCGCGCGCCGAGAACGCTCCCGAGACGCGCGAGTCACTGATCTACATCGAGATCGATCGTCACAACGATGGCGAGATGCTCGAAGATCTGGAAAACAGCCTGAGTGAAGTGCTGGCTGAAGTGCGGGTCGCCGTGGCGGATTTCGAGGCCATGCGCTCCCAGGGGGCTCAGGCGCTCAGAGAGCTGCGTGACAACCGTCCTGCCACCGTGTCCGAGGCGGATCACCAGGAAGCCTGCGAGTTCATGGAGTGGATGGGCAACGATCACTTCACCTTCCTCGGCTATGACGAATACACCGTCGAAGAGCAGGAAGACGGCACTCGCGTGCTGAGCAAGGTCGAGGGTTCCGAGCTTGGCGTCCTGAAGCTGGACCTCGAGCGCTATCACGAGCAGTCCCGCCATCAGCAGAGCGTCAACAGCGATCAGTACGTGCTGATCCCGGAGCTGCTGTCCTTCGCCAAGAGCGCCTTCCACGCCCGCGTGCACCGTCCGGCCTATCCGGACTACATCACTGTCGAGCGCTTCGATGCCGAAGGCCGCGTGATCGGCGAGCGTCGTTTCCTGGGGCTCTACACCTCCACGGTCTACAACCAGAGTCCGCGCAACGTGCCGATTCTGCGTCGCAAGGTGCAGGACGTCATGGAGGCCGCCGGGGTCAACCCGAAGGGCCACAACGGCAAGCACCTGCTGCAGATTCTGGAAGTCTATCCGCGTGATGACCTCTTCCAGATCTCCACGGATGAGCTGACCCGCACCGCCACCAGCATCCTCAATATCCGTGAGCGTCGTCGCGTGCGTCTGATCGTGCGTGAAGACCGCTTCGGCAAGTTCTTCTCCGTGCTGGTGTTCGTGCCGCGCGATGTCTACTCCACCGACCTGCGCGTGCGCATCCAGAATCTGCTCTGCGAAGAGCTGGATGCCACCTTCGGTGATTTCACGCCGTATCTGTCCGAGTCCGTGCTGACACGCATCCAGTTCATCCTGCGCTTCAAGGGCGACGAGCCTGGCCAGTACGACATGCGCGCGCTGGAGAACAAGATCGCCCAGCTGGCACGCAGCTGGCGTGACGAGCTGCATGCCGCGATGGTGGAAGGCTTCGGTGAAGAGCAGGCCAATGAACTGATGAGCCGTTATCGCGATGCCTTCCCGGGCAGCTACCGTGATGACTTCTCGCCGCGCACCGCCGTCTACGACGTGGGCCATCTGCGTGCGCTGGATGAAGGCGATGTCGTGGCCTTGAGCACCTATCGTCTGGTCGAGGATGACAACTCGGGTGTCAACCTGAAGCTGTTCCACAAGCATCAGCCGATTCCGCTGTCCGACGTGCTGCCGGTTCTCGAGAACCTGGGGCTGCGCGTCATCGGCGAGCGTCCTTACGAGATCGAGCGCAGCGATGCCACCTGCTGGATCCACGATTTCGATCTGGAGCACCACGGCAAGGGCGCAGTCGAGCTGTCCGAAGTGCGCGAGAGCTTCATCGAAGCCTTCAAGAAGATCTGGTCCGGCGAAGCCGAATCCGACGCCTTCAACCGCCTGATCATCGGTTCCGGCCTTGATTGGCGTGAAGTGGCGATGCTGCGTGCCTACGCGCGTTACCTGAAGCAGATCCGCTTCGGCCTCTCCCAGGCCTACATCGCCAATGCCCTGGGCAGTCATCCGGATATCACCCGCGAGCTGGTGCAGCTGTTCAACCTGCGCTTCGACCCGCAGGGTCAGGGCGATGAGGATGACGTCAGCGCCTGCCGCGAGCGCATCAACGGTCTGCTCGATCAGGTCTCCAGCCTCAACGACGACCGTCTGCTGCGTCGCTACGTGGATCTGATGATGGCCACCCTGCGCACCAACTTCTTCCAGCCGGCGGAAGATGGTCAGGCCAAGGACTACATCAGCTTCAAGCTCGATACCCGTCAGATTCCGGACGTGCCCAAGCCGCGTCCGATGTTCGAGATCTTCGTCTACTCGCCGCGCGTCGAGGGCGTACACCTGCGCGGTGGCAAGGTCGCGCGCGGTGGTCTGCGCTGGTCCGACCGTCACGAGGACTTCCGCACCGAAGTGCTGGGGCTGGTCAAGGCGCAGCAGGTCAAGAACGCGGTCATCGTGCCGGTGGGTGCCAAGGGCGGCTTCGTCTGCAAGCGCATGCCGGAAAGCAACGACCGTGACGTGATCCAGAAGGAAGGTATCGCCTGCTACCAGATCTTCATCCGCGCACTGCTCGACATCACCGACAACCTGTCCGGTGGTGACGTGGTACCGCCGAACGCCGTCGTGCGCTATGACGAAGACGACCCCTACATGGTGGTCGCGGCGGACAAGGGCACCGCGACCTTCTCCGACATCGCCAATGCCATCTCCAACGAGTACGGCTTCTGGCTGGGCGATGCCTTCGCCTCCGGTGGCGCCAACGGCTATGACCACAAGGGCATGGGCATCACCGCCAAGGGCGCCTGGGTCAGCGTGCAGCGTCACTTCCGCGAGATGGGCATCAACATCCAGGAAGACGAGTTCAGCGTGGTCGGTATCGGTGACATGGCCGGTGACGTCTTCGGCAACGGCATGCTGCTGTCCGAGAAGATCCGTCTGGTCGGTGCCTTCAATCACCGCAACATCTTCGTCGACCCGAACCCGGACACCGCGAAGAGCTTCGCCGAGCGCGAGCGTCTGTTCCGTCTGCCGCGTTCCAGCTGGGACGACTACGACAAGAGTCTGATCAGCGAAGGTGGCGGTCTGTTCTCGCGTGATGCCAAGACCATCACCATCACGCCGCAGATGAAGGAAGTCTTCGACATCCGCGAAGACCGCCTGGCGCCCAACGAGCTGATCAACGCGATGCTCAAGGCACAGGTCGATCTGATCTGGAACGGCGGTATCGGCACCTACGTCAAGGCCTCCACCGAGACTCACGCCGATGTCGGTGACAAGGCCAACGACGGTCTGCGCATCAACGGCAACGAGCTGCGCTGCAAGGTGGTCGGTGAGGGCGGCAATCTGGGGCTGACCCAGCGTGGCCGCATGGAAGCCGCAGCCAAGCGTGGCGTGCGCGTCAACACCGATTTCATCGACAACGCTGGTGGCGTGAACTGCTCGGATCACGAGGTCAACATCAAGATCCTGCTGGACGACATCGTCGCCCGCGGTGACCTGACCGACAAGCAGCGCAACCAGCAGCTGGCCGAGATGACCGACGAGGTCGGCGAGCTGGTGATCAAGGACAACTATCGCCAGACCCAGGCACTGTCGCTCTCCGAGCTGCAGTCCAAGGAAGGCATGGGCGTCTTCCGTCGCTTCATCAATGAACTCGAAGCGGCCGGTACCCTGGATCGTGAACTCGAGTTCCTGCCCTCCGATGAGGCACTGATCGAGCGTTCCAATGCCGGTGAAGCCCTGACCCTGCCGGAACTGTCCGTGCTGGTGTCCTACGCCAAGAGCGATCTCAAGACCAGCCTGATCGCCTCTGACGTGCCGGATGACAGCTACGTGCAGCAGCATCTGGAGCGTGCCTTCCCGCGCGTGCTGATGGAGCGCTTCCCGGAGGAGATGTATCAGCACCGTCTGAAGCGTGAGATCGCCGCCACCCAGATCGCCAATGACCTGGTGGATCACATGGGCATCGCCTTCGTGCGTCGCCTGGAAGACACCACCGGTGCCGGCAAGGCCGAGATTGCGCGTGCCTACATCGTGGCGCGTGACAGCTTCAACCTGGAAGCGCTGTGGACCCAGATCGAGGCGCTGGATCACCAGGTGCCGGCCGACATGCAGTACCGCATGATGAGCGATCTGATGCGCCTGATGCGTCGCGCCACCCGCTGGTTCCTGCGTCAGCGCAGCAGCATGGGCGTCAAGGAGAGCATCTCGCACTTCGCGCCGCGTCTGGCTCAGCTGTCCGAGAGCATCGGCGAGCGCCTCAAGGGCGAAGCCCGCGAGCACTGGGAGGCTCGTCGCGACCATTACGTCGAGGCAGGCGTTCCGGAAGCGCTGGCCAGCACCATCGCGGCGACCTCAAGCCTGTATGCCGGTCTCGGCATCATCGAGGCCGCCAAGGTGACCGGCGAGAAGATCAACCGTGTGGCGGAAGCCTTCTACGGCATCGGCCATCGTCTCGAGCTGCCGTGGGTCGGCGACAAGATCAACGGCCTCGAGGTGCAGGACAGCTGGCAGGCCCAGGCGCGCGAGAGCTTCCGTGATGACCTGGATCGTCAGCAGCTGGCCCTGACCGTCAGCGTGCTCAAGCAGGACAATGCCCCGCGCGAGATCGATGAGCGTGTCGACAACTGGATGGCAAGCCATGAAGGACTGGTCAGCCGCTGGTGCTCACTGCTCGGCGAGATGAAGAGTGGTGCCCAGTTGAGCTTCCCGCTGTTCGCCGTCGCACTGCGTGAACTGGTCGATCTGGCCGAGTCCCGTCGCGAGGCGTGAGCCGGGCAGGAACTCTGCTGACCCGCGATACGCACATCTGTAAGCGTCATCGCTGAACGAAACCCCCGCCAATGGCGGGGGTTTTTTTGTGCAATCAAGAAAATCGCGATTGCCAAGGCTGGGGTAAGGTAACTGTCGTCGAGGGTCTGGTATGCTGAGGGCAGCGAGTGCAACCCCTGTTTCCTGAGCCGCATGGTTGCCGCGATGGCAGCGGTCGGCTTACGTTTTCAAGAACTTCAGTACAACAAGGCAGAGACACCATGTCACAACGTGCGTTACCCCTTGCCTGCGCCATTGCGCTCGGCCTCTCCAGTTTCGCATCCCAGGCCGTGCTGGCAGATGGCAGCCCTGCACAGCAGCGCGCCGAAGCCGCTGCGGGCAAGCTGGACATCTCCAAGTTTCTCAAGCCGCGCAGCGATGCCCACAGCCAGAACTTCCAGTTCGGTGGTACCAGTGTCCATCAGTTCACCATCAAGGAAGCCGGGCGCTATGAGATCGACGGCAACGCCAACTTCGATGTGAGTGATCCCTACACCCTGAATGCCAGCCTGGAAGACGAGCAGGGTGCGATCATCGCCACGGGCACGGGGGACAGGGCATCGGATGGCCTGAACATGAATGTCGAGCTGGAGCCCGGGGTCTACAAGCTGCGCGTACGCGCCGACAAGCTGGGCGCCGGCAAGTCGGGTGGCAATACCTATGAAGTGAACGTGGCGGGCCTCAGCGAGAGCGGTGAGAAGCTCTCCGCCGAGGAAAGCGGCATCGAGACCGGTGACGGTCTGGTGTTCCTGGACACCGATGGTGATGGCCGCCGCACTGCCTTCGTCGATGCAGACGATGAAGTGGCGACCATCAAGCCGGCCACCGTGGCCGCGGCTGAGCAGGCGGCGCGCGAGCAGAAGGCCGCCGAGACCGGCAACGCTGCCGCGGAAGGTAGCGCTACTGCCGGTGAAGCCGTCGCCAGCACGGCGACTGGCACGGCCGAAGCTGCCACTTCTGCGTCTGCCACTACGGCGTCTGCCACCACGGCGGCGGCGACCGGCAGCGCTGCCGTCACCGAAAGTGAAGCGGAGCCGGACCGTCGTTTCGATGAGATCGTCACCGATGTGCGCATTCGCGAGAAGGGCGAGGTCATGACCTTCGATGTCTCCGATCGCGGCACCGTGACCATCGACAGCGAGACCTTCCCGGGCAGCGAAGGTACCTACAAGCTGCAGATGCGCCTGCTGGATGAGAACGGCAATACCGTGGCCAGCGACAAGGGCGAAGGTTTCGAGGGCGACTTCCACCTCGAGACCGTGCTGGAACCGGGGCGCTACACCGTGTGGGTCAGCGGTCAGAAGTTCGGCACTGCCATGGAAGGGGTCAACAACTACACCGTGCGGGTGCGTCAGCTGGACGTCAAATAAGCCCAGCGATCAGACCCTGACAGTGACAAGGAAGGCGGCCCTCGGGGCCGCCTTCCTTCGTGTGTCGCTTCCTTGCCGCCTTCCTCTGTGCCTCATCTTCGTCACTTCTCTTTGTCACTTCTCTTCGTTCTCCCTCGTCATTCTCGCCTGAGGCAATCGCGTCCGGCGGAGTGTCTGTCGCGACGGGCTTCGGGTATACTTCGCGCCCAGTTCCGCTGTCGTCATGCCCCCTGTCGCTGCTGCCTGGAGATCACCATGTACTCGTTTGCTCGCTCGCTTCTGTTCAAGCTCGATCCGGAAACGGCTCATGGTGTGACGCTCAACGCCCTGGACATGGCCCATCGGCTTGGCATGGCGCGTGGATTGGGCGGTGAGGCACCACGTGACCCGGTGACGCTGATGGGGCTCGAATTCCCCAACCGTGTCGGGCTGGCTGCCGGTCTCGACAAGAATGCCGATCACCTCGATGCGCTCGCCGCCCTGGGATTCGGTTTCGTGGAGGTCGGCACGGTGACGCCGAAAGGGCAGGCTGGCAATCCGAAGCCGCGCCTGTTCCGCCTGCCGGAGCACCAGGCGATCATCAACCGCATGGGCTTCAACAATGCCGGGGTTGAGCATCTGGTCGCGAAGGTCAAGGCGAGTCAGGCGCGTGGTGCCTCCGGTGTCGTGTTGGGGATCAACATCGGCAAGAACCTGACCACGGCGGTGGATGATGCGCTGAGCGACTATCTGGTCTGCCTCGAGGCCGTGCATGCTCACGCCGACTACATCACCGCCAACATCTCGTCGCCCAACACGCCGGGATTGCGCAATCTGCAGTTCGGGGACCACCTCAATCAGTTGCTGGCGGGGCTGCGCGAGCGTTGTGATCAACTCGATGCCGAGCGTGGCAAGAAGGTCCCGCTGGTGATCAAGATCGCCCCTGACATGGACAGTGAAGAGATTCTGTTCGTGGCGCGTGCGCTGGCTGACAATGGCATCGATGGTGTCATCGCGACCAATACCACCATCGAGCGCTCCGCGGTCGCGGGGAGTTCGCACGCAGAAGAGGCCGGTGGCCTGTCCGGTGCGCCGGTGCGGGAATCCTCCACCCGCGTGATTCGCGGGCTGCGCGAAGCACTGCCGAACATGCCGATCATCGGTGTCGGTGGTATCACGGATGGTGAGAGTGCGCGCGAGAAGGTCGCGGCGGGCGCGGACCTGGTTCAGCTGTACTCCGGACTGATCTATCGCGGCCCGGCGCTGATCGGAGAGTGCGCGCGTGCATTGGAGAAGGCGGATACGCTCATCAAGCTGTGATCAGACAGCCAGACAGCCAGACAGCCAGACAGCCAGACAGCCAGACAGCCAGACAACGAAAGAGCCGCCTCCTGACATCAGAAGGCGGCCTCGGTACCGGCGTGAATGATGATGTGGCAGTGTCAGCGATATGTCTCGTGAACTGACATTGCCGTGTTGGCTGCCATGTCCAGCCAGCGTGCACGATGCGAAGCGCTTTTGCCGTCAGGGACGGCGGTCGGGTATTGGCCCATCGAGCTCATCGGGTCCGTGGATGGTGATAGCAGGCCTGCAAGAAGCCTGCTGATGCAGTCAAGGTGAACGTTTGCCCGTGTCGTGCTCCGCGCTGAACCGTCGTTCATGCAGGCCGTCGCCTGCCGCGCATTCTCTGGAGCCATGTCGCGAGGGAATCGACACGAGCGCCAACATCTCGGCCTTTCAAGCGGAGAAGCGAGTCGGCCCCATTGCCTACTGCTTCACGCGCCTGACAGTGCCGTGCGTCTTCAAGATAGAAATAAGGCGTTACCTCCCTGGTGGCTTGTCATGTCGCTAAGCGACGTCCTTGGGATTTTCCGGGTGACATCAGCATCGACTGAGTCACCGTGAACACCTCGAGTCCTCTCTGTACGTGCCTTCCGGCGCCATTGATCAGGCGATCCGGTAGACTGATGCCGGAGAATCCGCTTGCGCAGCGCATCAGGCTGCGTGGGCGGGGTGAAAGGCGCCAGGCGCCATCTTCAGGTGTCACTCCTTGACGTCATGCATCCTGAAAGTCATCGGGACGGGAATCAACATCCCGGTGGGAGTATCCTGGTTTGTCCATTGCCGGAGCCCGCTGGGGCTCAGGACAGCACCATGGGGTTCTTGTGGATGCCGGACACGCCGGTCATGCCAGACCATTGGTCGCCACGTCCTTCGCGCCAGCCACTCATCCAGAATTCACGTAGATTGACATCGATACTGGGACAATCATCACGGGAACGACCGGTAACGCCGGCCTTGTAGCCGTGAACATAGGCACGCTGAAAGCGATCACGTTTCTGTCTCTTCATGGATGACCTCTATGTGAGAACCCATCGGCATTGGAGTCACTGTCGTGGTGTCTCTCGAGGAGACATCGTCCGGTGGCAGCGACTCGATACAGCATGGCTTGCCGAGTGAGAGAGTAGGCCGATGACCCGAAGGTCACTGCCGGCCTCGTGCTTCATCACCTCAGTGGCCACTGACCAGCCGTGTCGGGAAAGGCCGTGGATGTGAGATGATGGAGGGTCTTGCCAGTACATGCTCGAGCGTGATGGTGGATAGGTCACTGCAGGCCCGGATCTCTGCTCTGAAGGTTGTGTCATCAGAATCCTGTCTCATCGGTGGCAATGGTCACCGAGATGCAGTCGGGCATGCTGCCTGAATGAGGGTTTCGCTCCGTGAACCTCCTTTTCGCTTGGCGTGTCACCTTTCCGAATTGCAGCTACACCTATAGTTTTTAGAACACTGCCTCTGGCTTGTCGACAGCCGTATAGGAATATCGCTAGTGCCAGAAGCCAACTCACAGGAATAAGTCCGGCCTTTGCCGGTGAGAGATTCATGACTGACACGACTTCTGCGACTTCGCCGCGCGCCCCCAGCAACCCGCTCTCCACCTGGTTTGCGACCTGTCCGCGTGGCCTCGAGACCTTGCTGGCTGACGAGCTGACGTCGCTGGGTGCCGAGGTGACCGGCACCACCGTGGCCGGCGTCCACTTCAATGGAAGTCAGGAGACGGCTTACCGCACCATCCTGTGGTCACGCCTGGCCAATCGCATCATTCGCCTGCTGACCCGCGTGGGCGGCGTGGACACCGGCGAGCAGCTGCGCAAGGCGAGCGCCGGCGTCGACTGGGCAATGGAGTTGCCGGATCGTGCCTCCATCGCCGTCGATTTTCACGGAACATGGAAAGATATTCGACACACCTTCTTCGGCGCTCAGACCGTCAAGGATGGCATCGTCGAGGCGATGTTCGAGGAAGGTCGCCACAAGCCGACCGTCGATGGCAAGAATGCCGATCTGCGCATCTATGCGCACCTGCACAATGGCTACATCACCCTGGGTATCGACCTGGTGGGTCGCAGCCTGCATCAGCGTGGCTACCGCCCCGACCTCGCCCATGCGCCACTCAAGGAGAATCTGGCCGCGGCACTGCTGATGCGTGCCGATTGGCCGGCACGTGCGGCGCGGGGTGAGAGCCTGGTCGACCCGATGTGCGGTTCCGGCACGCTGCTGATCGAGGCGGCCTTGATGGCGGCGGATATCGCCCCGCAGTCGCTGAATGAAGACTTCGCCTGCCGCCACTGGGGGCGTCATGACGAGCGTATCTGGAAAGGTCTGCGCGAGGAGATGGAGCAGCGTGCCATCGCCGGGCGCCGCAAGGTCACCGCGCGTCTGTTCGGTCGCGATCACAGCCCGCAGGCGATTTCTGCCGCGCGCTCCAACGCCATGCGTGCCGGCATTCCGGCGCTGATCGAGCTGGAAGGCGCCTCCGTCGCCGAGCTGACCTGTCCAGAGGGTGCCACCACAGGCCTTGTGATGACCAACCCGCCCTACGGCGAGCGTCTGGGTGAGTTGCCGGCATTGGTGCCGCTCTATGCAAGCCTCGGTGAGCGCATGAAGCGTCACTTCGGCGGCTGGACGCTGGGCATGTTCACCGGCAACCCGGACCTCGGTCACCGTCTCGGCCTGCGTGCGCATCGTCAGTACGCCTTCCGCAACGGTCAGCTGGATTGCAAGCTGCTGATGATCGACGTGGCAGCGCGTGAGCGAGCGGTCGACGAGGACAGCGTGGCGGAAGATGCCCGCAGTCAGCCGGCACTCAGCGAGGGCGGCCAGATGTTTGCCAATCGCCTCAAGAAGAACCAGAAGTCGCTGGCGCGCTGGCTCAAGCAGAGCGGTACCACCTGCTATCGCCTCTACGATGCCGACATGCCGGAGTACGCGCTGGCCATCGATATCTACGGGCGTCATGTGCACGTGCAGGAATACACGCCGCCCAAGTCCGTGGATGCCAGTCAGGCGCAGCGTCGTCTGATGGATGCGCTGGCGGCGATTCCGCAGGTACTGGGCTGCTCGCCCAACGATATCCATATCAAGCAGCGCACGCGTCAGGCGGGCAAGGCGCAGTACACCCGTCAGGACAGCTCCGGTCAGCGTATCGAGGTGCAGGAAGGCGACGCCAGACTGTGGGTGAACCTCAAGGACTACCTGGATACCGGCCTGTTCTTGGATCACCGCCCGGTGCGCAAGCTGCTGGGCAAGGAAGCGGACGGCAAGCGGGTGCTCAACCTGTTCTGCTATACCGCGACGGCCACCGTGCACGCGGTTTTGGGCGGTGCCAGCGAGAGTGTCAGCGTCGACATGTCCAATACCTACCTGGACTGGGGGCGCGAGAACTTCAAGCTCAATGGCATCAGCGAGAAGCGTCACCAGCTTGTGCGTGCCGACTGCCTGAAGTGGCTGGAGCGTTCCCGCGAGGAGTTCGACCTGATCTTCCTGGATCCGCCGACCTTCTCCAATTCCAAGAAGATGGAAGGCACCCTGGATATCCAGCGTGATCACGCGCGTCTGATCGATCTGGCGATGGCCAGCCTGGCGCCGGGCGGCACGCTGATCTTCTCCAACAATCATCGTCGCTTCGTGATGGATGACAGCGTCAGCCAGCATCATGTGGTGGAAGACCTGTCGCGCAAGCTGCTGGACCCGGACTTCAAGCGTCGTCCGGATATCCACCACGTCTTCCGCATCCGTCGCGCCAGCGACGTGAAGGGCTGAGCGATGGCCAGCGTCCCGCTGTGGCTCTACACCACGGCGGGCTGTCATCTGTGTGCTCGGCTGGAAGCCACGCTGCAGGCGCTGGGGGCCGATGTCACGCTCACGCGGGTTGAGATCGCCTTCGACGCGCAACTGAGCGAGCGTTACGCGACACGCATTCCCGTGCTGGCGAGCGCATCGGGTGCAGAGTACTCGCTGGCAGATGGCGAAGAGGCCTTGCCGGGCTGGTTGCGCGCGCAGGGCGTCGAGCAGGGCGTCGATCAGACGCCCCCTGCCAGGCGTGACTCAGGCGTCGAGCCGCAGGGGCATGTCATGCGCCATGGGCGTCGCTTTCTGCGCTGATTCGCATCATGCCCGGGCCTGAACGAAAGACCGCCGCTACCTCAAGGTAGCGGCGGTCTTCTTGTCTGCGGGTCCCTGCGGCGGCCTAGCCTTCCAGCAGTGACATCTGGCGCATGGCATCTTCGGCCTCGGGGCTGTCAGCCGTAGCCTCCAGCACCTTGGTGAAGCCACGTGAGGCCTGGATGTGAGCGAGGTCACTGACCCAGGTCATGGCCTGCTCGTAGCTTTCGGCCAGATCGTGCTTCAGTCCGCCGAACTGGGTGCCGATCTGGCCCCAGGAGCGACTGACGATCCAGTCGCCGAACATGTCCTGATGTACATGGACCAGGACGTAATCATGATGGCTTTCCCAGCGGATGATCACGCGTGACTCCCGAGGTGAAACAGAGGTGGCATGTGGATGGCTCGCAAGGCGCTGCAGGCTTGTGGCGCATGCTGCGTACGCCTAAGATGGCACGGCGGCGAACGCTGAATCATACCATTGTAATCTTCGCATGCCTTGCGGCAAGTCAGAAGCTTTGCAAGACGCCATGCACGCGGCAACGACCGCAACGCTACCCACCGGCACAGCAAGGAACAAGGCAACAGATGCACATCATCGTGGATGATAACGTCCTTCTGGCAGAAGAGTTCTTCTCTGAATTCGGGGAAGTGATCTGTCTGCCGACCAGCGAGATCACCAATGCCGTCCTCAAGGAAGCCG
Source organism: Cobetia sp. 5-11-6-3 (assembly GCF_013374055.1). Classification (NCBI taxonomy): domain Bacteria; kingdom Pseudomonadati; phylum Pseudomonadota; class Gammaproteobacteria; order Oceanospirillales; family Halomonadaceae; genus Cobetia; species Cobetia sp. 5-11-6-3. The sequence goes on along the minus strand of NZ_BLWJ01000003.1, from coordinate 443,043 downwards.
ACATGCTGATCTGCCGCTCCACGCTCAGGGTGGATGAGGCATTGCTGAAGGGCACTCGGGTGCGCTTCGTCGGCTCGCCGATCATCGGCACGGATCATGTCGATCTCGAATGGCTCGAGTCGGCAGGGATTCACTTCACCAATGCGCCGGGCTGCAATGCCGATTCGGTGGTGGATTACGTGCTGTCCTCGCTGTGGCATCTGGCGGAGCAGGAAGGCTTCGATCTGCAGCTCAATCGTCGTTTCGGCGTGGTCGGTGCAGGTCAGGTCGGCTCGAGGCTGATCAAGCGTCTCGAGTCGCTGGGCGCCGAGGTGCTGGTCTGTGATCCTCCGCGCGCGCTGGCGCAGGAGTCGGGAGAGGAGGCGGCAGAAGCGCTGAATTTCGTCGATATCGATCATCTCGTGACCGAGTGTGATGTCATCTGCGTGCATACCCCGATGGTGACAGGCGGTGAGTACCCGACCCATCACCTGATCAATGCCGAGCGCATCCGTGCCATGAAGCCCGGCAGCGTATTGCTGAGCGCAGGACGCGGTGGTTGCGTGGATACTGCCGCGCTCAAGCAGCGTCTGCTGGAACAGGCTGATCTGCTGACCGTGCTGGATGTGTGGGAGAACGAGCCGGACATCGATGCGGAGCTCGCATCACTGGTGGATATCGCCACGCCGCACATCGCCGGACACAGTCTGGATGGCAAGATGCAGGGAACCGAGATCATCTATCAGCAGGCTTGCCGGCATTTCGGCCTGCCGGCACGACGCAAGCTGGGCCAGTTGAAGCCGGACCCGTGGCTTCGCAAGCTGGTGCTGACGGGGTGGGCGCCGCCGGAAGAGGCCCTCGGTCTCTGCGTTCGGGCCTGTTACGACGTGCGCCGCGATGCCTTGGGTCTGCGTCGCTATCAGCGCCGCTTCGGCAACGCCGAGGGCTTCCTGCGTTATCGGCGTGAATATCCGTTGCGTCGCGAGTTCTCCACGCTGCGCGTCGAACTCAAGAAGAACGCCCGTGAGCTGCGTGAAGTGCTGGAAGGCTTCGGCTTCTCGCGTGTGAAGCTGGCCAGCAAATGATGTGACATGTCATCTCTCCTGCGATATCCACCTGCAGGAGGTGTCGAGGCCGAGTGACGGATCTCGATCGTCAGGCAGTCAGAACGCCCCTGTCAGCTTCGCTGGCAGGGGCGTTCTCGTCTCAGGTACGGATGTGGGGCGGATGACCCGGTAGATGAAACCGGTTCTCGGACGTTTCGGACTGCGACCTTGGTCGATATAATGTCGCCCAAAATTACGCTGACGACAGATGTCAGGGCGCGCCCCGGGCGACTTGTCCGAGGGTGGTGTGGCCCGCTGGCTCCCCGCGTACTCCCCGTTTCTCGTGCCTTCTGCCATGCCCGTCACGACGGCGCGTGTCGGCGTCCTCATTTCCTGAAGATGGTGTCCTGAATGCAACAATCTCCTGATAGACCAGCCGAGGGCGGTGGCTTTCGCCCTCCCTCCCTGCTGGATGCCCTGATCCCCATCGTGCTGGTCATCGCCATGCTGGTGCTGGCGGTCGTGCTGTTCGGCGCCGATGCTTCCTGGGGGCCGAATCAAGTGGCATTGCTGTCTGGCGCGATGATCGCGGGAGTCATCGGCCTCAAGAACGGTTATCGCTGGAGCGATATCGAAGAGGGGATCAACAAGGGGATCCAGATCTCGCTGGGCGCGATCCTGATCCTGCTGGCGGTAGGCGCGATGATCGGTACCTGGATTCTCGGTGGCACCGTGCCGGCGATGATCTACTACGGGCTGGATGTGATCGCGCCTCAGTATTTCTATGCCTCGGCATGTCTGCTGTGCGCGCTGGTGGCGCTGTCGGTGGGGAGCTCCTGGACGGTGGCCGGCACCATCGGTATTGGCCTGATCGGCATTGCCGATGGACTGGGACTTTCCGAGGCGATCACGGCAGGTGCGGTGATTTCCGGGGCCTACTTCGGTGACAAGCTCTCGCCACTGTCGGATACCACCAATCTGGCGCCGGCGGCGGCGGGGACCACGCTGTTCGCGCACATTCGTCACATGCTGTGGACGACGGTTCCCAGCATCCTGCTCGCGCTGGCAGGCTTTCTGTGGCTGGGCCACGACTCCGTCTCCAGCCTGCAGACGCCGGAGCAGGTCGCCAACCTGCGTGCCCAGCTGGGTGAGCAGTTCAACATCGGCCTGCACCTGCTGATTCCGCTGCTGGTGCTGCTGGTGATGGCCGTGCGTCAGATGCCCGCCTTCCCGGCGATCTTCATCGGTGCGGTGCTCGGGGGTGTCTTCGCGGTCATCTTCCAGCCACAGGCCGTGGCGGGACTGGCGAATGTCCCTGACATGTCCACCGCCATGGCGCTGCTCAAGGGCGTATGGATGTCGATGTTCGATGGCTATGTCTCCCACAGCGGCGATGAGGTGATCGACTCGCTGCTCTCCAAGGGCGGCATGAGCAGCATGCTCAACACCGTGTGGTTGATCCTCTCGGCGATGACCTTCGGCGGCGTGATCGAACGACTCGGCCTGCTGGAGCGTCTGGTGCAGAGCCTGCTGGGCGCGACGCGCAATGCCGGTTCGCTGGTCATCACCACGCTGGGTACCTGCCTGGCCTCCAATGTGGTGACCGGGGATCAATACATCTCGGTCATCCTGCCGGGGCGCATGTATCGCGCTGAATTCCGCCGCCGTCGCCTGGCGCCGGTCAATCTGTCGCGGGCACTGGAAGATTCCGGCACCATCACCTCGCCACTGATTCCCTGGAACAGCTGCGGCGCCTACATGGCGGCAACGCTGGGGGTCGCGACTCTCAGTTATCTGCCGTTTGCGCTGTTCAATCTGGTCAATCTGGTGCTGGCGGTGGCCTATGCCATGGTCGGCTTCAAGCTGGAGCGTCTGGCCGAAGGTGACGAGGCGGATGGCGGAGAGCCGACTCCGCTGGCCGAATCTCTGGTGCTGGATACCCCTCATGAGACGGCAGAGTCTCGCTGATTGACGTACTGGGTGATAGAGACAGCCAAGCCCGCCGCGTGGTGAACGCGGCGGGCTTTTTCATGGGCACTCGAGGGGGGGGCGTCCAGCGTTCAGTCAGTGCACTGATGACGTGTGAGGCGTATCAGGAACTCGCGATAGCGCTCCAGTTCGGCGATGTCGATGTACTCATCCGCCTTGTGGGCCTGCGTGATGGAGCCTGGCCCGCAGACGACAGTCGAGAAACCGCGATCCTGGAACCAGCCCGCTTCCGAGCAGAAGCCGACACCGCAGCGTTCACGCTGACCCGTCAGCGCAAAGGCCAGCGTCTCTGCCTTGCCGTCGGGCTCCGGCGTGAGCGCCGGTACCGAGGCGTAGTCCTCCAGTGTCTGGATGGCGCACTCCGGTGAGTGCTCCTGCATCTCGAGGGCCAGTCGGGCGGTGAAGTCATCGACTCGCGCGCGTACCGCGTCAGGGGTATCACCGGGCAGGTTGCGCAGCTCCCAATGCAGGCGAGCATCCTTGGCAATGATGTTGGTCGCATTGCCGCCCTGGATGGTGCTGACGTGCAGCGTGGAGTACGGGGGCTCGAACAGTTCGCCCCGTGAGGCCTGGGTGCGCAGGTCGTTTGCCGTGCGCTCCAGCTCCGAGATGATGCGCGCGGCGTAGAACGTGGCCGAGACACCCAGGTCCGGTCGGCTCGAATGCGCCGGCACGCCGGTCACTTCCGTGCGCCAGGCATGCACCCCCTTGTGCGCCGAGACCACGCGTCCCTCCGTCGGTTCTCCGATGATGACGGCGGCGACGTCGGGCAGCGTGTCGCGCATGTGGTCGATCAGTGGCAGACAGCCCAGACAGGTGCTTTCCTCATCGTAGGAGAAGGCAAGGTGGAGTGGCCGCTTGAGGGGAGCATCAAGAAAATCCGGCACCATCGCCAGGCACAGGCCGATGAAGCCTTTCATGTCCACCGAGCCACGACCGTAAAGACGACCCTCCTTCAGCGTGGCCTGATAAGGGTCATGGGACCAGTTCTGGCCGCTCACGGGCACGGTATCGGTATGGCCGGAGAGCACGACACCACCGGCCACCGCGGGCCCTATCGTGGCGAGCAGCGAGGCCTTGTCGCCTTCGGCATTCGAAAGCACGCTCGCCTGGATGCCATGTTCGGCCAGCAGATCGCGAACGAAGTGGATCAATGCCAGATTGGAGCGATCCGAGGTGGTATCGAAGGCGATCAGGCGAGTGATGATGTCGAGGGTGCGTTGCATGTCGAGCCTCATGAGGCATGGCGCCGTTCGGGGAGGGGCCGGATGTGAAAGCCCGAGGGGATCACATTGGCGCTGAACGGACGCAGGAGTCTGCTTTATGCAGTTGCCTGCATGCCAAGTCAATCGTGGCCGCAACCCCCTGTGGCACTTCGTGGCTGATCACGATGTGCCGCGAGGCATGCTTGGGAGTCTGCGGGGTCAGCCCTGACGCAAGAAGCCCGCCACGTGACTCACGTGGCGGGCTTCTGCATCGCTCAAGTGTGCGGTCCTGCTCGAGGCTTATTTGTAGGCAGCGGCCTTGAGCGCGGCGATACGGTCATCCAGCGGCGGGTGGCTGGCGAACAGCTGCTCCATCAGCTTGCGGCTCTTGCCGGTGGTGATGGCGAAGGCGGTCATGGTGTCGGGCATCTGGTCCGGCAGCTCATGTTCCTGCTTGAGGCGTGCCAGCGCGTTGATCATCGAACCGCTGCCCGCGAGACTCGCGCCTGCGGCATCCGCACGGTATTCGCGCCAGCGCGAGAACCAGGCGACGATCATCGAGGCCACCAGGCCCAGCACCAGTTCAAGGACGAAGACCACGGCCATGTAGCCGAAGAAGCCCAGGCCGCCGCTGTTGTCATCTCGCTTCAGGAAGGCGTCGATGGCATGTGCGGCAATGCGCGCGAAGAACATCACGAAGGTGTTCACCACGCCCTGGATCAGCGTCAGCGTCACCATGTCGCCGTTGGCCACGTGCCCGATCTCGTGCGCCAGTACCGCACGCACTTCCTCGGGACGCATGCGATTGAGCAGGCCGGCCGAGACGGCGACCAGCGCATCGTTGCGGTTCCAGCCGGTGGCGAAGGCATTGGATTGCTGCGCCGGGAAGATGCCGACTTCCGGCATCTTGATGCCGGCGTCGCGAGACAGTTCCTCGACGGTCGTCAGCAGCCAGCGTTCGGTATCGTTCTGTGGCTGTTCGATGATCACGGTGCCCGTCGAGGACTTGGCCATCATCTTGGACAGGAACAGGGAAATCACCGAGCCGGCCATGCCGATGATGAAGCAGAAGATCAACAGGGCGGTGTAATTGATGCCGTTGGCTTCCATGTAGCCATCGAAGCCCAGCAGGCGCAGCGTGACACTGGCCAGCAGCACCACCGCCAGGTTGGTGATCAGAAAGAGGGCTATCCGCATCATGGGGTCAGGTCTCCAATGCCAATCTATCGGTAAGGCGCAATTATCTGCCCGCCATGCTGACAGTGAGATGAATCACTGCGACATGGCGGGCAGATGGCGCGTAACAGGAAGGTATCACCACCGTGCCGGTGTGCGTAGACCTTTCGTGAGGCAGGTATCGACACCGTGGCGTCAGGCCGTCTCGAGGCTCAGTGCTGCGGGAGCCTGCCGCAGGAAAGAGGTGTCTCAGCTCTTGCGGCGGCGCGCCAGGAAACGACCGAGACGCTCGATGGCCTCTTCCAGCTGGTCGGCGTAGGGCAGGGTGACGATGCGCAGGTGATCCGGATTCGGCCAGTTGAAGGCGGTGCCCTGCACCAGCAGCATCTTCTCTTCCAGCAACAGCTCCAGCACCATCTGCTGGTCGTCCTCGAAGGGATACATCTCCGGGTCGAGACGCGGGAACATGTAGAGCGCGCCCTTGGGCTTCACGCAGCTGACGCCGGGGATCTCGTTGAGCTTCTTCCAGGCCGCATCACGCTGGGCCAGCAGACGGCCACCCGGTAGCACCAGGTCGTTGATGGACTGATAGCCGCCGAGTGCCGTCTGGATGGCGTGCTGGGCCGGGACATTGGCGCACAGGCGCATGCTGGCCAGCATGTCGAGACCGGAGATGAAGTCGGCGGCGGGGCGCTTGTCACCGGAGAGAATCATCCAGCCTGAGCGGAACCCTGCGCAGCGATAGCTCTTGGACAGGCCATTCATGGTCACGACCAGCAGATCATCGGCCAACGCACCGGTGGAGACGTGCTCGGTATCGTCATAGAGGATCTTGTCGTAGATCTCATCCGAGAACACCACCAGGCCGTATTCCCGCGCAACCTGCAGGATGTCCTTCACGACGGCTGGCGGGTAGACCGCGCCGGTCGGGTTGTTCGGGTTGATCAGCACGATGCCCTTGGTGTGGCTGGTCACCTTGGCGCGGATGTCCTCGATGGAGGGAGCCCAGTCCTGCGCCTCGTCACACAGATAGTGCACGGCACGACCACCGGCCAGATTGGCGGCAGCGGTCCACAGGGGATAATCCGGTGCTGGCACCAGCAGCTCGTCACCATCATCGAGCAGGGCCTGCATGGCCAGCACGATCAGCTCCGAGACACCGTTGCCGATGTAGATGTCCTCGATGCCGACACCTTGGATGTCCTTGCGCTGACACTCCTGCATGATCGCCTTGCGCGCCGAGTAAAGCCCCTTGGAGTCACAGTAGCCCTGCGCGGTCGGCAGATTGCGCATCACGTCCTGCAGGATCTCTTCCGGTGCCTCGAAGCCGAAGGGCGCCGGGTTGCCGATATTGAGCTTGAGAATGCGATGACCTTCGTCCTCGAGACGCTTGGCGTGTTCGAGAACCGGCCCGCGAATGTCGTAGCAGACGTTGTCCAGCTTGTGTGACTTGCGAATTTCGCGGGGCTTTCTTTGCTCGGTATCCATGGTGCTTTCCGTAGATCTCCGTCACGTAAGGTGTAGGGGCGAGTGTCCAGCATATCGCGCCGCCTGCCTGCCGCGCCACGGCCAAGGGCCAATAGCGTGGTTAAATTTGCGGTTTGAAATGTTCAGGCAGAAAAAAATCCCGCCAGAGGTTATCTGGCAGGATTTTCAACTGGCTTGCAGGCATGGCCCGCGAGTGAGATCTGAATTCGACCGTCGTTATCTCACTGTTCTGGTAGCGTTATTCGCTCGCGGACTCAGGCGGTTCGCTTATCCGTGCGCCATCTTGCGTCTCGCCACTGGCTTCCGGCACCGGCTCGGCGGGAATGTCCGCCGGCGTTTCCAGCGTCAGGCGCCCGAGCTTGCCATCGCGCAGTTCGTGCAGCAGCACCTCTGCACCGCGATGTAGATCGATGATGCCACCGGCGCGCAGGCCGCCACGCTTGCTGGCGATCTCTTCCAGAATCGCGACCCCGTTGAAGCCCGAGAGCGCCATCAGATCGACCTTGCGCGGGCCATCACTCTCGACTCGCTCGGCGTCAGGGTTGGCACTGTAGGCCGGCAGTGACTTGAGCTTGTAGCGAGCGATCAGCTCATCGGGATAGCGCCTGGCCAGCTCCGCCGCCACGACCACCGCCACATCGGTGTAGTCGATGGCGGTATCCCGAATCGCGCCGCTGCCGGCCAGACGGTAGGCGCTGGCCTGATCCTCGATCTTTGGCCACATCACCCCGGGGGTGTCGATCAGGGCGATGCCGCCATCGATGCGAATCTTCTGCTGACGCTTGGTGACGGCGGGCTCGTTGCCGGTCTTGGCGATCTTGCGACCCGCCAGACCATTGATCAGCGTCGACTTTCCGACGTTGGGGATGCCCATCACCATCACGCGCGCATCACGATCGACACGGATATGACCGGCCATCTCGCGACACAGCCGCGGGATCTGCTTGAGGTCACGCGCCTCAAGCGTGGTGATCGCCAGTGCACGGGTATCGGGCAGGGCATCGAAATACTCGACCCATTCACGCGTGCGTGCCGGGTCCGCCAGGTCTGCACGTGACAGCAGCTTGAGGACCGGCTTGTGGCGGGTCAGCTCGGACAGCACCGGATTGGTGCTGGAGTAGGGGAGGCGGGCATCGAGGACTTCGATGACCACGTCGATCTCGGGCAGCGCGTCCTTTATCTGACGACGCGCCTTGTGCATGTGTCCCGGGTACCAGCCCAGCATGTTGCTTCTCCTGCCGTCAGGGGTATGACGGTTGTCCTGTCACCTCTTGTCCTGCCTCCTCGCCCGCCTGTCAGGAGTCGCTCACCATTGGAGGCGGCGATAGATGACAGGCAGCAAGGAGAGGGGACGCGTATGGCGGCGCATTCTACCAGAGGCGGCTCGGCCATGGAGAAACGCTGGCTTCGTCTTCTCGCGCTCTGGCGTCTCAGCTGCGCACCGGCTTGAAGCGCAGGGACACCGAGTTGATGCAATAGCGCTGCCCTGTCTCGGTGGGGCCGTCGGGAAAGACGTGTCCCAGATGGGATTCGCAACGACGACAGCGCACTTCGACACGTCGCATGCCATGGCTGGTGTCGAAATGCTCTTCGACGGCGGCATCCGCATAGGGCCGATCAAAGCTCGGCCAGCCACAGCCGGCGTCGAACTTGGTGTCGTTGTCGAACAGCTTCGCGTCGCAGGCGATGCAGTGATAGGTGCCCGGTGTCGGGCTGACCTCGTGATCGCCACTGAAGGGGCGTTCGGTACCGGCTTCACGTGCGACGCGATACTGCTCCGGCGTCAGACGCTTGCGCCATTCCTCTTCACTGCGGATCAACTTGTCCTGGGTCGGCTTGTCTTGCTCGCTCATGGTCTCTTCTCTCTATGCGTTTCTCGAATCGACGCCCGCGCGAACCTGCAAGCAAGTTCCCGAGAGCGGCAATCCGAAACAATGGCTACCGGTCTTCACTCGACACCCGGTACATACCCCAAGAATGCGGGCGTCAGGGCGTGACCACAAGCACGTGGTGGATGCACTTGGCCAACGCCGGAAAAATCCTGTTGAAGCAGGGGGTTGACGAAGGGGAGGGGGCTTTGTAATATACGCGCCACCTCGACGAGGCAAGAACGTTACGTCCCATTCGTCTAGTGGTCCAGGACACCGCCCTTTCACGGCGGTAACAGGGGTTCGAACCCCCTATGGGACGCCACTTCTTGCAGCGTAGAGACCGGAGTGCGGGAATAGCTCAGTGGTAGAGCACAACCTTGCCAAGGTTGGGGTCGCGAGTTCGAATCTCGTTTCCCGCTCCAGTGTGTCCCATTCGTCTAGTGGTCCAGGACACCGCCCTTTCACGGCGGTAACAGGGGTTCGAACCCCCTATGGGACGCCATCTTCGGTCTTGTGTGGTCGCATGATCTGCTTGTGTTGCGGGAATAGCTCAGTGGTAGAGCACAACCTTGCCAAGGTTGGGGTCGCGAGTTCGAATCTCGTTTCCCGCTCCAAAGGAAAAGGCAATGCGACAAGGTCGCGAGCTGGTTCGCCAGTCCGATCGAATCTCGTTTCCCGCTCCAAAGGAAAAGGCAATGCGACAAGGTCGCGAGCTGGTTCGCCAGTCCGATCGAATCTCGTTTCCCGCTCCAGTACGTCCCATTCGTCTAGTGGTCCAGGACACCGCCCTTTCACGGCGGTAACAGGGGTTCGAACCCCCTATGGGACGCCATGCAGAGCATGATGGTGTGGCAAGCCAGCAGTAGAACAGATGTCGTGAATGAACGTTCATGACACAGGTGCGGGAATAGCTCAGTGGTAGAGCACAACCTTGCCAAGGTTGGGGTCGCGAGTTCGAATCTCGTTTCCCGCTCCATTCGGAACAAGTGGTGTGACAAGGTCGCGAGCTGAACGTCAGCCCGGTCGAATCCCATCTCTCGCTCCAGAGGAAAAGGCAATGCGACAAGGTCGCGAGCTGGTTCGCCAGTCCGATCGAATCTCGTTTCCCGCTCCAGTACGTCCCATTCGTCTAGTGGTCCAGGACACCGCCCTTTCACGGCGGTAACAGGGGTTCGAACCCCCTATGGGACGCCATTCTGTTTGACGGCGCAGTTTTTGGTTTCGACAGGCGGGAATAGCTCAGTGGTAGAGCACAACCTTGCCAAGGTTGGGGTCGCGAGTTCGAATCTCGTTTCCCGCTCCAGTCGAACACGATGTGATTGATGAAATAGCAGTGCCCCATCGCCTGACAGACACGATCATCGTGCCACGTCACTGGCGATTTTTTTGTGCCTGAAATTCCTCTCCACCCTGTTCTGCGCCGCTCTCTGGTGCTGTCCCCGCGTGATTTTCACCCTCTGCTTGTTTCCCGTGGCGCACTAATGCCTTTCTGCCGTGTGTCTGATGTGGCAGCGCCGAATGCGTTACCATGCGCATCCAATATCTTGCATCTGATTTTCATGTTCGCGGACTGCGAGAAACGGTGCCATCACTGTTGCGCAATTGTTCTCAGATGCGTCTTTTCTGCTGTGCTGGCTGACAGCGTCAATCGATTACAGGTGTCCGATGTCACGACCTGCCTTGTCTATCCGTGGCCTGACCAAGGTCTACGGCAACGGTTTTGAGGCGCTCAAGGGGATTGATCTTGATGTCCCCGAGGGCGATTTCTTCGCGCTGCTGGGCCCCAATGGGGCCGGAAAGTCCACGACCCTCGGCGTGGTGAGTTCGCTGGTGCAGAAGACCGCAGGCAAGGTCGAGATCTCGGGAATCGATATCGACAAGGACTTCTCGAAGGCCAAGTATCACCTCGGCGTCGTGCCGCAGGAGTTCAATTTCAATCAGTTCGAGAAGGTGCAGGACATCGTGATGACCCAGGCGGGTTATTACGGCATGCCGATGAAGGAAGCGCGTCCACGTGCCGAGCGCCTGCTCAAGGATCTCGGGCTGTGGGACAAGCGCGACACCCCGTCACGCATGCTGTCCGGTGGCATGAAGCGCCGTCTGATGATTGCCCGCGCGCTGATTCACAAGCCGCGTCTGCTGATTCTCGATGAGCCGACTGCCGGGGTGGATATCGAGCTGCGTCGCTCGATGTGGGAGTTCATGCGCCGCATCAACCGTGAGGAGGGCACTACCATCATCCTCACCACGCATTATCTGGAAGAGGCCGAGAGCCTGTGCCGCAATATCGCCATCATCAATCACGGCGAGATCGTGCATAACACCAGCATGCGCGAGCTGCTCAAGGAGCTGGACGCCGAAACCTTCCTGCTCGATCTACGTGAGCCGCTTGACAGTGCACCGGTCATCGAGGGTTTCGAGGTCTCTCTGAGCGATCCCCAGCAGCTGTCGCTGTCCGTACGCAAGGGCCAGTCGATCAACACCGCCTTCGCGGCGCTGGATCGCGCCGGGATCACCGTGGTGTCGATGCGCAATCGCGCCAATCGTCTCGAGGAGCTGTTCGTCGACCTGGTCGAGCGCTCCAATGCCGAAAGCGGTATCGCCTCCAATGTCGCCAAGGAGATCACGCAGTGAACCCCCGTCAGCTATGGGTGGCTCTGGTCACCATCGTCGTCAAGGAAGTCCGTCGTTTCACGCGTATCTGGCCGCAGACGCTGCTGCCGCCGTCCATCACCATGACGCTGTACTTCGTCATCTTCGGCAATCTCATCGGCTCGCGCATCGGTACCATGGATGGCATCAGCTACATGGATTACATCGTGCCGGGGCTGATCATGATGTCGGTGATCACCAACTCCTATTCCAACGTGGCCTCGTCGTTCTTCTCCAACAAGTTCCAGCGCAGCATCGAGGAGCTGATGGTCTCGCCGCTGCCGTCCTGGATCATCCTGCTCGGCTATATCATCGGTGGCGCCGTGCGCGGGCTCGGTGTCGGCATCATCGTCACCGCCGTGGCCTTCCTGTTCACGGATCTCGATATCCATCACCCGATCCTGACCATCGTGGTCGTGGTGCTGACGGCGCTGCTGTTCTCCATCGGTGGCTTCATCAATGCGCTGTTCGCACGCAAGTTCGACGATATCTCGATCATTCCGACCTTCGTGCTGACCCCGCTGACCTATCTCGGTGGCGTCTTCTATTCCATCCACATGCTGCCGGACTTCTGGCAGACGGTGTCACTGGCCAACCCGATTCTCTACATGGTCAACACCTTCCGCTACGGCATTCTGGGGGTCTCGGACATCAGTGTCGGTCCGGCGATGGCGGCCATCGTGGCCTTCATCATCGGCCTGTTCGCCTTCGCGCTGTGGCTGCTGGAGCGTGGCAAGGGCATCCGCAGCTGAAGATGTCGCCCAGAGGATGATGGTAAGATGCGCGCTATCGCGCCAGTGCACGAAACGCCGGCTTCTGCCGGCGTTCTGCTGTCTGCGCCCCTGATATCGATGCGTTATTGGCCTATTTCACAGGAGTGCTGTCATGGCTCACCCCACTGCCGTCAACGTGCCCGATGAGGCGCGCCCCGAGACTCTCAAGGATGCCCCGCTCGGGCGAGAGTCCGCTTACCCCGAGCACTACGATGCCAGCCTGCTGTTCCCCATCGCGCGGGCGGCCAACCGTGGTCCCATCGGTATCGATGATGCGGCGTTGCCGTTCGTCGGTGAGGATGAATGGCACGCCTTTGAGGTCTCCTGGCTGGATGAATCCGGCAAGCCATGGGTGCGTGTGGCCCGTTTCCGCCTGCCGGCGGCTTCCCCGAATCTGATCGAGTCCAAGTCCTGGAAGCTCTATCTCAACAGCCTCAATCAGAGCCGCTTCGCCGATCAGGCGGCCGTGCAGGCGACGTTGGAGCGGGATCTTGCCGCCGCGGCGGGCGCGCCGGTCGAGGTGCGTCTGCTGGGACTGGATGATGACGAGCTGGACGTCGGGCGCCTGCCGGGAGAATGCCTTGATGACTTGCCGATCACCGTCGAGCACTACACGCCGTCGCCGGAGCTGCTCAGCGCCGATGACGCCGATATCGTCAGCGAAGACCTGCACAGCCATCTGCTCAAGTCCAACTGCCCGGTCACCGGTCAGCCGGACTGGGGCAGCGTCTGGATCCGCTATCGCGGCCCACGTATCGATCGCGAGCGCCTGCTGGCCTATCTGATCAGCTATCGCCAGCACCAGGATTTCCATGAGCACTGCGTCGAGCATCTGTTCGTCGACCTGATGGCGCGCGTGAAGCCTGAGTCCCTGCTGGTGATGGCGCGCTATGTGCGCCGTGGCGGCCTGGATATCAGCCCGTGGCGTGCCACGCCAGATCTCGAGGCCGAGGCCCGTGCCAGCCTGCCGCTGCGTCTCTCGCGTCAGTAGTCCTCTCTATGGTCATGTCGTCTGATCGGCTTGCCAATCAGGCAGATAGCATCGAGTGATGAGACGGCGTGCTGGCGAGATGCTAGTGTGAGAATCATTCTTATCTTAAGTCTGTGACAGGAGAAACGATGGACGCGCTGACGTTACTGCATGAACGCAATTCCATGGGCAAGCTGATGGCGCCAGCCCCGAGCGATGCGCAGATGGAGGCCATCTACCAGGCCGCCCTGCGTGCGCCGGACCACGCCGAGCTGACGCCCTGGCGCTTCATCGAATTCACGGGCAGCGGGCTGGAGCGCCTCGGCGAGCTGTTTGCCGAGGCGGAGCGCAACACGTCGCCGGCAGGTGACGAGGCAGCCCAGGCCGCGGCCAGCAAGAAGCCGCTTCGTGCGCCGATGGTCGTCGCGGTGATCGCCAAGGTCACGCCGGACCACCCCAAGGTGCCGCGTGTCGAGCAGGTGGTGAGTGCCGGTTGTGCCGCTCACGCCATGCTGTTTGCCGCTCAGGCACAGGGACTCGGTGGCATGTGGCGCACGGGCGGCTACGCGTTCGACCCAACCGTCCACGCCGGACTGGGCATGAGTGAGCAGGATGAGCTGGTCGGCTTCCTCTACCTCGGCACCCCGGGCGGACGTCTCAAGCCCTTGCCGAGCCGCGAGAGTGCCGACTTCGTCGAACGCTGGCAGTGAGGCGCTGAATGAACGAGCAGTTGCGCTCGAGTGGTGAAGCCTGGCCACCGCTGCCTTTGCCGCGTGACGGGCAGGGGCGGTCGGGCACTCTCGCGGCGCCGGTCAGTGAAGACCTGTCACGGTTCCGTGATTGGCTGAGTCAGGCGATTCCGCTGGCTGCTCACATGGGGCTTGTCGAGATGCAGTGGTCAGAGCCCGAGCGCTCGACGGGTCAGCTGAGCTGGCATCTGCATCTGCCGCCCAATCTCAACGACAAGGGCACGGCCTTCGGCGGGGCCATGAGTCTCGAGGCGACCCTGTGTGGCTGGAGCTGGGTGACGCTGTGGCTGCGTGCTCGCGGTATCCAGCGCGATCTCGTGGTGTCGCGTGCCAGTCAGCAGTTTCTGGCCCCGGTCAGTGGCGATTACCACATCCGCTGTGCGCCGGATGACATGGCCGCGCTGATCGACGTCGGCGAGCGTCTGGCGGCAGGGCGGCGAGCGCGATTGTCGCTGACTCAGCAGTTGTGGTGTCAGGTCGATGGGCAGTCTTCCCCGAGACTGTGTTTCGAGGCCCGGGGCGATTACGTGGTGCTCGGGCCGTGATGCCGAGCACGGTCCCGGCCCGACCTCGGCCCGAGTGCGGTGGGTGAGGGCGCTGACGCTATCTATCTGAAAGATTTTGGAAAAAAGGCTTGCGTCCCTCAAGGGTTATCGATAATATACGCCGCGTTCTCAAGGGAAACACGACGCAGTCGGGTGACCAATGAGAGCACTGATCTGGAGGGGTGTCCGAGTGGTCGAAGGAGCACGCCTGGAAAGTGTGTAAGTCGAAAGGCTTCGAGGGTTCGAATCCCTCCTCCTCCACCAGATTCAGAAAAGCCCGCATCTCACGATGCGGGCTTTTCGCGTTTCTGAGGGGGGATCTGGTCGAATTGCCTGCACCCCTCGTGATTCCCTGCGTTTACTGGCGCCTCAGTCTCCTGTCATTCCTCCCTCATTGCTCGCGCCAGCATATCCACGACAGGCTTGCCGACATAACTGGCGAAGCTGCGCTCACCAGTACGGATCATCACTTCGGCAGGCATGCCGGAAAGCAATCGCATGCTCTCGGTCATGTTGCTCTGGCCGGTCCGGGTGACGCGAATCCGCGCCTTGTAATAGCGGGCACGCGTCGCTTCATCCTCGAAGCTGTTGGCGCTCACGTGCGTGACCTCGCCATCGATGATGTTGGACAGGCGCTGATTGAATGCGCTGAAGCGAATCTCTGCGGGCTGGCCTAAGTAGAGGTGGTCAATATCATGGTCCGGGACCCTGGCCTCGACGATGAAGCCGTCGCCGGCGGGCACGATATCGAGCAGGGGGTCGCCACTGCGAATCACCGCGCCCAGCGTATGGACCTTCAGGCCGACCACGGTGCCGGCCACCGGTGCGATGACCTTGGTACGCCTGAGGTTGTCATTGAGCGCGACCAGTCGTTCTTCCGCATCGGTGACCTCTGCCTGAACCTGGCGTAGAGACTCGCCGATCTGTTGCTGGAATTCCTGCAGGCGAATCTGTTTCTGCAGCTCGTTTTCGCTGATCTGGGAACGCAGCCGTGCGACCTCGGCAAATTGGCCGGCATTGTCGCTCTGGTATTCGAGACTCTCACGCTCCATCTCACGCAATCGCTGGTTATTGATCAGACCATTTCGGAACAGCTTGCGATGGTTGGCAACGTCACCATTGAGAGAGTTGATGCGTCGTCTTGTGATGGCCTGGGTATTCTCGAGACCTGCAATCTGCTCGTTCATCTGCACGACCTGCTCATCCAGGGCTGCCATGGCACCGTTCAGCGATTGACGACGTACGTCAAAGAGCCGCTGCTGTACTTCAAGGACCTCCCGCACACGAGGATTGGTCGACTGCCTCAAGGCTTCCGGGAAGGTCAGGGTCTCGGCGTTGCTGTACTCGGCAAGCAGGCGTATCTCACTGGCTCTGGCAATCAGGTATTCAGCCTCGACGATCTTCTGCTGAGAGCGTGCCTGGGTGTCATCGAAGACGATGAGCACGTCGCCGGCCTCGACATGATCGCCATCCTCCACGCGAATCGACTCCACGATACCTCCCTCGAGGTGCTGGATGGTCTTCGTGAAGCTCTCTACCGATACCGATCCCGGTGCCACCACGGAAATTGCCAGGTTCGCCATGACTGACCAGCTGCCGAATCCGCCGACCGCGATGAGCAGCACGGCCAGGCCGAGGCGTCGATAATTGTGGTCGCGTAGCGGAAGCTCACTGTCAAAGCCGCCATTCATGGAGTGGGAGGTGGTCATCTCGGGCTCTCCTCACCGCCTTCATGGCGGCCTCTGGCACTGGGTTTCAGCTCGGTGACACGCTGTGCGTTCCTGGACGGAGTCGAGTGCCCTTTCCCTGCCACGGCCCGTGCAACGGGTCGTCCTCGCGTCGGCGGGGACAGTGAAGCCACCTGGCCATCCTTGAGGACGAGGATGCGGTCGACCTGCTGCAGAAGACGTTGACGATGGGTGATGATGATGGCGGTGGTGCCTGCCTGGCGCAGTTGCATCAGACACTTGGCCAACGCCTGCTCGCCACTTTCATCCAGGTTGGCGTCCGGTTCGTCGAGCACTACCAGCACCGGTTTTCCATAGAGAGCCCGCGCCAGGCCGATACGCTGTCGCTGACCCGCGGAGAGGGCGGCTCCCCCGTGGGACAGCCAGGTGTCATAGCCTTGCGGCAGGCGAAGGATCATGTCGTGGACACCGGCGCTCTGGGCGGCTTGCACCACGAGTGACGCATCGACCTCCTGAAAGCGCGCGATATTCTCGGCGATGGAGCCATCGAACAGCTCGATATCCTGCGGCAGATAGCCAAGATGAGGCCCGAGCGCGGTCCGCTTCCACTGACTGACGTCCACGCCATCGAGGCGTACGCACCCCAGCTGCACTGGCCATAGGCCGAGTATCACCCGTGCCAGGGTGGATTTGCCGGCGGCGCTGGGGCCTACCACGGCGATGTGCTCACCCCTGGCAAGTGTCAGAGTGATGTCCTTGAGGGTCGGTAGACGCTCGCCTGGCGGCGCGGCGTTGACTGCCTCCAGTGTCAGTCGGCCCTTGGGGGCCGGCAGAGGCATCGAGGGCGCCTCGGCCGGCACGGCCTCGAGCAGCTCCTCGAGGCGGGCTCGTGAGGTGCGTGCAGCGCTGAAGCCTTTCCAGCCGGTGATCATCTGATCGATCGGCGCCAGCGCCCGCCCCATCAGGATCGAGCCGGCAATCATCATGCCGGGCGTCAGGTCGCCGGTCAGCACCAGATAGGCGCCAAGACCGAGGATCAATGACTGGAACATCAAGCGCAGTACCTTGGAGGTGTTGGTCAAGAGACCTGCGCGGTCGCTTGCCTTGGACTGCAGCACCAGATACTCACGGTGGCGCGCCTCCCATCGATTCTGGATGCCCGGCAGCATGCCCATGGCGTGGAGCACTTCGGCGTTGCGCAGATTGCTGTTGGCAAGATCCTGGGACAGGACATGTTGGCCGTTGGCATCGCTCAGCAGCTTCCGAGTGGTCTTCTCGTTGATCAGCGCAATGACGGTCAGAACAAGGCCCGCGCCCAGGGCGAACAGACCAAACCATGGGTGAAACAGTGCCAGCACGCCGATGTATATCGGCACCCAGGGCGCGTCAAAGAAGGCGAACAGGCCGTTGCCGGAAAGGAATTGGCGAAGGGTGGTGAGGTCGTTCAACGGCTGTGCGGAGGGCTTGCCCGGCGTCATCAGGGAGTGCTTGAACATGGCACTGTAAAGTCTCGGGCTGATCAGTACGTCCAGTCGATTCCCGACCCGCACAAGGATTCTGGAACGCACCAGCTCCAGCGCGCCCATCACCATGAACAGGAACACGACCACCAGAGTCAGCATCAGCAGCGTTTCCTGGCTGCGTGTCGTGATGACGCGATCATAGACCTGCAGCATGTAGAGCGGAGGCACCAGCATCAGCAGGTTGATGAAAAGACTGAAGAGACCGACGTAGACAAAGCTGTGCCGACAGTGGTCCAGGATCTTTTGCAGGTCATTACCTTCCCGGGAGATGGCCATGGTGTCGTTCCCTAGCGTCGTTGGTGTTCTTTTTATCCACGTCACCGTCGTTGACGGCTGCCTGAGCTCGGATATTCACGTTGTCTTGAGGAGACGCCATGGTTCTGTGGTCAATATTGACCATCTATTTATTAGGCTATTCTTTTTTATTCCTCTGGCTGCCTGTTGAAATATTGCTGCTGAATGATCGGCGAGCAAGTGAATATTTCGATGATCAATAAAAAACTTTCCGGGTTTTATTTTGCTGGTTTTTGCTGTTTATTTTGCTCATGTCTGATGGTGAAGATCCATATGGTTTGCGTTTTTCAAAAAGTATGACGGTTCTGGCTTTCGACAAGATTATCTTCTCTGGTATTCAGCATTGTTTTTCTCCTCACGCAAGTCGTATCTAGGGTTTATAGGGGTGGTGTTTTATTATTTCAAAGCATTCACTGTATTGTTTTAATTGAATTTATTTTGATGTGGGAATCTGATGCATATTGCCATTTCGAGGGTGAGTGGAAATACCTCTTGTCTTGCGATAGGCCGCGTCTAGACTCGTTTTTGACGGGTTTACGAGCTTTTGACGGTCATGTTCTAACTCTTTGGGAAAGCGTTGGAGAGTGGGACGTCATCGGGGATTCATTGCCGGTGAGGGACGTCGTGTCGTGAGGTCTCAAGATGGCGTAGAAATCGCCACTAAAAATTATTCGAGGGGTAGGGAAAATGTATTCCATGTCATTCGTATCGAGTCGTCTTGAGTCCATGGCATCACGTATCAGGAGTGGTGATCGTCTTGAGGGAAAGACGTTCCAGGATCACGAGATAATGGTTACGCCATTTCCCTCAGCGTGGGGGGATTCCATCAAGTCAATACGAATGACATTCGAGGATGCGCAGGATCGACTGTCGGTATTTGAGCGATTTGAGCGTCCCTTTGTCTTTGATCATCTGCCGACCCCTCTATCAGGCAAGCTCAAGATGATGATCGAAGCGTTGGACGAAAGAGGCGAGGTACTGCCCGGGTCTGGTGAGCAATTCGGCTTCGAGGTCGAGCCACCGGATGTCGTCGCCGAGGAGGTGAGAGACCAGGAGGTGAGTGGCCAGGAGGTGAGTGGCCAGGAGGACACGCCGCAAGCCGCCCAGGCGCTACTGACCAGTAGTGATGAACCTGCCGCGGGCACAGGACCAGCCTTGCTGGCCGAACCTGCCCCTCTGGCCACGGCGGCGCTCATCGCACCGGAAAGCTTCACTACCCTTCGTATCGAGGCCGAAGACCTCAGTGATGACGACGGAGATGGCAATGCATCCTCCATCGGTGGGGCCGGTATCGAGGTGGTGACAGGGGGGGATAATCCGTCCAATACCGCCAATGCATCAGGCACTGCCTACGTGGACTTCGGCGGCGCGACCGGCGAGACGCTGACCTTCACCTTCAGCGTCACCGAGGCCGGTGAATATGAACTCGCGCTGGGGTATGCGCTCAGCCAGAATGGCGATGGGTCTGATCGCAACCGCCCATTGCGCCTGGACGTCAATGGCGAACTTCAGGATCGAATGTTTGATCTGCCGAGCACGACCCTGACCGGCGACGCCACTGATTTCAGTGAGTTCGGCGAGCGTACCATTCGCGTTCAGCTGCAGGCGGGCGAGAACACGGTGTCCTTCACCTCCAACGGGGCCAGTGGCCCCAACGTCGACTATCTGGAAGTGCGTGCACCGGACCCGGACGTCTTCGTCATTCAGGGTGAGGATCTCGATATCGGCCCGACGTCTGATGTCGCCGACGCTGGCACCAATCGTGTGGTGACTCTCGACAATATCGCCAGCTTCACCAATGGCAGGGAAACCTTCCGGGTCGGCGCCGAAGGCGCCAGCTATCTCGACTGGGCATCGGAAAATGCCGAGGCCTACGGTGACTTCACTCTCGAGGTGGCTACCGCCGGCACGTACAGTGTCACCGTGACCTATGCCAGCAACTCGGCGCGTCCCATTGATCTCTTTTTGGTCGATGACGACACGCAAAGTCAGGTCGGTACCTTCCAGTTCGCAGCGGTGACTGCGCCGAATTACTACCCCGATGATGTCGATGATGTGCCCGCGGACAACCAGCCAGGCAATGGCGGGCCTTCCGCGTGGGAGGGCTGGTCGACCGAGACGCTGGAGATCACGCTGGCCGCCGGCAGCAATACCCTGCGTCTGGGCGGCGCGACCAATGGCCCGAATATCGACAAGATCGAGGTGGCACTACTGGAAGCCGAGGAGGTAGATCCTGTCGATCCGGTGATAGCGCCAGTGGTGGTGCAAGCCGAGGACGCCACGCTGGGCGTCGACAACGGGGCAGCCACCTTGGTGCGCGACGCCGCCAATCCCGAGGCCGGTGGCTTTGTCGGACTGCGCCCGGACTTTTCCGGCACCGGTTATGTGGATTTCGGCAGCGCGCCGGGTGACAGCCTGACCTTCACCGTCAATGTGGCCGAGGTGGGTGACTACGACCTCAACTTCCGCTATGCCAGCACTGGTACGCGTCCGCTGGATCTGTCGATCAACGCAGGCGAGCCCGCCGCGCTTGCCTTCGTCGGGACCGATCCCAACGCAGGCAACGTCGACCCTGAAGGCTTCGATGTCTGGGAGTACCAGACTCTGACGACGCGACTGGAAGCCGGCGACAACACCATCACCCTGGCGATTCCGCAAGGGCGCAACAATGGCCCCAATGTTGATCGCCTGGAGGTCACCACCGCGGGCACGGGGCCGATAGGGGACGTCGTGGCGGATGACGATGCCTCTGTGCTGGCCTTTGCCGCGGTGGAGCCCCTGCTCAATGGCGCGACCGTCGGCGAAGCGGGCTTCAGCGTCAGCGGACTGGATGCCGACATCACCTTCGTCGGCGTGACCTTCGATGAGGGAATCACGGTCCAGGAGGTGGTGCCGAACCCGGATGGCAGCTTCACGCTGGATCTGTCGGGATTCGCTGATGGCGATCTGTCGGTCACGCTGATCGCCATGGATGCCTTCGGCAACCGTGCCGAACAGAGCCTGGCGCTGACGCTGGATACCACCGCCGATGAGGGGGGCGACCTGGCACTCGAAGGCCCGCAAGATGCCATCGAGGCGGATGACAGCGCCAGTGTGGTATTCGGTGTCGCGGGAATCGATGACGGCTCGACTCTCGAGATCAGCTTCGACGGCGGCGTGACCCGTCAGTCCGTTGTCAGCGATGGCGACACCTTGACGGTCGATCTCTCCACACAGGCGCCGGGCGATGTGATCGTGACCCTGATCGTGACCGATGCCGCCGGCAATGAGGCGAGTGTCGCGGAGGCGGTCACGCTGGCCGTCGTCGGCAGCGTGACGCTGGATGTCACCTTCGATGACGCCACGATCAGCGCCTACAACGCGACCCAGGACAATCCCTCCGTTGGCACGGGGGCGGTGGTGGAAGACGACGGTGGCACTCTGACGTTGAACGACAATGTCTGGAAGCGGGCAGCCCTGCCGGAGGACTACACGATCACCAGTGGCAGCATCCTGACCCTGGATGTGGCCATATCCGATTCGCCGGTCCCCGAGATCGTTGCCATCGGCTTCGATGCCGATTCCAATCCGTTCAATGGGGGAAACAGTGTCTATCAGCTGGGCGGCAGCCAGACGCAGGGTGGCTTTGTCGATCTGCGTGGGCAGGGCATCGACAATGGCGATGGCACCTTGCGCTTCACCATCGATCTCTCGGCGCATGCGGGCATCACCCTCGATTCGCTGGTCTTCGTCAACGACGATGATGTGGGCGCCAAGGGCAGTGCGAGCTTCAGTGGCGTAAGCCTGTCAGAAGCCGATGTCGATGACACCAACAGCGCACCGCGCGTGGTGGGGGGTGGCATCGCTGATCTGAGTCTCGACGAAGGCGCGAATCTCGAGGTTGACCTGCCCTTCGTCGATGACGATGGCGATGACCTCGCCTTCAGCTTCCGGGTCACCGATGGCGATGGCCTGCCGGTCACCGTGGACGGGCTGAGTATCAGCGACACTGTGCTGTCCGGGAGCCTCGTTGGTCTGGTGCCGGGCGATTACACCATCACGGTGACCGCCGATGACGGCACCGCCAGTACCGATACCGACTTCGCCTTGAGCATCGAGAACGTCAACGACGCCCCGGTGGCGGAGCCTGCCGCTCTCGAGCCCTACTTTGGAGAGGTGGGCGAGAGCTTCCTCCAGATTCCGCTGGCGGACTTCGCCTCGCTGTTCTCCGATGCCGATGGCGACAGCCTGACATTGACGGCCGAGGATCTGCCTGCCGGGCTCGAGGTGATCGATGGCGTCATTCAAGGCACGCCAAGTGAAGGAGGCACCTTCGATGTTGTCGTGCGCGCCACCGACCCGAGTGGTCTGTCAGCGACCCAGTCGCTGAGCTTCATCATCGAAGGCACCCAGGTTGGCGATAGCATCACGATCGAGGCGGAAGATTTCACGGATCTCGACGCCGGTAACCTGATCGTCACCGGCAGTGCGTCGGCGTCCAACGAGCAGCTGATTCGTCTGACCAGCAATGCGCCGGCGACGATCGGCACTGATCTCTCGGCGGGCGGTGTGGAGCCGGGCTGGTACATCGCACGCCTCTATGTGTTCGATGAAACCGACGGTGAAGGCACCTTGACCCTGACCATCGGTGACACCGTGCTTGAAGCGCGCAACACGACAACCGATAGCCTGAGCGCCGACGTGGTATTGAACGACGACTTCGGCACCTTCGTCGGCAGTGGCGCACGCGGAAATGCAGGCCAGAGCGGCAACCGCAAGGAAATCGTCTTCGAGACGCCCGTCGAGGTCACCGCCGGTGATCTGGCAAGCCTCGAACTGCGTGGTGCCGGTGGCGAGCTGATGCGTATCGACTCGCTTGAATTCGAGCGTATCGATGAGCCGGTCAATACTGCCCCGACCCTGGCGGGACTCGGTGCCGCGATCAGTGTCGACGAGAACAGTGCAGGCGTGGCGAGTCTGGTGCTTGAGGATGCCGATGGCGACAGCCTGACGGTGACGCTGTCCGGTGCCGATGCCGCGCTCTTCACCTACGACGTGGCGAGTGGAGGAATCGCCTTCCTCAATCCACCGGACGCGGAACTGGCCGCCGACAGCGATGAAGATGGTATCTACGAGCTGACCGTGACGGTGACCGATGGCGAGGACAGCGTGTCACAGGACACCCTGATCACCGTGGCAGATCTCAATGAGAGCATCGCCATCGACCAGACCGCGTTTGCAGTGGATGAGAACCTGACCGAGATTGGCGCGATCCCGCTCGTCGATGAAGACGGGGGGACTCTCGGCCTCAACGCGCCGGTATTCGCCATCACTGGCGGGGCCGACTCTCCGCTGTTCACCATTGACGCCACCACCGGCGTGCTGAGCTTCACCAGTGCCCGCGATTTCGAGCTGGCGGTCGATGATGACGAAGATGGCGTCTATGACGTCGAGGTCAGCGTCAGTGACGGCGACCTCTCCACCACCGCGCAGCTCTCGGTCACCGTGAATGATGTCGATGAAGCGCCGTTCTCGCCCCTGCGTCTGCAGGCCGAAGACGGCACGGTGACGAGCTTCGATGACGGCGCCAACGCGACGGATACCGTAGTGCGCGATGCCGACAATCCCGAAGACAATGCGAATCTGGAGAACGGTCTGCGGCCGGGCTTCTCCGGTACCGGCTATCTGGACTTCGGCGACACGGCTGGCGATAACGTCGCCTGGCAGATCGAGGTGGCCCAGGCCGGTCAGTACGACATCAGTGTGCGTTACGCCACCAATACCGATCGTCCGCTGGATCTGGTGATCAATGGCGGCGATCCGCTGATGCTGGCCATGGCCAGCACGGACCCGGACGGCAGCGGCGGGGAAGAAGGCTTCGACCACTGGGTCTTCGAGACCTTCACTGTCAGCCTGGAGGCGGGCAGCAACGCCATCGTGCTGGCGATTCCCGCTGGCGCCACCACCGGTCCCAACATCGATCGCATCGAAGTGACCGACGCCGGCAGCGGCCCGATCCCGGAGGATGTGAGTGCCGATGAGGACGGCGATCTCGCCATCGTCGCGGCTGACGACACTCTCGATGCCAGTCAGCTGGCGGCGGCAGTCTTCAACGTCTCCGGCATCGATGACGACGTGACCAGCGTTGCCGTGTCCTTCGACGGCGGCGCGACCCGTGAGGCAGTGACGCCGGACGCCGATGGCAACATCACGCTGGATCTGAGCGGCCAGCTCGATGATCAGAGCGGCGATCTCGCCGTCTCGCTGTTCGTCACCGATGCCACCGGCAACGAGGCCAGCGCCAGCGAGGTGGTCAGCTTCGCGGAGGGCGACGGCACGCCTGCATTCAACTTCGCCATCGAGGGCGAGGCGCTGACCATCATCGATACCGACGGTGATACCCAGGTGCGCGATGCCGACAATCCGGAAACCAATGTCGCCTCCGGGCCAGATGGGCTGTGGGATGACTTTACCGGCACCGGTTATCTGGACATGGGAGCCGACGCCGGTGACGCCGCCGAGTTCCAGGTGGCGGTCGATGAGGCCGGTACCTACACCCTGGAGGTTCGCTATACCAATGCCGGTTCCAACGGCGCGAATCGCCCCATGGACATCCTGGTGGACGGGCTGAGTCAGGGGGATCTGGCCTTTGCCTCCACGGGGACCGACGCCGCCGGCTGGGAGAACTGGACCACCACGACGCTCGAGGTGGAGCTCGAGGCCGGCGACAACACCATTCGCCTTGCCAACCTGGGCAACGCCGGCCCCAACATCGACAGCCTGACGGTGAGCCGTGATGGCGTGGTGCCGGAGCGTCCGGTGGAGCCGGGCGAGCGCTTCTCGGTCAAGATCAACTTCCAGCCCGAAGGCACCGCGGTGCCGGATGGCTACATCGCCGACAACGGCAAGGCCTTCGGCACCCAATCGGTGACCGTGGATGGCCAGACCCATCAGTACGGCTGGATCACCGAGGCGTCGATCTACGACGGCGAGCCCGGCACCGAGCCGCTGGACATCAGCGCGCTGACCAGCGTGGCGGTCAATGACCGCACCGATGACATCGCCGGGCTCGACCCGCGCCAGGGCACCTACGCCCACTTCGACCAGCCGGGAAGCGCCTATGTGCGCGCCGGCTGGGAGATCGAGCTGGACGATGGCTACTACGAGGTCACCGTCTCCATCGGGGATACCTCCGGGCCCTACGACAGTCGCAACGTGCTCAATGCCGAGGGTGAGCTGTTCAATGATCCCTTCACCCCGTTCCGGCCCGATGATTTCCCGGCGGACGGCAATCCGTCAGATGATACCGATGGCTTCCGCTCGGATCTGGTCACCCGCATCGTGCAGGTCAGCGATGGGCGTCTGACACTGGACTCCCTGGGGCTCGACAACGAGAACACCGAGATCCAGTACCTCGAGATCCAGGCACTGCCGGACCTGACGCCGGAAGATGATCGCATCGCCGCCGAGGATTACGCCTTCTTCACTGACGCGCGCGCCATCGCTGGGGTCGGTGACAACGAGGTGGAAGTCGATCTGGACCCCGACGACGGCGGCCTGCCGAGCGGGGTCGACCCGACGTCCGACATCTTCGTCGGCATCTCGGTGGTGGACGGTCGCGGCGGGGCGCTGCTCGAGAGCCTGGCTGACGGTTCGATCCGGCTGATCGAGACGTTGACCGGAGAGGAGGTCAGCTTCAACGCCAACACCACCGGTGGCTTCGATTCCCTGACCATCTCGCCGAGCCAGACGCTCAAGGAGTTCACCAGCTATACGCTGATCATCGACGGCTTCCAGGATCGTGGCGCCAACGACGACCTGGACGCGCCGACCCGTGAGTTCCAGAAGTACACCAACACCTTCATCACCGGCGAAGCCCCGGAGATCGTCGCTCGCGATGTGGCCTTCAATGACGTGGTGGAACTCGACGGTGCCTCTGACAACGCCTTCGGTTTCACCTCGCTGGAGATCACCGCCGATGGCTCGACGATGTACATCGCGACCATTGGTGGGCAGATCCTGCGCTACGACATCGACCCCGTCGATGGCTCCCTCGGCAACCGCCAGGAGCTTTCGCTGCCGAGCGATTACTTCCATCAGGACGGGGCCGATGCCAGCAATGATCGCCGCGGGATCATCGGGCTGGTGATCGACCCCACCGACCCCGACGTGCTGTGGATCACCGACAACTATCCGATCCCGCTGTCTGGCCGTGACAACGGCGTGCCTGACTTCAGTGGCCGGATCACCAAGATCACCCTGGAGGGCGGTAGCGAGTTCTCGGGCACCGCCGAGCCCTACATCACTGGCCTGCCACGCTCCAATGGCGATCATGTGACCAACAGCCTGGAGTTCCGCGCGAATCCGGATTACGACGCCGAGACCAATCCCGATGTCCCGAGTCATCTGCTGTATCTGATCCAGGGCTCCAACTCTGCCATGGGCGAGCCGGACAGCGCCTGGGGCAATCGTCCGGAGCGTCTGTTGAATGCCGCGGTGATGGAGATCGACCCGACCCGTGATGCGCCTCCCGGTGGCTTCGATGTCACTACCGAGCCGCTTCCCGACAACGGCCAGAATACTCGCTTCGATGACCCGGATGGCCATCCCAAGGACGACCCGATCCCGATGGGCAATGGCGAGTTCCTGGTGTTCGATGAGCGTGGTGTCGCCACGGTGCAGGACGAGTCCGGCAACGTGCTCGAGTCCTACTACGACCCCTACGCCAGCGACGCGGTGCTGACGATCTTTGCCACCGGGGCGCGCAACGCCTACGACCTGGTGTGGCATTCCAATGGCTTCCTGTACGTGCCGACCAACGGTTCGGCGGCAGGCGGCAACGTGCCGGATGACCCGTCGACGCCGGAGGACGAGCGCTACACCAGTGTCGAGAAGCAGGATGACTATCTGTTCAAGATCGTCGAGGGAGGCTATTACGGGCATCCCAACCCGCTGCGCGACGAGTACATCCTCAACGGCGGCAATCCGACCAGTGCCACCGACCCCAATCAGGTCGACAAGTATCCGACAGGCACCAACCCCGAGGGCACCTACGATATCTCGGGTGTCTATTCGCTCGGCGAGAATCGCTCGCCCAACGGCGCAGTGGAATACACCAGTGATGTCTTCGGCGGCAATCTGCAGGGCAACGTGCTGTTCACCGAGTACTCCGGCGGTGATGACGTGCGCTCGATCACGCTGGATGCCAACGGCAACGTGATTGGCGATGACGTACTGCGGGATCCTGAGGGCAACGTCATCAGTTACGTCGACCCTCTGGACATCATCGAGAATCCGGTCACCGGCCAGCTTTATCTGCTGACCCTGAATCGCGGCAATGGCCAGAGCCAGATCATTCGCCTCGACCCGGCACCGGGCGGGGTGGTGGACCCGGTCGACCCCGTAGACCCTGTCGACCCGACGGATGAGCTGGTCTCGCTGCTGGTCATTCAGGCCGAGGACAGGACGCCTGACGACGGCACCGCCGTGACGCTCGCGACGGGGACGGACGCCGAGATCCAGATTCGCGACATCGACAACCCCGAGACCAACCAGCCGGACCTGCCCAATGGCCTGCGCCCCGGTGCCTTCGGGCTCGATGGCAATACCGACGATACCGATGGCACGCCAGGCGGCTATGCGGACTTCGGGTCTACCAATGCCGACTTCCTCACCTTCACGTTCGAGCTGGATGCCGAGCAGGCTGGCGACTCGGTGCTGCATCTGCGCTATGCCAACGGCGGCAATGCCGATCGCCCGCTGGAAGTGTTCGTCAACAATGTCAGTGTCGGGGTGTTTGACTTCAGTCCGCCCGACGGCCTGACGGGGGATGCAGCCTGGGCCGAGTGGTTGACCGAGGCCGTGGCAGCGACGCTGGTCAGTGGTCAGAACACGGTGCGCCTGCAGGCCACCGCCGACACCGGCCCCAATATCGACCAGCTGGAGATCCTGCAGGAAGCGCCGGATACCACGCCTGGCGTCGATGAGTACGAGGCCGAGGGGGCAGTGCTCGATGGCGCCGTGGTGGTATTGACAAGCGATGATGATCGCAACGCGTCCGGTGATGGGTACGTCGACTTCGCGGGAACGGGTGATCAGACCATTACCTGGACACTCGATGTCGCCGAGACGGGAAGCTATGACATCGCCTTCCGCTACGCGCTTGCCGCGACCAAGGATGACCGTCCCCTGGGGCTTGCGATCAATGGTGTCGACCTCGGGATGTTGAACTTCGAAGGCCAGAGCAACGCTGACGAGAGCGACTGGTTCTTCCAGAACACGCTGGTCGCTCTGCAGCAGGGTAGCAACACCATCACCCTGACCGCGCCGGGTGCCGTGGGGCCGAACATCGATCTGCTGCAGGTGCCGAATGCACCGTCCGACAGCTTCATCCCGGTCTATGCCGATGTCTCGAACGGGGCGCGCATCGAGCTCGAGAGCGGTGACAGCGCACGCACCCTCAACGAGCTGACCGCCGACTTCTACTTCAGCGTGGACAGCAGCGGACTCTATCGTCTGGATCTGGCCGCGAATGCGGGCGCCGATGATGGCCAGGGCCTGGCCCTGACGCTCAACGGGCAGTCGGTGAAACTGCTGGCCTATCCGGGAGTGGGTGACGCTGGTGAAGAGGGCACCTATGTCGAGCTCGAGGCCGGGGTGGAGTACAACCTGCGTGCGGTGTCCACCGCCGATGGTGCCGATGATCTCGACTATCTCGATGTGATGCCGGTGGTCGGCAGCGACAACGCCGATATCGTGGTAGAGAGCGGTGATGCCGCCTACTACTCCGATCGCCTGCACTTCAGTTATCTGGACAACAACAGCGGTTCGAATCCCGATCGTGACTTCAAGGAAAGTGCCACGGTCACCATTTCCAACACCGGCAGCGATGTGCTGGAAGTGCTCGATGCCGACATCGACGGCCCCTTCACGCTGGCGGACCCCGGGGTGTTTGATGGCCTGACGCTGGCCGCGGGGCAATCCCTCGAGGTCACGGTGCTGTTCGACCGGGACAGCTACACCGCGCCGTCCAACAATGCCGGTGATGGGGTCTTCGAGGGCCGTATCCGTCTCACCACCAACGATGCCGACTCACCGATCGCCGAGATCCACATGGCTGGCTTCTGGCAGGCGCGTGACGAGGGTGGCTGGGAGCCCAACGTCAACGAGGTGTGGGAGGTGTTCGGCTTCGGTAACCGTATCGAAGGCTTGTCGACCGTCGGTGGCGGAGAGAATTCGGTACTCAACGACTTCGATCTGTATCGCCCGGTCAATGATGACGAGGTGCTATCGCGCTACTGGTCTCTGGCCGAGGGGGCTGGCGAGGCCAGGATCACCCAGCTGGCGGCCTATCACGGCGGTGGCGGGGCGACGCTGGGTATCCACAACCCCGGCGACAAGGGGCAGGACGTGATCTTCTCCAATCACGCGGGCGACAATAACCAGTCGATCCTGCCGGTATTGGGCAACGGCAACTTCGCCACCGCGACCTTCGGGCTCGATGATATCCCGGCCGGGTGGGCCGGAAGTGGCGTGTTCGGTATCGAAGTGGCCAATCTGTCCACGGACCCGTCACTCAACCCGACCGGAGGCGGCACCCCGCCGGCCGATGCCGAGGGTATCGAGCGCGGCTATACCGTGCGCATGTTCCGGGCTCTCGATGCCGAGGGCAACGTGATCCCCGACACCTACCTGGGGATCATGGATTACACCGGGATCAACTATGACTACAACGACAACATGTTCCTCATCGAGGGCGTGACACCGGTGTCTGGTGGTGAGCTGACGGTCATCAACAATGACGGCGTGCCTTCCAACGATCGCCTGGTGATGTCGCGCATCGAGAATCCGGCCAATGCCGCGCAGGAGGTGCATGACGAGGTGACCGTCACGCTGAGAAACGATGGCTTCGAGAGTCTCGACATCAGTCGCGTCGAGGTCAGTGATGCGACGCTGTTCGAGCTGACGGAGGCCTTCACTGCGGTGACGCTGGAGCCGGGTGAGTCAGTCGATGTGATCGTGCGCTTCATCGCCGATGACCCCAACGATGGCAGCCTCTACGAGTCCAGCCTGATCATCACCTCAAGTGATGCGGATGAGGGAGAGAAGGTCATCGAGCTTGCCGGCCTGGCCCAGAATCGCTCAGAAAGCGGCCAGGAACCGGGAGTGCAGGAGATCATCGATGCTTTCGGCTACTCGACCAATGTTGCCGAAGGGCAGATGAACCAGGGAGGGCTGGTGGAGGCCAACGGCGATGAGATCCTGTCTCCGTACTTCCAGCGCGCCGATGGAGGCTCGCCGATCAAGATCACTCAGCTGGCGGCTTACCACACCCAGGGCGACGTGGCACGACTGTTTATCCACGACGTCGACAGCCGTGATATCGACGAGGTGCTGGCCCACGACGAGGCCGATGGTCAGACGTTGCTGCCACGCACGCTCAATGAGGGAGATCTGCTGACCACCACCACCCTGGATCGCGATGCGCCCTTTGGTTTCTTCGCTGAGATATCGGGCCGCCAGGGCTATATTTCCTGGTCCGATCCCGACGCCAACCTCCATGAGGACACCGTCGATGCCATCGGAACTCCCGGCAACAATCTCAACTGGGACGAGAATGATGGCCATCTGATCCGTGTGTATGTGGCCAGGGACGCCGCCGGCAACGAAATCCCGGATACCTATATCGTGATCCAGGATTACGCGGGGGTGAACTACGACTACAACGACAACATCTTCCTGGTGGAGAACGTCACTACCTACGATCCCGCAGGGGCGGAAGATGCTGACGGCAATGGACGCGTGGATCTGTACGACGACGATGACAACGACGGTGTGCCGAACTTCCTCGACAATCCCGAGCCGGTGGGACAGAGCGCCTTCAATGCCGGCGAGACTGCCTGGGCGGTGGGGATCGATGGCCTGACACTGGAGGCGCGCCTGTTCGACAACGGTGGCCAGGGCGTCGCCTACAACGACACCACGCAGGCCCACCAGGGCGATGGCTTCCGTTCCGACGAAGCGGTGGATATCTCCAATGGCAGTCTGGCCATCGGCTATGTGGCCGACGGTGAGTGGCTCGAGTACACCCTGAATGTCGAGACGGCGGGCACCTATGCACTGAACTTCTCCGCCTCGGCGACTTCCGACGGCAAGTCGATCACCGCCGCCTTCGAGCAGGACGGCAGCTTCTATACCGAGGGCCAGGCGGTGGCGGTACCGGACACCGACGGTTTCACCAACTTCACCGATGTGGGTCCCTTGACCTTCACGCTGGAGGAAGGTGAGCAGGTGCTCAGATTGACCTTCAACGGCGGACAGCTGGATCTGGCCTCTCTGAATCTGACGCTGGTGGCGCCGGTGGACGATGGCCAGCAGGCGTACACCGACGATGGTCAGCCCTGGCAGGTAGGCAGTGATTTCAGCCTTGAGGCGGTGAATTACGATGAAGGCGGACAGGATGTCGCCTACAACGATTCCAGCGAGGTGCAGGAGGGGACCGATGTTCGCGGTGAGGGCGTGGACATGGCCAGCGGCGGCAGCGCCATCGGCTGGATCGAGGATGGCGAATGGGTGGAGTACACCTTGAACGTCGAACAGGCCGGTACCTACGACATGGCCTTCCTGGCTTCCCTGGGAGTCACGGGGGGAGGGCAGCGCAGCATTACCGCAACCTTTGCCAAGGAGGCCGACGCCCCGTACGCCAGCGCCACACCGGTAGGGGTCTCACCGACCGGTAGCTGGACCAGTTTCGTGGGTACCGAGACCGCCCAGGTGACCCTGGAGGCTGGAGAGCAGGTGCTGCGACTGACCTTCAATGGCGGTTCCATGGACCTGCAGGGATTCTCGCTCTCCCTTGATGGTCAGCAGGCCTTCAATGCGGGAGGTATCCCCTGGCAGGTACAGGCGGATGAGGGACTCAGCCTCGATGCCGTCAACTTTGATGAAGGCGGGCAAGGGGAGGCCTACAACGAGCTCTCCAGCGCTCAGTTCGGCTCGAACTATCGCGATACACCGGTGGATATCGTCGGCGAGGGGGAAGCGATAGGCTGGGTAGAGGATGGTGAATGGCTTGAGTACACCATCGATGTCGAGCAGGCCGGCGCTCACACGCTGTCATTCGTCACCTCCGCTCCTGACAATGGGCGCAGCATCACGGCCTCGGTGGAGAAGAATGGCGAGTTCTATGACGAGGCCAGTGGCACGCTGCCCAATTCCGGCGCCTGGGGAGTCTATGTCGATGGCCCCTCGCTGACGCTGGACCTGGAGGAGGGGGTGCAGGTGTTGCGTATCACCTTCAATGGCGGTTCACAGGATCTGGCGTCCTTCCAGATCACGCGTGATCCGGATGTGGCTCCGGCTGGCTCACCGAATGCACTCACGATGATGAGCATGCTCGAGGACGGCGACGCGATTCCGGTCTCCAATGATGAGGAGGCGCCGATGAGCGACGATGTCGGCCTTCAGGGCATACAGGATGATGTCCAGGCCGGCCTGCTCTAGAAAGACGGCGCAAGATGACGGGAAAGGCGTGAGCAAGTGGCCGGGAACATGGCATGTGCTGGAACCTTGCCTTTCCCGGCCCGCGTAGATGCCTGGCAGGACATGCGTGAGTCTCTGACGCGCATGTCCCGCCAGGCATCTGCGTGTCGCCAGTCCCCCCTCTCCTTCTTTCGGTGTGACGCTCCGAGATCTCCCGGCAACACCTGATGGCGCGAGACGGGTCTCGATCTCCGCGCCTGCGTCTGGCGTTACCGGTTGCTCGCCTGTCAGAAGCGGCTGCGAACACGCACTGCAGCGTCTGTCTTCCTGAGCTGTTATCATGCCCGCCTTCAGATTCACCTTGTTGGCTGTTGTCTCCCTCATCTTTCGTCTGGCCTCCCGCCATCTCCCTCGTCATGCGCCTGTTGTCGCAGGTCGTCGCTGACAGGTCGGCACCTCGGAGGGACAGAACGCGAACCGGGAGAAGACAGGCACGCATTCGCTTGCAAGAGGACATGAGATGGCTCGTATTGCCATGGCACGCCACATTCTGGTGAAGACCGAGGCCGAGGCGCAGCGTCTCAAGCAGTCACTGGAGCGCGGCCAGCCGTTCGAGAAGCTGGCGAAGAAGCACTCCACCTGTCCTTCCGGCAAGCGGGGCGGTGACCTGGGCGAAGTGCGCCCCGGCCAGATGGTCGGCGGCATCGATCGCGCCATCTTCAAGGGCCCGCTCAATACCCTGCAGGGGCCGCTGAAGAGCAAGTTCGGCTATCACCTGCTGGAAGTCTTCTTCCGTGGCTGATGCCTGACGGACCGCGATTCCAGACCCCGTATCATCCGGCGCCAGCGTGACGCTTCGTCACCGCCCACCTTTTCATTCCAAACGGATA
The DNA here is from genome assembly GCF_013374055.1 of Cobetia sp. 5-11-6-3. Taxonomy (NCBI): domain Bacteria; kingdom Pseudomonadati; phylum Pseudomonadota; class Gammaproteobacteria; order Oceanospirillales; family Halomonadaceae; genus Cobetia; species Cobetia sp. 5-11-6-3. The sequence goes on along the minus strand of NZ_BLWJ01000003.1, from coordinate 409,745 downwards.
TTCCCTCGTGATCTCTACCGCCAATCTCACCATGCAGTTCGGTGCCAAGCCGCTGTTTGAAGACGTCTCCGCCAAATTCGGTCGTGGCAATCGCTATGGCCTGATCGGCGCCAACGGCTGCGGCAAGTCGACCATGATGAAGATTCTCGGCGGCGATCTTGAGCCGTCCGGTGGCCACGTCATGCTCGAGCCCAACACCCGTCTGGGCAAGCTGCGTCAGGACCAGTTCGCCTATGAGGAATACACGGTGCTCGACACCGTCATCATGGGCCACGAGCGCCTGGCGGTGGTCAAGGCCGAGCGTGACCGCATCTACTCGCTGCCGGAGATGAGCGAGGAAGATGGCATGAAGGTCGCTGACCTCGAGGTCGAATTCGCCGAGCTGGACGGCTACACCGCCGAAGCGCGTGCCGGTGAGCTGTTGATGGGCCTCGACATTCCCATCGAGCAGCACCTCGGGCCGATGAGTGAAGTCGCGCCGGGCTGGAAACTGCGCGTGCTGCTGGCACAGGCGCTGTTCTCCGATCCTGACGTCCTGCTGCTCGATGAGCCGACCAACCATCTGGACATCAACACCATCCGCTGGTTGGAAGGCGTGCTGACCGCGCGCTCCAGCACCATGATCATCATCTCGCACGACCGTCACTTCCTGAACAGTGTCTGCACCCACATGGCGGACCTGGATTACGGTGAGCTGCGTCTGTTCCCGGGCAACTATGACGAGTACATGACCGCCGCCACCCAGGCGCGTGAACAGCTGCAGGCCGACAACGCCAAGAAGAAGGCGCAGATCGCCGAGCTGCAGTCCTTCGTCAGTCGCTTCTCCGCCAACGCCTCCAAGGCCAAGCAGGCGACCTCGCGTGCCAAGCAGATCGACAAGATCCAGCTCAACGAGATCAAGCCGTCCTCACGCGTCAGCCCGTTCATCCGCTTCGAGCAGACCAAAAAGGTCCACAACAACGCGGTGATGATCGACAAGCTGGCCAAGGGCTTCGACGGCAACACCCTGTTCGAGAACTTCAGCTTCACGGTCGCCGCCGGTGAGCGTGTCGCCATCATCGGCCCGAACGGTATCGGCAAGACCACGCTGCTGCGCACCCTGGTCGGCGAGATGCACCCGGATGCCGGTGAAGTGAAGTGGACCGACGCCGCGGAAGTCGGCTACTACGCGCAGGACCACGCGCATGACTTCGCCAACGACATGAGCCTCTACGACTGGATGTCGCAGTGGACCGGTGGGGGCGAACAGGTCGTGCGTGGCACCCTGGGCCGCATGCTGTTCTCCAATGACGACATCCAGAAGTCGGTCAAGGTGCTTTCCGGTGGTGAGCAGGGTCGCATGTTGTTCGGCAAGTTGATCCTCAAGCAGCCCAACGTGCTGGTGATGGATGAGCCGACCAACCACCTGGACATGGAGTCCATCGAGGCACTCAACCTCGCGCTGGAAAACTATCCGGGCACGCTGATCTTCGTCAGCCACGACCGTGAATTCGTCGGCTCGCTGGCCACGCGCATCATCGAGCTGAATGCCGAGGGTGTGGTCGACTTCTCCGGCACCTACGATGACTACCTGCGCAGCCAGGGCGTCATCGTCTGAGCGAGCACGTCTGCTCCCTGGCGTGAAATCGCCGCTCTGATCGCCCCCGTTGCCCCTGGCAGCGGGGGCGATCTGCCATCTGGCGTCGACGATCCGCGCCATTCGATTGCGCGATGTGACTGCATGTGAGAATCATTCGCCGATGAGGTGTATTTGTCTTATCATCTGCGCCTCTTGATCGCACCCGCGCGAAGGCGTGTGCATCCACCTTGTCGTTGCTCTCCCCAGGAACAGAGTCATCATGTCAGATGTCGCACCCGGTGCCCCCGCTCAACGGCCCGCCTCGCGCGCCACTTCCATGCGTCAGGACACCCCCCGTCAGCGAGGGCGGCGCAAGACCCTGGCGCAGCGACTCAATCCCTGGATCCGCTCTCTGCATCTGTATTGCGGCGTCGCGCTGGTGCCCTTCGTGCTGTTGTATGGCGTGAGCGCCTTCCTGATGAACCATCCCGGTCTGTATCGCGACATCCAGCAGACACCCTTGTCGTCCGAGGCATTGCAACGCGCCGCGTTGGGCCCGGTGGATGCTCAGGCTCTGGCCGTGGCCACCGTGGCGGAAATGAACCGAGTCTCCTCGGGGCGTCACGAATTCACGCTGGTTGATCCGCAGGCGCTCGAAGGGGCGCCGTTGTCTCTGCTGCTGGATTCCCGGGGAGCGGACATGCGTCAGCGCTACATGGTGGATCTTTCCCACGGTGAGGGACGGCGCATCGCCATGCAGGAAAACGCCGCGGGAAATGCGTCGGCTCGTCCTGCTCGCATGCCGCTGGCCGGCCAGACCCTGACGCTTCCTGACACCTCGCCACTGGCGGTGCCACTGGTCAGTCAGCAGGCCCGTCTTCGCGAGGCGATCGGCGCCAGTGAACGTCAGCCGCTCAATGGCAAGGGGACGCTCGACTTCACGCTGGAGGACGGCAGCGGCCAGCGCTTCACTGCCCAGCTGGACCTGTATTCAGGCAAGCTGAAGGGCCAGCCCGTCGGGCAGGTCCAGCCCGGCGCGGGGCTTGGCGAAACCCTGACGCATCTGCACAAGCAGCATGGCTACAAGAGCAGCGTGCTGGAGTGGCTGTGGGCCGTGGTCGTGGATGTCATGGCCTGCGTGATGGTGCTGTGGGGGCTGACTGGCCTGTGGATGTGGTGGCAGATGAAACGTCGGCGCCCCCTGGGCGGCCTGCTCATGGCGGCCGGTATCGGTCTGTCGGCGGCTCTGGGACTGGGGCTGCATGCCGGAATGTGACAGGTGAGGTGAGCAGGCTCTTGGCTTGATGTCGTGTCCAGCGAGACACGACAGAACCTGACGAGATGGCATGTCAGCTGACGTGCGAGCTGACGTGCGAGCTGACGTGCGAGATAAAAAGGAGCGCTGTGGATATCCGCAGCGCTCCTTTTGATGGCCAATCCGCGCTCCGCATGTTGCCAGGGGACGGCGGGAGCCCGAAACCGGGCGTGGCTTCTGGTAAACTGCGCGGCCGGTGTCTGGCACAGTCGGGCCACCACGGTGCCTCTACTCGAGCACTCGGCGTTTCAGCACCGTCTTTCTCTTCTTGTTGCACGAGGTTTCCAGCATGGCCACATACGACGTCATCATCATCGGCGCAGGCGCGGCAGGCCTGATGTGTGCCGCCACGGCGGGCTATCAGGGCAAGCGCGTGCTGGTGCTGGACCACGCCAACAAGGCCGGCAAGAAGATCCTGATGTCAGGTGGCGGGCGCTGCAATTTCACCAACCTGGATGCCGGGCCGTCCAACTTCTTCTCACGCAATCCGCACTTCTGCATCTCGGCACTCAAGCGCTACACGCCGCATCACTTTCTCGAGCTGGTGGAGCGTCACGGGCTGGAGCATGTCGAGAAGAAGCCGGGGCAGCTGTTCTGCGCGGATTCCGCCAAGGATCTGCTGGCGATCCTGATGACGGAGTGCGAGTGGGCCGGGGCGGAGATTCGTCTCAACACGCGCATCACTTCGCTTGAGCGTGCGGGTGAGGGCATGCGGGTCGAGACCAGCAACGGCACGCATACGGCAGGGCGGGTGGTAGTGGCGACCGGTGGTATGTCGATCCCGACGCTGGGCGCGACAGGCTTTGGCTATGATATCGCGCGCCAGTTCGGGCTCGAGGTCACCGAGACCTACGCGGCGCTGGTGCCGTTCACGCTGACCTCGCAGTGGAAGGAGCGCCTGTCGCCGCTGTCCGGGCTTGCCTGTGACGTCAGTGTCACTGCCGGCAAGGGCCAGTATCGCGAACCGATGCTGATCACCCACCGTGGGCTTTCCGGCCCGGCGATGCTGCAGGCCTCCAGCTGGTGGACGCCCGGTCAGCCACTGGACATCGACCTGCTGCCGGGGGTGGACGCCTACGCCGAGCTGCTCGCCCTGCGCGAGCAGCATCCCAAGCGCCAGATCGGCCCCTGGCTTGGCGAGCGCCTGCCCAAGCGCCTCGCCCAGTCGCTGGTCGAGTGGCAGGATGCCGATGCCGGCCGCATCAGCGAGCGCAGCCTCGCCGAGCTCTCCAACGCGCGTCTCGAGCAGCTGGCCAAGGCGCTCAACCACTGGCAGCTCAAGCCGGCGGGCACCGAAGGCTGGCGCACCGCCGAGGTCACCATGGGCGGCGTGGTCACCGATGCCATCTCGCAGAAGGACTTCAGCGTGCGCGATCTCCCGCAGCTGGCCTTCATCGGTGAGGTGCTGGATGTCACCGGCGAACTGGGCGGCTACAACTTCCAGTGGGCGTGGTCCTCGGCGGTGGCCTGCGGGCTGAACTGCTGACCAGCACGTTCTCACCACTGGCCGCGTCTCATGCCATCTGCTGGCGGATGGCGGGCCGGCGCTGCTCGACCAGCGCAACGAAGGCCTCGGTCACCGGTCGGCCCGGTGTGGTCGGATAGTGAAGCTCCAATGGCACCGCCCCGAGCGCCGGACGCAGGGGAATGAACTGACAGCCATCGCACTGCAGACGGCGGATGCAGCCGGGCGCGATGGCGACCCCCAGTCCGGCCGCGACCTCACTGAGCAGCGTCTGCATCATGGCCGGCTGGCGCTGGAGGCGCGGCGAGAAGCCGGCATCGCCGCAGGCGCTGATGATCTGGTCGAACAGCCCCGTCGCCTGCGTGCGCTGAAACAGCACGAAGTCCTGCTGCGCAAGCTCGCTCAGGGCCAGTCGTTTGCGGTGCGCCAGACGATGGCCCTCGGGCACGACCGCCATCAGCCTATCCTCGTAGACCGGCAGAGCCGTCAGGGTATCGCGCTGCTCGATGGGCAGCGGACGCGACAGGCCGAGGTCGATCTCGTCACGCGCGAAGGCATCCAGCTGCTGCTGGGCGCTCATCTCATGCAAGGTGAGGCTGACCTCGGGGTGGCTGGCGGCGAAGTCGCGCATCAGGCCGGGCACGAAGCTTGCGCAGGCCGAGCTCATGTAGCCGATGCGCAGCGTGCCGGTCTGGCCGCTGGCGGCCATCGCCACGCGCTTGCGTGCCTGTGCTTCCAGCGCCAGCATGCGCTGCGCTTCTTCCAGCAACGCCTCGCCGGGTGCCGTCACTCGCACTTCCCGCGTATTGCGCCACAACAGACTCACGCCCAGTTCGGCTTCAAGATCGGCGATCTGGCGACTGATGGCAGGCTGAACGGTGTGCAGCTCGCGGGCGGCGGCCGAGAAGCTCCGGTGCGTCGCCACGGAAATGAAGGTTCTCAGTGTGCGCAGTTCCATGGCAGCTCTCGTCAGTTGATTGATGTTCATCAAGTATAAGTCATATCAAGTATCGTCATTTCTATTATCAATGCTCGCTCATTAGTCTGGGGACCTGCCAAGCCTTCCTCCGTCAGCTTTCTTCCTCTCGCGCCCTCCCGGCTTTCGTGTCTCACAAGCCAGGAGGGCGCGGCGATGCAGTGGCTGGCAAGAGGGCCCTGTTTCCGAGTGGAGCCGATATGACGACATCAACTTCCCGAGGTATCGCGCAGGATACGCGCGATACCTCTCGACCACTTTCTGGCGGCGGGCGTTTCACGCTGCTGGCGGTCGCCTGTCTGACCATCATGGTGGGAACCGTGGTCGCGCCGGGGCTTCTGAGCATCGCCTCGGCGCTTGAGGTGAAGAGCCATGCCAGCTGGCTGATCACCCTGCCGTCGCTGGGTGCGGTGCTGTTTGCGCCTATCGCCGGGCGCATGATCGACCGCCTCGGGGCCTATCGCGCGCTGACTGGCGGGCTGTTCCTGTATGGTCTGCTGGGGGCGGGCGGGGCACTGCTGGAAGGCACCGTCGCCGTGTTCGCCGATCGTATCCTGCTGGGGGGCGTCACCGCGGTCGTGATGGCGGGAGGCACCACGCTGATCTCCGAGTGGTATCACGGCCATGCGCGACTCAAGATGATTGCCCAGCAGGGCATGTCCATCGAACTTGGCGGTGTGATCTTCCTGTTCGTCAGTGGCGTGCTGGCAGGCATCGCCTGGCAGCTGCCTTTCCTGCTCTACCTGCTGGCTTGGTTGCTGCTGGCCATGCTGTGGATGATGGTGCCCAGGCAGTCACCTGCATCCCCTGATGAAACGGTTGGCAAGTCGGGCCAGCAGGCGCTGTCCGCTTCGCTCACCAGTGTCTATCTGGCGGCGGCCATGGCCATGACGCTGTTCTTCACCGCCATCGTCATGCTGCCCAAGCGCCTGAACCTGCTGGGGCTGAACGAGGCCTCGACCGGCATCTTCCTGGCGGCGATCTCGATGGTCGCGGTGGTGGCGGCGATGTGGATGCCGAAGGTCTCACGTACCTTGCGCGAGATGCCGACGCTGGCACTGGCCTTCGTACTGTATGCCGCCAGCCTGTTCGTCTTCCAGCAGGCCGAGAACATGGGGGTGATGAGCGCGGGTGCCGTGCTGGCCGGGATGGGCTTCGGCTTCTCGATTCCGCTGCTCAACCACATGACGGTGGAGCGCAGCCACGCACTGGTGCGTGGACGCAATCTCGCCTACCTGACGATGGCGATCTTCCTGGGCCAGTTCCTGACCTCCTTCCTGGAGTTCCTGCCCGGCGATGGTCGCAATGTCTTCGGTTTTGGCGCCGTGCTGGGCCTGATCTTCGCGGCTCTCTATCTGGGTATCCATCTGCTCAAGCGCGACAGTCGCGGCGCCTGAGTCATCCCGGGCAACGCCTGCCCGCTGCATATCGAGACGTGCGACGAAAAAAGCCCCGCGACCTGAGTGCCAGGTGGCGGGGCTTTCGGTATGTATCGTGATCACTTGTCGAACAGTATTCTCAGGCGGCGAATCATCACCCAGCCCATCAGGCCGCGCTTGATCAGGCTCAGGCCCTTCTTTGGCCGGAAACCTCCCCGCGCGGCAATCAGGCCGCCCACCAGAACCAACGGGCCACGGTATTGCTGCACCTTGGCCCAGCCACGGTCGATGGGGGCGGTTGCCTCCTTGAGGTCACGCATCGCATGACTGACGTCGAGGCGCTGCTGGCTGATGCGTGCTTCGAGTTCCGCACGCCTGGCATCGCGCGAATGCGCTTGCCGGCGACCGTTCCCCCCTGAGGGGGGCAGTGCCGGCTCACGCTGCGCGAGGGACTGTCTGGAAGAACTCATCTCGCCTCCTTTACAGGGGCTGGCAGGCGGGGGGCATCAGAGGTTTTCGCGTTGGCGCTGGCGTTCCAGAGCGTCGGCGCGGACGTCCTTGAGGCTGTCGCTGTCGCGGCTCAGATTGCTGAGCGTCGAGCGCAGCAGGCTGCGCTGGGAAGCGATCACCTTGACTCGCCAGGCGATCAATCCGCCCAGTGCCAGCAGGATACCGCCGCTCAAGGCGATGGCCAGCAGGCGATGGGTATCCCAGAAGGCCACGACCACCAGCAGGATCGCCAGGCCGATACCGAAGCAGATCAGCATCAGGGCGATACCTGACAGCAGCAGCATCACGAACAAGCGTTCGCGTTCCTCCTCGAGCTCCAGCACGGCGAGACGCAGACGCGTCTCGCCACTCTCCACCAGGCTCGCGGTCAGACGACGGATGGCGCCAAGTACGCGTTCAACCGGCCCTTGCTCCTGCATCAGCGACGGCCAAGCAGCATGCCGATGACGACACCGGCGGCAGCGCCGATACCGACACTGGTCCACGGGTTGTCGTGCACGTAGCGGTCAGCGCAGTCCGCGGATTCACGCGCGCTGGCGGCCAGACGGTCACCCTGGGCACTCAGTCGGGCACGAGTGGCTTCCAGGCGGGTCTGGGCGCGGGCACGCGCTTCCTTCATGCTCTCGCGGGAATCCTCGGCCGAGGCGTGCAGCAGTTCCTCGACGGTCTGGGAGAGATGACGCAGGTCTTCCTTCAGCTGCTCGGTGTTGGCACCGGTGGCTGAATTGGCTGTGGTCGTATGATCACCGATTTTCTGCATGGCCATGTTGTGTCTCCTTCCCGTGTGTCGAATCAGATTTCGTGAATTGTGAGCGCCAGAGGGCGCGCATGACTCTCGAACTCAGTCTTCCCTGGGGCGCCGCTGGCGGCAGGGCATGACCTTTTCAGGTCGCAGCGATTCCTGCCTGGCTGCGTCTTTTCTGGTCATGAACAAATCCTTGGGGCCACCGGGAACAAACACAAGGGCTGGCAATGCCTGGATGATGATATCGGGGGGAGCCGAGGCGCATTCGTTGATCTGGATCAGGGAGGATGAATCCTGTCTGCACGGCCTGAAACGACGCAACGGGCAGCCTGGGCTGCCCGTTGCGTGGCGAGGGGATCATGGCTCGGCGGCCCGTGAGAGGCGCGCTGGCCGAAGATCAGGTCTCTGGCAGGCCGGCGAAGAAGGTGTTGATCGAGAAGCCCAGCCCCAGGCGATTCACGCTGTGGTCGTAGTCGATGAGGCTCTCGCCATAGCCGTGGTAGTACTGCACGTAGCCGCGCACCTTGCCGAACAGCGGGAAGGAGTAATCCAGCTGGTTGCCGAAATTGCCCTTGGAGGGGTTGCCGCGCACCATCCAGGTGAACTCGTGCTGATCCGCGGTATAGCCCACGGTGATGTCGCCGTAGCCGATGTAGTTGTAGAGGTCCGGATTGTCGTCCTCATCGGACTCCTCCGGCACGCGCCAATGCGGCGTGATCGCCACGGCCCAGTCGCCATTCTGGAACATCATGTCGGCATAGACCCGGTTCCAGCTGCGCGACAGCGGGTCGGAACGCCCGTTGGACTGATGGGCGAAACCGATGCGATTGCGCGTGTTGGTCCAGCCCAGCAGTTCATAGCGATTGTCGAACTGAAGGAAGGCTTCCGGCTCGTAGTTGGTCTCGCGGAACGGCGCCGAGGCATCGGAGTTGTAGGCCTGCCACCAGCTGCGCTGGGTATAGGCGAAGTACAGGTCGCCATTGTCATCGAAGATGTCATTCACCAGCCCGACCTTAAGACTGAGCTGGTACTTCACCTCGGTGTTGTCCACCTCGCCTTCGCGGGTCACCTGGGCGAAGCTGCTCTCATTCGGGGTCGAGTTGTAGGCCCAGGGCAGCAGATAGTTGCGCTTGTAGGCGGTGATGGCCAGGGGATTGCTCTCGGCATCGTCCTCGAGCACCACCCGCTCCTCGGCACGTTTCTGAGCCAGGCTGTCCTGCCCCTGACTCTCCTGACCTTCCACGGAGGCAGGGGCGTCATCACTCGCCGCCAGCTCTGCGCCGCCACGTGCGGGCTGCGTATAGATCGGCGTGCGACGTGGATCGCTCTTGCGTGCCCCTGCACGCGCCTGGGCCGGAGTCATCCCCAGTTCTCGGGGCGTGAAGCGCTGGCCATTGGCCAGTACCACGCGGCCCTGGCTGTCCATGGTGTAGGGCACGTCTGCGCTGGCCAGTGGGGCGCAGGTCAGCAGCGCTGACGCCAGCATTCCGGACAGGCATGCCGCGACTGGCCGAGAGCCGGTGGAGGTAGGGCAGAGAAGCATGGAAATATCCTGTCTGTAACACCGCAAGAGACGAGCAGCGCATTATGGGGCAACGATCATGACAAGTCTGCCATTCTACTGGCTGGCGGGCGTGGGGTGCCAGCTGGCAACCGACGACACCTCTGTCGCCTGCCGCTCACATCCCCATGGTGCGCTTGGCGGGGAGGTGTCGGAGCGATTGCGCCTGACTGAGGCTCAGTTGACAATGCAGGCATCGTGGACCCCGAGAGGTCTGCCTCTGGTAACGATGCGGGTGAGGAGATGGATGTGTCAGGCATGAATTCCTTGAGAGCGACGACGCGATGGATCGTGATGATGCTTGTCGTGCTGCTGTGCGCCTTGCCCGGCATGGCACAGGCCGTCGTGGAGCGCAGCGATGTGCAGGGCCAGCTGGAGGACCTGCAGAGCGTCGAGAAGCCTGACGCGGAGACACGCCAGCGGATCGCGGATCTCAAGGAAACCCTGACGGTACTCGATGATCTCGGTGAGGCCAACAGCAACCTCAAGGATATCAAGGCCGAGGTGAAGACGGCGCCGGGTGATCTGGCCGAGGCCCAGGCAGCGCTGGCGAGCCTGCCTCGCGACAGCACCAGTCAGCTCGACGAAGCGAGTCTCGCCGAGGAATCGGTGGAGGCATTGGATGCGCGCATGACGCGTATCCTGGACGAGCTCCAGAGCCTGCAGGACAAGCTCGCGAGTACCAATCGGCGCCTCATCAATGCCCAGAGTCTGCCGGAGCGCTCTCGTTCGACCCTGGCGGATGCCCAGCAGCAGGTGCAGCGCCTGCAGACCCAGCTCTCCGGCAGCGACAGCCAGGCACTGACCGGCACGGGGCGAGACCTGCTGGAGGCGCGTCTGGCCCTGGCCGAGGCACGTGGCGAGCTCAGTCACACCGAGCTCAACTCCAGTTCGCAGCTGCGAGAGCTGGCGCAGGTACGCAAGACGCTCTACAGCCGGCGTATCGAGACTCTCGAGCAGGACCTCAAGGTGGTGCAGAGCCTGGTCAACGCCAAGCGGCGAGACCAGTCCGAGCAGACCATCGCGGAGGCCACCAGCGGCGAGAATGCCGAGCTGGCCAGCAACCCCATCTTCCAGCAGGTCCTGAGTCGCAACCGTGAACTCAGCAGCCAGCTGCTGGCGATCACGGATCGCGTCAACGCCGTGATCCGCGATGGTCTCGAGGTGCGCACCCAGCTGGACCGCGTCACCCAGGTCGAGCGCACCATGAGCGAGCAGATCGAGGCCATCAAGGGCAGCGTGCTGCTGGCCCGTATCCTGCGTGAGCAACAGAGTCATCTGCCCAAGGTTGACGTGCGTCAGGACCTGAAGGAAGAGATCGCCGATCTGCGCCTCAAGCAGTTCGAACTCAACAAGGTGCGCGAACAGCTCGCGGACATTCCGCACTATCTGCAAAGCGAAGTGCTGAGCGAAAGCGCCGCGCTGGAGCGCCCCGGCGGCAACGCCGATGCCCAGACGGTCAGCTCCGAGCTGCGTCAGGCGCTGACTCGCCAGCTGGAGGCCCGCAAGGAGCTGGTCGACAAGCTCGACAAGGAATATGACAGCCTGCTGGCGCGCGCCATTGATCTGCAGCTCAACCAGCAGCAGTTGCTCGAAGTCTCCGGACGTCTGCGCCAGACCATCGAGGAGCAGCTCTTCTGGGTCGCCAACGGCAAGCCACTGGACCTGGACTGGCTGTCGCGTACTCCACAAATGCTGGCGGACGAGCTCAAGCCCACCGTATGGCGTGGCGTGGTGGCGGGGCTGTCCAAGGGCTTCCAGCTCAATGATCTGTGGGTGGCGCTGCCGGGGCTGCTGTTGCTGATCTTCATCACCTGGAAGCGCTCGCACATCCGATCGCGCCTGGCGGACCTGCATGCCCAGATAGGCCGCCTCAAGCAGGACACCCAGCTGCACACTCCGCGGGCGATCCTGCTCAACGTGATGCTGGCGATCCCCGGTGCACTCGCGCTGGCACTGATCGGCAGCGTGCTGTCGCTGGGGGAGGGCGTCATGCTGTGGGCGCTGGGCCAGGCACTGCTCAAGCTGGCGCTGGCATGGGGGATCTTCGCCATCTTCCGGCGCCTGCTGGTCAAGGATGGCGTGGCCGAGCGTCACTTCCAGTGGCCCGCCAACTACGTGGCCGAGCTGCGCCGCCATCTGTGGTGGCTGGGTTGCGCGCTGCTGCCGGTCATCCTGACTACCAACATCATCAGCGAGGCGGATCTCAATCTGCTGGAGCGCCCGCTGGGTCTGCTGATCCTGTTCTCGGGGCTATGCGCGATGAGCTTCTGTCTCTCGCGGTTGATCCTGGCGCATGTGCCGTTCTTCGGTCTCAAGCTGTTTCGCCTGATTCTGGGGCTGGCCATGGCCATGGTGCCGGTGGCGCTGGGCGTGCTGATCTGCCTGGGGTATGAGTACACGGCACTGCGCCTCAGTGGACGCTTCATCACCACGCTGTTCCTGTTCGGTGCCTGGATTCTGGTCGAGGCCACCGTGGTGCGCGGGCTGGCAGTCGCGGCGCGCCGTCTGGCGTATCGACGTGCCGTGGCGCGTCGGCGAGCCCAGGTGCAGGAAGGCGCGGAGGGCGGCGTCGAGGTGGTCGAGGAGCCGCCGCTGGACATGGAGCAGGTCAATTCCCAGTCGCTGCGCCTGTCGAAGCTGATTCTGGTCATCAGCTTCATGTTCATCTTCTATCTGGTCTGGGCGGATCTGCTCAATGTGCTCAGCTACCTGGACAGCGTCGTGGTCTGGGAGATCGCCGCCTCGGCCGAGGGAGATTCCGCGACCCCCATCTCGCTGGCGGACCTGATCGCGGCGCTGGTCACTCTCGGGGTCGCGGTGATGATGGCGCGCAACCTGCCGGGCCTGCTGGAGGTCTCGATCCTGTCGCGGCTCGAACTCAAGCAGGGGTCGAGCTATGCGATCACCTCGCTGCTGTCCTACGTGATCATGGCGACGGGCTTCGTGATGACACTGGGCAGCATGGGCGTCAGCTGGGACAAGCTGCAGTGGCTGGTGGCGGCGTTGAGTGTCGGCCTGGGCTTCGGTCTGCAGGAGATCTTCGCCAACTTCATCTCGGGCCTGATCATCCTGTTCGAGCGCCCGGTACGCATCGGCGACACCATCACCATCGGCAATCTGCACGGGACGGTCAGTCGTATCCGTATCCGTGCCACCACGGTGACGGATTTCGACCGCAAGGAGATCATCATTCCCAACAAGGTGTTCGTGACCGACCAGCTGATCAACTGGTCACTCTCGGACAACGTGACGCGGGTGGTGCTCAACTTCGGCGTCGCCCATGGCAGTGATCTGGATCTGGCGCACCGCCTGCTGATGCAGGCCGCCCAGGAGAACAGGCGGGTGCTCAAGGACCCGGAGCCTCTGGTGTTCTGTCTGAGCTACAACAAGGACAACTTCGGCTTCGAGCTGCGCATCTACGTCAACGACCTTACCGACCGCCTGTATGCGACAGACGAGATCAATCGCTGGGTCGATGCACGCTTCCGCGAGAACGGTCTCAAGGTGGCCTTCCAGCAGATGGATGTCTGGCTGCATCGTCAGGATGGCACCGAGCGTCTCATCGAGCAGCGAGCGGCCACGGGCGAGCCGCTCAGAGCGGCCAGCGGCTCGCCGGAAAGCGTTGGAGCCGAGACGGGAGACGCACCGTCAAGCAGCGAGCACCGTGAGGGTGGCGCCTTGATCGCTCGTCGCAAGCCGACCACCGGCGTGGGCGGCCGTGAAGATGCCGGGTTGCGCGAATCCGCGCCCGACGCGACGGACGGCGACGGGGGAGATGGCGGCGGCCGTTAGTCGTCGAGCGTGGCCGGTGAGGCCGGTGTTGCTTGAGTCTCAGGTGCAGGCCTGGTTTCAGACTCAGAGTCAGACTCAGACTCAGACGCAGGCTCAGAGCCAGACCTGGGCCCGGGCGCCGGGGCCCGAAACTCCAGCGCCCAGCGGCTCAGGAAGCTGGCCTGCTTGAGCCTGTCGAGGGTGGCGAGCAGGCCGGGGCCTATCTCGATGGGGCGCAGCGCGTTGCCGAGACGTTCACGCAGATCACGCGCGCTGCCGTCACCGCTCACATCGGGATGCAATGCGCCCAGATCGCTGTCATTGGCCACCGCCTGTTGGCCCTCAAGACTCAACCACCAGTCCAGAAATGCCTCGCCGGCATCACCATGCGGTGCCTGGCGCGGCACGAACGCCAGTCGGCGCTGAATCAGCACGTAGTCTTCCGGCACGATCACCAGCAGCTCAGGGTGCGCGCGGGCAAAGGAGATGGCATAGGGCCCGACCAGGTTGTAGGCGATATCCACCTCGCCGTTGGCCAGTGCCTCGAGCATGGCGCCGGTGGTGGTCACCAGCCGTGCATCGGCCTGACCCATGGCGCGCACCAGTGTCCAGTAGCGAGGCGACTGACGGGCATCGGAGACGGCATAGGTGAAGCCGGAGCCGCTGCGACGCGGGTCGTAGGTGATCACGCGACCGCGCAGCAGCTCCCGGCGTGTCTCCAGCAGATGCCAGAGATCCCGATGACTGCGCAGGGCATCGCGAGGGTCGCGCAGTCCTTCGCTGTCGGCCAGACGCTTCAGCGCATCGCGGCGCGCCACCATCACGATGGGCTCGAAGCTCATGGCGAACAGCTCATTGCGCCAGCGTGAGCTCTCGGGCCAGCCTGTCAGGTTCGCGGCTTGCAGCGGGCGTGCATGGCCGCCATTGGCCAGACGGTACTGCAGGCCCATGGCCGAGGAGATCATCAGGTCGGCCCGAGGTGTCAGGGGGGCGGCCAGATAGCGGGCTTCCAGCGCCAGCGCGGAGCGATTGACGTAATGCAGCAGCATCCCGGGGTGTTCGCGGCTGTAACGTTGCAGCAGCGGACGAATCTCGGGCAGATCCAGCGCCGCATGGATCACCAGATCCGCCTCTTCCCCGGACTGGACGGCCTGCGCGGCCACGGGCTCTCCTGCCTTGAGCCAGAGTGCCTGATGCTCATCGAGTTGCGGGTCGAAGCTCGCGGTGTCCTGTGCCGAGCACAACGACGCGACGGCCAGCCCGACGACGGTGAGCACGGCGGCCCAGCAGCGGTGCGTTCTCAACATGCATCCCCCTTGGGGCCGGTCGATGCCTCGCGTGAGGCTGGTGCAGTGGCGGTCACGGGAGGCGGGCAGGGCAGCAGGTGAAAGCTCACGCGCAGTCCCGGCCGAGCGCCATCAGCGGGGGCAGGGTCGGAGGCCTCCAATGACAGCCGGGCATCGTGGTGGCGGGCAATGCCATCGACGATGGCAAGCCCGAGCCCTGCGCCACTCTGCTCGGGTGTCTGGCCGCCTGAGGCATCGGACATCGGCTGGGCGGCCGGGTGCTGGTCTGCCCGGGCATGGCGATGAAAGGGGCGCAGCACCAGCAGACGCCGCTCCGGCGTGATGCCCGGGCCATCATCCTCGACGCTCAGGCGCAGACGGCCTGGCGTGGCCGAGTCACGTGCCGCGTCTTCTCCGCTGGCGGGTATCGCGTGCTCGCGGCTCAGCGTCACGGTCACTACCCGCGCGCCATGCTTGCAGGCGTTGTCGATCAGGTTGGCCAGCGCCTCCTGCAGTTGCCAGTCCACACCCGGCGTCCAGGCGACATGGTCGATGTCCGGCGCGATCTCGAGGCCGAGATCCACACCGGCGCGATCACAGCGCAGGAAATGACGGCTGACCGTGTCGCGCACCAGGCTCGAGAGCTCCAGCGGCACCCGAGGAGGTTGCACTTCCGGATTGTTGAGACGTGTCAGTGACAGCAGCTGATTGGCCAAGTGGGCGGTGTGGCTGGCGGTGGCCTGCATCTGTGCCAGTGCCGCGTGCCAGGCGCTCGGGTCCTGCTGGCGCAGGGCCAGCTCGGCATGCGCGGAGAGACCGGCCAGGGGCGTGCGCAACTGATGGGAGGCATCGCCGATGAAGCGCTCCTGATTGGCACGGACCCGGCGCATGCGGGACAGCAGCTCATTGAGGGCATGCTTGAGTTCCTCAAGCTCGCGCGGCAGCGTCAGCTGCAAGGCCGCCAGGCTGCGCGGGTCGCGTTCGCGGATGGCTCGCCGCAGCCGCGTGAGGGGCGCAAGCGCCATGCGCACGCCCACCAGCACCACCATCAGGGCCAGAATGGCCATGCCTGCCAGGCGCACCAGCGAGCCACGGTACAGCTCCTGGGTCAGCGCATCGCGCCCTTCGCGGGTATGGGCGACACGAATGCTGAAGCGTTGGCCATGACGCGGGTCATCACCCCAGCCACCGAGGCGGGTATCGAGCGTGCCCAGGCGCAGTGCCTGCCCCTGCCAGGCGATGTCGCGAAAGGCCAGTTCGCCACTGCGTCCCGCCATCTCGTCCCGCGTGCCATGTGTGCCGGCCTCGCTTCGTGCATCGGGCAGCCGCGTGTTGCCCGTGACCTGCTCGCCATCGGCGTCCACCAGGCTGTAGAAGACCCGCTCCTGGGCATCGGTGGCCAGCATTTCCAGGGCTGCCGGCGGCAGGTCGAGCCATAGCTGACCATCCTGCCATTTGACCTGCTCGGCGATGGTCACCAGCGAGGCTTCCAGCAGACGATCATAGGCGCGGTCCGCGGCTTCACGCGCGGACAGGAAGGCCTGCACCAGCAACAGGGTACCCAGGGCCAGCAGCGGGATCAGCAGCCAGCTCAGCAGACGACGATAGAGACTGACGGGCTGTTGGGCATCGCGTGGTGGCTGTGGGGATGCCGTGGTCTGGTGAGAGTCGAGCGCGCTCAAGGAGTCCGGCTCTCCGCCGGGGCCTGTTCCAGCAGATAGCCGAGGCCGCGAATGGTGCGCAGACTGACGTCGCTGCCGTCCAGGCGCTTGCGCAGGCGGTGGACATAGACCTCGATGGCGTTGTCGCCGACCGCCTCCTGCTCGCCGAAGGCCTCGCGGGTCAGGCGGGCCTTGTCCACCGGCTCACCGGCGTGCTGGATCAGGCAGCCAAGCAGACGCTGCTCGCGCGGGGGCAGTGACAGCGGTGCCTCGGCCAGCAGGAAGCGACCATTCAGCGGCTCGAAGGCCAGACTGCCCACCACCAGTCGCTGTTCGAGCGCCCGGCCCTGATGCGTGGCCTGGCTGGCCTGATGATTGGCATGACGACGCAGCAGAGCACGCACGCGGGCTTCCAGTTCATCGAGCACGAAGGGTTTGGCGAGGTAGTCGTCGGCACCGAGATCCAGTCCGCGTACGCGATCCTCGATGGCGCCGCGGGCGGTGAGAATCAGGACCGGGGTATGGCGATCGTGCTCACGCAGGGCGGCCAGTATCTCGAGCCCCGAGGCGCCGGGCAGGTTGAGATCCAGCACGACCAGCGCGAAGCCGTGCGGCTGTCCTGGCGAGAGTCGCGCCAGCGCCGCGCTGCCATCGGCCAGGTGCGTGACGTCGAGCCCCTCGCTGATGAAGACACTGTGCAGGGTACTGGAGAGCAGTGCGTCGTCCTCCACCAGCAGCAGTGACGGCGTCTGTCGGGAAGGGGTGGAAGGTGTCGATTGCGTGGGGGTCATCCGGGCTCCGGGAGATGCACGGTATTCCCGTTCAGGTGGCTGCCGAAGGCACCACGATTCACGGTAGGATCATCAGGGCAACAAGCCATGTGGCTAGCGTACCATCACAGGCTCCCCTCGTGCCGCTGACAAGGATGTCGGAATGTCACTCATCTCGTTCGCGCGCGCTGTCAGACAGCGCTTCAGGACTCCATCCGTGGATAACGATCAGTGGAAATCGCTGGCGGTCTCGCTGGCGCTGGGCGTGGCGGGAGGCAGCCTCTTCCAGCTGACCGGCATGCCGCTGGCGTGGATGCTGGGGCCGCTGGTCGCCAATCTGCTCGGTGCCATGGCCGGGCTGACACTCGCCGTGCCGGAGCGATTGCGCAGCCTGTTTCTTGGGGTGCTGGGTCTGACGTTGGGAGCGCGAGTGTCGCCGGAGCTGGTCTCGCACCTTGCCAGCTGGTGGCTGTCGGGGACATTGCTGTTGCTCGGCGTGCTGGCCTCGACACTGGCCTGTGCCGCCTGGTATCGACGCTGCGGCTTCGATGCCACCAGTGCCTGGTTCGCCTCGGTGCCCGGGGTGCTGACGGCGATGGTGATCATCGGGGAGCGCAGTGGCGGCGATGCCCAGCGTATCGCGGTGGCCCAGTCGCTGCGCGTGCTGCTGGTGATACTCATCCTGCCGCCGCTCTACTGGCTGCTGGAGGGAGGCGGTGGAGCGGACGGGGCAGGCGACCCGCCGGTGAGCGGGCTGTGGCTGGTACTGACGCTGCCGTTGCTGTTGCCTCTGGGCAGGCGCCTGCGCTTGCCGAATGCCGCGTTGCTGGGGCCATTGCTGGTGGCGATGGCGTTGTCATTGGCCGAGGTGGTGCGCTTTGCGCCCCCGATATGGGGGACGGATGTGATGCAGCTGGTGCTGGGCTGCGCCATCGGGGCACGTTTCAAGGGGCTGTCGCCCGCTAGACTGGCGGGGCTGATGGGGCAATCGGGTGTCGCGACACTGATCGCGCTTGCGGTACTGGGTGGCTTCGCCGAAGTGATCCATCAGGCAATGGGCGTGCCGCGCGATGTGGCCTTTCTGGCACTGGCACCGGGCGGTATCGGCGAGATGGCACTGCTGGCGGTGGCGCTGGATCTCGATCCCGTCTTCGTCGCCTTTCATCACCTTCTGCGCATGATCGTACTGATGCTGGCGCTACCGCTGATGGTGCGCCATTTCCGGAGGCGTGCGCCGGTACCTGACGGCGAGGCGTGCGATGAGAGGAAGGGGGAGTGAGGCGCTGCGACATCCCCTCTTGTGAGGGCGGCAACACGCTGTTATAGTGTGCGCCTTGATCACGCCAAGTGCTTGAAGTTCAAGCGATTGGCTCGGTAGTTCACCGATTGATCATGTCTGTGGTGGCCCTGTTGGTCCTCCCGCAATGCTAGGCTGCAAACCCCGCCAGGCCCGGAAGGGAGCAACGGTAGTGGCTGACGCGTGTGCCGGGATGTGGCTGATGGGGCCGCCTCCATTTCAGGGCAGCAAAGATCCGCATGCCTGAAATGCCACGTCTACGTGTTCCCCCGCAAGTCCCCTGATCGACTCCTTCGTATGTTGCCATGCCCTGTCGGGCGTCTTGTCGTGTCCGTCTTGTGCCTTTGGCTTCCCTGTTCGGCGCTTATGTTCAATATCCGCGTCCAGCACCCGCGTTCGGCGCTTATGTTCAACACCCGCGTTCGGCATCTATGACCAACACCCGTGTGCGATCCTCATGCTTGATCATCATGTTCGACTGTCATGTTCCGCCGTCGGGCCCGTCATGCGGGCCTGGAGACAGCAATCCCGTTGCACAAGTGGTTACGTGCTTTGAAGCCACTCGGCAAGTCGCTAGAATGAGCGCATTCTCAGCGAGGCCGCGTCATCGGTCTCCGTCTGTCGACTGTCGGTGGTGACGCTTATCCGGGTCGTGCAGGCTTTCCGCTCATGTTTCAGATCACCCAAGGAATGCCTCGCTCAATGAGCTATCAGGTATTGGCGCGCAAGTGGCGCCCGCGCAATTTTCACGAACTGATCGGTCAGGAGCATGTCAGCCGTGCGCTGGTCAATGCCCTCGATCAGGGGCGCCTGCACCATGCCTATCTGTTCACCGGGACTCGCGGTGTCGGCAAGACGACGCTGGCGCGCATTCTCGCCAAGTGTCTGAACTGCGAGGAGGGTGTCAGCTCCAGACCCTGCGGCGTGTGTGGCACCTGTCGCGAGATCGACGAGGGGCGCTTCGTCGACCTGATCGAAGTCGACGCCGCCTCGCGGACCAAGGTCGAGGACACGCGTGAGCTTTTGGACAACGTCCAGTACGCCCCGACCCAGGGACGCTACAAGGTGTACCTCATCGATGAGGTGCACATGCTGTCGACCCACAGTTTCAATGCGCTGCTCAAGACGCTGGAAGAGCCGCCGCCCCACGTGAAATTCCTGCTCGCGACCACCGACCCGCAGAAGCTGCCGGTCACCATCCTGTCGCGCTGTCTGCAGTTCACGCTCAAGAACATGCCGCCGGTCCGCGTGGTCGAGCACCTCACCGACATTCTCGGGCGTGAGGAAGTCAGCTTCGAGGAAGACGCGCTGTGGTTGCTCGGCAAGGCTGCCGATGGCTCGATGCGTGACGCCATGAGTCTGACGGACCAGGCGATCGCCTTTGGGCATGGTCAGGTGCGGCGCGAAGATGTCGCCGCCATGCTGGGCACCCTGGATCACCGTCATGTGCTGGCGCTGCTGGAATGTCTGGCGGATTTGAACGCCGCGAGTCTGCTGGCGGAGGTCGCGACGCTGGCCGAGCAGGGCCCGGATTACGGCGGTGTGCTGGATGACATGGCCTCCGTCTTCCATCGCCTGGCGATCGCCCAGATGGTGCCGAGCGCGCTGGACAACGGCCATGGTGACCGTGATGCACTGCTGGCGCTGGCCAGCCGCTTCACTGGCGAAGACGTGCAGCTCTATTACCAGATCGCCCTGCAGGGGCGCGCCGACATGGCCAGTGCGCCGGATGCCCGCACCGCGCTGGAGATGACGTTGCTGCGCATGCTGGCCTTCCGCCCGCAGGGCGTGCCGCGTCCGGCGCAGACGCCGCTGCCGATGACCGGCCAGCCGGAGGGCGCCGCTCAAGCCCCGGCACCACAGGTGTCCGCGCCGCAGGCTCCTGTTCAACAAGCTCCGGTTCAGCAGGCTCCTGTTCAAGAAGCACCGGTGCAGCAGGCCCCGGCTGCCTCTGTGGCTCCCGCCGCGGCGCAGTCTGCCGCACCGGTGACTGAAGTACAGCCGCCGATGGCCGATGAGCCGCCCCCCTGGGCGACGGAGGACGTTCCTCATGACGCCCGGGATGCCGGCTTTCGCGACCTGACACAAGATGAGCCCCAGACATCGGCCGCGACAGGGTCAGCGCCGGCTGCCGAGTCAGCTCCGGCGATGTCTGCCACGGGGGCGCAAGCGCCGCAGCCGTCGGAGCCGGTGGCTGCGCCCGCACTGGCAGCCGCTGCGCCCAGCTCGGCGATGTCACGCCTGAGCGCCGCCTTTGGTTCGGCGCAACCGGAACCGGAGCCGAAACCGGAGCCGGAACCGGAACCCGCTGAAGCATCAGTACCGGAGCCTGCTGAAACAGCAGCGCTGACGTCTGCTGAATTGTCAGCGCCAGCACAACCAGAGCCTGCTGCGCCGGTCGTGTCTGAGCCGGTCATGCCCAAGCCTGTCGAGGCAGCGGAACCGATGCCGGCAGCGGCTCCCGCGCCGGTTCAGGCATCAGCGCCTGCGCCATCCGATGCGCCGAGTGGTGATGGCCGCTTGAATCACGCGGAGTGGCTGGAGCTATTCCCGGCGCTGGGGCTTGGCGGCATCACACGCAACATCGGTGCGCACTGTCTGGTCGAGCACGATGATGGCACGCACCTCAAGCTGAGGCTGGACCCTGCCCAGTCCGCGATGATGGCGGATGTCCACCGGGAGCGCATTCACAAGGCGCTGGCAGGGCAGGGCGTGGTGCGGGAACTCGAGATCAATGTCGGCCCGCTGCCGGAGGGTCTCGAGACACCTCACAGCCGACGCATTCGACTGCTGGGCGAGCGTCAGCTGCGGGCGGTTGAAGCCTTGCGTGCTGACCCGCATATCCAGTCATTGGAGCAGCAATTGGGCGCGCGCTTGATCGAGGAAAGCGTCAACTCCTTCGAGCCGGACAATTTCTGATCGAGCGTCATCGGTCACCGCGACCGGTGACGCTCCCGGATTCCGGGGGGACGTGCTTGCGGGCATGTGCCTCCACGCCAGCCGTGCCAGATGGCGCGGCTGGCAGACAGCATTTATCGTTAGTTCATGTACAACACGTCATTGATGAGGTGAGCCATGTTTGGTGGAAAAGGCGGTATGGGCAACATCATGAAGCAGGCGCAGGAAATGCAGGAGCGCATGCAGAAGGTCCAGGAAGAAGCGGCCAAGGCCGAAGTCCAGGGCGAAGCCGGTGCCGGCATGGTCAAGATCACCATGAACGGGCGCCATGACGTCTCGCGCGTCGAGGTTGACCCGAGCCTGATGGAAGAGGACAAGGAACTGCTGGAAGACCTGCTGGCCGCTGCCGTCAACGACGCGGTGCGCAAGGTCGAGGTCAATTCCAAGAAGCAGATGGAAGAGGCGACTGCGGGTCTCAACCTTCCGGCCGGCTTCAAGATGCCGTTCTGATGGGATTCTCGCCGCTGGTCGATCAGCTGCTGGATGCCCTGCGCGTGCTGCCGGGCGTCGGTCCGCGTACCGCACAGCGCATGGCGCTGCATCTGCTGGAGCGTGATCGCATGGGGGCCGACCGGCTGGTCGGTGTACTCGGCGAGGCGCTGGAGCGTGTCGGCTATTGCGCGCGCTGCCGGACGCTGACGGAAGAAGAGATCTGTCAGCTGTGCCTGAGTCCTCGGCGTGATGAGCGAGTGCTGTGCGTGGTGGAGTCCCCCGCGGACCAGCTTGCCATCGAAGGGGCGGGTGGCTACGTGGGACGTTACTTCGTGCTGCATGGCCACCTGTCACCGCTGGACGGCATCGGGCCTGAGGACATCGGCCTGGATGCGCTGGAAACCCGCGTGCGCGAGAGTCAGATCGAAGAGCTGGTGCTGGCCACCAACCCGACGGTCGAGGGTGAAGCCACCGCGCACTACATCGCCGAGCAGCTTCGCGATGTGGCGCATGGCGGGCAGCCCCTCAAGCTGACACGGCTGGCCTATGGCGTGCCGATGGGTGGCGAGCTGGAATATGTCGATGGTGGTACGCTGAGTCGTGCCTTCAGCGGCCGATTGCCCTTTACCCTCGGCGAGATCTGAACGTGTCGGGTTCGCCCGGTCGCGTTTCGCCAGCGGCATGTCCTTGACGCAGAGCGTCCGAAAGGCAACAACAGCAGCACGTCTGCGGGCGTGGTGGTCAGGAACCACCACGCCCGCCGTCGTTTCCGCCCGGTGTCTGGCGAGTGCCCGTCACCCTTCATTTATCGCTTGCCCGGGCAAGCCAGTCACCATGAGATATTCTTGCAGATGAGTGATCAATCCGCCGCCACCGCACTGCTGTCAGAGCTAGACTTCGACGCCATCTGGGTCGAGACCCCCGAAGCGCTGGCCGCTGCCTGTGCCGAACTTGAGGGCGCCGACTGGTTGGCGCTGGACACCGAGTTCATCCGTGAGTCCACCTTCTTCCCGATTCCGGCACTGGTGCAGCTGATGGCGGCCCGCGATGGTGAGCTGCCCGGTGCGGATGGCAAGACGCCGCGCATCTTCCTGATCGACCCCACGGTGGTGCCGGCCAGTGACGCGCTCAAGCGTCTGCTGGGTCCTGAGGGGCCGCTCAAGCTGCTGCATGCCTGCGGCGAGGACATGGAAGTCTTCCTGCGCTGGGCGGGCGTGGCGCCGGCACCGCTGATCGATACCCAGATCGCCGAAGGGCTCACGGGTGGCGAGGCCTCCATGGGCTATCAGCGTCTGGTCGAACGTGTGGCCGGCATCACGGTGCCCAAGGAAGAGACGCGCTCCAACTGGCTCAAGCGTCCGCTGAGTCAGGCGCAGTGTGACTATGCCGCTCTGGACGTGCTGTTCCTGCCGCAGGTCTGGGCACAGCAGCGTGAGGCCCTGAATCAGCTGGGTCGCATGGCCTGGCTGGAAGAGGACTGCAGTGCCCCGGGCAGCAGCGGGGGTGCCACGCCGGACCCGGAGTACTGGAAGCGCCATCGCAGCCTGTGGAAGCTCACGCCGCGTGGGCTGGCCGCCTGGCAGTCCCTGTGCGAGTGGCGTGAGGCCCAGATTCGTCTGCGTGACGTGCCGCGCTCGCGCCTGCTGGCGGATGCCCAGCTGTTCGCCATCTGCGAGCGTCTGCCGGTCAATCGTTTCGAACTGGCCAAGGTCGAGGGGCTCCACCCGCCGCAGATCAAGCGCATCGGCGACAGCGTGCTGGAAATTCTCAAGGACGTGGCGATGATCGATGACAGCCAGTTGCCGCGCGTGCCGCCGTCGCCGTTGGCGCCGGAATGGAAGGCGCGCATGAAGCGCCTCAAGCGTGAGGTCAACGCGGTCGCCGAGGCCCAGGACCTCAAGCCGGAGATTCTCGGCAAGCGTCGCGACATGGAAGCGCTGGTGATCGCCGACTACGAAGGTGAGCCGCTGCCGTTGCCGGGTGGCTGGCGCGGCGCGCTGCTGGCCGAGCGCCTCGCCAAGGCGTTCCAGCCGGAATGAGTCAAGGATTGCCTCCGGCATGGCCGGGGGCGATCAGGTAACCAATGTGAGACGTCGTGCGCTCGTGTCCCGTGCGCACGCTGATGCGCGCATGCGCTGCAAGATGACGTGATGGGTGGTCCCGATGACTGATGACAAGATGATCTGCGAGATCTACAAGAGCGCCCGCAAGGACGAGATGTATCTGTACGTCGAGAAGACGCGAGGTCTCAAGGATGTGCCGGAGTCCCTGCTGGAGATCTTCGGCAGGCCTGCGCCGTTGATGACGCTGTTGATCCGTGCCGACAAGCCGCTGGCGCGTGTGGCCAGTACCACGGTGCTGGAGAAGATCCGGGAGCAGGGCTTCTACCTGCAGATGCCGCCGGTCAAGGAAAATCTCCTCAAGGAGATTGGCGTGACGCCGCCGGAAACGCACTACTGACGACTGCCCGTCGTCAGACGAGACCGACTGGACCGACCCTGCTGCCCGGCAGGGCGAGGAGAGCAAGATGAGTGATGTTCCGCAACCTGACGGCGGAAAACGTGAGCGTTTCTGGGAGCGGCATGCGCTTTCGGAGCTGAACACGGCCGAGTGGGAGGCACTGTGTGATGGCTGTGGCCAATGCTGCCTGCTGAAATTCGAGGATGAAGACAGTGGCGACATCGCGGTACTGGATGTCGCCTGTCGCCTGCTGGATGTGCGCAAGGTCAGCTGCCGTGATTACCCCAATCGCGCCACACGCGTGCCGGGCTGCATCCCGCTGGATGTCGAGACGGTAGGCAAGCTGCGCTGGCTGCCGGAAACCTGTGGTTATCGCCGCCTGAATGAAGGCTGTGAGCTGCCAGAATGGCATCCGCTGCTGACCGGGGATGCCAGAAGCGTCAAGCGTGCCGGTGTCGCGGTGTCACGCTTCGCCGTCTCCGAGGCCTCGGTGCGCCAGCAGGATCTGGAAGACCATATCATTGCGATCATCGACCCGGAGAGCTGAGGCGCTGACGTTTTCGCGTCTCCCTGTCTGCCCGTCTTGATCGTGCAAGCGCAGCTCCTTGAGCTGCGCTTTTTCTTTGCCTGTTTTTCTTTGCCTGTTTTTCCTTGTCCGTTTTTCCTTGCCTGGTCTGAGGCAGGTGGGGCCTGGTGGTGTCTGCGTCAGAGCCGCCGTCTGCATGGCAAGGCGGGGGCCGGCTGGCGCAATGGCTGGTTGTAAATAAATGAACGTTCATTTATTTTGTGTGGATTCTCATCCTGAGCAGATCCAGAGGCAGACAGGCCATGCGCCATCGTGATGAACACAAGCAGCAGGCGCTGCTGGAAGCCACTCTGCATGAGGTGGCCGAGCATGGTTTTGCCGTGACCTCCGTGGCACGCATCGCGCGTGCTGCCGGCATGTCCCCCGGAACGCTCTATCTTTACTATCGCGACAAGGACGACTTGCTGGAGGCCACCTTCAGCGAGGTCAGCCGCCGCATCATCGAGGTGGCGCTTGATGCCTTCGAGGCCGAGCCGGACGCGCAGGTATCACGGGGCACATCGCCCGAGATGTCCCCCGCGGCCTGGCAGCTCAAGTCAGCGCTGTGTCGGGTGTGGCACGCCCTGGTGATGCTGGGGCGCCGCCAGCCCGCCTTGTTCCGCTTTCATGATCAGTTTCTTCACTCCTCGCATATGCGGGACGCCTTGAAGGTGGCCAACCAGGAGCGGGCCGCGCCCTTGCTGGAAGCCTTCGCGCAGGGCCAGCGGACTGGCATTCTGAAACAGATCGACATCGCTCTCATCGAGGTGTTCATGTTTCGTTCGATCTACAGCCTGCTGCAGGGCTCGGGCTGTCAGGTGCCGGCCATCAGTGATGCATGCTTCGACCAGGCCTTCGAGATGGCCTGGGACGCGATAGCGCTTCGTCATCCAGCACCGTGAGCCACGGCCGTACGCATTGCCGGACAGATGACAGATCTTCGTTTTGTGCTTTTCCATTCCAATGACTCAAGGGCCTGCTGATGAAACTTCGACCTGGTGCCAAGCCACACCTGCGTACTCCCGCCGCCTGGCGCGGAGGCCTTGCCCTGCAGTTGTTTGCCGGTCTGCTGCTGGCCCTCGGGCTTTCGGCCTGCAGCGAGGCCGAGGCGCCGCTGAAGAAGCAGAAGGTGCATCCGGTCAAGTTGCTGTCATTGTCGGATGAGGGGGGCGGTGTCATACAGCGCTATCCCGGCGTGGTCGAGGCCTCCGAGCGTTCCAATCTCTCGTTCCGGATCGGCGGTGAGCTGCGTGAGCTCAACGTGCAGGCCGGCCAGGAGGTCACGCAGGGTGAGCTGATCGCGCAGCTGGATGATCGTGATGCCCGCAGTCAGCTCAACAACGCCCGTTCCAGCTTCAATCTCGCCCAGGCGACCTACAAGCGCATGAAGTACTCGGTGGAGAAGGGCGCCATCAGCCGTGCACGCTTCGATGAGGCGCAGGCGGAATTCCAGTCGGCACAGGCCCAGTACTCCCAGGCGCAGGACCAGCTCAGCTATACCGAGTTGAAAGCCCCCTATGACGGGGTGATCGCCCGAGTGCCGGTGGACAACTATCAGGTGGTCACGGCGCAGGAAACCATCGCGGTGCTCCAGCAGCCCGGTCAGATCGATGTGACCTTCAATCTGCCGGAACGCCAGGTGCGCGCCATCGACCGTGAGCGTGCCATGGCCGGGCGTCAGGAGGATGCAGCGCTGGCCTGGGTACGCTTCGGGCGCGGTGAACAGCGCTATCCGGCGCGCTACAAGGAGCATGACACCAGCGCCAGTGAGGGCTCGCTGAGCTATCAGGTCACCCTGACCCTGCCGGAGCCTCAGGACATCACCGTGCTGTCCGGCATGAGCGCGACGGTCGAGCTGGACATGCAGCAGCTGACGGGGGCCACCGGGGGGCAATGGCGTGTGCCGGTGGAAGCGGTGGTGATGCGCGATGCCGACCCGCAGCAGGCCGTAGTGTGGCGTTATGTGGAAGACGGCTCTGCTGCCGCCGAGACGTCTCCGGACGTCGAGGACAAGGACAAGGCAGGGCAGGGGATGGTGGAAGCCGTGCCCGTCGAGGTGCTTCAGGCCACGGGCGAGGGGCTGGTGATCACGGGGGAGTTGAATGCCGGTGATCGTCTGGTGACCGCGGGTGCCAGCCGCATGCAAGCCGGGGAGCCTGTGCGCCCCTGGGTCAAGGAAGCGGGGCTCTGATCCATGGTCGATTACTTCCTGAGACACAAGGTCATCAGCTGGATGGTCACGCTGTTGCTGTCGGTGGGCGGCGTGGTGTCATTCTTCAATCTTGGCCAGCTGGAGTTTCCCGAGTTCACCATCCGCAATGCGGTGGTGATCACCCAATATCCGGGCGCCACCCCCAAGCAGGTGGAGGAGGAGGTCACGCTGCCGCTGGAGAAGGCCATCCAGCAGATTCCCAATCTCAAGCGTGTCAGTTCGGTCAACAGTTCAGGCCTTTCGCAGATCACGCTGGAACTCGAGAGCAGCGTGCGCGCAGGCGAGATGCAGCAGTACTGGGATCTGTTGCGGCGCAAGATCAATGATGCCCAGTCGAGCCTGCCACCCGGCAGCTCCTCCTCGGTGGTCAATGATGACTTCGGTGACGTGTTCGGTCTGCTCTACAACCTGAGTGGCGAGGGCTACTCGGCGCATGATCTCGAGGATCAGGCCGATTTCCTGCAACGCGAACTGACGCTGGTGGAGGGCGTGAAGAAGGTCTCCATCGTCGGCGCGCGCAGCGAGCAGGTGATCGTGGCGCTGGACCGTGATCGCATGCAGGCGCTGAACATCTCGCCGGACCAGCTCTCCAATCTGCTCAATGCCCAGAACGTGGTCGGCAATGCCGGTCGTATCCGTCAGAACGGCCTGTCGCTGGAATTGCAGCCGGGCGGGGAGTTCCAGAGCGTGCAGGATCTGGAGCGCCTCGTGGTCGGTCGCCCCGGCAATGGCGGCCTGATCCGCCTCGGGGATATCGCCTCCGTCAGCCGCGAGTACACCGAATCGCCATCACGTCTCTATCACACCGATGGCGAGACCGCTCTGTCGCTGGGGATCTCGTTTGCCTCCGGCGTCAATGTGGTGGAGGTCGGCGAGCGAGTCGACCAGCGTCTGGGGGAGCTTGAATCGCGCATGCCGTTGGGCATGGAGCTGACCACCGTCTATCACCAGCCGCAGGTGGTGGATGAGGCGGTCTCCGGCTTCCTGCTCAATCTGGCCGAGGCCGTCGGTATCGTGATCCTGGTGCTGCTGCTGTTCATGGGCGTCAAGAGCGGGGTGCTGATGGGGCTGGTGCTGCTGATCACCATCCTCGGCACCTTCGTGATGATGTCGATCCATGGCATCGAGCTGCAGAAGATCTCGCTGGGCGCGCTGATCATCGCGCTGGGCATGCTGGTGGACAACGCCATCGTGGTCACGGAAGGCATGCTGATCGGCCTCAAGCGTGGCAAGACCAAGCGTCAGGCTGCCTTCGAGGTGGTCAACCAGAATCGCCTGCCGCTGCTGGGGGCCACGGTGATCGCGATCACCGCCTTCGCGCCCATCGGTCTGTCGCCGGATGCGACCGGGGAATTCGTCGGCTCGCTGTTCTGGGTGCTGTGTTACTCGTTGCTGTTGAGCTGGATCACCGCCCTGACGCTGACCCCGTTCTTCTTCGACATGTTCTTCCGCGAAGCGCGTGAGACATCGGGCAACGACAAGGACGGCACCGAGCATGAAGACCCTTACCGGGGCGTGGTCTTCCGTGGCTTCCGTACCCTGCTGGGCTGGGCGATCCGTCTGCGCTGGCTGACCCTGGGCGGGGCGCTGGCACTGCTGGTCGTGGCCGTGATGAGCTTTGGCCAGATCAAGAATGCCTTCTTCCCGGATGCCTCGACACCGCTGTTCTTCGTTGATGTCTGGATGCCGGAAGGCACCGATGTGCTGGAGACCGAACGGCATGTCTCGCGTCTGGAGCAGCAGGTGCTGAAGATGGAGCGCGTCAACCATGTCACCAGCGTGACCGGGGGTGGTGCCCAGCGCTTCACCCTGACCTACTCGCCGGAAGACAGCTACGCGAGCTTCGGTCAGCTGATCGTCGAGACCGAGGACCGCGACAGCCGCGAAGCGCGCATGGAGGAGGTGATACGCCTGTTGCGCGCCGAGTATCCGCAGGTGGAATACAAGGTGCAGGCCTTGCAGGTCGGCCCGTCCGCCAAGGCCAGTCTCGAGGCGCGCCTCTACGGCGAGGACCCGGCGGTACTGCGCCAGCTGGCCGCCGAAGTGCGTGACGTCTTCGAGCAGGAGCCGCTGGCAGACAGCATTCGCCTGTCGTGGCGCAATCGCGTCAATCGCATCGAACCCGAGTTCCTGGATGATCAGGCGCGGCGTGTCGGCGTGACGCGAGATGCATTGCATGAGGCATTGCTGATCAACAGTGATGGCGAGAGCGTCGGCGTCTATCGCGAGGGCTCCGAACTGATCCCGATCCTGTTGCGCGGTGAGGAGCGCCAGCGCTTTGATCTCGACACCCTGGCCAGTCTCAACGTCTGGAGCGACGAACAGGAAACCTACGTGCCGGCGGGAGCGGTGATGGGCCCGCTCAAGGCCGAACTGCGCGACCCCCTGATCAAGCGGCGCAATCGCGAGCGCATGCTGGCGGTCTACGCGGAGCCGATGCCACTGTCCGGCGAGACGGCCGCCAGTGTATTGAGTCGCATCCGACCCAAGGTCGAGGCCATCGAGCTGCCGGAGGGATATCATCTGGAGTGGGGCGGTGAATACGAGACGTCCACCGATGCGCAGAAGGCGCTGTTCTCCTCGCTGCCGATGGGGCTGTTGGGGATGTTCGTGATCACGGTGCTGCTGTTCTCCAACCTGCGCCAGGCGCTGGCCATCTGGTCCATCGTGCCGCTGACGCTGATCGGTATCGTCAGCGGGTTGATCGTGTTCGGGGCGCCGTTCACCTTCATGGCACTGCTGGGCACCCTGAGCCTGGTCGGCATGGTGCTCAAGAACGCCATCGTGCTGGTGGAGGAGATCAACGTGCAGCTGACCGAACAGGAGGACCGCTTCCAGGCGGTGATGCTGGCGGCGGTCAGCCGCGTGCGGCCGGTTTCGATGGCGGCGATCACGACCATGCTGGGCATGATTCCGCTGTTCTCGGATGCCTTCTTCTCGAGCATGGCGGTGGCGATCGTCTTCGGTCTGGGCGTCGCGACGCTGCTGACGCTGGTCGTGCTGCCGGTGGCCTACTGTGCACTGTTCCGTATTCCGGCAGGCAAGCACGAGGCGGCGTAGTCTCGCCCCCCATGGCCATCCTCCCGGGAGGGTGCCATGCCGTGATGCCAAGCACTGATGGCAAGCACTGATGCCAAGCACTGATGGCAAGCACTGAGGCATGCCGTGCGCCCGATGACAGCGCCTGTCGTCGGGCGCACTGCCGTTGGCGAGTCAGCGGTGTTCTCACGCGTCATCGCGTTGCAGTCGATCCCGCATGGGGGCATCGCCAACAGCGCCTTTCCGTTACACTATGCGCCGCCAGTGGTGTGTTTAGGGTCCGCTGCTGGCCCGTCGTCATCAAAACCTGTCGAGTCGTGAGGTGTGCCTTGGTCGAACCCCTGAGTGCCTGGTGGGGGCAGCAGCTGGTGTTGTGCGGTTGGCGTTTCAGTGCGACACCCGAAGCGGTGTGGACATCCGAGGAGGCGCGTGCGCGCCTCAAGGCGCTGGAAGTGCCGGATGCCGGCGAGCTGGGCTGGCGCTTGCTGGAAGCGTTCCCCAGTGACATGCCCGACTCGCTGCGTCAGCTGGAAGCGCTGGAGCTGCTGGCGTTGGCGCGGACGGCTGGCTGGCTGTCCGAGGCGCGCACGCGTGCCTGGCTGGTGCGACTGCTCATGGCCATCGCATCACGTTTCACCTCGCTGGATGACTGGCTCAAGGCGCTGGCGCATTCGCGCAGCGATGCTGGCTGGACACGCGGCGATGACGGCTTCTTCGAGGCCAGTCTCGCGCTGTCCCGGCTGGAGCAGGAAGAGGCGGGCGTCACCTGGCCGCGTCTGCTGGAGGCGCTGGAAGGCCGTCAGCCGGTACCCGCCACCGAGCTGTGGCCGCAGGGTGAGCGTGACCGGGTGTGGATGGCGCGCGCCATCTTTGCGCCCTGGGTCGGCGGGACGACACTGACGTCGACGGATGACGGCCTCTGCGAGGCGAGTGACAGCGGTTTCGATGCGCAGGGTCACTGGCCCGACGTGCAACGCTGGCTGCGTGATACCTGGGCGATCCGCACTCGTGACGAATTGATCCGTCTGCTGTTGTGGCTGGCCTCGCAAGGGCATCGCTACGGCTGGGACATCGACAGCGCGCGCATGCTGTCGGCCAGTCAGGATGAGCGTGACAAGTGGCTCGACGAGCTGGAGTCTGACGCCGCCTCCGAGGAGGCCGAGCGCAAGGCTCAGGGGCTCGCCGGCACCCCGGCACATGCGGCGGCCAGTGCGGAGCTGGCGGCCGCTGCGGGTCTCGAACAGGGCCCGTCGCCCGTGGCCTACGGGGAGCTGCTGCTCCAGTATCTGGATCGTGGTGAGCCACTGGAATTTGCCGCCTGGGACTGGCTGCGGCTGGTGGATCTGGCCTTTGCCGGTCTGTGTGCCGGCTGGTTGAGTCGTGAGGAGGGCGAGGACTTCGCCGCGCATGGTATCGACCTGCTGGTGCGTCGCTACGCGGATTGGCAGGGCGTGGCGCGCGCCTATCAACGCGGACGCAGCCTGTTCGAGGGGGCGGATCTCACCGGCTCCACCGACAGTGACTGGCGGCCATTGATGGCCTCACCGGTGACGCCGCTGCGCTGCGAGCTGCACGCGTTGCTGCCGGAGGCCATCCGGGATCGCTCCCGCACCGCCATGCGTCAATGGCGCAGCGACAGCCGCCACTGGGTGCTGGCCATTGCCAGCATTCGAGAGCCGGACCTGCTCTATCGTCAGGGGCTGCCTGCGGATGTGGCGGACGCGCGGCGTGAAGAGGCGCGTCAGTACCTCAACGAGACGCTGGCCCTGGATACCCGCGATGGCGTGGCCGGCATGGCGCGTTTCTGGCTGCCGGCGCAGGCCCATCACCTCAATCAGCTGGCGGCCGATGCCGCACGGGGTGGGCTGCCTGATCCTCAGACGCCCTTCGGACGCGCCGATACCGCCGAGCTGGAACGGCGACAGCGGCTGGCAGTCTGTCATCGTCATCCTGCCAGCATCGTGATGGCGGAGAAGTACGCGTTCTATCTGCTGATGGTGCAGGACAGCCGCGATTTCGATGCCGGTGAGCTGGCGCAATGTGCCGAGCGCCTGCGCAGCGCACTGTGCCGCTTCTATCCGGACGCCGTCCGGCTGCTGGAAGCCTGGACGGTATGGGAATCCGCGGTCCCGGAACTTGAGGACCACCCGCTGGTCAACGAGATCCGCTGGCATCTCGAGGACCCCGGCAGCCTGTTCCACTGGCTCGACTGGCGCGCCAGTGACTGGCAGGAGCCCGGCGAGCGCCCCAGTCTGGATCGTTTCACGGCGCTGGCACTCAGTGGCCCGCTCAATTCGCCCTGCTGGGGCGAGCCGATGGTCGAGCATGGCCGGGGAGTCGAGGAACTGACCGGCTGGCTGGAAGGTCATTATGGTCTGGCCAACGCCGAGATGCTGATCGGCTTCCTCGATTTCCTGCGTGATGCCGGGGATCGGGACGAATATCAGATCAATTACGGCCCCTATACCCTCAATCGTGCGCGTCTGGACAACGAGATCGATGTGCTCGAGAGCGGTGAACGCGGCGAGGATGAGCAGGTGCACCTCGATCGCCTGCGCCGTGTGCGTGACAACGAGGCCCGCTGCAATGAGCTGGACATGGCAGCCTGGGACATCGCGCAGCTGGTGGATCTGGCGATTGCCGGCCGTCAGCTGGGATGGCTGGATGCGGCCACCTTCACGGCCTATCTGGACAGCGCCCATGCGATGGCGCGAGCACACTACGGCAGCTGGAAGGAATATGCGCGCGGGCTGTTCGCCGGCTATGCCTTCTTCATGGGCGATACCGATCAGCGTGACAGCTTCCTGCGCGGCTTCCGTGATGTATTGATCCAGTGGCTGACGGCGGCGCCGCCATTGGCCGGTCCCTGGGCCAGTCTGGATTTCCCGGGCGCGCGTCCGGGGCATTGGCCGGCGCTGCATCTGGATACCCTGAGCGGCGATGCTCGTCTGCTGCATTGAGTATTTTCTGATGCTTTAGTCTATCTTGTGAGGCGATGGCATACGGATTGCGGCAATATGCACTACCCTGCTGCGAACGGCATTCAATTGCGTCACAGGTCTCAGGGCATGCCGTTGATCCTGTTGATTCACGTTTCAGGCATGCAGGCATCTCGTGATGACGGGATTCCTGCCGGCTTTCTGTCTTGTCATGCATCACCTGTTATCGCCGTCCGCAAGTGCTGATCACGTTTTGTCTCATGGCACCGGGCCCACGACGAGGAATGTTGGATGCGTCACACGTTATTGTGTTGTCTTTTACTGTTGCCGCTAGGTGTGGCGGGGTGTGCCAGCCATTCACAGCCTCCGAGTGACATGGCCTATTACGATGTCGATCTGCCGGAATTGCCCAAGCTCAAGCGTTACCGTCAGCAGGCCGGCCAACCGCAGGGCCCGGCAGAGCCGCAGCTGGCATCGGGTCCCAGTATCCGGGAAGTGTTGCTGGAAGAGCATGATCGCTGGGCGGGAACGCCCTATCGCCTGGGTGGCACCAACTCACGGGGCATCGATTGTTCCGCGCTGATGCAGCATGTGTTCAGTGACGGTTTCGGGATCGAACTGCCACGTACCACCCGTGATCAGGTCAAGCGGGGCAAGCGTATCGACAAGTCGCAATTGAAGCCGGGGGATCTGGTGTTCTTCCGCCCCTCACGTCGTTACAACCATGTGGGCGTGTATGTGGGCAACGGCTATTTCCTGCATGCCTCCACGTCACGTGGCGTGAAGCTGTCGCGGCTGGACAATGTCTACTGGTCGCAGCACTACTGGCAGTCGCGGCGGCCCATGCCCCACGAGGCCATGCAGATGAAACTGGCCATGCGCAGTCAATGACGACACTCGCATGATGGACAACACCCGGCCCTGGCCGGGTGTTGTCGTTTTCGGCCCGCGAATTCTCGAGCCCCGCCATGTCCGGCAGCCCGCCTCATGGGCTTTCGCGTACCACGGAATGTTCGATCACGAAGTCGACGAAGGCCTGTTCGGCCCGCGACAGCCCGCGCTCACGTCGCCAGGCCAGCGACAGGTCCAGCCAGGCGGGTTCACTGAAGGAGATGGCGGTGAGGTTGTTTTCCTCACGGTCATCCTCCACCACGCGCTTGAGGAAGGTGGTGATACCGAAGCCGCGTGACACGATCGCCTTGTTGAGCGCGATCAGGTTGGATTCGAAGGCGATACTGGGAATCAGGCCGTGCTGGCTTGCCAGACGTTCGATGAAATCGCGATGGAAATAACCGCGCTTGAAGACGACCAGCTCTTCAGCGAAGAACGCTTCGAGGCTGATGTGCTCCCGTGTCGCCAGCGGGTGGTCGTTGGGCAGGCAGACCACCATCTCTTCGCGCAGGAAGTGCTGGCTGACCAGCCCGCTGGTGGCGCTGCCGGGGTGTTCCTCGACGATGACGCCCAGATCCAGCTCGCCATTGTCGATCATCTTGCGAAGACTCAGGGTGCCGCCCTCGATCACGCTCAAGGTGATATCAGGGTGGCGCGCCTTGAAGGCCATCAACAGGGGCGGGAAATAGTAGGACCCCAGCATCGAGGACACGCCGATGCGTACCTCACCTTTGACCAGGCCATCCAGTTCGGCCATGGCCAGGGCCGCTCGCTGCGCCTGTTGCAGCAGAGAGCGTGCATGCACGAGCAATGTCTCACCGGCGGGTGTCAGACTCACGCCCTTGGTGCCACGTATCAGCAGCGGCTGGCCCAGCCGGGTCTCCAGGTTGGCGATCGACTGACTGACGGCCGACTGGGCCAGTTGCAGCGCCATGGCGGCGGCGGTGAAGCTGCCGCGCTCCGTGACACTCACGAAGATCTCCAGTGCCCGCAGATCGAAGGGCAGTTTCATGTCGCGCTCTTCATGTCTGACGCCATCCTCATCCGTCTCCCTTGTCCCCGACCCTGACCGGCGTCCCTTGCGGCCATCACGCCGTCCAGTCCCCTGGACGTCATTCACCATGCGCAGGCGGTCTGACGGCGTGAGGCCTGCAGGCCAGTGGGTCAGGCTCATGGGTATCACTTTTGCTGATGGCTGGCATCATGTCGAGCTATTTTACTGATGGTGTTCGAGGGCGCAGACTCACGCCATCCCCATGATTGACTGCAGGTACCTGATGGCTTCATCGCTGAGTGCGTCTTCCACCGCCCCATCCGCCTCGGGGCATCACGACACTGCCGGGCAGCCAGTGCTGCCGTCTCCTCTCAAGGCGCACGGCCGTGATTGGCGACGCATGACCCAGGCGTTGTGTCTGGGCTCCTTCGTCGTCTTCATCAATCTCTATGTGGTGCAGCCGATGCTACCGCTGCTGGCGACCGACCTTGGCCTGAGCTCGCTGCAGGCGAGTCTGTCGTTGTCGGTGACCACCCTCACGCTGGCATTGGCGTTGCTGGTCTTCGGCCCGTTATCGGATGCACTGGGACGGCGACGTCTGCTGCTCTGGACATTGGCCGGGGGGGTGGCCTGCTCGGGACTTGCCTTGCTGGCTGAAGGTTTCTGGTCGCTGTTGGCAGTACGTGCGTTGCAGGGCTTTCTGCTCGGGGGCTTGCCGGCGGTCGCGGTCGCCTACATGAGCGATGAGATGGAACAGCCGGCGTTGATGGCTGCGGTGGGGCTCTATATCAGTGCCAATTCGCTCGGCGGCATCAGTGGGCGGGTCGCTGGAGGATTCGTGGCCGAGCACTGGGGCTGGCAGATGAGTTTCGCGGTGATTGGCGGTATCAGCCTGTTGCTGCTGGCGGCGCTGTGGCAGTTGCTGCCGCGTCAGCGACGTTTCGTGGCACAGCCCTTCCATCCGGCCAGCATGCTGGCAGGGCTGGGGCGCCATCTGCGCAATCCGCGGCTGTGGCCGGTGTTTCTGCTCGGTGGACTCAACTTCTTCATCTTCGTGAATCTCTACAGCTACATGACCTTTCGCCTGAGCGCGGCCCCCTGGTCTCTGGGGAGCCAGTGGTTGGGATTGCTGTTTCTGACCTATCTGGCAGGCACCTTCGGTGCCTCGCAGTCCGGCCGGTTGGCACAGCGTCTGGCCGCCGGGCGTGGGCAGTCACTCGTGCAGGGAGCGCAGCGACAGGAGGAGCAGGATGGTGCGCAACGCCGCGGCCAGGCACTGACCATGATGCTGGGCACCGCGCTCTTGATTCTCGGCACTCTGGTCACGCTGAGCCATTCGTTGATCGGCATGCTGGCCGGCCTGAGCCTGAATGCCTTCGGCTTCTTCCTGGCGCATGCCACCGCGTCGGCCTGGGTCGGGCGCAATGCCGAAGGGGCGCGGGCCAGCGCCAGCGCGCTCTACCTGACGGCTTACTATCTCGGGGCGAGCCTGGGCGGCTTCTGGCTGGAGCCCTTCTGGCAGCAGGCAGGGTGGCCAGGGGTGGTGGTGGGTGGCGTCAGCGTTCTGCTTGTCACCCTGGGGTTGGCGATGCTGTGCTGGCGACGGGCTACGCCGCAGCATTGATATCCACCGTGAGATTCTTGCCTGACACGCAAACGGCTCGCCAGATGGCGAGCCGTTTGCGTGTCAGTGGCAGGCGAGTCGATCCGACGGTGAGGCTCAGTGCGCCGGGGCGTCATCTCCCCAGATTTCCTCGAGACGGTCATCACGGCCACAGCCCGCGCGATAGAAGCGATAGCGCACTGGGTTCTTCTGGTAGAAGTCCTGGTGATATTGCTCGGCGGCATACCAGGGGCCCGCTGCCTCGATCTCGGTGGCGATGCCTTCGGGGAATCTGTCCTTCAAGTCGTCGAGGCTCGCCTGGGCGGCGTCTTGCTGTGCTTCATCCACCGGATAGATGCCACTGCGGTATTGGGTGCCGGCATCGCAGAACTGACGATCCACCGCGATCGGATCGATGTTGTGCCAGAAGACCTCCAGCAGGGTGTCATAGCTGACCTTTTCAGGGTCATAGACCACCTTGACCGCCTCCGTATGGCCAGTCTTGCCGGCCGAGACCTGCTTATAGGTGGGATTGTCCGTCTCGCCTGCCGTGTAGCCGGACGTCGTCGAGATCACGCCGTCAAGCTTGTCGAAGGGGCCTTCCATGCACCAGAAGCAGCCACCGGCGAAGATGGCGACCTCCTGGCCTTGAGTGACACCCTCGGCGACGCCTCTGGGCGCCTGTTCCGGGTCAAAGGCATTGGCGTGGCCGGCAATCAGCAGACCGCCAAGTAGGCTGGCAAGCGGTGTGAGACGTTTGAGCGCAGAGGAGGGGAATCGCGTGTATCGGGTCATGGTGTCTCCGGGAAAGGCGTCGTTCCTTCGAAGTGAGAACACGGAAATCTCCATGTCTCGATGGGCCGCGAGGTGGCTTGCCTTGCCATTCCCTCACTGCCTGTATCAGGGCTCTACGCGAATCAACGCGGGATGGATGCGAAGATGTCGTATGAAACGGTACTGTTACCGTGATCATGATGAGGTCGTTCGCGTCATCATGACCTGATGAGTGCATCCAGTCAGCAACGCGTCTCGTAAGGACACGGTACATCCCAATGACATGCCCATGACGGCAGGAATCGAAAAGGAAATCGCCAGTGAATAAACGCAAGTTACTGCTTCTGGGCGCCATCGTCGCTGCCATCGTGGTCTTCTTTGCCAGTGGGGCACAGGACTACTTCACTCTGCAGAGCCTCAAGGCCAGTCAGTCGGAATTTCAGGCACTCTTCGAGGAATCGCCGTTCAAGGTCGCGGGTACCTTCTTCGTCGTCTACGTGGCGATGGCGGCACTCTCGCTGCCGGGTGCGGCATTGCTCACCCTGCTGGGCGGCGCCCTGTTCGGGTTTGGCTGGGGTCTGTTGTTGATCTCCTTCGCCAGTACCATCGGTGCCACCCTGGCCTTCCTCATCTCCCGCACGCTGTTGCGCGAAAGCATCGAGAAGCGCTTCCGTCGTCAGCTGGAATCCCTGAATCGCGGGGTCGAGCGTGAAGGCGGCTTCTATCTGTTCACTCTGCGTCTGGTGCCGGTCTTCCCGTTCTTCATCGTCAATCTGGTGATGGGCCTGACCCGCATGCGTGTGGTCACCTTCTATGTGGCAAGCCAGCTGGGCATGCTCGCCGGTACCGCCATCTACGTGAATGCCGGTCGCGAGCTGGGTCAGCTGGAGTCGCTGTCCGGCATCCTCTCGCCGGGGCTGATCGCCTCCTTCATCGCGCTGGGCCTCTTCCCGCTGATCGCCAAGAAGATCGTCGGCGTGCTGCGCAAGCGCAAGCAGCAGGCGGCCTTCGACAAGCCGAAGACCTTTGACTACGACATGGTCGTCATCGGTGCCGGTTCCGCCGGGCTGGTGACCAGCTATATCGCCTCCGCCGTCAATGCGCGTGTCGCGCTGATCGAGCGTCACAAGATGGGCGGTGACTGCCTCAACACCGGCTGCGTCCCCTCCAAGGCGCTGATTCGTGCCGGGCGTGCGGCTCATGAGATTCGTCAGTCCCAGCGCTTCGGGATCACCGCCAATGAGCCGGAAATCGACTTCGCCAAGGTGATGGGGCATGTGCAGGACGTGGTCGAGAGTGTCGAACCGCATGACAGCATCGAGCGTTACGAGAGTCTGGGCGTGGAAGTCCACACCGGCAATGCCAGACTCAGGACGCCCTGGGAAGTGGAAGTCGATGGTCGCGTGCTGACCACGCGCAACGTGGTGATCGCCACCGGTGCCCGCCCGCGTGTTCCTGCGATCCCCGGTATCGAGCTGATCACGCCGCTGACCTCTGACAATCTGTGGGATCTCAGGGTGCAGCCCAAGCGTCTGGTGGTGCTGGGCTCCGGCCCGATCGGCATGGAGCTGGGGCAGAGTTTCGCGCGCCTGGGCAGTCACGTCACCATCATCGAGGGTGCCCCGCGGGTGATGCCGCGTGAAGACGAGGAAGTCAGCGCGCTGATGCACGAGCAGCTGGCCGGTGAGGGCGTCGACCTGCGCATCAATTCCACCGCCACGCGCATCGAGGTGCTCAAGGACAAGGACAGTCAGCCGATGCGCCATCTGGTCGTGAGTTCTCCCGACGGCGAGGAGAGCTGGATCGAGTTCGACGAGCTGCTGGTGGCCATCGGACGCGAAGCCAACGTCGAAGGCTTCGGTCTGGAAGAGCTGGGCATCGCGGTCTCCGAGCGCGGCACCATCGATGTCTCCGAGTCGCTGCAGACGCTGCAGCCGAACATCTGGGCGTGTGGCGATGTCGCTGGCCCCTACCAGTTCACCCATGCGGCAGGTCATCAGGCATGGCACGCCGCGGTCAATGCACTGTTCGGCGGCCTGAAGACCTTCAAGGTCGATTACCGCATCATGCCGATGGTCACCTACACCGAGCCGGAAGTGGCGCGGGTCGGCCTCAACGAGACCGAAGCCAAGGCGCAGGGCTATGACTATGAAGTGACCCATTACGAGATGGGCGAGAGTGACCGTGCCCTGGCCGAGCGTGCGACGGAAGGCTTCGTCAAGGTGCTCACCGAGAAGGGGCGCGATCGTATCCTGGGCGTGACACTGGTCGGTGCCTATGCGGGGGAATGGCTGGCGGAATTCACCATGGCGATGAAGCATGGCATCGGTCTCAACAAGATCCTGTCCACCATCCATCCGTATCCGACACTGTCCGAGGCCAACAAGGCGGCAGCAGGCATGTGGAAGAACGCCCACAAGCCGGAAGGCGTGCTCAAGGTGCTGGATCGTTACTTCACCTGGCGCCGCAATGGACGCTTCGAGCCGACCAAGACACGCCAGGCGGATGACGCCACCCCTCCCGTGACGGTCGACAAGCACTGATCCTTTCCCATGCCGCGAACCTGCTCGTTCAGGGTCGCGGCATCTTGCTATCAGGAGAAACCTCCATGGCTACGACATGTCTGCCGGGGCGACGTCGCGCACTGGCATTGATGGGTGGGTCACTGGTGTTGATGGCCGGCATGAGTGCCATGCCCTGGGCCACGTCACTGGCGTACGCCGCCGATGCCGCCAAGGGGCGGGCAGTGCCGATGCTGGCTGCACTGGAGTGGAACGTGATCGCCGACAAGGCACGCGGTCAGCGCATCGACTTCCACGCCTGGGGCGGGAGTGAAGCCACCAACGCCTATCTGCGCGCCCAGGCAGAGATCGCGGCACGTGAGCACGGTATCGAGGTGCGTCATGTCAAGATTGCCGATACCGCCGAGAGTGTCTCGACCTTGCTGGCCGAGAAGGCGGCGGGGCGCAGTGATGGCAGTATCGATGTCATCTGGATCAACGGCGAGAACTTCCGCGCGCTCAAGCAGGCCGAGCTGGTGTGGGGACCCTTCGTCGAACGCCTGCCCAACAGCGAGTATCTGCTCGAGGAGATCGGTGCGCGTGACTTCGGGCTCGCCACCGAGGGAATGGAGGCGCCATGGGGGCGTGCCCAGCTGATCTTCATGTACGACAGTGCCTTGCTGGAATCGCCGCCACGTTCGATGCAGGCGCTGCTGGACGTGGCGAAGGCCAACCCCGGGCGCGTGACCTATCCGCAGCCACCGAGCTTTCATGGCACCACCTTTCTCAAGCAGGCGTTGCTTGAGTTGATGCCGGGTGAGCAGCGTGAGCTGCTGGCTGCGCCGGTGGCGAGTGATGCTCTGTTCGCTGAGGTGACCGCACCGCTGTGGGACTATCTCGATGCACTGCATCCGCTGATGTGGGCGCAGGGCGAGCGACAGCCAGCCGGCGCCGAGGAGCAGATGAAACTGCTGGCTCAGCGCAGTGTCTGGATCGCGCTGACCTTCGTGCCCCAGGAAGTGGCCAATGCCCGTCAGGAAGGGCGGCTGCCACCGACCATTGAGCCGTATATCCATGACGGCGGCACTCTCGGCAATGTGCACTATCTGGCGATTCCGGCCAGTGCGCCTCACAAGGCGGCCGCATTGGTGTGGGTCAATCAGTTGATGTCCGCCGAGGCACAGGCTGCCAAGGCGGACCCCTCACGCTGGGGTGACGAGACGGTGCTGGACGTGACGCGCCTGCCGGCGGCACAGCGCGCTGCCTTCGACGCCTTGCCGGAGCTTGCGGGTGGCATGTCGCCCGAAGCGCTGGGCACGCCGCTGAGCGAGCCGCATCCCAGTTGGACCGATGCACTGGAGGCCGAGTGGGCGCGACGCTATCGCAACTGACGCAATGGCTTGCCGAGCGCTGGCGTGCTGAGCGCCCGGCGGGTCGCCTGGCATTGACACCGGCTCGCCTGCTGCGCTGGGCGGTATTGCTGTTGTTGCTCGGCCCCACGGCGCTGGGACTGGCAGGACTGGTCGCACCGGCCCTCGGGCTGTGGCCGGCGCTTGGCTTCGAGGAGGTCTCGGCGATCGCCTGGCAGCGCTGGTGGGCCTTGCCGGGACTGGCCGACGGACTGCGTCTGACCCTGGTCAGCGGGATCGGCGGCACGCTGCTGGCGGTACTGCTGACCATGGGCTGGCTGGCCGCGGCCGCCGGTACCCGTTTCGGCGAGCGCCTCGAACGCCTGCTGGCACCGGTGCTGGCGATGCCGCATCTGGCGCTGGCTCTGGGGCTCTTGTGGCTGGCCGCCCCCAGCGGCGTGCTGATGCGACTGCTGCTGGCACCCTTCGAGGTGCTGGTCCCCCCGCAATACCCTCTGCCGGACGCGCATGGCATCACGCTGGCGCTGGGACTGGCACTCAAGGAAGCGCCGTTTCTGATGCTGATGGCCCAGACGGCGCTCTCGCGTCTGCCGGTCACCGCGCAACTGCAGGCGGGCCAGGCGCTCGGCTACAGCATCTCCCAGCTGCGCTGGCGAATTCTGATGCCGCAGGTGATGAGGGCCATCGCCCTGCCCATCGGTGCCGTGCTGGCTTATTCGCTGGCGGTGGTGGATGTCGCTCAGGTACTGGGGCCGACACGTGCGCCGACCCTGGCGGTGCGTCTGGTCGAACTGTGGCGTGACAGTGACCCGAGCTCACGTCTACCGGCCAGTGTCGGGGCACTCCTGCTGGCACTGCTGGTCATCGTGGTGATGGCGCTGGGTGCCGCTGTGGGACGTTATCTGTTGAATCGCCATCGTGACTGGGTGCTCGACAACCCTGCACCTCGGGCGGCGGTACGCCCGGGGCGCAAGGGGCAGCGCGGGCGCGTGATCCGCGTCCTGCTCGGCACGGTGACGGCAGTCTCGCTGCTGGCCTTTGCCGTGATCGCCGTTCAATCGCTGGCCAGAAGCTGGTTCTTCCCGTCACTGCTGCCGGCTCGCTGGGGGCTGGAAAGCTGGCAACAGGCGCTTTCAGGACTGGGTGGAGCCTTCAGCAACAGCCTGTGGCTCGCCGTGCTGGTCGCCACCCTGGCGGTGATGCTCAGTGTGGCGGTCTTCGAGCGTGAGCGTGAGGTGGGTCGCCTGCGAGGCTTCGTGGTGTGCCTCTACCTGCCGTTGCTGCTGCCTCAGGCAAGCTTCCTGTTCGGTTTCCAGGTCGGCTGGCTGAGCCTCGGCGCGGATCCGGGCTGGGTGGGGGTGGTGATCGGCCATCTTCTGTTCGCCTTGCCCTATGCCTGGCTGACGCTGGCCGGCCCCTGGGTCCGCTTCGACGTGCGCCTCGAGCAGGCAGCACGACTGCTGGGGCGCTCGCGGCTTGAGGTGCTGATCGGCATCCGGCTGCGCTTGATGCTCAGGCCTCTGGCCATCAGCTGGGCAGTGGCCTTCGCGGTCAGCATCGCGCAGTACGTGCCGACGGTGGTGCTGGGCGGTGGACGCGTCCCCACCCTGACCACCGAGACGCTGGCGCTGGCCACGGGGGCGGATCCTCGCCTGACGGCGGTCGCGGCCTGCCTGCAGGCCTGTCTGCCGTTGCTGATCTTCCTGCTGGCGAGAGCCGTGCCTGCCGGGCGCGCGCTGGCACCGATACGTGGCTGACGCCTGACACCTTCCCCATTCAATCATTCTGGAGTCGATGAAGCATGCTGGACAAGTGGACCTCACGCTGGGTACAGCCACCCTTGAAACGCCTGGCACGTAGCGCAGCGGAACGCGGTCTGCATCCTGACCAACTGACGCTGGCTGGCTTCGTCATCGGCATGCTGGCATTGCCGCTGCTGGCCTATGGGCAATTCGGGTTGGCACTGATCGCGATCCTGATCAATCGGGTAGTGGATGGGCTGGATGGTGCCCTGGCGCGTCATGCGGGCTTGAGCTCGGACGCCGGCGGCTTTCTGGATATCTGTCTTGATTTCCTGTTCTACGCCGCCGTCGTGGTGGGCTTTGCACTGGCAGACCCGGCCACCAATGCCATGCCGGCCGTGGCGTTGCTGTTCGCCTTCGTGGGCACGGGATCCAGCTTTCTGGCCTTTGCCATCATGGCGGCCAAGCACCAGCTGGAGCGACCCAATTTCACCCGCAAGGCCTTCTATTATCTGGATGGCCTGACAGAAGGCACCGAGACGATCGGCTTCTTCGTGCTGGCCTGTCTGATGCCGCAACATTTCGCATGGCTGGCGTGGGTCTTCGCGGCGGCATGCATCCTGACCACGCTGACGCGCGTATGGGGAGGGTATGTCACCTTGCGGGCCCAGGACCGCAGCGAGCAGCACGGCACCGACCCGGACTGATACGTGCCAAGCGCGGTACCTGGCCCTGCAGGTGACTCGTCCCGTCATCTTTTTTCATCGCGTTGTTCAAGCGCTCCGGAGTCTTGCCAATGAAAACCACTTCCCGTCAGTTGTCTTGCTTCCTCCCCATGCTCGCGGCAGTCGCCTCCAGTGGCCTGCTGGCGGCGGCGATGCCCTCCGCGGCGCTGGCGGCTGACCAGACCTTCACGCCGGCCG
Source organism: Cobetia sp. 5-11-6-3 (assembly GCF_013374055.1). Classification (NCBI taxonomy): domain Bacteria; kingdom Pseudomonadati; phylum Pseudomonadota; class Gammaproteobacteria; order Oceanospirillales; family Halomonadaceae; genus Cobetia; species Cobetia sp. 5-11-6-3. The sequence continues at coordinate 366,045 of NZ_BLWJ01000003.1, read as the reverse complement.
AGATTCTCGCCTGGGGCGAGAAGACCTTCGAAGGCCAGACCGCGTATCGCGTGGTGGAGCGCGAAGGCCGGCCCGCTCTCGAGGCGCGTGCTCAGGGCCAGGCGTCCGCGCGCTATCTGGAGCAGGATATCTCGCTCGAGGAGACGCCCTATCTGAAATGGTGCTGGCAGGTGGACAGCATCTATCCGGGCGTGAACGAGAAGACCAAGGGAGGGGATGACTACCCGGCGCGCCTCTATGTGGTCAACAAGACCGGCATCCTGCCGTGGCAGGTAGAGGCCATCAATTACGTCTGGTCCAGCAATGAGGCGAAGGACAGTCATTGGGACAATGCCTTCACTGACCGCGCCGTGCTGCTGGCGGTGGAGTCCGGTGATAAGAAGGTGGGGCAGTGGGTCGCCGAGGTACGCGACCTGCGTGCCGACTACTCGGCGCTGTTCGGTAGCACGCCAGACGAGATAGCCGGGCTTGCGTTGATGGCTGACGGTGACAATGCCGGAGGCGACGCCACGGCGCTGTTCCGTGGGCTGAGCCTTTCCAGTGATGCCACGCCGCCCAGCTGCGGCGCCTGATCTGCAGAGCGAATCCCCGGGAAGCCTCATCACAGACAGCATCATCAGAACCGGGCTTCAGAACCGGGCCTGAGAACCTGGTTTCAGACATGAAAAAGCCCCGCGACCGAGAATTCGGTGGCGGGGCTTCAGGTTCAGGCGTCACACATTCTCGTGTGAAGCACTCATCGGGCGACAGGGCCACCCGATGAGGGAAGGGGCGGAGCTTAGTGCTCCACGCCACCTTCACCGTGAACGTGGCCGTGTTCCAGCTCTTCGGCGGACGCTTCGCGCACGTTGGTGATCTCGACGTCGAAGTTCAGGGTCTCACCGGCCAGCGGGTGATTGCCATCGACAGTGACGGTGTCGCCTTCGACCTTGGTGACGGTGACCATCAGCGGGCCACCCTGGGTCTGTGCCTGGAACTGCATGCCGGCTTCGATCTCTTCGACGCCCTGGAAGGCTTCACGCGGCACTTCCTGCACCAGCGCTTCCTGGACATCACCGTAACCTTCTTCCGGAGAGACAGCGACTTTCAGCTTGTCGCCGGAAGTCTTGCCATCGAGTTCCTTCTCGAGGCCCGGAACGATGTTGCCGGCACCGTGGATGTAGGCCAGCGGCTCACGGCCTTCGGAGCTATCCAGCACTTCACCTTCGTTGTTGGTGAGGGTGTAGTGGAAGGATACGACGGCATTCTGGGCGATTTGCATGTTGAGGGCCTTTCGATAGGTATATGAACGGTCAATGGTAACGTGACCCTGAGGTGGCTGTCAGGGGGCTACGAGGAAAAATCCCGCGTATCGCGTGGCTTGCAGCTTGTTGAACAGCCATCCTGCAGGGCATGTCATCCACGTCACCGTGTCTTGAAATACTAGGTGACGCCCTGAAGGAGGCTTTTCAACCCGGTCCCCGAATTTTTTCTTGCCTGTTGCCCCGGGTGAGACTATACGCCTGCGCGAGCTTCCAGGGCGGGAAGGCGACGGGCATGGAGGAGAGAGGGGCTTGAGGGAAGATTGAGGGAAGAAGGAAAGGGGGAGGAACAGGAGAGAAGAAAGAGGAGAACACGAGAGAAGAAAGGGGGAGCTGGCCGCGCTTCGCTGTACGAGGCAGGGCAACTTCAGGCGCCAATCACGGTCTCATGACCAATGACCGACAATGGTTGGTGCTGTCCGCTTGCGAGGGCATCGGGGGGCCGTTACTCTGCCTGTTCAGACCGCGAATTCTGACGCGGGCCTTTCGTTACCGGCTCCGCTCGCAAGGTCTGCCCCGTGGCCGCTGGCGGGAAACGACAATCACATGTTCCATGCGACCCTATCTTTCAGGAGAGAATTTCGATGACCGTGACACTGATCTGGCTGGTGAGCTTCGCCGCGCTCTTCATGCTGTGCTTGAACCGTTGGGAGGGCTCGCTGGGTGCCACCGTCAAGCGCATCCTGCCGGATGCCCTGAGCATCGACAGCGGTGATCGCTATGTCTGGGGCGCAGCGCTTGCCGTGCTGGGCGCTACTTTCATCGTCAACCCCATTTCCATGCTGATGGCGCTGATCATGCTGGCACTGATCGCCTTCATCGGCGGCAAGCTGATCTGCTGGGGCATGAGCAAGGTCAAGATGCACTGATCTGCCTTTATCATCCCGGGAGGCTTCAGTCCGCGTGTGACGCGCTGATCCGTTGCCTCCCACGGACACACGAAGGCCGGGCATCTGCCCGGCCTTCGTGTGTCTGGCACGCCTGTTCTCACCGTCGGTCTCTGGTCTTCACAGCCAGGTGGAGAGCGTGATGGAGCCGAACTGATCGCTTTCCTGTTGGGTCTCGAATTCGTGCGTGCGCCAGACATTGACGAAGGCGAGCTGCCAGCGCTGCCAGCTCAGGGCAAAGCCGAGCTGGACATCTCCTACCAGCGGGCGACGGTCCACCGAGTCACTGTCCTCAAAGCTGTTGCCGTCCAGCAGCATGTTGCGCGCCACGGCACGGCCTTCCAGATTGGCGAACAGATACCAGGCGAATTCACCATCCGGCTCGAAATACTGACGCCCGCTCTGGGAGGGAGCGACGGTCGGGATGCCGTAGCTGCGTGACAGTCCCTGGCCGATGCGCACACCGCCCCCCACGCCGGCGTAGGTATACAGGTTGCCCAGCGCCATCGAGGCAGAGGGGCCGTACTCCATTTCCAGGCCCCCCAGGCTTGCCGGCAGCCACAGCTGGCTCTGCCAGCCGGCATTGACCACGGCTTCATTGTGAAGCTGATGGTCCCAGCCCTGTGGGTCATCACTGCCGGTGATCTCGTGGACTCCCTTCTGCGCCTTCTCGGCACCTGAGGCGGGACCGACGATACCGAGATCCAGATTGAAGGTATCGACCCGTCGCCAACCCTCTCCCTCTTCACCGGCGAACAGCGAAAGGCCACCGAACAGATAGCCCGCATAGGGGCGGTCATCCTCGTTTGGTTGCTCGCGAGTGATGTCGTTGGGGGTATAGATCTGCTGTCCGAAGCGATAGGCCGTGGCATCCAGGCGTGCAGCGCTGAAACCGGGCACCCAGTCGGCGAAGGCGCGAGACCAATGCTGATCCGGTGTCGCGAAGGTATAGCTCAGCGCAAACCCATTGGTGTAGTGGCCGTCATCGCCGGAGGCGAGAAGGTCATTCTCGACCTTGAGAGACAGCACGCCACCCTCGTCCTCGTCGGCTTCCACGATGGGGGCCAGCGCCACCGCGCCGAGCATGATCAGCGCCAGCCCCAGCCGTCGCGTGGAGAAGGCGGGAGCCATCTGCGGGACATGGCGGGTGACGATAGCCGTACACGGACTCTCATCACCAGAACAGCGGTGTCCGTGGGAGGAACAGGTCAAGGATGACGCGCTGCAAGGCGTCTGGCGGGCGCTCTGAGGAGAATCTGTAGGACGGGCAGTGACGGGACGCATCGCAACTCCTGGGACGAAAAGTTGTACACAGAGTCTAGTTAAGCTGCATGTGTATAACTTTGCACAAAAAATCACGATTTCATAGCCTGTTAATCAATAGATGACCAATGGATCACTCCGTACGGCGCGCCGCTCATGCGTGAGGAAGAGAAAGAGAGAGCAAGGGCAAGAGAAAGAGAAAGAGAGAGGAAAATATCGATACGCCAGCGTCAGGCGCGTGCGAGGGGCCAGGCAAGCGCATGAATACCGGGAAGGCGAGGGCAGCAAGCAAAGCCGCAAAACGGCAGGAGCCTCTTGAGTGCAGAGAGGCCTGCAACAGAAGTCGTTCAGGGAGGCAAGACACTGAATGGCTGGCACCCGGCAAGGGCACCAGCCATCAAGAGGATCAATACGGGGCGACGCTCAGGTTGGCGCCGTAGCCGACCAGGCGGACACGCTGGCCAACCGAGAAGGCGGTATCGGCCTTCTGGACGACGATGAGGCTGTCGCCAGCATCGCGACGCACCTCGATCTCGTAGGCGTCGATCTGGTCGACGTTGTCGGCGATCGACTTGCCCGCGACGCTACCGCCGATGGCACCGGCGGCGGTCGCGATCGCGCGGCCGGAACCGCCACCGATCTGGCTGCCGAGCAGGCCGCCGACGACGGCGCCACCCAGGCCGCCAAGCACGCCACTGCCTTCATCCTGTGCCTGGATCTGCACCGGGCGCAGCGAGGTGATGGTGCCGTAGCTGACGGACTGCGCGCGCTTGGCCTGATCGCCGGTGTAGACGTTGCCGGAATAGATATCGCTGTTCGCGCAGCCACCCAGTGTCAGCAGGCCAATGGCGATCACTGGCAACCAGCGTGCCGAGCGTTTCGCGTCAGGACGTCGTTGTGAGTGGGTCGGGAAGCTCATGATGTATTTCCTCGCAGGAAGCGGTGCAACATTCGGTTGTGATGAGGTCATGGGGTGTGGAGGCCGATGACGACGGATGAGAGAAGCTGGCTGGCACGTCCGTTGGCCGCCACCGTGTCGTTGCGCTGTCGAGGGACGAAACAAGGCACCCCGTGACAGTGCGAGAACACTGTTTCCTAACAGTATAGACCACGCCGCCATTCTCGGGTTCCCCTGCACGCCATCCCGGGCGGGAGCACCCGTGCCACTGTTGCGTCGCGCCCCATGCACCGAATTCTGGAACGACGAAGACACGCAAGCCCGCGTGAACGGGCTTGCGTGTCTTCGGATGGTGACCCTCGGTCAAGTCTCTGTCTCGCCGAGGGTTGTCTGCTGTCTGCAGGGAAGTGCTGGGATCAGAACTGGTCTTCCTCGGTAGAGCCGGTGAGGGCGGTGACGGAGGAGTTGCCACCCTGGATGACATTGGTCATGTCATCGAAGTAGCCGGTGCCGACTTCCTGCTGGTGTGCCACGAAGGTGTAGCCCTTCTCGGCGGCGGCAAATTCGGCTTCCTGTACCTTCTCGACGTAGTGCTTCATGCCTTCGCCCTGGGCATAGTCGTAGGCGAGATCGAACATGTTGAACCACATGTTGTGGATGCCGGCCAGGGTGATGAACTGGTACTTGTAGCCCATGTCCGAGAGTTCCTGCTGGAACTTGGCGATGGTGGCGTCGTCGAGGTTCTTCTTCCAGTTGAAGGAAGGCGAGCAGTTGTAGGCCAGCAGCTGATCCGGGTATTCCTTCTTGATCGCTTCCGCGAAGCGGCGTGCTTCCTCGAGGTCCGGCTTGGCCGTCTCGCACCAGATCAGGTCGGCGTAGGGCGCGTAGGCCAGACCGCGTGCGATGGCCTGATCCAGGCCGGCATTGACGCGATAGAAGCCTTCGTCGGAGCGCTCGCCGGTCAGGAACGGCTTGTCGTAGTCGTCGACGTCAGAGGTGATCAGGTCAGCGGCGTTGGCATCGGTACGCGCGATGACCAGCGTCGGCACGCCGGCCACGTCAGCGGCCAGACGCGCGGCGACCAGCTTCTGCACCGCTTCCTGGGTCGGCACCAGCACCTTGCCCCCCATGTGACCACATTTCTTGACCGACGCCAGCTGGTCCTCGAAGTGCACGCCGGAGGCGCCCGCGCGGATCATGGCGGTCATCAGCTCATAGCCGTTGAGTACGCCACCGAAGCCTGCCTCGGCATCCGCGACGATGGGCGCGAAGTAGTCGACGAAGCCGGCATCGCCCGGATTGGCCCCTTTCTGCCATTGGATCTGGTCGGCGCGACGGAAGGTGTTGTTGATGCGCTTGACCACGGTCGGCACGGAATCCACCGGGTAAAGGGACTGATCCGGGTACATGGCCTCGCTGGTATTGTTGTCAGCGGCGACCTGCCAGCCGGACAGGTAGATGGCTTCGATACCGGCCTTCACCTGTTGCATGGCCTGGCCACCGGTCAGAGCGCCAAGACAGTTGACGTAGCCCTTCTTGGCATCACCATTGACCAGTTTCCAGAGCTTTTCGGCACCACGCGTCGCCAGGGTGTTGGCTTCCTGGACGGAGCCGCGCAGGCGCACCACATCCTCTGCGGAATACGGGCGTGTCACGCCTTCCCAACGTGCATTTTCGGCCCAGTCCTTTTCCAGCGCTGCAATCTGTTCGGCACGTGATTGAGTCATGGTGCATCTCCTGATGGCTTCGTCGCAGGGCCTCGAGGGCGCCTGGCATGTCGTGGTGTCTTGTGTCTGTTGCCGTGTCATCTGGTGAATCAGGGCGGGACCTGGTCAGAGACTGGCGTGCGGAAATGTCGTGAGACCCTCCGGGCTGCCTGCCGCTCATCGCCGCCAAGCGCTATCCATCATTTGTCATTGTCATCGTGGGATAGCGAGATCATCGTTTGTTGTTGTGGGTCTTGAAGTCGTGTCGGTCAGGCGAGTTCTCTCGAGCAGTACCTGATGGCAGCCCTCGCGCATCTCAGGATGAGGCTGCAGAGTCAGACGCTCGAGCCAGGGCTGCAGGAAGTAGAGGCTGGCCTCCAGGACTGGCACCGTGCAGTTCGCAAGTCTTGCCGTGACGCGGGGAGGGCGGCCATCCGGCGCTCTGAGGCGCGCGATGAGCTCCCCCCAGCAGAGCGCCTCTCGCACACTGCCGATGTGAGCGATATCGAGCCCGGCATGGCGTTCGCCGCGATGCCGCGCGGCGGCCAGCGTCCAGAAGGCCAGCGGGAGGGGGCGTCCGGCGATCATGAGCCCCTTCACGGCTTGCTCAAGCCCGGGTAGCGCGAGGCGTGAATCAGCCGCCAGTCCGTCACCCTGACGTGCCACCTGCCAGGTATCGTCGCGCAATCCCGGCTCCGGTCCCGTCGACGCCGGCTGCGAGGTCCCATCGAATCGTTGCCATTGCCAGTCGTTGCCTGCGAGGTGCCAGCGCTTGTCACGGCTCAGATGACAGATCGTCTGTGCCTGTGCAGCGGTCGGTTCTGGTGGAACGCTGGACAGGAGGTCGATCATCGGGCGAGCCAGTCTGGCGAGGCGTGCCTGCATCTCTCGGGAGTGCCACAGCTCACTCTGGGCTTCCTCCAGTGGCTTCCCCGTGATGCCACTGGTGGCGCTGCGTCCCGGCACATGGCTGCTGACGTTGGCCATGGCGCTCCCGCTGGATGTGGCAAGCGTTGCAGAGGGTATGCCATGCATGGGGAGGCCTCCTGATTGGCGATGCCGCAATGCAGCGTGATGGGGATGACTCCTAGCATCGCTGTGAATCATCGCGTTGTCTTTCATTCCTTGGTCGTATTAAAACGACCGTTTCATACCGTTTCAACGCTGAGGATAATTCGCATGACAAACGAGTGTTTTAATATTTTCAATATCATCATCATGTCAGGTTTCATGGGCCTTGGGGAATGATGACTTGGTCACGTTTCACGTTGTAGCCAGACTACAAGATATTTGAAGGCATAAAAAAACCGGCCCCCACAGGGTGCCGGTTTCTGGTGACAAAACGTCGCTTTTCAGTTGAGAATCAAGCGCATGCTGCGGTGCGGTATCCCGGCATCGATGAATTCCTCACCGAAGGCCGTGAAGCCCAGGCGTTGATAGAATTCCAGAGCGTGGATCTGGGCATCGAGCAGTACCTCTGCGTGACCCGCCTGGCGAGCGGCATGAATGGCCGCCTCCATCAGGCGTAGACCAAGCCCCAGCCCCCGTGCCTGGGAGAGCACGGCGACGCGACCGACATGGCCATCCGGCAGCAGGCGAGCGGTCCCGACGGCACGCCCTTCAAGGCGTGCCAGGAAATGGACGCACTGCTCGTCGCGGCCGTCCCATTCCTCGTCCTGCGGGACCTGCTGCTCTTCGATGAAGACCACGCGACGGATCTCGCTGGCCTCATCGGCGAGGGTCTGCCAGTCACCGCGTTCCAGACTGATCATGGCGTCACTCATGCGTCATCTTCCTCCTCGTCCTCTTCGTCCTGCAGGTCGCATTCCAGAATCAGACTGCCGCGATTGACCAGCGCCGTGAGCAGGCTGACCACGGCCTTGCGATCAAGGTCGGCCGTCGTGTAGTCAAGCAACACCGCCGTCAGGCGTTCGCTGGAGGCCAGCGCTTCCGCGAGCGCCGGGGTCGCGGGGACGCCATCGCCATCGACGAACAGGGTGCTGGTGTCATTCTCACCGTGACGGAAGGCGAAGCGCGAGCCCAGCGAGCGCACCAGTACGCCTTCATCTTCCAGATACTCGACCAGCTCATGCGTCTTGAGCGCCGGCTCACGGGCGGCGAGCTGCTCCAGATACTTGGGCTGGGTCATGTAGCGACCGAACCACTGGGCCAGCTGGGCCGGGTTGTCCAACGTGCTGAGCAACAGTTCGCGTACGCGCTCGAGCGAGGCGTCGTCCAGCTCGCCGGCATTGGCGACCGGTGCCATGCCCTGGTCACGGTAGCGCAGCGATTCCGGCAGGCTGGCGCCCAGGTAATCGGCATAGGAGGTGACGACTTCATCGGCGGAAGGGGCACGGAAGCCGACCGAGATGGTCATGCAGTCATCGGACTGGCTGACGCCGTGGTGGGCCAGACGCGGCGGCACGTAGAGCATGTCGCCCGGCTCCAGCACCCAATCCTCGCCCGGTGTGACCTCGAAGTGCTTGAGGATGCGCAGGTCGATGCCATCGATGATCTCGGCGTCATCACCGTGCATGCCGCCCAGCTGCCAGTGACGCTGGCCTTGCGCCTGGAGCAGGAAGACATCGTAGTTGTCCAGGTGCGGGCCGACGCTGCCGCCGGTGGGCGCGTAGCTGATCATGATGTCATCGAGGCGCCAGCGCGGCAGGAAGGTGAAGGGCTCGAAGAGGGCAGCGACGTCCGGGACGTAATGGTCCACTGCCTGCACCAGCAGGCTCCACTGGCTGTCGTCCTTGGCGTCGAGACGCGCGAAGGTGGCGTCATCGAAAGGCCCGTGGCTGACCTGCCAGGCCTTGTCGGGACCATGCTCTTCCACCAGGCGTGCCTCGATGCCGTCCTCGCAGGCCAGTCCCGCCAGTTCATCGGCTTCCAGCGGCGTCTCGAAATCCGCGAAGGCGCCGCGAATCAGCAGCGGCTTCTGCTGCCAGTAGTCGCGCAGGAATTCGCGGATGCTCAGGCCGCCCAACAGTGCCAGTGGCGTGTCGGTGTCGTGGGGGGCGGGGGATGTGCTCATGCAGAACCTCTCGAACGTGAGCCGCGGCCCTTGGTGGGCCTGCGTGTCTCGCGATGACGTCGGTGAAGCCGCTTCCGGTTGGCTGGCGGCAATGCGATCCATGCCGGCCCGCGTGGGGCGTGACATGTCGTGCGCACTGACGTGGATACGTCAGTGGTCGTGAATTCATGGTCGTGAATACATGGTCGTGCAACGAGCGCCGCATGCAGCGCGTCGCCTGATGCCTGCTGTCTGATGTGTAATACGTGATACGTGATACGTGATACGTGATACGTGATACGTGATACGTGATGCGTAATGCATGACGCCGGAGCAGAGGCCCCGGCGTCATCTGACATGCAGTGCGCAATGTCGCTTAGAGCGCCTTGGCCTGTGCAATGGCGTTGCCGATGTAGCTGGCCGGGCTCAGAGCCTTCAGCTCGGACTTGACGTCTTCCGGCAGTTCCAGCGTCTCGATGAAGGCGGCGAAACCGGCCTGGTCGATGCGCTTGCCACGGGTCAGCTCCTTGAGCTTCTCGTAGGGCTTCTCGATGCCGTAACGACGCATGACGGTCTGGATAGGCTCGGCCAGCACTTCCCAGCTGTTGTCCAGATCCGCGTTCAGGCGTTCCGGGTTGGCTTCCAGCTTGCTGATGCCCTTCAGGGTCGCCTGGTAGGCGATCAGGCCCTGTGCCAGACCGGTACCGAGATTGCGCAGCACGGTGGAGTCGGTCAGGTCACGCTGCCAGCGGGAGATCGGCAGCTTCTGCGCCAGATGGCCCAGCACGGCGTTGGCGATGCCCAGATTGCCTTCGGAGTTCTCGAAGTCGATCGGGTTGACCTTGTGCGGCATGGTGGAGGAGCCGATCTCGCCGGCCACGGTGCGCTGCTTGAAGTACCCCAGCGAGATGTAGCCCCAGACATCACGATCGAAGTCGATCAGGATGGTGTTGAAGCGGCAGACGGCATCGAACAGCTCGGCGATGTAGTCGTGCGGCTCGATCTGGGTGGTGTACGGGTTGAAGGTCAGGCCGAGGCTCTCGACGAAGGTTTCGGCATTGGCCGCCCAGTCGATGGCCGGGTAGGTGGTCAGGTGGGCGTTGTAGTTGCCCACGGCACCGTTGATCTTGCCGAGCATCTCGATGCGTTCGATCTGGGCCAGCTGACGGCGCAGACGCGCGGCGACGTTGGCCATTTCCTTGCCCAGGGTGGTCGGGCTGGCAGTCTGGCCGTGGGTACGCGACAGCATCGGCTGTTCGGCGTGCTGGTGGGCCAGTGCGACGATGGCCTCGGTCACTTCACGCATCTGCGGCAGCAGCACGTTGTCCAGACCGCCACGCAGCATCAGGGCGTGAGACAGGTTGTTGATGTCTTCACTGGTGCAGGCGAAGTGGATGAATTCGGTGACGGCGTTGAGCTCAGCGTTGCCCTCGACCTTCTCCTTCAGGAAGTACTCGACCGCCTTCACGTCGTGATTGGTGGTGCGTTCGATGTCCTTGATGCGCTGGGCATCCTCGACACTGAAGTCGCTGACGATGGCGTCCAGCACGGCGTTGGCTTCCTTCGAGAAAGCCGGCACTTCAGCGATCTCGGCGTGGGCGGCCAGGCGCTGCAGCCAGCGCACCTCGACGGTGACACGGGCACGGATCAGGCCGAATTCACTGAAGTGCTCGCGCAGGGCCTCGGTCTTGGCGCCATAACGGCCATCGACAGGAGACAGAGCGGTGAGGGCGGACAGCTGCATGATGAGAATCTTCCGATGGTGGCAGGACAGGACGTGCTGCCAGTTCAAGTGTCTCGGAACCCGCTTGACGGGTTCCAGCGTTGTTGAAGCGAATTCGGGGTGCGCGCGGTGTTGCCTGGCGGGCGTGCAGCCGGCCAGGCGAGCCGGCATCAGTCCAGCTGGCGCAGGGATTTCTTGAGCGCGGAGCGCTGGAAGATCAGCTTCCAGCGACGGCCGCCCTGCTGGTCCCACAGCAGCGCGAAGCGTACGCCGGCCAGCAGGGCGCAACGGATGCGCTCTGGCATCATGCGTTGCTGCAGCAGACCGGGATCGCCCTGCACCACGATCCGGTAACGGAAGGTGGAGAGGGTCTGCTGGTAGAGCTCGCCGAGGCTTGCGATCACGTTCTCGTGGGTCGGCCCGAAGTGCTCGGCCTGGCCCTGGATACGCGTCAGGCCTGCCCCCAGCTTGTCCAGCATGTCCGGGTCCTGCTTGAGCTTGCTCATCAGCATCACCAGCGAGAAGCCATAGCGCATCACCACAGGGGAGACCTGACGCCGATCCATCACCGCACTCACGGTGTCGATGCCCAGGCGCAGGCGGTTGTGATGCCCGCCGTAGATGGCCTCGAAGCTTTCCGGGTTGGTGTCCAGAGTGGCGTTGACCAGGGTTTCCCAGGCGCGCTCATCGCACTGGCCATGACGGGCGAGCTCATCGACCAGCGCGGCCGCCTGGAAGACGCCCGCCAGCGAAAGCGCCTGGCGGGTGGTGGTATCAGTGACGGGACGGATCGGCACGCTGGTCATTGCGCGGCAGACTCCTCGGGGCCAGAGAGCGGGGCGGCGGCCATGCTGCTGGCCGCTGCCGGAAGTTTCCAGGCGGCATCGATCACGCCGCCACCCAGACAGATGTCGCCAAGATAGAAGACGGCTGACTGACCGGGCGTGACGGCACGTTGTGGCTCATCGAAGCGTACCTCGACACGCTGGCCGTCATTGACGATCAAGGTCGCGGCCTGATCTTCCTGACGGTAGCGATTCTTGCAGCGGATACGCAGTTCGCCGTTGGCATCGGCCGCGGGCGGCTCGCCCGCCACCCAGTCGACGGACTCGGTGCTCAGGACCTGGGTGTAGAGCAGCTCGTGGTGCTTGCCCTGCACGGCGATCAGCACGTTGCGCTCCAGATCCTTGGCACAGACGAACCAGGGAGCGTCCGGATGGTTGCGCAGTCCGCCGATGCCCAGGCCCTGGCGCTGGCCGAGGGTGTAGTACATCAGGCCCATGTGCTCGCCGATGACCTCGCCGTCAGGTGTCTCGATCTTGCCCGGCTGGGCCGGCAGGTACTGCTTGAGGAAGTCGGCGAAGCGTCGCTCACCGATGAAGCAGATACCGGTGGAATCCTTCTTGCGCGCGGTGACAAGCTCATGCCTTTCGGCGATGGCCCGCACTTCGTGCTTCTCCAGTTCTCCCACCGGGAACAGGGTGCGCGCGATGGCGGACTCCGGCACGGCGTGCAGGAAGTAGCTCTGGTCCTTGTTGGTGTCCAGGCCCTTGAGCAGGCGCGCACGACCGTCACGCACGCCGCCACGCACGTAGTGGCCGGTGGCGATCAGCTCGGCACCCAGCATCTCGGCATACTCGAGGAAGACCTTGAACTTGATCTCCCGATTGCAAAGGATGTCGGGATTCGGTGTGCGACCGGCCTTGTACTCGGCCAGGAAGTGCTCGAAGACATTGTCCCAGTACTCCGCGGCGAAGTTGGCGGTATGCAGCTTGATGCCGAGCTTGTCGCACACGGCCTGGGCATCGGCCAGGTCTTCGATGGCGGTGCAGTATTCGCTGCCGTCATCTTCGTCCCAGTTCTTCATGAACAGGCCTTCGACCTGGTAGCCCTGCTCCATCAACAACAGGGCAGAGACAGAGGAGTCGACACCGCCGGACATGCCGACGATGACCTTGGTTCCGGTACCGGTTTCAGCGGTCATCAGTTCTCTCGTCACCCGCGTGGCCGCGAGTCGTCACAAACAGGGGAGGCGGCGGATACGTCATTCTGGCACCGCTTGATTGACCGCGATTATACCTGAAGGCGTGGGTGGGATTCACCCCGCCTGCAGCCTCTGACGCACGGCAGGTGCCTGAGCGGTCACGAGGGCGCGTGTCAATCGTGGATGACGTCGAGCGGGAAGCGCTTGCCACGCAGGCTGTCGCGGATACGGCGGGTCACCAGCGGGCTGCGCAGACGCCCCATGGCCTCCAGCTGCTCGATTTCCTCGAGAGTCAGCCAGTGGGTCCTGACGATGTCAGGGTCGAGTGGCGTGTTCAGGTGCTCCAGCGCCGCTGCCTCGAAGCCATGCGAGTGGAAATGGGTGCCATCCTCGGCAACGTGCACGTACAGGCCAAGATAGCCAGTCAGCAGGATACGCCAGGCCGTTTCCTCACGTACCTCGCGCTGCACGCCATCAATGATGCGCTCGTGGGGCTCGAGGTGGCCGGCCGGCTGGTTGAACAGCGTCGCGGGGCCGCCCTTGTCCTCTTCGACGATCAGGTAGCGCCCGGCGCGTTCCACGACACAGGCAACGGTGGCATTCGGGGTCCAGCGTGCAGCCATCAGGATTTTCTTCCTTTCTTGTGGGAGGGGGGGCGCGAGGAGGAGGGACGCGAAGATCCGCCGCTGCGTTTGCCTGCGGCTGCCTTGCCCGACGCTGGCTTGCCGTCGGCATGGTGGCCGGCCTGCCTGTCGGACTGTCGAGGCTTGCGTTTGTCGGCACCCCTGGTGCGCTGCTTCGGCCCCGAGCCGTTCTTGCGCTCCCCGGAGCCGCCGCCAGCGTTCCTGCCACGAGCGGGCGGGCGCGCCTGGCGTGGCGGCACGGGCATCTCGACCTCCTCGCTGCGCCACTCGCCGGGTGCCAGGCCATCGAGCTTCCAGGGGCCGATGGCGGCTCGGACAAGGCGCAGTGTCGGCAGACCGACATGTGCGGTCATCCGGCGTACCTGTCGATTGCGACCCTCGCTGATGATGATCTCGAGCCAGTGGGTGGGAATGCTGGCACGAAAGCGCACGGGAGGTTGCCTTTCTGGCAACGCCGGTGGGTCGATGAGCCTGACCTTGGCCGGTCGGGTCATGCCATCCTTGAGCTCCACGCCGGCTCTCAGCGCGGCGATGGCCTGCTCATCAGGGGCACCTTCCACCTGCACCCAGTAAGTCTTGGGTTGCTTCTTCTTCGGATGTGCGATCTGGTGGGAGAGCGCGCCATCACTGGTGAGCAGCAGCAATCCTTCCGAATCGTAATCGAGGCGTCCGGCGGCATAGACATCCGGCACGTCGATGAAGTCCGCGAGGGTCTGACGGCCCTGATCGCGGTCGGTGAACTGCGTCAGAACGCGGTAGGGCTTGTGTAGCAGATATATGAGAGACATGGTTTAGACTTTTGTCGCGGCTGCCGTATAAGCCTACTGTGAGAAGCGGCACGGGTGCTATACTCGCGCCTCCACTGAATCCATGACAGGGGAGTTATCAATGGGGTTCCAGAAGATTGTCGTCCCGGAAGGCGGTGCCAAGATCACCGCAAATTCCGACAATACCCTCAACGTTCCGAATAATCCGATCATCCCGTTCATCGAAGGCGATGGTATCGGCGTGGACGTGACTCCGGCCATGAAGATTGCCATCGACGCTGCTGTCGAAAAGGCCTATGGCGGTGAGCGCAAGATTCACTGGATGGAAGTCTACGCCGGTGAAAAAGCCACTCACGTCTATGACGCTGACACCTGGCTGCCGGAAGAGACTCTCGAGGCTGTCAAGGATTACGTCGTTTCCATCAAGGGTCCGCTGACCACTCCGGTGGGCGGTGGTATTCGCTCCCTGAACGTCGCGCTGCGTCAGAAGCTTGACCTGTACACCTGCCTGCGCCCGGTGCGCTGGTTCACGGGTGTGCCGAGTCCGGTCAAGAAGCCGGCCGACGTCGACATGGTCATCTTCCGCGAAAACTCCGAAGACATCTACGCAGGTGTCGAATGGAAAGCGGGAACGCCGGAAGCCGACAAGGTCATCAAGTTCCTGCGCGAAGAGATGGGTGTCACCAACATCCGCTTCCCGCAGAACTGCGGTATCGGCGTCAAGCCGGTGTCCGAAGAAGGTACCAAGCGTCTGGTCCGTCAGGCTGTCCAGTACACCATCGACAACGACCGTGAGTCGCTGACCCTGGTGCACAAGGGCAACATCATGAAGTTCACCGAAGGTGCCTTCAAGGACTGGGGCTACGAAATCGTCAAGGACGAGTTCGGCGGCGAGCTGCTGGATGGCGGCCCGTGGATGACCTTCAAGAACCCGAACAACGGCAAGGACATCGTGGTCAAGGACGTCATCGCTGACGCCATGCTCCAGCAGATCCTGCTGCGTCCGGCGGAATACGATGTCATCGCTACCCTGAACCTGAACGGCGACTACCTGTCCGACGCTCTGGCGGCGGAAGTGGGTGGTATCGGTATCGCGCCGGGTGCCAACCTGTCCGACACCGTCGCCATGTTCGAAGCGACTCACGGTACTGCACCGAAGTACGCCGGTCAGGACAAGGTCAACCCGGGCTCCGTCATCCTCTCCGCCGAGATGATGCTGCGTCACATGGGTTGGGTCGAAGCCGCGGATCTCGTGCTGAAAGGCGTCGAGAAGGCCATCGCCAAGGGCGAAGTCACCTATGACTTCCATCGCCTGATGGACGATGCCAAGCTGCTCAAGTGCTCCGAGTTCGGTCAGGCTGTCGCTGACAACATGGATGCCTGAGATCCGACACTTGTCTGACAGGGACTGACGTTCCGTTTCAGGCAGTGCAGGGTTTTCAGAAGAAGGCCCCCGGACGTGTCCGGGGGCCTTCTTGCGTCTTGAGATGTCGTTTCGTCTTTCAGGAGACGACATTCCGGCGCGCTTTGCGCCCGCTCGTGAGCACACTTGAGCGCAGGGCGCTTGCATCATGCGCGACATGCCCTCATCTTTTCCTTATCCCATCAACGTCAATGCCCGGCGATGGAAGTGGCCTTCCGTCGTGGCGCGTTGAGGCAATCAGCTTCGCCACTGCTTGTGTTCACCGGATCAGCCCCTTATGTTCAAGACAGACACATCGTGCAGCAGCTTCTCTTTCTCGCAGCTGTTGCGGATCAGGAATCAGGCTCCCTCGGCACAGGAGCCGTCGCACCAGGAGGATCAGGATGGCGATCTGGCGTTCGCTACCGCTGAGCCCGAACTGGCGCCACCGCCCATGTACAAGGTCGTTCTGCACAATGATGACTTCACGCCGATGGATTTCGTCGTGGAGGTGCTGACCACCTTCTTCAACAAGGATCAGGAGCAGGCAGTACAGATCATGCTCGCTGTCCATCATCAGGGAAAAGGAACCTGTGGCATCTTCAGCCGCGACATCGCGGAAACGAAATGCCACCAAGTGAATCAATATGCTCGAGAGTGCCAGCATCCGCTGCTGTGCGACATCGACCGGGCGGAGTGATCCGTCCAAGACGCGGCCTAGAGGGGACTTGCCATGTTGAGCAAAGAACTTGAACTGACCCTGAACACGGCCTTCACCGTGGCACGTTCCAAGCGCCACGAATTCATGACCGTGGAACACCTCCTGCTGGCACTGCTCGACAATGCCTCCGCTTCGGACGTCTTGCGCGCCTGTGGCGCCAATCTGGACAAGTTGCGAGTCGACCTTCAGGACTTCATCAACTCCACCACCCCGCTGATCCCGGAAGAGCAGGAAGACCGCGAGACGCAGCCGACGCTGGGCTTCCAGCGCGTGCTTCAGCGTGCTGTCTTCCATGTCCAATCCTCCGGCAAGAGTGAAGTGACCGGCGCCAACGTGCTGGTGGCCATCTTCTCCGAGCAGGAAAGCCAGGCGGTCTACTTCCTCAAGCAGCAGAATGTCGCGCGGGTCGATGCGGTCAACTACATCGCCCACGGCATTTCCAAGGTGGCGGGTCACACCCAGGCGCCTCAGGCGTCGGTCGAGAGCGAGGAAGGCGAGGAGAGCAGCAGCGAGAGCGGCAACAGCCCGCTGACCAACTACGCCACCAACCTCAACGACCAGGCACGTCTGGGCAAGATCGATCCGCTGATCGGCCGTGATGAAGAACTTGAGCGCGTGGTGCAGATTCTGGTGCGCCGTCGCAAGAACAACCCGCTGCTGGTCGGCGAGGCCGGTGTCGGCAAGACCGCCATCGCGGAAGGTCTCGCCAAGCGAATCGTCGAGGAAGACGTCCCGGAAGTCATCAAGGAAGCCGTCGTCTACTCGCTGGATCTCGGCGCGCTGCTGGCGGGTACCAAGTACCGCGGTGATTTCGAGAAGCGCCTCAAGGCTCTGCTGGCGGAGCTGCGCAAGGAACCGAACTCGATCCTGTTCATCGACGAGATCCACACCGTCATCGGGGCGGGAGCGGCGTCCGGTGGCGTGATGGATGCCTCCAATCTGCTCAAGCCACTGCTGTCTTCCGGTGAGCTGCGTTGTATCGGTTCCACCACCTTCCAGGAATTCCGCGGCATCTTCGAGAAGGACCGTGCGCTGGCACGTCGCTTCCAGAAGGTCGATGTCATGGAGCCGTCGGTGGACGACACCATTCGCATCCTCAAGGGGCTGCGAGGTCGCTTCGAGGAGCACCATGCCCTCAAGTACACCGATGCGGCGCTCGAGACGGCAGTGCGACTGGCGGATCGCTACATCAACGATCGTCAGCTGCCTGACAAGGCCATCGACGTGATCGATGAAGCCGGTGCTCACCAGCGTCTGCTGCCCGAGAGCATCCGTGTCGATACCATCGATACCGAGCAGGTCGAGGCGATCGTGGCGTCCATCGCGCGCATTCCGCCGAAGACGGTCTCCAGCTCCGACAAGAAGCTGCTGTCCAATCTCGAGCGTGATCTCAAGATGCTGGTGTTCGGTCAGGACGATGCCATCACCGGTCTTTCGGCAGCCATCAAGCTGTCGCGTGCCGGACTCAAGGCGCCGGACAAGCCGGTGGGCAGCTTCCTGTTCGCGGGGCCGACAGGTGTCGGCAAGACCGAGGTCGCGCGTCAGCTGGCAGCGTTGATGGGGATCGAGCTGGTGCGCTTCGACATGTCCGAGTACATGGAGCGTCACACTGTCTCGCGCCTGATCGGGGCACCGCCGGGCTATGTCGGTTATGACCAGGGCGGGCTTCTGACCGAAGCCATCACCAAGCAGCCGCATTGTGTGCTGTTGCTGGATGAGATCGAGAAGGCACACCCGGAAGTCTTCAACCTGCTGCTGCAGGTGATGGACCACGGCCGCCTGACCGACAACAACGGTCGCGAAGCGGACTTCCGCAACGTCATCCTGGTGATGACCTCCAATGCAGGGGCCGAGCAGGTGGCGCGTCGCTCCATCGGCTTCAAGCATCAGGATCACTCCACCGATGCGATGGAAGTCATCCGCAAGACCTTCTCGCCGGAATTCCGCAACCGTCTGGATGGCATCATCCAGTTCGGCGCGCTGGATCTCGCCGTGGTGCGCAATGTGGTCGACAAGTTCCTGGTCGAACTGCAGGCACAGCTTGATGAGAAGCGCGTGCAGCTGGACGTGGCGGATGAAGCGCGAGACCTGCTGGCGACTCTGGGCTATGACCCGGCAATGGGGGCTCGTCCGATGGCGCGCGTCATTCAGGAGAAGCTCAAGAAGCCGTTGGCCGAGATGATCCTGTTCGGTGATCTGTCGGAGTCCGGTGGTATCGTGCATGTCACGGTCGATAACGGCGAACTGCACCTGGAGACCGAGGCTGAAATGGCCTGAGGGTCGCCGCGTCTCGTGATGTATTGATGCCCCGCAGCATCATCACAATGAACGGTCAGTGCTCAGGCACTGGCCGTTTTCTTTTGCCTGAAAAGCGAGCCAGCGCAGTGATTCCGCTCCGCCGAGGGTCAAATGCCGACAGCAGGGTCCATGGCGGAAAGGACGGCCGATGGTGCAGACAAGAGAGTCAAGAGAGGCAAGAGAAGCAAGAGGGCAGGGAAGAAGAGGGGGTGAGGACGGATTACGCAGAAGGGGAAAGGTGAAAGGCGCCCACGCCAAGGCTTCTGCCGCAAGGGCAGCGTGTCATGGCAGGGGCGGGGGCATGGATGAGCCGCTTGTCCTCATGGGATGGGAGCGAAGGCCAGACGGGCGTTCGGGCTCAGGACGCATCCACGGGGCAAAGCGGCATCATCGGAATACTCTGGCGCGCACCATCGAGACGCGCCTTCAATGTCACGAGGAGTCGTGTCACGAAGGGCTGGTGGTGCGCTGTTCCGGGTCCGAGCGGGGGGATCAGGCAGGAAAGGCTTCCATGTCTGAAATGCCAGGACGGCCGGTTCAGCCAGCCGGTGTCACAGGGAGCATTGGCAAGTGGGGTGAGGGCAGATCTTGATTTGCCATGCCCCCGCAGCCTGATGCTCGATGTCGAGTGACCGGCAAGGCAGTCAGACCGTGCTCAGCGCGAACGGTAGACGATACGGCCCTTGGACAGGTCGTAGGGAGTCAGCTCAACCTTGACCTTGTCACCGGTCAGGATGCGGATGTAGTTCTTGCGCATCTTGCCAGAGATGTGTGCGGTCACGATGTGGCCGTTTTCCAGTTCTACACGGAAAGTGGTGTTCGGAAGGGTGTCGACGATGACGCCTTCCATTTCAATATGATCTTCACGCGCCATATAGGCTGATCCTCATCTGATACAGGGAGTAATGCGGTGGGTTCCGAGCCATCCGCGCACAGAAAAGTGCCGGATTCGGGACTTCGATAGGCGATATTGTGCCGCAAGGGCGGCAGCAAGGCAAAGTCGAAGCGAGATTGTACGCTCCTTGAGCGCTCGTGGGCAGGCCGCAGGAGCGATAAAATCGTATCCAGTGCCACCGACAGGTTCCGCCGGTGGCAGGGGCTGCCCCTGTCCACTCTCGAGCTCCCCTTTCGAATCCCCTCTCGAGAACCCGCTGCACCGAGGTTGGGCAGCGGCACTGCCATGAGGTTCCCCATCCTTTCAGGGGCGGGAAGGCGAAGGCGGGCCCTAGGCGTCGCGCTGCAGGCTGTCACCAGTCTTGATGAGGCTCAGGGGGAGGTGAGTATCATGGAAGCTGAAGGGGATCCGGCGACGCCAATGGCTGCCATCCAGGTATTCCAACGGTTGGAAATGCTGCTTGTAGTTCATCTTGCGGCAATCCCGTATCCAGTAGCCCAGATAAAGATGCGCCAGAGCCTCCCGGCGCGCCTGCTCTATCTGCCACAGTACGGCGTAGGTGCCGAGGGAGCGCGACTGGAAGGCTTCATCGGGGTCGTAGAAGGTGTAGATGGCGGACAGCCCATGGCTCATGCGATCCATGGCCGCGACCGCCACCAGCCTGCCATCGAGCCGGAAGCTGATCAGGCGTGCATATTCATCGCGTGACGTCAGAAAGGTACGGTATTGCTCGTGGCTTGGCGGGAACATGTCGCCATCGGCGTGACGGCTACGGATATAGTGCGCATACAGACGATAGTGTTCGGGATCGAACAGTGCCGGGCCTTCCTCGATGGTGAGGTCGGCATTGCGCCTGAGCAATTTCTTCTGGGTACGGTTGGGCGTGAAGTCGGCGATGGGGACTCGTACCGAGATGCAGGCGCGGCAATCGCCGCAGTGCGGTCGATAGAGGTGTGAGCCACTGCGACGAAAGCCGAGCAGAGCCAGAGCATCATAGACGCCGGAGTTGGGCGCTTCCTGTGGGTCGAGGAACAGCGTGGTCGCCTGGCGTCCTTCCAGGTAGCTGCAGGCATGGGGCACGGTCAGGAAGAAGCGCAGATCGCGTTGCGGTTGTTTGGGGGTATTGCTGCTCACCTTCGCTTCATCTCCCTCACTGCATCAGTGTGGACGCCGGCAGCCCATCGTCGGTGATGACCTGCGCCAGGATGGCGGTATCGTTCCAAGGACCTGATGACCTTCACCTTGCGATATGGCTCACAGGTCTTGATTGCCGTGTTTCAAGGGCTCGGTTGTCAGTGACCACTTGCCCTCATGCCCTTCGCCAGTGGCATACTGGTCAAGATAGCTGATGAATTCGCTGCGAGCGATGCTGCAAGCCCCAAGGCTCTCCAGGTGCGGGGTGTGCATCTGGCAATCGATCAGCGGAAAGCCGCGTGCTTCAAGTTCACGGCACAACACGACCAGTGCCATCTTCGAGGCATCCGTGGTGCGAGAGAACATGGACTCACCGAAGAAGACCCGGCCACAGGCCACGCCATACAGGCCGCCTACCAGGCTGTCACCCTGCCAGACCTCGACGCTGTGGGCGTGACCCATGGCATGCAGAGCGATGTAGGCCTGCTGCATTTCTGGCAATATCCATGTGCCGGCCTGCCCCTCACGGGAAATGCTGGCACAGGCATCGATGACGCCGGTAAAGTCGCGGTCGATGCTGAAGTGGAACCCGCCATTGCGCAGGCGTTTGGCCAGACTGCGACGTACGCGCACCTCCTCGGGTCTCAGCACCATGCGCGGGTCTGGCGACCACCACAGTATCGGGTCACCCGGGCTGAACCAGGGAAAGATCCCGCGAGGGTAGGCCGCCAGCAACCACTCGGGGCTGAGGTCGCCGCCCGCGCACAGCAGGCCATCGGGGTCGCTCAGCGCTTCGCTGGCATGCGGGAAGCGTACGGGGGCAGGAGGAAGCCAGGGCAGCATGGGCAGTCTCTTGTTGGATCGTGAACAGCTCAGTGCAATGCGCTCGTGACACCTGGATGTCATGGGCAGACGTGAATCGGCAATTGTGACGTCACTGCCATCGGATGGTTATGATAACCGGCTGAAGGTACATGGAAAATCGCCCACAAGGTGCAAGGGGGATGGCGACTTGACTGCCAAGAGTGCCAGAAAGACAAGTCGGGATCAGGCGAAGCCGGAGACCCGCAGCCGCCGCGCGGCAGCAACACCGAGAAAGCGTGCCCGCCAGAAGGCGGATGCGCCAGGCTTCTTCGCTCGTCTGCGGGGCGCTTCAGCGGCCAGCAAGCCCGCGCCCCGCAAGACGCCCAGAGTCTCGGGCAAGCCCGCGAAGAAGGACACGAGCAGGAATGAACCGCGCGAGATGAGCGCGGCGGCCCTGCGCCGTGAAGAGCGCCAGGCTGAACGCGAGGAGCGCAAGGCCATCCGTGCCGAACGACGCGCGGAAGCCCAGGCTCGCCCGCCTTCACGACTGACGACCACCTTGCAGGGTGTCAGCCGTGAAGGCGTGGTCATCCTCATGCTCAGCCTGTGCGTCTTCATGCTGCTGGCGTTGTTCAGCTACGCGCCGACGGACCCCGGCTGGTCCTACAGCGGGCCTGAGTCGACGACGAGCAACTGGATGGGCAGCATCGGTGCCTGGTTGTCCGACGTCCTGTATTCCCTGTTCGGTGGCAGCGCCCTGTGGTGGCCTGCCATGCTCGGTTTCGGTGCCTGGCGTCTGATGCGTCAACCCAGCACCGAGCTGGTGTGGGACCCGACCACCATCGCGGTGCGTGCCGGCGGGCTCTTCCTGTTGATCATGGCGACTTGCGTGATCGGCGATATCCAGTTCTACAGCCCTGACAGCCAGCTGACCAACGGTGCCGGCGGTATCCTCGGCAAGGGCATCGCAGGAGCGCTCACGCCCTTGATCGGCATGGGCGGCACCGTGCTGGCGTCGCTTGCCAGCTTCCTGTGTGGTTTCACGCTGTTTACCGGCATGTCGTGGCTGACGGTCATGGACGAGCTGGGCAATGGCTGCATGCGCCTTGGCGTCTGGCTGAAGGAGCGACTCAACAGTCGTCGTGATGATGAATACGATGACGAGGCGACCTATGCCGAGGAAGCGCTGACTCACGACGAGAACGATGCCGACAATGAGCCGGAGCGTGATGACGAGCGACTGAGCTGGTGGCAGCGTCTGTTGCCGCGCCGTCGAGACGAGCGTGTCGAGTGGGAAGAAGACAGCGACGAGATACTGCTTGGCGCAGCGCAGGCTGACGACACTCTGGCGGCTGAGCCACGTGGCAAGCGTCGGGTGGAACCCTCGCTTGGCGGTGACGACGATTTCGCCAATGATCGCAGCACGGATATCCCCTGGCAGACAGCCGAGACCACGCCTTCCGCCAAGGTGCCGGGGGCTGCCTACACCGAACGCATGACGGTGCAGAGTGCCACGGTCAACATCGAGGGCGTCGAGCTTGCCAGCGCCGTGCAGGCAGCCGTGGCGTCCCAGGCTGCCGCGGCCCCCAGAACGGCAGCCTCGCTCGAGAGCGCCGCAGACTCACGCGCCGATGTGACCCGCTCGCGCCTGCCGGATGCCTCTGCCATCGAAGCCGAGCGTCAGCGTCACGCCTCGGCGTCCCGTGACGCCGAGGCGTCGACGTCCGGCAGCACGCCGCCAGTCGACAGCTCGGTGAGCGAAACCGCACCGGTGACAGATTCCCGGCCAGCGAAGGAGTGGGACGCTGCGTCTGCCTTCGCACCTGCAGCGCGTCAGGACACTCGCCAGGCAGAGTCGACCTCCCGCGAAGCTGACAAGGCGCCGCAGAGCCAGGCAGACCGTGAGACTGAGGCGGCCCGCGAAGCAGAAGCGGCACGTGAGGCCGAGGCAGCGCGTGAAGCGGAAGCAGCCCGTGAAGCAAAAGCGGCCCGTGAAGCCAAGGCAGTCCGTGAAGCAGAAGCGGCACGTCAGGCCCAGCATGAGGCCGAGACCTCCCGTCAGGCCGCCGCGCAGGAAGCCGAACGCGCTCACAAGGCAGCCAATCCGGCGCTTCAGCCGCCTGAGCCGCGTGATGAAGAGGATGTACCGCTACCGAGAGAGTCCTCCCTGGCAGGCGCTGCGGTCGGTGCCGGCGTGATGGCTGCCGGTGTGGCAGCAGCGGCCTCGCGCAAGGCCGTCGTCTCCTGGGATGATGCCTTCGAGGCTCCCACCGGCAAATCCACCGATGCCACACCCACCGCATCGGGTCCGGCAACTGCTGGTGCGAGCGGTGCTGGTGGCGTCCCGACGTCAACTTCGGCTCCGGCACCGACACCGGCAGAACCGACGGAGCCGGCGCCACGTGCGCCAGAGCCTGAGCAGGTTTCCCGAGAGCCAGCTTCTCGAGAGCTGGCCGCTCGTGAGTCGGCCGCCCCGTTGCAGCCGGCAGAGCCGCAGGTGCCGGAAGACGAGATCGAGCCGCAGCAGGCCCCCGCCAACGCGACGCCTGAGCGTCCGAGCTGGGCCTATGACGGCGATGAGTCCGGCATGGTGCCGGGCGCCGGGCGACTGGCGACGGCGGAAGATGCGCAGGAAGCGGTACGGGATCCCTCCGGGCCGACTCTCTGGACCGTGGAGCACCTGCAGAGTCAGCGTCACGAGGGCTCGGATCACGAAGAGGCACCGGAGGGCGATCTGCCACAGCTCAGCCTGCTGACGCCCCCGGATGAGCAGAAGCCCAACTACAGCGAAGAAGAACTCGACCAGATGGCCGAGCTGCTGGTGGTGCGTCTGCGCGAGTACGGGGTGAAGGCCGAGGTGGCGGATGTGTGGCCGGGGCCGGTCATCACGCGCTTCGAGATCCAGCCGGCGCCGGGGGTCAAGGCCTCCAAGATCTCCAACCTGTCGACTGACCTGGCGCGCTCACTGCTGGTCAAGAGCGTGCGGGTGGTCGAGGTGATTCCGGGGCGTCCCACGGTCGGCATCGAGATCCCCAACCCCAACCGCGCCATGATCCGCCTGCGCGAAGTCTTCGACTCGGATGCCTATCAGCTGGCGGATTCGCCGGTCACGCTGGCGCTGGGTCAGGACATCGGGGGCGCACCGGTGGTGGCCAATCTGGGCAAGATGCCTCACCTGCTGGTGGCCGGTACCACCGGTTCGGGCAAGTCGGTCGGCATCAACTCGATGCTGATCTCGATGCTGCTCAAGGCCACGCCAGATGAAGTGCGCATGATCATGGTCGACCCCAAGATGCTGGAGCTGTCGGTCTATGACGGCATCCCGCACCTGCTGGCACCGGTGGTGACGGACATGAAGGAGGCCGCCAATGCCCTGCGCTGGTGTGTCGCCGAGATGGAGCGTCGCTACAAGCTGATGGCCGCCATGGGGGTGCGTAACCTGGCCGGCTTCAATGCCAAGATCGATGAAGCCGAGGCGCATGGCGCCCAGATCGCTGACCCGCTGTGGGAGCCGCAGCCCTGGGAGATGCATCAGCATCCGCCGGTGCTAGCCAAGCTGCCCTACATCGTGGTGGTGATCGACGAGTTCGCCGACATGTTCATGATCGTCGGCAAGAAGGTCGAGGAGCTGATCGCACGTCTGGCCCAGAAGGCGCGTGCCGCGGGGATTCACCTGATTCTGGCCACTCAGCGCCCGTCAGTGGACGTGGTGACCGGCTTGATCAAGGCCAACATCCCGACGCGCATGGCCTTCCAGGTCTCTTCCAAGATCGACTCGCGCACCATTCTCGACCAGGGCGGTGCGGAAGATCTGCTGGGCCATGGTGACATGCTCTATCTGCCGGCCGGTGCCGGCATGCCGACGCGTGTCCACGGCGCCTTCGTCGATGATGACGAGGTGCACCGCGTGGTGGATGACTGGAAGCGTCGCGGCACGCCGGAGTATATCGAGGAGATCCTCACCGGCGGCGTGCAGGCGGATGCGCTGGCCGGGCTTGAGGCCGAAGGCGAGGACGGCGATGCCGAGCAGGATGCGCTCTACGATGAAGCGGTCGCCTATGTGGTCGAGTCGCGTCGTGCTTCCATCTCCGCCGTGCAGCGGCGCTTCAAGATCGGCTACAACCGTGCCGCGCGGCTGGTCGAGGCCATGGAGATGGCCGGTGTCGTCTCCGCGATGGGCACCAACGGCTCGCGGGAAGTGCTCGCCCCCAACCATAGCGGCTAGGGCAGCCAAGCGTTTGAGTTGAAACATGAAAGACACGAAGGGGAGCTTTTGGCTCCCCTTCGTGTCAAAGACGTCAGATCACCTGTCAGACTCGCGGCGAGACTGGCAGGCCACAACCCGAATCGCTGACATGAGGTGGATATCGCGCGTCGAGGCCTCAGGCCGCAGCCATGTCCGTCTCATTGCAAGGAGTGTCATGAATACACCGTCACGTTCTTTCGTTTCCTCATTGACCACCCGTCTGGCCAAGGGGCTGGGCGCCGCCTTGATGCTGGGCATGGCCAGCCTGCCGGCCCACGCCGATGACGCCGCCGGAGAGCGTCTTTCTCGCCTGCTGGAGCCCCTCAAGACCTATACCGCCGACTTCGATCAGCAGATTCTCGATGCCTCGGGCCAGCGTCTGCAGGAAGCCCACGGCAAGATGTGGCTGTCACGCCCGGGCAAGTTCCGCTGGAGCGTCGACGCGCCATACCGCCAGGAGGTGGTCTCCGACGGCAAGGAAGTCTATCTGCATGACCCGGATCTGGAGCAGGTCACCGTGCAGCCGCTGGATGAGCGCGTGACCCACACGCCGGCACTGCTGCTGTCCGGGCGTTCCAGCGAATTGACCGCCAACTACGATGTCGAGCGCCAGCAGCAGGGGGCCCGCGAGACCTTCACGCTGACGCCCAAGCAGGCCGACACCCTGTTTGAAAGCCTCAAGCTGACCTTCGACGGCGAGCAGCTCGACATGCTGCAGATGGCCGATTCCACCGGCCAGCGCACGGCCATCGATTTCCATGATGTCCAGTACAACCCGAGTCTGGAGGCCAGTCGCTTCGTGTTCCAGATTCCTGAAGGTGCGGATGTCATTCGCGAGCAGTGATCCGCGAGCAGTGACATGATGATCAGACGACAACGCCCGGGCCATCTGGCCCGGGCGTTGTCGTTTCTGGCGCTCACGACTGGGCGTCAGGCGTGTGCCGGTCGGCGTGGTCATCCAGCTCGCGGCGCCAGCGCTCTATCTCGGCAAAGCGCTTCTCGCCGCCATACTGGGTCGGGCGGTAGAACTGCTGTACCGGCAGTTCCTCGGGCCAGGCGTTGTGCGCCGTGCCGGCGGGATAGCCGTTGGGCTCGTTGTGGGCATAGCGATAGCCTTCGCCCATGCCCAGCTCCTTCATCAGGGTCGTCGGCGCATTGCGCAGATAGACCGGCACCCCGAAATGCGGCTGCTGGCGCACGAAGGCTCTGGCCTCCTTCCACGCCGTGTCGATGGCGTTGCTCTTGGGGGCGATGGCCAGGTGTATCGCCGCATGCGCGATGGCACGCTGGCCCTCGTAGTCGCCCAGGCGCAGATAGGCGTCCCAGGCCGCGATGGTCAGCGGCAGGGCGCGCGGGTCGGCGTTGCCCACATCCTCGGAGGCAATCGCCGCCAGCCGACGCACCACATCCAGCGGATCCCCGCCGCCATCCATGAACCGTGCCATGTACAGAAGCGCCGCGTCGGGGCGCGAGGAGCGTACCGACTTGTGGATCGCCGACAGCAGGTCGTAATAGTCATCGCCCTGCTTGTCGAAGCTTGAGGCCTGATGGCCCAGCACGGCCTCCAGCGAGCTGTCCTCGAGTATCTCGCGCGTTCCCCCCTGGGCATCTGGCTCACGGCGCACGAAGTCGCAGGCGGTTTCCAGAAGGCCCAGGGCACGACGCGCATCTCCCGAGGCTGCTCGCGCAATCCGGGTCAGCGTCTCGCGGCTGGCGTCGATCTGACGCGTGCCGAGGCCATTGACCTCATCGCGCAAGGCACGGGTCAGCACCTCGACCAGATCCTCCTCGTCCAGTGCCTTGAGCACATAGACCCGCGCCCGCGACAGCAGTGCCGAGTTGACCTCGAAGGACGGGTTCTCGGTGGTCGCGCCGATCAGCGTCAGCAGACCCGACTCCACATGCGGCAGCAGGGCGTCCTGCTGACTCTTGTTGAGGCGGTGGATCTCATCGAGAAACATCACCGTCTGGCGCTCGCTGGCCTGATGGTGGCGCGCTCGCTCCACCACCTCGCGGATGTCCTTCACGCCCGCCATCACCGCCGACAGCTGTTCAAGGTGTGCATCGCAGCCGTGGGCCAGTATCTCGGCCAGCGTCGTCTTGCCGACGCCCGGCGGCCCCCACAGGATCATCGAGCGCACCACGCCGGATTCCACCATCTGGCGCAGCGGCATGTCAGGCCCGACCAGCGCCGCCTGGCCGATGTAATCTTCCAGCGAGCGCGGTCGCATGCGGTAGGCCAATGGCGCATGGGAATTCGAGGCGGTATCGGCAAAGAGATCCATCGGCGAGTCAGGCTCCGGCAGGCGTGGGCGGGGAATGCGCTCATCATGGCCGATCCCGCAAGCCTGTACAAATCAGCAGGGCTGGCGCGGCCTGCCAACGGCATCAGGCCATCCGTGACTTCTTCACGGACTGTCATGTTTTCCTGACAGCATGCCTCGCGCATTCAGGCAATCCCGCCCAACGTCTAACGGGCGCTCATGGGATGTGTCCTACACTTCAGGATGACGACATTGCTACATTCGGTAGCAATGCCCGAGGCGGCAGCGCTGTCTGCCAGCATCGGCCACCTGTTCCGTCAGGAGGAGGAAGTCATGCCCAATGTGACTCAGCTGCGCCAGGACCACGCCAACATGGCGCGTCTATTGCACGTGCTCTCGCATCGCCACAGGACACTGGTCAGTGGCGAACGCCCGGACTTTCGCATGATGCGGGAAGTGGTGGATTACATTCTCGATTACATGCAGGGCTTCATCATTCCGCTGGAGCGTCAATGCACGCAGATGTTGTGCGAGCGCTCCGAGGATGCCTCACCCCTGTGTCAGCGGCTCATCCAGCAGTATCACACTCTGCACGGCCGTCTCTCCAAGCTGTCCGACAATCTCGACAGCATCCTGATGGATCAGATCATACCGATGGATCAGTTCATCCATGATCTGCGCGACTATGTCGAAGCGCATCGTGACTACCTGCGTGCCGAGCGTACCGAGCTGTTTCCGCTGATGCGGGACAATCTCAGTGATGAGGAATGGCAGCAGCTGACCGACGCCATCCCGCATGCCCGTGCAGAGCTTGAGCGTCTGCAGGAAGCCTATCCGGAACTCTACGCCGAGCTGACCGAAAGTGAGGTCGTGACCGCCTGATCCCCTGCACATGAAGGCCCTGTCGTCTCGTGAAGGTGAGGTCGCGCTCCAGAGCACTGCGCCGGAGCGCGCCCCCGTCTGACAGAAAAAAACCGTCATTTCGCCCGCCACAACAGAAAGAACGTCAAGCCTCTGGCGGGCATTCCCGAAAGTCTCCTCCCGTCACATCCCCCACACTGAAGTCACTGAAACGCGTCCTTCGCAGGCCTCGGGCTGCGCGAAGGACACTGCCCATGCAGTGCTCAGTGATGTGCATCCTTGCCGATATCCACAAGGGGCAGATCGTCTGAGTGTCCAGATGACGGCCCTTCGGCCGGGGAGAGCGCCATGAGTGTCCAGACCCTTACCCGTCAGTGGGCCAGCGCCAGCGATGGCATGGCACTGGAAGACCCGCGACTGTTTCGTCAGCTTGCCTACGTGAACGGCTGCTGGGTGCATGGTGAGGCAGGCCGTGAGGAAGCGGTCTTCGACCCCGCCACCGGCGAGCGCCTCGGTCAGGTGCCGTGGCTCGAGTCCACGCAGATCGATGCTGCCATTGCCGCGGCCGATGAGGCCCAGCGGGAATGGCGCAAGCTGCGGGCGGACCAGCGCGGCGAGCTGCTGGATGCCTGGTATGACCTCATCCGCGCCCACAAGCAGGATCTCGCCATGCTGATGACCCGTGAGCAGGGCAAGTCGCTGGACGATGCCCGTGGCGAGGTGGAATACGGCGCAAGCTTCGTTCACTGGTTCGCCGAGGAGGGCAGCCGTGCCTTCGGCGAGACCATCCCCAGTCATATCCCGAATGCCGCGTTGGGCACCGTGCGTGAACCCATCGGCGTGGCCGCGCTGATCACGCCGTGGAACTTCCCGCTGGCGATGATCACCCGCAAGGCCGCCGCCGCGCTGGCGGCCGGCTGCACGGTGCTGGTCAAGCCCGCCGGCGAGACCCCGTTCTCGGCGCTGGCGCTGGCCGAGCTTGCCGAGCGTGCCGGGATTCCCGCCGGTGTCTTCAGTGTCATCACCGGCGAGGCCGCGGAAGTCTCGAAGCAGCTGTGTGATGACCCGCGTGTCGCCGGGCTCTCGTTCACCGGTTCCACCCGGGTGGGGCGTCTGCTGCTTTCCCAGTGCGCCGACAGCGTCAAGCGCGTCTCGCTGGAACTGGGCGGCAATGCGCCCTTCATCGTCGGGCCGGACATGGACCCCGAGGAGGCGGCGCGTGCCGCCGTCGATGCCAAGTTCCAGACCTCCGGCCAGGACTGTCTCGCCGCCAATCGCATCCTGGTGCACGACAGCCTGTATGAGGATTTCCTGAGCCACTTCGTGCGCCTCATGAAGCAGCTCAAGGTCGGCAATGGGCTGGTCTCGGGTATCGACATGGGGCCGCTGATCCACCGTGACGCCGTGGCCAAGGCGCAGACCATCGTCGATGACGCCGTCGAGCAGGGCGCGCGGCTGATCCACGGCGATCAGAGCATGGCTCCCGGCCCCAACTTCTTCATGCCGGTGCTGCTGGCGGATGTCACGCCGAGCATGCGCGCCTGGCGCGAGGAAACCTTCTCGCCGGTGGCCGGCGTGACGGCCTGGCACGATGAGGAAGAGGTGATCGCGATGGCCAACGACACCGAATACGGCCTGGCTGCCTACGTCTACACCCACGACATTCGCCGCGTCTGGCAGCTGATGCGCGGCCTGCGCTTCGGCATGGTCTCGGTCAACTCGGTGAAGATGACCGGTGCGCCGATTCCCTTCGGCGGCGTCAAGCAATCCGGTCTCGGGCGCGAAGGGGGTCGCCAGGGGCTGGAGGAATATCTGGATATCAAGTACTACTGCCTGGGTGGGATGGAAAGCGCCTCCGGGAGTTGAGACGGACATCATTCATTGTCACGGGCGGTCAGTGCCACGGCGCGATCGCCCCTTGTGGACCATTCGGAGAGTCACATGAGCACCGATAACACCCAACGCCAGTCTGTCGGCTTCGATGACAGCATCAGCACCGACGAGCTGATTCGCCGTGACCGCAAGGTCACCTTCCATGCGTCCACCCACCTGCGTGATTTCGCCCAGGGCGATCTGCCGGGCCGCGTGATCACCGGCGGCGAAGGCATCCGCATCCGTGAGCGCGACGGGCGTGAGCTGATCGACGGCTTCGCCGGACTCTACTGCGTCAACATCGGTTACGGGCGCACGGAAGTCGCCGATGCCATTCACGAGCAGGCCCTCAAGCTCAGCTATTACCACACCTATGTCGGCCACTCGAACGAGCCGCAGATCGCGCTGTCCGAGAAGATTCTCGAACTGGCCGGGCCTGACATGTCCAAGGTCTACTACGGCATGTCCGGCAGCGATGCCAACGAGACCCAGCTCAAGCTGGTGCGTTACTACCACAACGTGATCGGCAAGCCGGAGAAGAAGAAGGTCATCTCGCGCTGGCGCGGCTATCACGGCTCCGGCATCGCCTCAGGCTCGCTGACCGGCCTGGCGGCCTTCCATGATCACTTCGATCTGCCGATCGCCGGCATCCTGCATACCGAAGCGCCGGACTATTACCGTCGCCCCGCGGAATGCGCCGAGATGAGCGAGCGTGAATTCTCCGCCTGGTGTGCCGACAAGCTCGAGGCGATGATCCAGGCCGAAGGGCCGGAGACCATCGGCGCCTTCATCGGCGAGCCGGTGCTGGGCACCGGCGGCATCGTGCCACCGCCGGAGGGCTACTGGGAGGCCATCCAGGCCGTGCTCAAGCGTCACGACATCCTGTTGATCTGTGACGAGGTGGTGTGCGGCTTCGGGCGCATCGGCAGCCAGTTCGGCTACCAGCACTTCGGCATCAAGCCGGACCTGGTCACCATCGCCAAGGGCCTGACCAGCGCCTATCAGCCGCTGTCCGGGGTCATCGTCGGCGACCGCGTGTGGAAGGTGCTGGAGCAGGGCACCGGGGAATTCGGCCCCATCGGCCACGGCTGGACCTACTCCGGCCACGCGCTGGGCGCAGCGGCAGGTGTCGCCAACCTGGAGATCATTCGTCGTGAGGGGCTGGTGGACAACGCCCGCGATACCGGCGCCTATCTGCAGAAAGCCATGAAGGCAGCCTTCGCCGATCACCCCATCGTCGGCGACGTGCGTGGCATCGGCCTGCTGGCAGCGCTGGAGTTCTCACCGCAGCCGTCAGAGCGCAAGGCGTTCGATTCCGCACTCAAGGTCGGCCCGCGCATCTCGGCGGCGGCACTCGAGGAAGGGCTGATCGCCCGTGGCATGCCCCAGGGCGACATCCTCGGCTTCGCACCGCCGCTGGTGATCACCCCCGAGGAGATCGATGACATCATCGCCCGCGCGCGCCGCGCCGTGGACAAGGTGCATCAGGAGCTTCTCGACAACGGTGATCTGGCCTCTGGTGACAAGTAGGCCATGGTATTGACCCTACCCCCGCTCAAGCATCCACGGGAAACGCCGCTGGCGCTGGCTGATATCCATGCCGCGCGCCAGCGGCTGTTTCATTCATCGACTGACACGGGTGTCGAGCGTACGGCGCTGGTGCCATCCCCGGCGCTGTCGCGACGCTTCGATGCCGAGATCCTGCTCAAGCTGGAAACCCGTCAGCCCACCGGCGCCTTCAAGCTGCGTGGTGCCAGCAACCTGCTGGCGGCCGTGGCCGAGCAGACGTCGGGGGATGCCGTGACGCGCCTGGCGCGCGGCGTGACCACTGCCTCCACCGGCAATCACGGTCGGGCGCTGGCCTATGCCGCGATGCGCCGTGGCTTGAAGGCCATCATCTGTCTCTCCGAGCAGGTACCCGCCAACAAGGTACGGGCCATCGAGGCGCTGGGCGAACTGGGCGGCGCCTCCGGCGGCAGCGTCGAGGTACGCCGTGTCGGCCGCAGTCAGGACGAGGCCTTCCAGGAAGTCCATCGGCTGGTCGAGGAGGAGGGCATGCTGGCGGTGCCCCCCTTCGATGACCCGCTCATCGCGGCCGGTCAGGGCACCATCGGACTGGAACTGCTGGAGGATTGCCCAAAGCTCGACCACGTGCTGATCGGGCTCTCCGGCGGTGGACTGCTCGGGGGAATCGGGGCGGCGCTCAAGGCGATTCGCCCCGAGACCCAGGTGCATGGCGTCAGCCTCACCGAGGGCGCCGCCATGTGGCACAGCCTGCAGGCGGGCGCTCCGGTGGAGGTGGAGGAGGTCGCAAGCCTCGCCGATTCACTGGGCGGCGGCATTGGCCTGGACAACCACACCACGCTGCCGCTGGTGCATCGCGTGATGGATCATCACCATCAGGTCAGCGAGCGCGCCATCGCCCGCGCCATGCTGATGCTGCTGGAGGAAGAGAAGCTTCTGGTGGAGGGCGCTGCGGTGGTCGGGCTTGCCGCACTCGAGGCCTCGCGGCGAGGCGAGACCGACCCCGCGCTGGCCGAGTCGATCCGTGGCCAGCGCGTCGCGCTGATCATCAGCGGCAACGGCGTCAGCCTGGAAACGCTCGATCAGGCCAGAGCGCTGCTGGCAGACGCTCAGGGGCAAGGCCAGAACGCCTGAAGCACCAGAACGCCTGAAGACAACAGAGTGCCTGAAGACATCAGCGCGCTCGATGACACCCGAACCCCGGAGGAGGACGCATGACGGAACCGACTCAGGACAGCATGCAGAGTTATTCACGCGAACAGATCGCCGAGGTCGTGGGGCTGGATACCACGGCACTCAAGGCCATTCGTGATGCCTTCATCGCGTTGGGGCAGGGCAAGGTGGTGCAGCCGCCGATCCTGTCGATGGCCATCGAGGAGGCCAACGGCGAAGTGGACGTCAAGACGGCCCACATCCAGGGGCTCAAGCACTTCGCGATCAAGATCAGCCCCGGCTTCTTCAACAATCCCGCCCGCGGCCTGCCGAGTCTCAATGGCCTGATGGTGGTGTTCTCCGCCGAGACGGGCCTTGCCGAGGCGCTGCTCAATGATGGCGGATATCTGACGGCGGTGAGAACCGCGCTGGCCGGCGCCGTGGCCGCCGACGCCCTGTCTCGCCCGGACAGCAAGCGGGTCGCGCTGATCGGGGCCGGTGAGCAGGCCGGCCTGCAGCTGGAGGCCTTGCGGCTGGTGCGCGACATCGAGAGTGTCGATGTCTGGGCGCGGGACAAGCAGCGTGCCGAGACCTTCGCGCGGGAGACGGAGGAGCGCCTGGGGCTGACGGTGCGCAGTCATGACAGCCTGCATGCGGTCTGCCAGAACGCCGATATCATCGTCACCGCCACCCCCTCGCGAACGCCGCTGCTGGACTACTCGATGCTGCCGGAGGGCGTGCATGTCACCGCGATGGGCTCCGACAGTCCCGAGAAGCGTGAGCTGGAAGCCGATGTGCTCCTCGAGTGCGATCATTTCGTGTGTGATACCCGCGCCCAGTCCGAGACCAACGGCGAGCTGAAAGGGCTGGAGGCCGAGCAGGCCAGATCGCGTGACGTGCATGAGCTGGGCCGTCTGCTGGCCGAGGGGCGTGATCTGCGTTCAGGCGGGTCGGCCCCGGATACCTGCATCACGGTGGCGGATCTCACCGGTACCGGCGTGCAGGATACGGCCATCGCCAGCCTGGCGCTCTCGCGGCTCGTCCGGCGTTAGTACGGGAAGTGTCGGTACGGAAAACGTCGGTGCTGGCAGCGTCAGCGCTGGAGCGCCTGAATGGTGCGGCGGACTTGCCCGCAGCGTCGCCGCATGCGAGGGTCACGCAGGTGACGGCAGGAAGCCGTTGACGCCCCTTGCCACTCGGAGCCTGTCGTGACTCGTACCTCGTCCTCATCTGCCGCCCGGCCGCGTGCCCTGAGCGCTGCGCCCGATGTCGAGATCTGCCGCACACCGCTGGCGGATCTCTGCGCCGACTGTGACGCCGTGACCCTGCTGCCGCCGCTCTCGCCGCCGGAGGAGGGCCATGTGCGCCACCACTGTGCGCTGGATGCCCCGCTGGCGGTGTTCGATCTCGACGATACGCTGCTCGACGGCGACTGCACCGGCATGTGGATGCGCTGGATGGTCGCCTGTGGCTGGATCAAGGATGTCGATGCCTTCATGGCCATCGGTGAGCGTCATCAGGTGCAATACCATGCCGGCACTCTGGACATCCACGAGCACACCGGCCATCTGCTCAGCCCGCTCGTCGGGCGGCATCGTGATGAGGTGCGTCGCGAAGTCGATGATTTCGTGGAAGAAATGGTCATGCCGCGACTGCTGGAAGGTGGCATCGCGCGGCTGGCCGAGCACGGTGAGGCCGGCCATCGCACCCTGATCATCTCCGCCTCCATGCATCATCTGGTCGGGCCCATCGCCAGTCGTCTGACCGCCGATGGGGCGCTGGCCACCCATCCGGCCTTTGATGAGCAGGGCTGCTTCACCGGAGCCACCAGCGGTATCGTTACCTTCCGCGAAGGCAAGCTGGCGGCACTCGATGACTGGCTTGCGGGTGCCGAGCGCATCCATCGCACGCCGCAATCCCTGTGGGGCTATTCCGACTCCCACAATGACCTGCCCCTGCTGGAGCGGGTCGATTTCCCCCACGCCACCCAACCGGACGCACCGCTGCGCCAGCTGGCCGAGGCGCGCGGCTGGCCAGTGGTCGACTGGCGCCTGTCGCGCCTGTCGGACTGACGTCATGAACCCGCTGGCCGGGCGAGAGGCCGCCGCCCGCGCCTCGCGGCAGGCGCGGGGCGTGGCGATGACGGCCTGCGGGGTGCTGTTGATCTCGCCGGACGCGCTGCTGCTGCGGCTCGCCGATGTCGCCGATGGCCCGCTGGTGTTCTGGCGCGGTCTGCTGACGGCCATCGGCTTTGCACTGCTCCTGCTGGCCCTCCAGCGCGGCACTCCCGCACAGCGCATCGCCAGCGCCCTGGCGCGCATGCGTGGCTGCGGGCGTACCGGCGTATGGGTCGCGCTGCTGTTCACCGGCTCCACCCTGGGTTTCGTGCTCGCCAATCAATACACCCGCGCCGGCAACGTGCTGATCATCCTCGCCGCCAGTCCGCTGTTCGCGGCGCTGATGTCGCGCCTGTGGCTGGGCGAGCGTCAGCCACGCCATGTGTGGGGCGCGATTCTGGCCTCGCTGGCGGGCATCACGCTGCTGGTGCTCGATGAGGCCGGCAGCGGCACGCTCACCGGCAACCTGCTGGCGCTGGGCTGCAGCCTGTCGCTGGCCGGCAACTTCACGCTGTGTCGCACGCGCCCGGGGCATGACATGAGCCCGATGCTGACACTGTCCGGGCTGGTCACCGCGCTGTGCGGCCTGCTGGCGTGCCTGTGGAGCATGACGCAGGGCGGCGGTGACGTGCTGACGCAGCTGTGGCCTTCGCACGGTGCCGATTTCGCCCAGCGCGCCGGCTGGCTGGTGCTGCTGTGTCTGGTGCTTTCGCCGCTGGGCTTCACGCTGATCCAGCGTGGCCCGATCTATCTGCCCTCCGCGGAAGTGGCGCTGCTGATGTTGCTGGAAAGCGTGTTCGGCATCCTGTGGGTGTGGTGGGTGCTGGAAGAATCGCTCACCCCGCGTGGCTGGGCGGGCGGTGCACTGGTGCTGGGCGCGATGCTCATCAAGAGTCTGATCGACCGTCGTCACCGTCAATCGGTGACGGCGAGCGCGCGTTCTGCGGATGCGTCCACCGGTCGCAGCTGATACAATCCCGCCTATCCCCGAGTTTATTCACTGTCAAATGACAGCCCTCTGGACGCCTCACGGCGACCGGAGCGAATAGCTCATGGCGCGAAGAAAGCCACAGGGCGACCGGAAACGACAGCGGCATCACGACGCAAGCCAGGCGCGAGCGGCACTGCCCCTGACGGCAGCGATGAAGATTGCCACAACCGGACGCCAGACTGACTCGACAGCGCCAGGATTCAGCACGCACACCACCTTCCCCAACCTGTTGCGGACGACTCGATGACAAGCAGCCTCAAACAGCAGTGGCTTTCCAACCTCCGGCCCGACATCCTGTCCGGCCTGGTGGTGGCATTGGCCCTGATCCCCGAAGCCATCGCCTTCTCCATCATTGCCGGTGTCGACCCCAAGGTCGGCCTGTATGCCTCCTTCTCCATCGCCGTGGTGACCGCCATCGCCGGTGGCCGTCCGGGCATGATTTCCGCCGCCACCGGTGCCATGGCACTGCTGATGGTCGACCTGGTCAAGGACCACGGCCTGGAGTACCTGCTGGCCGCCACCGTGATGACCGGCGTGATCCAGGTCATCTTCGGCTACTTCAAGCTCGGCTCCCTGATGCGCTTCGTCTCGCGCTCGGTGGTCACCGGCTTCGTCAATGCGCTGGCGATCCTGATCTTCATGGCCCAGCTGCCGGAGCTGACCAACGTCACCTGGCACGTCTATGCCATGACGGCCGCGGGCCTGGGCATCATCTACCTGCTGCCGCTGGTGCCGAAGATCGGCAAGCTGCTGCCGTCGCCGCTGGTCTGCATCATCGTGCTGACCCTCTTCGCGATGGCCGTCGGTCTGGATATCCGCACCGTCGGTGACATGGGTGAGCTGCCGGACAGCCTGCCGGTGTTCCTGATTCCGGACATCCCCTTCAATCTGGACACCCTGTGGATCATCCTGCCGTACTCGCTGCCGCTGGCGGTCGTGGGTCTGCTGGAATCCCTGATGACGGCCACGCTGGTCGATGATCTGACCGACACGCCGTCCGACAAGAACCGTGAGTGCAAGGGCCAGGGCGCGGCCAACGTCGTCACTGGCTTCCTCGGTGGCATGGCGGGTTGCGCGATGATCGGTCAGACGATGATCAACGTGAAATCCGGCGGTCGTACCCGCCTCTCCACCATGGTGGCGGGTGTCGTGCTGCTGATCCTGGTCGTGTTCCTCGGCCCGTGGGTCTCGCAGATTCCCATGGCCGCACTGGTCGCGGTGATGATCATGGTCTCCATCGGCACCTTCTCCTGGCAGTCGATCCGTGACCTCAAGAGCCACCCGATGTCCACCAACATCGTCATGCTGGGGACCGTGGCCGTGGTGGTCGCGACCCACAACCTGGCGATCGGCGTGCTGGTCGGCGTGCTGCTCTCGGCGCTGTTCTTCGCCAACAAGATCGGCCAGGTGCTGCATATCGGCAGCGACATGAATGCCGATGGCCGTACCCGCGAATACCGCGTGGTCGGTCAGGTGTTCTTCGCCTCCAGCGAGCAGTTCCAGGCCGGTTTCGACCTCAAGGAGACCGTCGAGCGTGTCGTGATCGACGTCAGTCGTGCGCACTTCTGGGACATCACCGCCATCGGCGCGCTGGATACCGTGGTGGTCAAGTTCCGTCGTGAGGGGACCGAGGTCGAGGTACGTGGCCTCAACGAAGCCAGCGCCACGCTGGTGGATCGCTTCGCGGTGCATGACAAGCCGGACGCGGTCGAGAAACTGATGGGTCACTGATCACGCACGATTGACCCTGCGCGATCGAGGCACTTCGCTTGATCGCGCCGCGTGACAAGGTCAGACGGCGGGCAGTCCTTCACGGGCTGCCCGCCGTTTGCGTTCATGGGGCCGGAAAGTGGTAATCTCGAAACAGGCCGCGCCGGCATCGCTGGGGAATGTCAGTCCTCCTTCTGCGTCGCCCCGGTCGGCACGCCATCTCCGTTGTCAGTACTTTTTGTTGTCAGCACAAGGAAGCCCGCCATGAGCCAATCCTCTGCCAGTGCCGCGACAGGCCATGACAAGGTCACCGCCTGCATTGACGGCTCCGCCTTCGCCGCCCCCGTGTGTGACGCCGCCGTCTGGGCCAGCCAGCGCCTGTCGGCACCTCTCAGCATCCTGCATGTGATCGACCGCAATGAAAGCGCCGAACCCGCCAATGGCGATCTCTCCGGCAGCATCGGTCTCGGTGCCCGGGAGCACCTGCTGGAGGAGCTCGCCACCCTCGATGAGCAGCGCGGGCGCATCGCCCAGGAGCAGGGCCGCCTGATGCTGGAAGCCGCCTGTGAGCGCGCCACCCAGGCCGGTATCACCGAACCACGCCCGCGCCAGCGCAATGGTGAGCTGGTCGAGACACTGGCCGAGCTTGAGGACGAGATTCGCCTGCTGGTGATCGGCAAGCGCGGGGAAGGGGCGGAGCAGGCCAGTGAGCATCTCGGCTCCAATCTGGAGCGCGTGATCCGCAGCCTGCATCGTCCCGTGCTGGTAGTGCCGGGCGAGTTCCAGACGCCGACACGCGTGTTGATCGCCTTCGATGGCAGCGCCACCATCAAGCGTGCCATCGAGGTGCTGGCGGCCAGCCCCTTGCTGCAGGGCGCCGAGCTCCATCTGGTGATGGTCGGCGCGGACTCGGTGGAGCATCAGGCTCCGCTTGAGACCGCGCGTGACACCCTCCAGTCAGCGGGCTTCAACGTGCAGGCCAGCCTCAAGGCCGGTGAAGTGGAAGCCTGTCTGCGCGAATACGCCAAGGAGCACGCCATCGACATGCTGGTGATGGGCGCCTACGGCCACTCGCGCATCCGTCAGTTGCTGGTCGGCAGTACCACCACCGAGATGATCCGCAATGCCACGGTGCCGCTGCTGATCCTGCGCTAGCACGTTCAGCACACGCCCTGCCGGGCAATGATGACGCCGCGCCTTCCCGTGTCATGTCGGGATGGTGCGGCGTCATCATTTCCGCCCCTTGGGCAGTGGCTACAGGTACGCAAGGCAGAAACCCTCACGACGACTGGAAAATACCCCGCAGGTCGCGTTGCGCCGCTCGCCGGAATCTGGAACGCTGATGGCCGCTTATCCTCATTGCGCGCCATGCCGCTGAGGGGCTTTCCCTTACACAGGCGCGTCTTTCACCACTCCAAGAAGAACGGCACAAGGACACTCTCCATGAGCGATATCCAACGTCACGACACCAAGGCACGCATGAGCCGCGCCGTCATCCACAACAACACCATCTACCTGTGTGGTCAGGTCGCCGGGCCGGAACAACGCTTCAGCGATATCACGGACCAGGCCAACAGCATGCTCGCGCGTGTCGATGCGCTGCTGGAAGAAGTCGGCACCGACCGCGAGCACCTGCTCTCCGCCACCGTCTATCTCAAGACAATGGATGACTTCAAGACCTTCAATGACATCTGGGACACCTGGGTACCGGAAGGCCACGCCCCCGCCCGCGCCTGCGTCCAAGCCGCCATGGCCAGCCCGGAACTGCTGTGTGAAATTACCGTGGTCGCTGCGGTTAAGTAACACGCAGTATGGTTTTTCTAACCCCGCCAGAGATTTCTCTGGCGGGGTTTTTTATAGTTTATTATCTTTTCTAATTTTAATGGGAGGTGCGTATGGAATTTTTTTCTCGTTTATCCAGAAATCGATATTTTACTAGAACAAGTAGTATGGTGTTCGGGTCACTAGAGTTTTTTGCTGGAGCATTTTTTGGTTTTTTAATAGTTGTTTATCTAATTGGTATGTTTTTAGTGCCTTGGGTTAACGGAGGTTTTAGTTGGGACTATCTTCAGAGCGTTTGGTATAGATGGCAGGGGTTAAATGTAGGTGTTCTAGCCTTTATGTCTAGTATTATTATTTACATCTCTGCTAAGTATAGTGCTGAAGCTCAAAGGAAAAGAGAGTTTGAAGCCTCTAAAGCTTTTTTAAGTGATGCTCTAAGCGAGCTTGTTGGCTTCTATAAAAAGAGTGCGTCCCAATATGATAGTGTATGGAATGGGAATTACGTACTTATAGATATTGGGCACCCGAATAAATATCGAAACGTTTTTAAAGACTGCATAAGGCATTCAGATCCTTATGTAAGTAGTTTTTTGTATAATTATTTGGTGGATCTGCAAGTTCATAATGCCAGGCTATCTGACATTAGAGAGTATGTAAGTTCTAATTCTGTATACAGTTCAGATATGTTGGCCTCTAATCTTTTGTTACTTGGCAAATTATATGCTGCTACTGACAGGCTATTCGATATTGCCAGAAATGAAAGTTATAATCTACATGATTCTCTTGCTCTTCAAGAATATATGAGGTCTTATAGATTGATGAATGTTGACTATGATAAAGTTATAGTGAATGGTAATAGTCTCAGGGTTTATGTAGAAACCAATATGGATTAGTTTGGGTTTTAGTTTTAAAAGTTTAGTTTTAGTTAATGCACGCCTGCTTTGAGTTTTATATTTATATATTTCAGGAGGTGTTATGTCGAGTTATGTATCTTCAAGATATGTATATTCTAGCTGGGATATTCAGCAAGCGCTCTCAGCACTGACGTTTCTGATGGATGAATATGAGCCAAATGAGATTTCTAGTAGGTTGCATATCCGAAAACTAAAATGTTTTGAAAATACATTGATAATAGCATTCTGTCGACCGTTTAAAACCGGCAGAGGGAGGGCGTCACTTGAACTGGAAGAAATAGGTATTTACCTCTCTGATGAGGAGGCTGCCTTGATTGAAAAAGTGATTTGGTTGAGAGATAAGATAATAGCTCACTCAGACGAAGAAGCGATGGAGTATAGGGCTACATCCTTTCAGATTTTCGAAGATAGTCCTATTATATCTGTCTCGGAAAGTTTTCCTGAATATCTTTATTTTAATAACAGTGATCATAGGAAACTAGAGGTTCTTCTTAGAAGAATAAGGTTTTCTTTGGTAGAATATAAGTTTAAGTGCGTGCAGAATCCGCATGAAATATTCGATATTGTAAAGAAGAAAATTAAATAGTTGGTCTTGATTTGGCTGTTGTAGATTAAAAGTGCGGTCTCAATGCTTTAATTTGATCATCGACTCATACCGCACCCATTCCCGATAAAATCCGTCCAGTCGTTCTGTCTCGTTGAGGTGTGGTGCCTCGGCGAGGCGTTCGCGTGCGTCTGTAGGCAGCATGGCGATGCGGGCGTCGAGGTCGTGGGCGTGGCGGGGGGGGCGGTATTCGAGGTCCAGCCCGAGCGGGAGGGTGGCGAGGCCGACGAGTACATGGCCATGGCGGTGGGCGATGGAGACGTAGAAGCC
This sequence comes from Cobetia sp. 5-11-6-3, assembly GCF_013374055.1. Lineage (NCBI taxonomy): Bacteria > Pseudomonadati > Pseudomonadota > Gammaproteobacteria > Oceanospirillales > Halomonadaceae > Cobetia > Cobetia sp. 5-11-6-3. Next base: position 324,298 of record NZ_BLWJ01000003.1, on the reverse strand, counting down.
TGCCGGTAGTGCAGGGTGATGGGGTGCCTGGCCACGCGGTGACCAGTCTGCCAGCGCAAGCTGGATACCCTGGGCAGCGGCGAGTTCACCAAGCAGCACGCGGGCGAGGTGGGATTCGGCTTCACGTTGCTGGCGACGGCGGGTCTTGGCGGAGGACACGGGGGTGTTCGCGTTATCCACATCCGCATGTCGAGCGCGCAGCGAGCGACGGCGGGAAGCCTCAGTCGAGGAGTTGATAGAGGGGGCAGCCGAATCAGCACAGGATGCTGGCAGCACACAAGCCTCGGCCAGCCACAGGCGGGCTGGTCGAGAGAAGGAATCAGAGCTTTCATTCGGCAAATTGCGCGCAGCGCTGTCAGTCGCAGACGCCAAGGCGGCGGCGAGGGCATGGGGATCATGCGAGATCAGCGGCTCGCCGTTGGACAAGTCGGCGCTCAGCGAATCAGTGCCCAGTAAACCAGTGCTCGGCGAACCAGTGCTCAGTGAACCAGTGCTCAGCGAACCTGTGCCATGCGATACCGCATGCCCCAGCACCACGCAGCGGTAGGCGGGGTGATCGGTCGGGCGCGCCGCAGGAGTATCCGCCGCGCGCGCCGAGCTGCCCTCGACCGGCTCGCCTGTCTCACTCACATCCTTGCCTTCCCTGGCCGTCATGATGGCGAATCAGTTCTTCGGATGCAGGATCACCAGATCCCCGCGCAACGCGACGCCCGCGACGACATTGCCCGCGTGGCACTCGTACTTCTCGCTGCTGGAGTAGGGCACGTTGTCATAGTCGCTGCGAATGTTGATGACGGCATTGGCCCCGTATTCCCGCGCCTTTTCCTGCAGCTCGCGCAGCGCCGACAGGAATACCCAGCGGCAGGCCGCGGCATCGCTCTTGTTGGTCGCGTTGGTCTTCGGGTTCACACGTGCCCAGCCACGCTTCTCGATGCGCTCGTAGGGCTGCTTGTCACCGAAGAAGAAGGCCACGTCCTTGCCCAGTCGCTGACTAGCCGCGGTGCTGGCCATCACCGGCATGATGGGCAGGAAGTGCTGCGTATCCCGCGCCTGTGCCGGCGCGGAGGCCAGCAGCCCGGCCGCGCCGAGCACCAGGGCGGACACCAGCACGCGTCCCCGCGACAGGCGGCCGACCGGCGCCGTGCTGGCGTGGGCCATGGGGTGTGACGAGGAAACGAACGACTGAGCAACGGATGACGCCATCTGACACCTCTCCTGACAGGGTTTGACTGGCTCAACGCCAGGGAATATCGCCTTCATCCAGTCAACGGCGTGAGCCCATCACACCATAGACCATGCAGCGGGCGCGTATCTTGCGCCAGTTGTGACCCGCTGCAAAGTCGTCTGGTGGCGACAGTCACGCGCCCGATGACCCCGAGGGCCGTGCGGGCGTCGTCAGCCCTGCCAGCGCCGCAGGATCAGCGAGGTGTTGATGCCGCCGAAGGCGAAGTTGTTGCTCATCACCGTATCCGTCTCGATCTCGCGGCCGCCGTCACGCAGGTAGTCCAACGCCGCGCAGCGCGGGTCGATGTCCTTGAGGTTGGCGGTGCCGTGGAACCAGCCTTCGCGCATCATCTCGATGGCGATCCAGGCTTCCAGCGCACCGCAGGCCCCCAGGGTATGGCCGGTGTAGCTCTTGAAGGCACTGATGGGCGTGCGTTCCCCGAACACGGCATGGGTGGCGTGACTCTCGGCGATGTCGCCGCGCTCGGTGGCGGTGCCATGCGCGCTGACATAGCCGATCTCGCTGGCCGAGAGGCCGGCATCGTCAAGGGCCATGCGCATCGCGGCCTCCATCATGTCGGCGTCCGGCTGGGTGACGTGGCGGCCATCGGAGTTGGTGCCGAAGCCGAGAATCTCGGCGTGGATGGTCGCGCCACGCGCCAGGGCGTGGTCCAGCTCCTCGAGGATCAGCGTGCCGGCGCCTTCGCCGATCACCAGCCCGTCACGCTCGGCGTCGAAGGGCCGCGGCGAGCGGTCCGGGCGGTCATTGCAGGTGCTGGTGGCGAACAGGGTGTCGAACACCGCGGCATCGGCGGCGGACAGCTCCTCGCAGCCCCCGGCGACCATCGCTATCTGGCGGCCGAAGCGAATCGCCTCATAGGCATAGCCGATGCCCTGGCTGCCGGAGGTGCAGGCGCTGGAGGTGGTGTGAATCCGTCCCTTGATGCCGAGAAAGACCCCGATGTTCACCGGCGCGGTATGCGCCATCATGCGGATGTAGGAGTTGGCGTTGAGGCCATCGGTGGAGTGGTTGATCAGCATGTTGCCGAAGTCCGCCACCGCGTCCGGCTCACCGGCGGACGCGCCGTAGGCGATGCCCATCTGGCCGCTCTCCTTGAGCGGGCTGTCACTCAGTCCCGCGGCTTCCAGCGCCAGCTCGCTGGAGCGGGTCGCCAGCTGCGCCACACGCCCCATGCTGCGCAGCGCGCGGCGGTTGTAGTGCTTGGGCAGTTCGAAATCGCTGACCGGCGCGCCGAGACGCGTGTTGAGACCCTCGTACTTGTCCCAATCCTCGATATAGCGGATGCCGGTGCGGCCCGCGGCCAGATTGGCGCGCAGGGTCGGCCAGTCATTGCCGATGGGCGAGAAGCCATGCATGCCGGTGACGACGACGCGATGGCCGCGCAGCGGGGAAGAGGGAGCTGTCATCAGAACATCCCTCCGTTCACCGCGATGGTCTGGCGGGTGATGTAGCCGGCATCCTTCGAGCACAGGAAGGCCACGGTGGCGGCGACTTCCTCGGCCTCGCCCGCGCGGCGCATGGGAATCATCTTCAGCGCCTCGTCCATCTCGACCCCTTCGGTCATCTCGGTGGCGATGACCCCCGGCGCGACGGCATTCACGGTGATGCGGCGCTTGGCCAGCTCCACCGCCAGCGCCTTGACCGCGCCGATCAGCCCCGCCTTGGCGGCGGAATAGTTGACCTGACCGCGATTGCCCATCATGCCGGACACCGAGGACATCACGATGATGCGCCCCGGCTTGCGGCGACGCACCATCGGCATCGCCAGCGGCTTGACCACGTTATAGAAGCCATCGAGGTTGGTGCGGATCACGCTGTCCCAGTCCTCATCGGTGAGCGCCGGGAAGGCGTTGTCGGCGTGGATGCCGGCATTGCAGATGACGCCGTAGTAGCAGCCGTGGGCCTCGACATCGGCCTCCAGTGCGCTGCGTGCGGCCTCGCGGTCGGCGACATCGAAGCTCAGGATGCGCGATTCACCGCCCAGGGCGCTGATCTCACGCGCGACCTCCTCGGCGGCGTCACGGCGCGAGCGGCAGTGCAGCACCAGATTGTAGCCTTCGCGGGCCAGACGCAGCGCGATGGCGCGGCCGATGCCACGGCTGGAGCCGGTGACCAGAATCCACTCGCGCGTCTCATTGGCAGCGGCGGCACCCTGGTTGTCAGCAGGGGTAGTTCGAGTAGCGGGGGGGGTGACAGACATCAGACATTACCTTGCGGTGCGGCACCGGCAGCATCCTGCTGACCGGGTGAGTGTTCTTGTGAGTGTTCTGGTGAGTGCCCCTGTGGGCCTGCTTCGGGGCTTCCTTCCTTCGACACGGCAGACGCCATGGCCTGGGCGGGCGGCTCGAAGACATTCACGCCGGCACGGGCGACCTGCGTGCCGTGCTCGTCGCTGAGGGTGGCCTTGAAGGCGCCCAGGCCGTTGTCGGCGCGATAGTCGAGCTGCACGTCTATCTGCCAGCGTTGCCCGCAGGCGAAGGCGGGCAGCTCGCTCTCATAGCGGCGGCTGCCGAGCAGAAACCCGACGCGGGGTGACTGGCCTGCGCGCGCGGCCTGCAGGCCCGACCAGGCGGCGATGGCCTGGGCCATCCACTCGAGCCCGACCCAGGCGGGAATCACGGCCTGGCCAGCGCCGTCCAGCTCCGCGAACAGATCCTCGGGCGAGGGGCGCACGCTCGCGCTGAGCGAGTGCTCGTCACAGGCCAGTACCTCATCCAGCAGGCACATGCCCGCCTCGTGTGGCACATAGGGGCCGATGGCGCAGGGCATGACGGGATAGCCTCCGTCACGGGAAGACGTGCCGTCGGGTAGCGGCGTGGCGGGGGTAGCGGTCGGGGTCAGCATGCAGAGGACTCCGGGTCGGTGGCGTGACGCTCCAGTATCAGCGAGATGTTGTTGCCGCCGAAGGCGAAGGCATTGCTCATCACTCTGAGCGGCGGGGTCTCGGGGCGGTCACGATAGACGATGTTGAGCGCGGGCAATGACGGGTCCAGTGCCTCACGCGGGGTGGCGTGCGGCGGCAGGCGACCATGTTCCAGCGTCAGCCAGCAGAAGGCGGCTTCCAGCGCCCCGCAGGCCCCCAGCGTATGGCCGGTGAGGGCCTTGGTGGAACTGACGGCGGGCGGGCGGCTTGCGGCCTCGTCGCCATCGGGACCGAACAGGCGGCTGATGGCGAGGCTTTCCATGGCGTCATTGAGCGGCGTGGCCGTGCCGTGCAGGTTGATGTAGTCGATCTCGCCGGGGACGCGGCCGGCGCTGGCGAGCGCGCCACGCATCGCGGCCTCGGCGCCGCTGCCATCCGGGCAGGGCGCGGAGATGTGATGGGCATCGCTGGATTCGCCGACGCCGGTCAGCTGCACGCCGCCGTGCTCCGGCGTGACCACGAACAGCACCGCGGCCTCGCCCAGATTGATGCCGTCGCGCGCGGCGCCCAGCGGCTGGCTTTGCTGGCGGCTGACGGCCTCCAGACTCATGAAGCCCTTCACCGTCATGTGGCACAGGCTGTCGGCCCCACCGGCGATCACCGCATCACACTGCCCGGAGGCCAGCAGACGCCGTGCGCTGGCCAAGGCCTTGGCGCTGGAGGTGCAGGCGGTGGAGAGGGTGTAGACCGGCCCGCGCGCGCCGCTCAACCAGGCCACGCACTCGGCGGGCGCGCCCAGTTCCTGACGGCGGTATTCAAAGCTCTCCGGCCAGCTGTCGGCGCTCGGCGTGCCCTGGGCGACGGCGGCGCGCTGAGCGTCCATCGCGGCTTCCGTCTCACCGATACCGGAGGTACTGGTGCCCAGCACCACGCCGATGCGCTCCGGCGCGATGCCCTGGCGCTTGAGGGCCTCGAGTTCCGGTGTCAGCTGCTCAAGCGCGGTGGCCAGCAAGCGGTTGTTGCGTGAGCGCAGCGGGGCCGGCCAGTCGCTGTCATCCACCAGCCGTGCGGTGACACGGCCCAGAGACAGCGGCGTGCCGGGACTGAAGTCATCACTGACGCGCAGGCCGCGACTGGCGCTGAACAGCGCACTGCTGATCAGCCCGTGGTCGGCGCCCAGCGGACAGACGATACCGGGCCGAGACAGACGGCATGGGCTGCGAGGGGCGAGGCCATGGCGGGTATCAGGTGCCTCGGGTGTGACGGGTTCAGTCATGCGGGGAAGCTTCCGGTGAGTCGTCAGGGGCTGGGGGAAGACAGGGGATCTAGCGTCATCTGCATCTCGGTGGCCGGGTCCCGCAGGATCACGCGGCCTTCGGCGTCGCGGGTCAGCTCGGCCATGCGCTCGCCATCGCGCAGGATGAGGCGCTGCGCGGCCTGGTGAGGCGTGTTCCACTCGCCGTGCTGCACCAGTTGCCAGGCGCTGCCGGCAAAGGCGTCATCGATCGCGGCCTGTGGCCAGTGGACCCAGGCGATGCGACGGGCCAGCCAGTCGGCGGTGAAGGGCAGCTTGTCGAGCACCTCGGGGCGGGCCTTCTCGAAGCGGCTGCCATCGGCGTCATGCACCAGTGTCAGCAGTCGCTGGCCCTGCACGCTGAGCAGCACCAGCCGCATGGCCTCGGGCGATTGGCGCAGCACGCCGATGAGGGGCGGCAGGTCGCGAGCCTCGTCCTCAGCGGCGTCTGCTGCCGCGTGATTCTCGCTGGCCTCACTCTTGTTACGCTCAACGCGCAGAATCAGACGTTGGGTGCTGCTCTCCTGCAGGCTCGCCAGGGCCGGCATCGGGCTCTCGGCGCTGAGCGGACCGGGCGCGAGCAGGCTGCAGCCGCTCAACAGCAGGCTGGTCGCCAGCAGCAGTCCGACGGATCGCCGCCCGACTGTACGCAGCCCGACAGAACACTTTCTGAAAGAGCGCAGTCCGACGGATCGCCGCCCGACTGAGCGCAGCCCGACTGAGATGGCATGAGGCGAGAGACGCATGGATATCATGACGATACTTTACCTTTTCTGGCGTCATTCTGCCGCGTGCCGGCCGTTGAGAGAGCGCTTGCGGCGGGCTCGCAGGTCTCCGCTTGCGGCTCCTGTGCTGCCGAGAGCGTGGCCAGTGCGGTCAGGCGACGACGACTGGCGCTGACGAAGGGATTGGCCTCGTCCCAGGCGTAGCCGGCGAGGACCGAGCTGATCATCTGGCGAATGCGGTCCGGCGAGCGAGGGTGATAGATGATGTCGGTCAGGCGGCTGTCGTACCAGGCGGTGACGAACTCGCGGAACACCTCGATGCCACGTCGCAATGGCAGCTCGTATTCGCGGGCCCAGTCCGGGCGCTGCTCATCGCGGGTCGCGGTCAGTTCACGCGCGACCAGCGGTGCGGCACGCAGGGCGGATTCCAGTGCGATGGTCACGCCGGAGGAGAACACCGGGTCCAGAAACTCGCCGGCATTGCCGAGCAACGCATAGCCCGGGCCATGCAGGCGGCTGACATCGGCGCTGTAACCGCCCAGCGACTGCACGGCATTGGCGGGCGTGGCATCGCGCAGCAGCTCCGCCAGGCGCGGTTCTTCCATCACCCACTGCCACAGGCGTGTCTGCGCATCGTCCTCGGCGGCAGGCTCGATCAGCTCCCGCGGGCCGACCACGCCCAGCGAGGCGCGGCCATTGGCGAAGGGAATCAGCCAGTACCAGACATCCGGATGCCCCGGGTGCGAGGCGATCAGGATAGTGTCGCGACGATAACCCTCGGCGGGCGGTGTGAGGTCGGCGATGCCATCGTGGACATGGCCGAACAGCGCCATGCGTGGCTCCAGACGCGGATCACGCTCAAGCGCCTCGAGCCGCGCCAGCACGCGCCCATAGCCGCTGGCATCCAGCACGAAGGCGGCCTGAAGCTCGCGGCCATCGGCCAACGTGAGACGCGGCCCCTGAGCATGGCCAGCGGTGTCACTCTGCGTGGGGCGAGCGGGAGTGAAACCGGTGACGGTGACGCCGAATTCGACCTCGGCCCCCGCCGCCCGTGCGCCCTCGATCAAGCGCTGGTCAAAGTCGGCGCGCTCCACCTGCCAGGTGGTGCCGGGGCCGTCGCTGAACTTGTCGCGGAAGTCGATCACGCGATGCTCGCCGCGGCGGGTGAAGGCCGCACCGGTCTTGCGCTGATAGCCTCCGGCGGCGGCGGCCTCCATCAGGCCACAGGCCTCCAGATGCTGCATGCAGCGCGGCAGCAGGCTCTCGCCGATGGAGAAGCGCGGGAAGTGGCTGCGCTCCAGTACGCGCACGGCGTGGCCGGCGCGCGCCAGCCAGGCCGCCGCCGCCGCCCCGGCAGGTCCGGCGCCGATGATGATGACTTCCTTGCGTGGTGGGTTGTTGCTGCGATCTGCCGATTCCATGGCATCGTCCCCTGTCGTTGTCGTTATGTGTTCATGACGGCATTCGTGTTCCCGCCTCCGTCTGGCCCGCGTGACGAGATCGCCTCAACTGCGGGCGAAGGGCACCAGGCACCAGGTGGCCGTCAGCCCCAGCAGGCAGGCCAGCCCCAGTGCGGCCAATGCCGGTGTCTGACTGAAACTCAACAATCCGAAGGCTAGCAGGCTGGAGGCACATGACAGCGAGATCGCCAGCAGACTGGCCTGCGAGGCGCGACTGGCGGTGGCCTCTGCGTTGCCTTGTTCGGTTTTGTCATTCGCGCTGCGCGCGGGATTACCTTTCTCTGCGCTGCGCGCGGGATGCTCGGCACAGAAGATCCCTGCATCCAGGCCAATCCCCAGTACCAGCAGCAGGCCCAGCAGGTGGAACAGGTTGAGGCCGACGCCCGCCAGCGTCAGGGCGGCGAGCGTCAGTACCAGTCCGCCCAGCGGCGGCAGCAGGGCGCGCCAGGTGCTGCGGCGATAGCGCAGCGCCAGCAGCAGGCTGATCACCACCACCGCAGCACTGACCAGCCAGGCCATTTCGCTGCGAATGCTGCCGAGCGTCGTCGAAAGCCTGGCGACCTGATCGACGTACTCGAGGCGGTCATCGCCTGCCGCGAGGCGTGCCAGGGCGGCGCTACCCTCGGCCGTGACGTCACCAAAGCGCACGATGCCGATGGCGGCGGTGCGTGAGTCGAGCCACAGTCGCTGGCCCATCTCGCCGGCAGGCAGCGTGACCCAGTCGGCCGGGCGCAACGGATGGGCGCTTTCGATGGCCTGCTCGGCACGTTTCACCAGCGCGGCGGGCAGGCCCGCCTGATGAAGCACCTGGGGCAGCAGGGTGCGGGTGCGCTCACGCATGGCGCTGAGATTGGCCTGCTGCTGTTCAAGCGTAGGCAGTTGCTGGGCGAGGCTCGCCCAGTGCCCCAGCTGCTGCTGGGCATTCAGCTGCTGGAAGGTGTCTTCCAGTGCCTGCAGGCGCGTGAGCAGCGCGACGCCATCCTCGGCCTGCACAATCAGGTAACGCAGGCCGTTCGGTTCGGCGAGCAGGCGCTGGACCTCGCGTTGCTCATCGATCAGCGACGCAGGCGAGGGGTTGAGCTGAGTGAGACGGTCATCGCTGCGCAGGGCGTAGAGGCTTGCCAGCGCGGCCAGCAGCAGCAGACCCAGCGCCTGCCAGCTGCGCCTGCCGGGAAGTACGCGTGCCAGCCATCCTGCAGCGCGGGCGGCGGGGGAATCCTTGCGGGTGGCATCCTCCGGCAGCGAGAGACGCGGCAGCCACAGGCGCACGCTCAGCCAGGCGCCGAGCAAGCCGAGGGCGGCGAACATGCCCATCTGGCGCAGGCCGGGCATCGGCGTCAGGGTGATGGCCAGATAGGCGGCGAGGCTGGAGCACAGCCCCAGCGTCAGGCCCGGCCACAGCGCGGCGAGTCCGCCGCGACCGTCTGTCGTCGCCAGGCGGCGCATGCATTCCAGATGCAGCACGTAATCGATGGAGATGCCGATCAGGCTGGCGCCGAAGGCCAGCGTCAGCACGTGCAGGCTGCCGAAGGCCCACCAGGTCAGCGGCAGCGCGAACAGCACGCCCGTGGCCACCGGTACCAGCAGCAACGGCAGCCGTCGCGGGGTGCGGAACACCGCCCACAGCAACAGCAGCACGCCGATCAGCGAGCCGAGCCCGATGGTCGACATCTCCTGTCTGGCCTGCTGCGCCCCGGCACTGGCATGGAAGACCAGTCCGGAGCGCAGCAGCCTGACGTCGGGGTAGTCGGCCTTCACGCCATCCACGGCCTGTTCCAGCGCCTGCTGATCCCCCATCGCGTAGGCGCTGCCGGTGAGGGTGGCGCTGATCAGCCGATAGCCGTTGCCGGGCTGCTCACCGCTTGACGTCGGCGCGCGCAGCAACAGCTGGCCGCCGGACAGCGACAGGTTGGCGGGTGTCAGCCAGTCCTGCCAGGCGCCGGCGAGACCGAAGGGATCATGGATCAGGTCGCGCTGGCCGCCGGGCTGGAACAGCTGCCTGAGCGCGCGCGCCTGCCACTGCTCGTCACTCAGCTCGGCAAGCCGCGGGGCGATCAGGGCTGGCTGGACCTCGGCCGGCAGGCGCAGGCTTTTGAGGCTCTTGCCGTCATCCAGCGTCGCGAGGGGGGCGAGCGCCTGACGCAGCGCCTGGGCGGCGGCGTCACGCTGCTTGAGTGACGTGGCGCTGGCATCGCGTGCGCCGACCAGAATCACCAGCCGATTGGCGGTGTCCTCCAGCGATTCGGCGCGCGCGGCCAACGGGCTGCGTTCCTGCGCTGGCAGCATGGCGGTGATGCGGGTGTCGATCGCGCCTCGCCATGGGCTCTGCGGGGCGAGCTTCCCGGCCAGCAGCACCGCGCACAGCAGCAGCACGCCGGCCCACAGCCAGCGCCAGGCGGCGCGATCCAGCCCCGTGTCATGCGAGTCGCCGCGCCCTGTCATTCGGGGCACTGATCGCGCGGTGTCAGGGTCAGGGCGAGACGGTCACCGTCGCCGCTGGTGAGGGTCAGGTGGTCAAGCCAGCTGCCACCCTCGATCTCGAGGTGCTCGATGGCCTCGGCCAGACGGGCATCACGCGGTGTCAGGCTGGCCTGCCAGTCATCCGCGCTGCCGGTGAGCTGGAGCGTGAAGTGCTCCTCGAGCGCCTGCCAGTCGCCGTGGAAGAAGTTGACCAACAGCTCCGCCATCGCCTGCTGGTCGGCGGGCAGTGGCTCGCCGTCCGGGCCTTCGCTGGCATTCGGGCGCATCTCGAGACGGTCCTCGATGGGGGAGGTGGTGTCCCACACCAGGCCTTCGGGCGCGTTCGGATCCCCGATCAGATGGAACTGGCCACGACTCTTGAGCTGTGCGCCGACATCCTCGAGCCAGCGGGTCTGCTGGAAATCACCGCAGACAGGGGCGGTGCGCGCCAGCTGTTGGGTCAGGGCGCGGGCGTCGAATTCGGCGGCGCTGGCCCCGAAGGCACTGGCAGTCAGCAGCAGGGTAGTGGCGGCAATGGCAAGGCGTGACGTCATCACGGCGTTCCTCGTGTCGGGGGCGGGGTGGCAGGCGCGTCCTTGTCGGCTGTCTGTGACGGGCTGGTCTGTGACTGGCTGGCCTGCCAGGCGGCCAGCCGCTCGCTGAGCGCAGGCGGCGAGGCCAGCAGCATCTCACCATCCGCGAGTCCGACGGCGACCTGCACGCTATGGCCACGGGTCAGGCGCTTGCCGCTCTCGACATCGCGGATCACGTAATCGAGCTTGAGGCGGTTTTCCCACTCGCGCAGGCGCGCGGTGACGGCGATGCGCTGGCCGAAGCGCGCCGGGCCCGCGTAGCGCAGGCGCAGGTCGATCACCGGCCAGGCATAGCCTGACTCGCGCATCTGCGGGTAGTTGTAGTCGAGCATGTCGAGCAGCTTGCAGCGGGCGATCTCGAGATAGCGCACGTAATGGCCGTGCCAGGCAACTTCCATCATGTCGACGTCGTGGAAGGGCACTTCCATTTCCACCGTGGCGCTGGGCATCGGCGTTTCGGCGGGCTGGTTCATGGCGTTTTTCTCGCTCGTGGCTGTCTGCTCGCTCATGCGTGGGCCTCGTCTGCGCTCAGGGCCCAGTGGCGCTCACGGATGCGTGCGCAAAGCAGGCGCAGGTCGGCTTCCAGGCCGCGGTCCTCCTCGAGCGGGGCGATGTCCTCGCGCAGCTCGCTGACGAAGGCCGCCAGGCTCGGCGGCGTGGCGGTGTGGCCGGCGATGGCGGCGCGTTGCTCACAGCCCTGTGCGGCGGCGTGCAGGGTGGCGGCGGCGACCTGCTCGACCAGCGCCAGCACGCGCAGGGCATCCCTCGCGGCGATGGTGCCCATGCTGACCTTGTCCTGATTGTGGCATTCGGTGGAGCGCGAGAAGACGCTGGCCGGCATGGTCAGCTTGAGGGCTTCCGCCGTCCAGGCCGAGGCACCGATCTGCACCGCCTTGTAGCCATGGTTGAGCGGCGCGCGCTCCGGCGTGGCACCACTGAGATTGCTGGGCAGGCCACGGTTGTAGCGGCTGTCAACCAGCAGGGCCAGCTGGCGGTCGAGCAGGTCGGCCAGGTTGGCGACCGCCGTCTTGAGGCTATCCATCACCATCGCCACATGGCCGCCGTAGAAGTGGCCGCCGTGGAGGATCTTGCCGGCCTCGACATCGATCAGCGGGTTGTCGTTGGCGCTGTTGAGCTCGGTCTCCAGGAAGCGGCGCCACCAGTCGAGACTGTCCTCGACCACGCCGATGACGTGGGGCGCGCAGCGCGTCGAGTAGCGGTCCTGCAGGCGCGGTGAGTTGATCGGTGTGGCATCGACCTCCGGTGCCGCCGGGTGGGCCAGATCATCACGCAGCCACTGCGCCACGCGGGCCTGACCGGGATGCGGCTTGGCGGCGAACAGGTCGGCATCGAAGTGGTAGGGATTGCCTTCCAGCGCCTGCACGCTGAGCGCGGTGATGCGCGCACTCAGACGGCTGAGGTAGCAGGTGCGACCGAAGGCCAGTGCAGCGAGGGCCGTCATCACGGCGGTGCCGTTCATCAGCGCCAGGCCTTCCTTGGGGCGCAGCACATAGGGTGTCAGGCCGTGCTGGGCGAAGACGTCAGCGGTCGGGCGCAGCGCATGTGGCTGACCTGCGCCGGGGCGCACCCACACCTCACGCTCGCCGCACAATACGGCGGCGAGATAGGACAGCGGAGTGAGATCGCCACTGGCGCCCACCGAGCCTTCCTCGGGAATGCGCGGCAGGATGTCGTGGTCGAGCAGCCAGACAAGGCGTTCCAGCAGCGCCAGGCTGACCCCGGAGACACCACGGCACAGCGAGACGAGGCGCACCATCACCACCGCGCGGCTGCTGACCACATCGAGGTCCGCGCCCATGCCACAGCCGTGGAAGGTATAGAGGTGGCGTGGCAGGGCCTCGAGGTCGTCGGCACCTTGCACGGCGCGGGTCACGGAATCGCCGTAGCCGGTGGTGACGCCGTAGACCACGCCTTCCTCCTCCAGCAGGCGTTCCAGCAGGGCGGGGCCTGCCTCGATGCGTGCTCGGAAGGCCGGCGCATCACTCAGACGTACGCCACACCGGCCCTCGGCGACGTCGATCAGCTGCTCGAGGGTGATATCACTGCCGTCGAGCGTCAGCGCCGGGGCAGTGGTTGAGACGGGATATGACATGACGAGGTACCTGAAAGCCGAGAGCCTGAAAGACGGAATGCCGGACAACTGAATCTGAAACTGAAACTGAATCTGAGCTTGAACCTGAACCTGAATCTGAACCTGAAACTGAGAAAGACGGGGTGACGCGCCAGCCGTCAGGTCACTCGCTCGGACTCCGAGGCACCTTCGCTAGAGGTCGGGACGTCGGGCGCCTGGTGCCAGAAGTCGAAGAGGTTGAACCATTGCAGCGGGTGGCGTCTGACACGCGCCTCGAGATGACCGGCATGGCGCTGCATGGCCTGCTCAATCCATGCCTCGCGGGTGCTGCGCTTGACGGCGCGGCTGTCATCGAAGGGCGCGAAATCGACCCGGAAGCGGGGATTGGCACCACCCTGCTCGCGCACGCAGCTCAGGGTGTAGACGTGACAGCGCAGCAGCGCCGCCAGCATGAAGGGGCCCACGGGGAAGGGCGCAGGTTGATCGATGAAGTCGCAGTGCTGGACACGGGCGCGGGTGACGGCGCTCTGTTCCACGCTCTCCCGCTCGCTTCCCCTCGCGTTTTCCCGTTCTGCCGCCACGCTTTCGGGGGGAATCGGCACGCGGTCCGCGGCGATGACCACGAAGCCACCGCGATTGACGCGGTCACCCAGCGCCATGGCGGTGGCGGGGGTGATCTCGCTGACCTCGATCATCTGCGGCGGCTTGCGCCCGGTGGCCTGTTCCAGCAACTGGTTGAACTTCTCGGCGTGACGCGTGTGCACCAGCGCGCACAGGTCGATGTCGTGACGCTCGCCGATGGCATTGATCACATCCAGATTGCCGTGGTGGGCGACGAGGATGATGCCGCCCTCGCCACGCAGCGCGGCATCGCGCAGGTCTTCCGGGCCGGTGCCGGTCAGCGAGGAGAGCGGAATCTCGCCGCTCCAGGCCGAGACCTTGTCCATGATCGCCTCGCCGAACTGCATGAAGTGGGCGAAGCTTCTGGCCCACAGGCGCACGCCGCCAAGTCCGGGCTCCAGGCGTCTGAGGTAATCGAAGGAGGCACGTCGCGCCACGCCGCGCAGCAGGAAATACCACATCAGCACCGGGAACAGCGCGATGCGAAACGGCCAGGCCCCGAGCCGACGGCGGATCGTCACCATCAGCCGCATGCCGCTCAATGAGCCGGTTTCGGACAGGCGGGCCCAGTGATTGGGCGCGACGCTGTCGTCGGCGGTCTGTGCTGCACGGTCTTCGCCATCCGTCAGCGCGTCATCTTGAGCGTGGGCGGTTTGCCGCTTGCCGCCTCGGCGGCTCAGCGTGCGCCAGGCCAGTGTCGGCGAGCGCAGCAGCATGCCGCAGAACAGGCGGGTATGCATGGCGCTGATCAACAGGTTGTCGTGGCCGGGGCGGAAGTGGCTGACGCCTCCGGTGGGGTAGCTGACACGCACCGGCAGGTTGGCCACCTCGCCCCCGGCCCAGTACCAGCGCACCAGTACCTCGGTGTCGAAGGACATGCGATCGCCACAGTCATTGCGCGCCAACAGGCGATTGGTGGCGGCCAGCGGGTAGAGGCGCACGCCGCACATGGTGTCGCGGATGGCCAGTGACAGGGTGTTGATCCATACCCAGACATGTGAGGCGTAGCGACCGTAGAAGCGGATGCGCGGCACGCTGGCATCGTATTCGGGATAGCCGATCTGCAGGCAGTCGGGATTGTCCTGCATGCCCTTCAGGAAGGCGGGCAGGTCACTGACATCGTGCTGGCCATCGGCGTCCACCTGCAGGGCATGGGTGAAGCCGAGCTGCTCGGCAGCCTGCAGGCCACTGCGCACCGCCGCTCCCTTGCCGCCGTTGTGCGTGCGACGCACCAGGTGATGGCCCTCGGCCGCCAGCTGATCGAGTACCTCGGCGCAGGGGGCACTGCAGCCATCATCCACCAGCACGATGGGCAGGCCGAGCGGTGCCAGGCCCGCACATACGCCGGCGATGGTGGCGGGGTGATCGTAGACCGGGATCACCACGCAGGCGCGCAGGGCGTTGCTCTGTTCAGGGGCGCTCTGGCGAGAGAGATGCTGCTCAGAATCGTGCTGCGAGTCGCTCACAGGCGCAGGGGATTGGCTCATGACGCCTCCGAGGTGGAATGGGGGGATGGGGTGGCCGCGGGCCCGTCATCGCGGGTGACGTCCGGAGCATGCGGCTGACCATGACGCAGCCGTCCACTGGCATGCAGGCCTGCGCGGGATTCCAGCCGGAAGTCGAGGCGCAGGCCCTGGGCGTCTTCCAGCAGGTGAGTGCTCAGCGTGAAGCGCATGCCGGGCAGCAGCAGGTTGGAGAACTTGAGGCGTTCCAGGCGCAGAAAGGGCGCATCGTCCATGCCTACGCCGTTCACCCGCAGTGTCCTGCCTTGCTCGCGTGCCCACTTGAGCATCACCACGCCCGGCACCAGCGGTTGGGCGGCGAAGTGGCCGTCGAGATAGACCAGACCATCAGGCACCTCGGCTTCCAGGGTGCTCTGCTGTGGCCCGCTGGAGGTGTCCCCCAGCCAGCGTGGCAGGCGCGGATCATCGAGATCGGCGAACAGCCGCGCGATGGAGTCCGCGGTGAACTTGCCCTGGGCATTGAGCGGCAGGCGCGTGACGAAGCGCCAGTAGCGCGGCAGGGCGATGCGCTCGAAGCCCGGCATCAGCGCGCGGCGCAGGCGGGCGATCAGATCGCGGCGGCTGGCGTGATCCTGCGGCAGCGCGCACTCATCCATCACCACCACTGCGCCCAGGCGATGCTCACGCGTGGGCATCGGCAGGCAACGCACTTCAAGCACCTCCGCTTGCTCGCTCAGGCAGCGCTCCACCGCGCTCAACGAGACCCGCTTGCCGGCCAGCTTGACCAGCCGATCACTGCGCCCCAGCAACTGAAAGCGTGGCGCCGCGTTCCGTGCGTCGTCACCCTCTGCCGCGTCCTCCACCAGCGCCGCCTTGTCGGCCTGCTGCCACCACTGATCAGGCGCTTTCAGAAATGGCGAGCGCACCGCGAAGCCCGGCGAGAAGGTGATCTCCACTGCCGGCAGCGGCGTCCAGTAGGCTGTCTCTTGCTGGCGGCGCCGGGCGATGCCGCCCGTCTCGGTACTGCCGTAGAGCTCGATCACCGGTGCCTTCAGGCTGGCCTCGGCATGACGGGCAGCCTCGGCCGGCAGCGGAGCGCCCGAAGAAAAGACCCGCAATACCTGACCGAGTTCCGCCAGAGGGGCGGCGGATGGCGTCTGTTCATCGGTCTGTGGCAGACGCGCCAGCTGGGCCGGAGAGCTGACCAGCTGGCAGCGATGACCAAGCCCGGAAAGCTGGGCGATGGCGGCGGCCAGCTGCTCCGGGTAGTGGCAGGCTTCGCTCAGGAACGGCACGCCTTCGCTGAGCGGACGCAGCAGCGAGACCAGCAGGCCGTAGATGTGCTGATGGCTGACCTGACTGAGGCTGACGGTGTCCGGCGTGGACGCCAGGGCTGTATCAGGGCCTGTCGCCAGCGGCCATAGCGCGCGATGCACGGCCAGTTCGGCCTCGAGCTGGTCGAAGCGCTTGGCGATGCGCAGTGGCTCGCCGGTGGAGCCGGAGGTGCAAAGCTCCAGTGCGATGCGTGCGGCATCGGGCGTGGTATCCGGTCGTACAGGGGCAGGGGCAGAAGCCGTCGCGGCAGTACCTGCAGGGGCGGGCTGTCCCGGTGGCCAGCCATCGGCGGTGGTCTCGGGGAGCTGGCCGGCGCTGTCGCCCGCCAGACGTGCCAGGGTCTCGGGGCGGTCATCTCCCGGCAGGATCGCCCGCATGCCGCGTTCCCACAGCGCCAGCAGCTGCACGCAGGCGCCCAGCGTGGTGGGCTGGAACAGCACCCAGCGCGCACCGGGCTGGCGGGCGTCGTGATCACCGGGCAGGCAGTCCAGCCAGTGATGCCAGGCGTCCACACGCGCCATCAGTTCGGCACGCGTCAATGCGCGCAGTGGGTGACCGGGGATGGCCAGCCAGCAGGCCGGCGCCTCGGGTGACTGTTCGGCGAGTTGACGCCAGACATGCTGCGTCAACAGCGACGTGACCGGCGTATCCGGGCTGACGGGAGATGAGTCAGGCATCAGGTGTGTGAACTCCGCAGGCGACGGCGAACCAGCCATTCACCGCCGAACAGGAGGCCCATCAGCACATAGCTGATCAGGCCGTTGTAGAGCGTCCAGGTCGCCAGGTCGGCATGCAGGGCCGTCCAGCCGGCGATGCTGGCATTGAAGAGAAAGAAGGCACACCACACCCGGGTGACCTGGTGGGTGTAGCGCACGCCGGCAGGGGGCATGTCGGGTTCCTTGAGGCGTGCGAGGCGCTCGATCACCGGCATGCCGCGCCACAGGCTGGTGGCGAAGACGCTGAGCATGGCCAGATTGACCAGTACCGGATAGGCCCGCAGCCCGAGTTCGGCCTCGCTCGCCACGCTGATGCCCACCAGCAGGGCGGCCAGACCCAGGCGCAGTGCTAGATGCAGCGGCAGGCGCTGGATCAGCAGGGCGCCGAACAGGATCAAGGCCCACACCCAGGGCGACGAGTGTCCACTGACCGCGCCGCTGTCTGCGGTGAGGCGCGACAGCAGGGCGTAGACCAGCAGTGGCCAGCCAAGAGCGGCCACGATGCCCAGCACGCTGAGCAGCACCCTGCTCAGTGCGGGGCGCGTGCGGCTGTCAGGGGACGACGGCGTCATGCCTGGCGCTGTGTCAGCTGTTCGACGGCGGTGACCACATCGTTGAGCGTGCGCACGCTCTTGAAGTCGTTGGCGTCGATGCGTCGGCCGGTGAACTTCTTGAGCTCGACCACCAGGTCCACGGCATCGATGCTGTCGATGTCGAGATCCTCGTAGAGGCGCGCCTCGGGGTGGATGTCAGCGGCCTCGATCTCGAACAGCTCGATCAGGGTGCTGCGGACATGGGCGTAGATCTCCTCGCGGGAGGGGGTCGGTTGATCAGCGCTCACGACGGGCCTCCACCATCTCGCGCAGCGCGTTGAGGCTGGCGAAGTGGGCCCGGGTGTCCTCGGATTCGGCATCCAGGGTGATGCCGTAGCGCTTCTGCAGCGCGAGGCCCAGCTCCAGGGCGTCAATCGAATCCAGCCCCAGGCCGTCCACGAACAGCGGCTCATCGGCGACGATGTCGTCCGGGGTGATGTCTTCAAGCTCCAGCGTATCGATGATCAGCTGCTTGAGTTCCAGTTCCAGCGAGGTGGTATCACTCATGGGAAATCCTCTCTCTAGCGCGTCAGGGTCGTTGATCCATGGATCAGCGATGATGTCGGGGGTCAGTCATTCAATAACGGCAGATATGCCATCTGGATGAATCTGCGGCATGCATTCGTGACATGTCTGCCACTCATGCCTGGCCTGCCTGCACAGACTTTCATGCCTGATGGGGGCTGTCAGGCTCCGCGATGGCCTGCTGGAAACGCTCGAGCTGCGTGGCGAAGGTGCCCGCCAGCTGGCGGGTCAGTTCGCGGGCATCCCGGGACAGCGGCGCCTCCGGCTCATCCTGCTCCTGTGTACGGGAGACCTCGGGGGCCATGTCCGGCAGTACCTTGAGATTGAGCATCACGCGCTGCGCGGGGATGTGGTACCAGGGCTCGCCCTTGGTCAGCGTGCTGGGCTGGCAGTCGATCAGCACCGGGGTGATGTCACAGGGCGTGCGCAGGGCGATGTTGGCGGCGCCGCGACGGAACTTCAGGGCGCGGCCCGGCACGCTGCGCGTCCCCTCGGGGAACAGGATCAGGGCGTTGCCCTTGGCCAGGCTCTCGCGGGCGGCATCCAGCACGCCCTGTGGCTCGTTGTTGGTGATATAGCCGGCGGCGCGGATCGGGCCGCGAGTGAACGGGTTGCGGGCCAGACGCCCCTTGACCACGCAGTCGGCGTGGGGGATCAGCGCGATCAGGAAGACCACGTCGATCAGTGTGGGGTGATTGGCCAGCACCAGCAGCCCCGGGCGCTGCAGACGCTGACAGTCGTGCAGACGGTAGTCGAGCACACCCAGGCCGCGCATCAGCTGGAGGAAGCCGCGCATGGCGTGATGGATGATGCGGCGCGCCAGGCGCTGGCGGCGTTCGCCATCGCGCATGCTCACTGTCAGCAGGGGCAGCAGCCCCCCCAGCAGCAGGCCACCCAGCCCGAAGACGCTGAAGCTGATGGCGGTGGCGATGCCACGCCACAGGCGCCCGAGGGGGGAGGATAGCCAGAAGGCATGACGAGGCGTCATCACTGCGGCGCGGCGTCAGTGGCGGGAGGAGGGTTCAGTTGCCAGGCCTGCCGGCGACAGACGAGCGGTGTCTGTCCGGCGGCTTCCAGCCACTCGATCACCTCGATGGGGGTCGGGGCGTGGCGGGCCGGCTCCTCGGCGTCGACTGGCAAGGCGGCGAGCCGCGGGGCCTCAGGCGAGGTGCGGCTCAAGCGCATGGCGACGGCACTGGCATGCTCGGGATAGTCGCCGTGGTGCTGGAAGGCCTCTGGCGCGGCGATATCGGAGAACAGCACGATGACTTCCTCCCGCTCCCCCAGATAGCCGAGCGCTTCGCTCATCAGTGCATCGAACTCGTCACCGCAGGCGGCGAGCGCCTCGAGCGGCTGATGGGACTGACGCGTGATCGAGTACATGCCAAGGATGGCGTTGTGCACCGAGAGCGAGAAGCGTGCGGGTGACAAGGCTTCCTGCGGCTGGGTGGCCGAGTCGAGCAGGGCAAGTATCTTGCTGGTGTCGCCATGTCGGGAGGCGTGGATGATCGGCAGATCGCCCTCAGGGTCGAGGGTGAACAGCAGCTTGCAGCATGCCTGCCCGACCGGACTCAGTCGGCGGCGCAGCATCGCCGGTACCTGTTCGGCACGCGGGGAGGGGGTGATGTCGGTGCGACCGTCGTGGGTCGTGCGTGTCGCACTCGCCTGCCAGGCTCGCCAATCAGTCAGACGCATGAGGTTCCTGTCCGTGAACGCATCGTTGCCATATTGGAGCCTCAGTGTACCGCAGGGGAAACGGCCAGCCCAAGCCAGCGGCCCATCAGGCCGAGCGTTGGCGCTCTGGTGGACAAATGCCCGGTGCCGCCCGAGTGAGACGTCGCGGACCCGGCGCCTCGCGCCACCGCGCGCTGGGCGCCTTGCGGGCATGAGCACTGGACTGCCCGCGATGACGGTGTAAGGTGTCGCTTCAGCGAGCCAGAGGCCGAGGGCCTGAGGGCGATGGGAGCGCCGGCAGCGGGGGCGTGTGCGCCTGCCGGGCGGTCCTGTCATGCCTTCTGGTGGTCATAACGAAGGGTGAGGATGGGTAATGAAGCCGATCATGCGTGAGGCAACGTCATGAGCACGCCGAGGGAGGCGAGAGCGGGTGGCCACGGTGCCGCCTTGATGCGCCGTCTGCAGGTGACGGAGTGGCTGCCGGTGGTCCGGGTGCTCGGCCTGCTGCTGTGCGTGGTGGCGGTGATGATGCTGGTGCCGCTGCTGCTGTTGCTGGAAGAGGGCGATGCGGATGCATGGGCCTTCGCGATATCGCTGGGCATCACGCTGGGGTCGGCTCTGGTGATGCTGCTGGTCTCGCACCAGGTGGAGCTGCAGCTCAAGCCCCGCGCGATGTTCGTGCTGACGACCCTGAGCTGGGTGCTGGTATCAGCCTACTCGAGTCTGCCCTTGATCTTCGGCGCGACCCACCTGGGCGTCACCGATGCCGTCTTCGAGTCGGTCTCGGCGATCACCACCACCGGCTCGACCGTGCTGACCCACATCGAAGGACTGTCGGATGGCCTGAAGCTGTGGCGGGGCCTGATGCAGTGGGTGGGGGGGATCGGCATCATCGTGATGGCCATCGCGATCCTGCCGTTCCTGAAGGTGGGTGGCATGCGTCTGTTCCAGACCGAATCCTCGGACTGGTCCGACAAGGTGCTGCCACGTGCCGGGGGTGTCGCCAAGGCGATCGGGCTGGTCTACGTGGGGCTGACGCTGCTGGCGATCCTGAGCTACTGGCTGGGGGGCATGCTGCCGCTGGATGCCGTGGTGCATGGCATGACCTCGCTGGCCACGGGCGGGTTCGCCAACTACGACAGCTCGATGGGCATCTATTCCGATCGCCCGCATCTGCTGTGGATGGCTTCCGCCTTCATGCTGCTGGGGGCGCTGCCCTTCGTGCTGTTCATCCGCGCCTGGCAGGACAGTGCCGGAGTGATGTGGTGCGATGCCCAGGTGCGCGGCTTCCTGCGTTTGCTGGGCTGGGTGATCGCGGCGCTGACGCTCTATCGCGTCGTGCTGGGGGAGGACCTCTTCACGGCGCTGACCCAGGTGACCTTCAACGTCATGTCGGTGGTGACCACCACGGGCTATGCCAGCGATGACTACAGTGCCTGGGGGCCCTTCGCGGTGGTGGCCTTCTTCTATCTGACCTTCGTCGGGGGCTGCAGCGGCTCCACCAGCG
Source organism: Cobetia sp. 5-11-6-3 (assembly GCF_013374055.1). NCBI lineage: Bacteria > Pseudomonadati > Pseudomonadota > Gammaproteobacteria > Oceanospirillales > Halomonadaceae > Cobetia > Cobetia sp. 5-11-6-3. The sequence goes on along the minus strand of NZ_BLWJ01000003.1, from coordinate 303,131 downwards.
GGGGCATGAAGATCTTCCGCCTGCAGATCGGCCTGATCATGCTCGGCAATCACCTGCGCTCGCTGATCCATGCCAACGGGGTCTTCTCCCAGCGCTACAACGGGCGCGCCTTGCCGGATGAAGTGGTGCGCGCGGTCATCGCCTTCTCGTTCTTCTTCTTCATCACCATCGGCGGGCTGGCACTGGCGCTGTCATTGATCGGGCTGGATCTGGTGACCGCCGTGACCGGTGCCGTGACCGCCGTCACCAACGTCGGCCCCGGGCTTGGGGACATCATCGGCCCGGCCGGCAACTTCGCACCGCTGCCTGACAGCGCCAAATGGCTGCTGTGCATCGGCATGCTGATGGGGCGCCTCGAGATCCTGACCGTGCTGGTGCTGTTCTCGCCCAGCTTCTGGCGCAAGTAGGCGCTCGCCGGCAGCAGGCTGCATGAAGCGGCCAGACACGACAACGCCACCGTCGCAGGACGGTGGCGTTGTCGTGTCCAGGGCGGTATCCCGTGAGCGGGATCAGTCGGTGGCGGTGGCCTCGGCGGCGTCCAGCTTCTCGTCGAGATCGATGGACAGGCCTTCACGATTGAGGATCGGGTTGGCGTACTGCACCAGCCACCAGTCCCTGAGCTCACTCGGCACGCCGGCGAGACGATTCTCGAACACGGCGCGCTCGGCACCACTGATGGCGGAGACATCCAGCGCGGCGGCCAGGCGTGGCTCGTCACGCAGCTGCGGACGGCTGGCAGCCAGTTTCTCGAGTGCCAGCTGGTGGCTCGGGTAGAGGGTGTAGTGCTGGAGTACCTGACGGTCGACTTCGGCGACCACGTCGTCCGGAGTGGCGAAATCGCCCTTGAGCGGCTCGCCGAATACCAGCTTGACGCGCCCCTTGTGACCGCTGATGCCGGCGGCGATCGACTGGATGTCCTCGTACTGCACCTTCTCGTAGCGCCCTTCATTGGCGATGGCCGCCAGCTCGCGCGCCTTCTGCAGATCGCAGGGGTCGAATTCGTAGCTGATGGACACCGGCACGATGTTGAGCTCGCTGACGCTCTCGCTGAAGGGGCGTGTCTTGTCGGCGGTGCGGGCCGCCATGGTCAGCATCTTGATGATGGCGCTTTCGGTGCCGTCACGGCCATCCTTGGCACGCCCTTCCCGCTGGGCCAGCCAGATGGAGTGCCGATCGTGGATCAAGGAGTGACGAATATAGCCCGACAGTGACTGGTAGGCCGCCAGCATCGCGCGCTTGCCCTTGGCGGAGCGCGGCACGATGAAGCTCTTGTTGAGGCGCATCAGGTCGGTGACGAAGGGCTTCTGCAGCAGGTTGTCGCCGATGGCGATGCGCACCGTGTCGCGGCCGTGGCGATAGAGCGCGTAGTTGACGAAGGCCGGGTCCAGCGAGATGTCGCGGTGATTGGACAGGAACAGATACGGCGTGTCTTCCGACAGCCGCTCGAGTCCCACCGTCTCGAAACTGGTGGTGGTGGTATGGATCATGCGCGCCATGTAGCTGGCGATGCGGGTCTGGAAACTGGCCACGTCCTTCACGCCCATCATCTCGCGCTTGATGGCCAGGCGAGCGATCTGGCGCGCCAGCCACGGGAAGCGCTGGGTCAGTCCCGGCAGGCGGAAGCGAGTCAGGGTGTCGAGCAGTTCGCGGTCCTGCTCGAGGCGCACCAGTACCTCACTTACCTCGTGATCGTGGTAGGGGCGAATCCTGGCGAACGGGTCCTGTTCGTCAGGCGTGGCAGGCTTGGGCGTTGCTGTGTCAGTCATCGACGCACGTCATCCGGATTGTCATTCTTGAGAAGAGAAGAAGGGGGGGGGCGCTCAGCTTCCCGGCTGAGCTTCGCCGCCCAGCCAGGCGGTCATCTGCTCGATCACGCCGGAGAGCACCTGGGCCATCAGCGCGAAGTCGGTCTCCAGTCGCAGGATGGGGTCTTCACCATCCTCCTGGGCATTGGCTTCATCGATGACGGCATCGGCGAACTTGAGGCTCTTGAGCGCCATGTCCTCGCCGAGGATCAACGCGACGCGGCCCTCGACTTCCAGTGCCAGCTTGCTGACCACGCGGCCCAGAGTGAGCGCCGTCTGGATTTCCTCGCCGTCGAGGTCGAACTGACGGGCGCGCAGCACGCCATCCTCGCCGCCCGGCGCCTTGAGCTCGACCTGATCACCGACGATGAGGTCATCCGGACGCGAGGCCACGTCCTTCAGCCAGGTGGTCATCACCTGGGAGGGCGGCTGGGCGACGGCCAGCGGCGTGACCTTGAGCGAGCCGAGCGTCTGGCGCAGCAGGTCGAGGACTTCCTCGGCACGCTTGGCGTTCGAGGCATTGACGGCGATCAGCCCGCGACGGCTGTCCCACCACAGGTCAGTGCGCGAGGAGCGCGTGAAGGCGCGTGGCAGCAGCTCCTCGTAGATCTGCTCCTTGAGGGTCAGCTTCTCGCGGCGACGCAGCGGACGACCTTCCGCCGTCTCGCGCTCGGCGACTCGCTCCTCGAGTTCTTCCTTGACCACGGCAGTGGGCAGGACACGTTCCTGACGCAGTGCGCTGATCAGATAATGGCCCTGGATCTCGTGGACCAGCATGTCGCTGTTGCGACCGCCCGGTGCCACCCAGCCGATACGCTTGGCTTCGACGCCGGTGACCGGGCGGAAGACATGCTCCGGCAGGGCGTCGGCGAGACGACCCTCTTCCAGCGGTGCGCTATCGTGCAGGCGATACAGTTGCAGGTTCTTGAACCACATGCGACCAGTCCTTGAGTCCGGTGAACGGGGGCTGCCCGTCTGAATGGCGCATATTATGGCGAAACTCATGCGGCGGGTCATCCGCCGTGGACGTGACCCTGCGTCACACTGCGGTTGCCGGCCATCGCGCGCGAGCGCAAAGACATACTGTGTGCACGCTGTGGCGCTAGTCTGAGATCGACCTGGCGGTTCGCGGTCTGGCGGTTTGCGGTATCGACCGACAGATATCGATCAGCAGGCATCGACCCGCAGGCATAGACCATCAGACTTGAGACGCGGAGGGCGGCAGAGTGATCGACGACGGTGTTATGAAGACTGCTGTGGGGACTGCTGAGGAGACGGTTGTGGCGGCTTTTGTGAAGAGCAGAGCGTCGGGCGCGAGCGCGCTGAAACGGGCACGGCCGCTGACGCTGGCGGCGCTGACCCTGCTGCTGTTCGGCTGCAGCGGGGAGGATGACGCGCACGACAGGGCGGCCAGCACGGCGGCGGCCAGTGCAACGGTCACGAAAGAGACAGTCGTTGCAGAGGAAGTCACGGACGGCGAACCTGCCCCGGCGGCGGTTGGACTGGATCCTCAGATATTTGCCGCGGGCGCGATCGTCGGTGAGGTCGAGACCGTCGACTGCACCCTGAGCGGCGGCACGCAGACGACCTGCTATCAGTTCCGCGTGGCCGGTGCGCCCGCGGACCCGGAAACCTCGCCGGAGGGGCCTTTCTGTCCGCCCAATATCCATTCCGGTGAGGAGGAGGGCGGCACCTGGATGGATGGCGAGGGCACCCTCTATCAGGTGGACGGCGAGTTCATCAAGAATCTTGCCACTCTCTATCATGACAAGGAGTGGCAGATGTACGACGTCAACACGGGGGAGGTCACCGTGATCGATGGCGCGCGTGGCTGCGAGGTGGCGGGGAACCCGAATCCCATCGAAGGCTTCGACAACTTCTGTCTCGAGTGTCCGCTGGAGGAACTGGGCGGCGGCATCGAGAAGACTGTCGTGATCCCCAAGGTGCCGGTACCGGCCGCCGAGCCGACCTCGCTGGCCGGCCGCGCCAACACCGGCGTGGCGCTCAATGGCGTGCTGTTCGGCCCGCCGGCACCGCTGGAGCTGATCCTGAGCTCTCACACCCTGGGGGTGCTCGATGATTGTGGCGCGCATGCCAATCCGCATGAGGGCTATCACTATCACACCGCCACCGGCTGCTCCGAGATCGGCATTCAGGAGGATGGCCATTCGCCGATGATCGGCTATGCGCTGGATGGCTATGCCATCTATGCCAGAGAGGACAAGGACGGCAATGAACCCGCTGACCTGGATGACTGTGGCGGCGAGACGGACCCGGTGCGTGGCTATCACTATCACGCCTCCGCGCCGGGGGTTAACCAGATCTTCGGCTGTTTCATGGGCGAGAAGGGGCACTTCCTCGACGAGGAGGGAGGCGAGAGGCCGCCGCAGGGCCCGCCCGGCGAGTAGCCGTCCTGCAGGTCTGGACGTGAAGGGCATCGCCCGTGGCAGAACCCGCCGCCTTGTCAGGATGGCGAGCAGGGCAGGCGCCATCATTCAACCAAGCGTTTGTTTTTCTGCTCGTGCCCGGCCTAAGATCTGATGACGAGGGCCGAGCAGGCTCATCCGTTTCCCGCACAGGAGGCAAGGATGCAACAGGACAGCCGTCAACAGGACGCCGCCGATGAGACCGCCGGCACTTTCAGTCGCACGACACTGACGGTGCGAGGTTATCACCTGGATGGCTATGGGCACGTCAACAACGCCCGGTATCTGGAGTTCTACGAAGAAGGGCGCTGGGAGTTCATGCTCGCGCATCTTGACCTGGCGGACCTCAAGCGCGAGGGCATCGCGATGGTGGCGGTCAATGTCAATCTGGACTGGCATTATCCGGCCACCGTGCATGATGAGCTGGTGATCACCACGCGACTCGCTCGGGTCGGGCGGCGCAAGATGATCATGCATCAGGAGATCCATCTGGGCGAGACTCGAATGGGCGAGGTGCATCCGCGCTCCGGCGCACTGGTCTCCCGCGCGGATTTCACCTTCGTGCTGATGAATACCCAGACCGGACGGGCCATGCCGCTGGAGGGAGAAATCGGCACGCTGCTGGTATCATTGCTGTCGCCCGAGCCGCAATGAGCGCTGTCAGCGACAGGGGCGCGGCAGTGGGCCGCGTGCCCTTGAGGCCGTACTACCGTACTGACATCCGTTTGCGGGCTCGTGTGAGCTGCTAGGTGAGCGCGCAAGTGATATAATCCCGCCACTTCGGTGCCGCGGAGCTGGCACCCCGTGTCCGCTTCACGCCACTGCCGCGCTGCAGTAGCGACCGAAACCTGATGCTGCCCGAAATACGGTTGCTGCCCCGAAACATTGTCGCTGCCGCAGTGGCGCCAACAGTTGAGTTCAAGGATTTGACGAATCATGGGTGAGATCGCCAGAGAGATACTGCCAGTCAACATCGAGGACGAGCTCAAACAGTCGTATCTCGATTACGCGATGAGCGTCATCATCGGGCGTGCCTTGCCGGATGTCCGCGATGGCCTCAAACCGGTTCACCGTCGCGTGCTGTTCGCGATGCACGAACTGAACAATGACTGGAACAAGGCCTACAAGAAATCCGCCCGTGTCGTCGGCGATGTGATCGGTAAATACCACCCGCACGGTGACAGTGCGGTCTATGACACCATCGTCCGCATGGCCCAGCACTTCTCCATGCGTTATGTGCTGGTGGATGGTCAGGGCAACTTCGGTTCCATCGATGGCGACAGCGCCGCGGCGATGCGTTACACCGAGGTGCGCATGGCGCGCCTGGCGCACGAGCTGCTGGCCGACCTCGAGAAGGACACCGTCGACTGGGTCGACAACTATGACGGCACCGAGCGCATTCCTGCCGTGTTGCCGACCAAGACCCCGAACCTGCTGGTCAACGGCTCCTCCGGTATCGCCGTGGGCATGGCCACCAACATCCCGCCGCACAACATGGGCGAGGTCATCGATGGCTGTCTGGCGCTGATCGACAACGGCGACCTGACCATCGATGAGCTGATGGAATACATCCCGGGGCCGGACTTCCCGACCGCGGGCATCATCAACGGCCGTGCCGGCATCCTCGATGCCTATCGCACCGGCCGTGGTCGCATCTATGTGCGTGCCGTGCACACCATCGAGCACCACGACAAGAGCGGTCGTGACCACATCATCATCACCGAGCTTCCCTACCAGGTGAACAAGGCGCGTCTGATCGAGAAGATCGCCGAACTGGTCAAGGACAAGAAGATCGAGGGCATCGCCGAGCTGCGTGACGAGTCCGACAAGGACGGTCTGCGCGTGGTCATCGAGACCAAGCGTGGCGAATCCGGTGAAGTGGTCGTCAACAACCTCTTCTCCCAGACCCAGCTCGAGACCGTGTTCGGCATCAACATGGTCGCGCTGCACGAAGGTCAACCGAAGATCCTGAATCTCAAGCAGATTCTGGAATCCTTCGTGCGTCACCGTCGTGAAGTCGTCACCCGTCGTACGCTGTTCGAACTCAAGAAGGCGCGCGAACGCGGCCACATTCTTGAAGGTCTGGCGGTGGCGATCTCGAACATCGATGAGGTGATCGAGCTGATCAAGGGCTCGCCGAGTGCGGCGGAAGCCAAGGAAAAGCTGATCGATCGTGAATGGCAGCCGGGTCAGGTGGTCGAGATGCTCGAGCGCGCCGGTGCCACTTCCTGCCGTCCGGAAGACCTGCCGGAAGGTCTGGGGCTGTCTGAAGATGCCAGGCATTATCGTCTGTCGCCGGCCCAGGCCCAGGCCATCCTCGAGCTGCGCCTGCATCGCCTGACCGGTCTCGAGACCGAGAAGCTGCTGGCCGAGTACTCCTCCATCCTCGAGCGCATCGCCGAGCTGATGGAGATCCTGTCCTCTGCCGATCGCCTGATGGAAGTCATCCGCGAAGAGCTGCGCGAAGTGCGTGCCCAGTACGCCGATGAGCGCCGCACCGAGATCATGACCAGCCGTCGTGACCTGACCATCGAAGACCTCATCAACGAGGAAGACATGGTGGTGACGGTCTCGCGCAGCGGTTATGCCAAGACCCAGCCGCTGTCTGACTACCAGGCCCAGAAGCGTGGTGGCCGCGGCAAGTCCGCCACCGCGATGAAGGACGAGGATGTCATCGAGCACCTGCTGGTCGCCTCGACCCATGACACCGTGCTGCTGTTCTCCAACAAGGGCAAGGTGTACTGGCTCAAGGTCTACGAGATGCCGCAGGCCTCGCGTGGTTCGCGTGGCAAGCCGCTGGTCAACCTGATTCCGCTGGCGGAAGGCGAGTGGGTGACCACCATCCTGCCGGTGCGTGATTACGCCGCCGACAGCTACATCTTCTTCGCCACAGCCAACGGCACGGTCAAGCGTACGGCGCTGAGCCAGTTCTCGCGTCCGCGCAGCGTCGGCCTGATCGCGCTGGACATCGAGGAAGGCGACCGTCTGATCGGCGCCGATATCACTTCCGGCTCCGACCACGTCATGCTGCTGTCGTCCAACGGCAAGGCGATCCGTTTCGAGGAGCAGAACGTGCGTGTCATGGGCCGTACCGCTCGCGGTGTGCGTGGCATGCGTCTTATCGGCGATGCTCAGGTCATCAGCCTGATCATCCCGCGCACCACGGCCATCGATGACAACGAGGCTGACGTCGATGATTCGCTGGATGTGACGGCGGATGGCGTCGAGAGTGCTGATGTGGCAGCCACTGATGTCGCGACGGATGAAGGCGTCGCGACCGGTGAGGTGCCGCAGTGCTACATCCTGACGGCCTCGGCCAATGGCTACGGCAAGCGTACGCGCCTGGAAGAGTTCCCGCTGCGTGGCCGCGGTGGCCAGGGCGTGATCGCGATGCAGACCAGCGAGCGCAACGGCGATCTGGTCAGCGCGGTTCAGGTCAGCGACAACGATGAACTGATGTTGATCACCGACCGCGGCACCCTGGTGCGGACCCGTGTGGCCGAGGTGTCCATCACCTCGCGCAACACTCAGGGCGTGACCCTGATCCGCACGGCGGAAGAGGAGCGACTGGTGACCACGGTGCGTGTCGACGAGCCGGAAGATGTCGTGGTGATCGACGAAGACGGTACGGTCGCTCACGACGTCGAGGGTCAGGAAGAAGGCAAGAAGGACGCGCTGAGCACCGATGAACAGGTGCAGGCGGGAGACGCTGCCGAGTCGACGGATACCCCGCCGACAGACGTGGAATAAGACGCTGGATTGCGACCGCCTTCGGGGCGGTCGCTTCACTTTCGGGAATTAAGACGACATGACACGCAAGTTCAATTTCTGCGCCGGTCCTGCTGCACTGCCGACCGCTGTCCTGGAACGCGCACGCGCCGAGATGCTGGATTATCAGGGCCGCGGACTGTCCGTCATGGAGATGAGTCATCGCTCCGACGACTTCGTGGCCATCGCCGAGAAGGCCGAGGCGGATCTGCGCGAACTGCTCGACATTCCGTCCCACTATCGCGTGCTGTTCATGCAGGGCGGCGCTTCCACCCAGTTCGCGGGGGTGCCTCTGAACCTGCTGGGCGAGGGTGGCAGCGCCAACTATCTGTATACCGGTATCTGGGGCAAGAAGGCGATCAAGGAAGCCGAGCATCTGGCCGTGGGCAGCCATGTGGCCGCCTCCAGCGAGAGCAATGGCCTGATTGCCGTGCCGCGTCAGAATGCGATCCAGCTCTCGGGTGATGTGGGCTATCTGCACTACACCGCCAACGAGACCATCGGCGGCCTCGAGTTCGACTACATTCCCGAGGTGGCAGCGGATGGCGTGCCGCTGGTGTGTGACATGTCGTCTTCCATCCTGTCGGGGCCGCTGGATGTCAGTCGTTTCGGTGTCATCTATGCCGGTGCCCAGAAGAACATCGGTCCGGCGGGTCTGACGCTGGTCATCGTGCGTGAAGATCTGCTCGAGCGTGCGCGCAAGGACTGCCCGACCATGCTGAACTGGAAGACGGCCGCCGAGGCGGGCTCCATGTTCAACACCCCGCCGACCTATGCCTGGTATCTCTCAGGCCTGGTGTTCGAGTGGCTGAAGGATGAGGTCGGGGGTCTCGATGTCATGAATGCGATCAATGATCGCAAGGCGCAGGCACTTTATGCGGCCATCGACGGCAACGACTTCTACTCCAATCCGATCGTCACCGAGAACCGTTCACGCATGAACGTGCCGTTCGTGCTGGCCGATGATCGTCTCGACAAGACCTTCCTTGCCGAGTCCGAGGCGGCGGGTCTGCTCAACCTGGCCGGTCATCGCAGTGTCGGTGGCATGCGTGCCAGTCTCTACAACGCCGTGCCGGAAGCTGCCGTCACTGCGCTGGTGGACTTCATGGGCGACTTCGCGCGTCGTCACGGCTAAGGGAGAGGTGAGATGACGGATTCCAAGCAGAATCCTGCGCCGCAGGTGGCTGCCAAGTCGGTCACGCTGGACGAGCTGCGTCAGCGCATCGATACCATCGACAGCGAGCTGCTGCGCCTGATCAGCGAGCGGGCGGGCTGTGCGCAGCAGGTGGCTGAGGTCAAGATGGCGGCCGGCGACGTGGGCGAGGATGGCCAGGTGCAGTTCTATCGTCCTGAGCGTGAAGCCCAGGTGTTGCGCCGTATCATGGCCGACAACCCCGGCCCGCTGAAGGGCGAGGAGATGGCGCGTCTGTTCCGCGAGATCATGTCCGCCTGTCTGGCGCTGGAGCAGCCGATTCGTCTGGCCTATCTCGGCCCGGAAGGGACCTTTACCCAGCAGGCCGCGCTCAAGCACTTCGGTGACAGCGCCGTGACCAAGCCGATGGCCGCCATCGACGAGGTATTCCGCGAAGTGGAAGCCGGCGCGGTGCAGTACGGCGTGGTGCCGGTGGAAAACTCCACCGAGGGCGTCATCAATCACACGCTGGATTCTTTCATGGGCTCGCAGCTCAAGATCTCCGGCGAAGTGGTGCTGCGCATTCACCATCACCTGCTGGTGGGCCCGAATACGCGTCGCGAGAAGATCTCGCGCATCTATTCCCACGCCCAGTCGCTGGCCCAGTGCCGCAAGTGGCTGGATGCCCACTTCCCGCACGCCGAGCGCATCGCGGTGTCCTCGAATGCCGAGGCCGCGCGTCAGGTGCGCACCGAGTGGCACAGTGCGGCGATTGCCGGTGACATGGCGGCCAAGCTCTATGAGCTGGAGAAGGTCGAGGAGAAGATCGAGGACAGCCCCGACAACTCCACGCGTTTCCTGATCATCGGCGACAGCTCGGTGCCGGCGTCCGGTGATGACAAGACCTCCATCGTGGTGGCGATGCGCAACCAGCCGGGGGCGCTGCATGACCTGCTGGCACCGTTCCACCGCCACCAGATCGATCTGACCCGTGTCGAGACGCGGCCGTCGCGCTCGGGTGCCTGGAACTATGTCTTCTTCATCGACTTCCGTGGCCACCGTGATGATCCGCTCATCACGGAGACGCTGGAAGAGCTGCGTCAGTGCGCGGCGGACGTCAAGGTGCTCGGGTCCTACCCGGTCGGTGTGCTGTGAGCGAGTCGGAACAGGCAGTGACTGGCGCGGCGGCGGACATGCTGTCCTCGGAGCGGCTGGCCGGCGAGCGGCGTATCCTGCTGGTCGGGCTGGGGTTGATCGGTGGCTCGCTTGCCGCCGCATTGCGTGCGGCGGGTCATCGCGGCGAGATTCTCGCCTGTGATCGGGATTCCAACGAGATCTGCCTCGGTCAGCGCATGAAGCTGATCGATGGCGGCAGTACTCAGCTGGCTGGGCTGGTGCCCGGCGCCTCGCTGGTGGTGCTGTGCGTGCCGGTGATGGCGATGCAGGGCGTGATGGCGGAGATCGCACCGCTGCTGGACGATGATGCGGTGGTCACCGATGTCGGCAGCACCAAGGGCGCGATCCGCGACGCGGCGATCGGCGTGTTCGGTCACATGCCGCCGAATCTGGTGCTCGGGCATCCGATCGCCGGTTCCGAGAAGAGCGGGGTGGCGGCGTCCAATCCCGAGCTCTATCGCGATCACAAGGTGATTCTGACGCCGGAACCGGATAGTGATCCCGAGGCCGTGGCACGCGTGGCCGCCATGTGGTCGGTGTGTGGTGCTCAGCTGCTGGACATGAGCGTGGCACGCCACGACGAGGTTCTGGCACGCACCAGCCATCTGCCGCATCTGCTGGCGTTCTCGCTGGTGGACAGTCTGGCGCGTCAGGATGAGCGTCTGGAGATCTTCCGCTATGCGGCGGGCGGTTTCCGCGACTTCACGCGTATCGCGGGCAGTGACCCGGTGATGTGGCGTGACGTCTATCTGGCCAACCGCGATGCGGTGCTGGAGGCGCTGGATGAATTCGAGGCCGGGGTAGCGCGAGTGCGTGCTGCCGTGACCGCGGGCGATGGCGAGGCGATGCTGGGGATATTCACCCGCGCCAGCCACGCTCGACACTACTTCAATACCCTATTGAAACAGACGAGTTATCAGACAATGGAACAGCAGAACGTGCGGTACCGTGCACTGCCGGGTGGGCAGGTTCAGGGGCGCATTCGTGTGCCGGGTGACAAGTCCATGTCACATCGCTCCATCATGCTGGGCGCGCTGGCGAACGGCGTGACCGAGGTCGAGGGCTTCCTCGAGGGTGAAGACAGCCTGGCCACGCTGCAGGCCTTCCGCGACATGGGCGTGGTCATCGAAGGCCCGCATCAGGGTCGTGTGACCATTCATGGCGTGGGCCTCAACGGCCTGAAGCAGCCGCCGGGCCCGCTGTATGTCGGCAACTCCGGCACCGCGATGCGTCTGTTCGCCGGCCTGCTGGCCGGTCAGGCCTTCGATACCGAGCTGACCGGTGATGCCTCGCTGACCAAGCGCCCGATGGACCGCGTCGCCAACCCGCTGCGCGAGATGGGCGCGGTGATCGATACCGCCGAGAATGGCCGTCCGCCGCTGCGTATCCACGGTGGTCAGCCGCTCAAGGGGATCCGCTACGAGATGCCGATGGCGTCCGCTCAGGTCAAGTCCTGCCTGCTGCTGGCCGGTCTCTACGCCGAAGGCGAGACCCGCGCCATCGAGCCGGCACCGACGCGTGATCACACCGAGCGCATGCTCAACGGCTTCGGCTACAAGGTCGAGCGTCAGGGCGCCGAGGCATGGCTGACCGGTGGTGGCAGCCTCGAGGCCTGCCCGATCGACGTGCCGGCCGACATCTCCTCCGCGACCTTCTTCCTGGTCGCCGCGGCCATCACGCCGGGTGCCGATCTGGTGCTGGAGCACGTCGGCATCAACCCGACGCGCATCGGCGTGATCAACATCCTCAAGGCGATGGGCGCCGATCTGAGCATCTCCAACGAGCGTGAAGTCGGCGGTGAGCCGGTGGCGGACCTGCACATCCGCTATGCGCCGCTCAAGGGGATCGACATCCCGGAAGATCAGGTCCCGCTGGCCATCGACGAATTCCCGGCGCTGTTCATCGCGGCGGCTAATGCCGAGGGCATGACCCGCCTGCGTGGCGCCGAGGAGCTGCGCGTCAAGGAGTCCGACCGCATCCAGGTGATGGCGGACGGTCTGGCGCAGATCGGTGTCGAGCACGAAGTCGTCGCCGACGGTATCGACATCCGTGGCGGTGCCTACGGTGGCGGTCTGGTCGACAGTCACGGTGACCACCGTATCGCGATGGCCTTCAGCGTGGCGGCGCTGCGTGCGCAGGGCGAAATCCTGATCGATGATTGTGCCAATGTCGCGACCTCCTTCCCGAACTTCGTGGCGCTGGCCAGTGAAGTCGGCATGCAGGTCGAGAACCTCGGTGCCGTGGCACCCGGACAGGAGGCGTCATGAGTGGTGAAGCGACTCCGCATCACAGCCAGGTGAGCGATGAGCCGGTGCTGACCCTCGATGGCCCCGGCGGGGCCGGCAAGGGCACCATCAGCCGTCTGGTAGCGGCGAGCCTGGGCTGGCACCTGCTGGACTCCGGTGCGCTGTATCGCCTGACGGCTCTGGCCGCCGAGCGTCACGGTGTGGCCTTGGAGGACGAGTCCGCGGTGGCCACCATCGCCGAGCACCTCGATGTCCAGTTCGATGCCGAGGGGGATGCCACTCGCGTGATTCTCGAGGGTGAAGACGTCACGCGTGACATCCGTCTCGAGACGGTCGGCAACAACGCCTCCATCATCGCGGCCCAGCCGCGCGTGCGCACCGCACTGCTGGCACGTCAGCGTGCCTTCGCGCGTGCGCCGGGCCTGGTGGCCGACGGTCGCGACATGGGCACGGTGGTCTTCACCGAGGCGCCGCTCAAGATCTTCCTCACCGCCTCGGCCGAGGAACGTGCGCGCAGACGTCATGCCCAGTTGCAGGAAGCGGGTGTGGATGCTAATATTTCGAGCCTTTTGACAGAAATACAGGCGCGCGATGCACGCGACATGGGCCGGGCAGTCGCCCCGCTCAAGCCGGCAGATGATGGCGTGATCCTCGATACGACGGATCTCGACATCGAGCAGGTGGTCGAGCGCATCCAGCAGCTGCTGGTCGAGTATGGCCTGGTGGCGGAACGCTGAAACGGCATGTCCGTGGCCTTCATCGGCAAGCGTACCTGTTGTGTCAGGACAATCGATTGATAGCCTGCTGCTGCATCAAGGCCTTCGGGCCGGGCAGTGGCAGGCTTCGCTCGCTCTGCGAGCGGAGACGCAGGACAAGGCACGACCCAGATGACACTGCGGTGTCATCAACCCCCCGGCCAGGTGTCATGGGGTGCATCGGCGGCAAGCGGAAAGCCGGTGTATCTCGAACCAGCGTCAACGCCCCCGGGGATATGTAGATATGGCCCGTGCTTGCTGGTGGTACGGAGACTGCGGTGCAAGCCGCCCCAAACGTTGATCATGTAGGAATACCATGAGCGAGAGCTTTGCTGATTTATTTGAACAGTCACTCCAGGACATCAACATGGAGCCGGGCGCAATCGTGTCCGCCACCATCGTCGATATCGATGGCGACTGGATCACTGTCAATGCCGGTCTGAAATCTGAAGGTCAGATTCCGTCTGAACAGTTCCGTGACGAAAGTGGCCAGCTGTCCATCAGCATCGGCGACGAAGTCATGGTCGCGCTGGAAGCCGTCGAAGATGGCTTCGGTGAGACCCGCCTGTCCCGCGAGAAGGCCAAGCGTGCCGAAGCGTGGAAAGAGCTGGAAGCCGCCTTCGAGAAGGACGAGATCGTCAAGGGCGTGATCAACGGCAAGGTCAAAGGTGGCTTTACCGTCGACATCAACACCATCCGTGCCTTCCTGCCGGGTTCTCTGGTCGATGTCCGCCCTGTGCGCGACACCGCCCACCTCGAGAACAAGGAACTGGACTTCAAGGTCATCAAGCTCGACGCCAAGCGCAACAACGTTGTCGTGTCTCGTCGTGCCGTCCTCGAAGCCGAGAACAGCGCTGAGCGTGAAGCCCTCCTGGCCACTCTGCAGGAAGGTCAGCAGATTCAGGGTATCGTCAAGAACCTGACCGACTACGGCGCCTTCGTCGACCTCGGCGGCGTTGACGGCCTGCTGCACATCACCGACATGGCCTGGAAGCGCATCAAGCATCCGTCCGAGATCGTTGCTGTCGGCGACGAAATCAACGTCAAGGTGCTGAAGTTCGACCGCGAGCGCAACCGTGTGTCTCTGGGTCTCAAGCAGCTGGGTGAAGATCCGTGGGTCAACATCAAGGCTCGCTACCCGGAAGGCGCCAAGATCAACGCACGCGTCACCAACCTCACCGACTACGGCTGCTTCGCCGAGCTGGAAGAGGGCGTCGAAGGTCTGGTCCACGTGTCCGAAATGGATTGGACCAACAAGAACATCCACCCGTCCAAGGTCGTCAATGTCGGCGATGACGTGGAAGTGATGATTCTGGACATCGACGAAGAGCGTCGTCGTATCTCCCTGGGTATCAAGCAGTGCACCACCAACCCGTGGGAAGACTTCAGCGGCAAGCACAACAAGGGCGACCGTGTCTCCGGTACCATCAAGTCAATCACTGACTTCGGTATCTTCATCGGTCTGGAAGGCGGCATCGACGGCCTGGTTCACCTGTCTGACATCTCCTGGAACGAAGCTGGCGAAGAAGCCGTGCGTCGTTACAAGAAGGGTGAAGAAGCTGAAGCGGTCATCCTGTCCATCGATCCGGAACGTGAGCGCATCTCTCTGGGCATCAAGCAGCTCGAGAGCGATCCGGTCTCTGAATACCTGGCCGTCAACGACAAGGGCGCCATCGTGTCCGGTCGTGTTGTCGACATCGACGCCAAGGAAGTTCAGGTCGAGCTGGCCACTGACGTCATCGCCATCCTGAAGGCGTCTGAAATCAGCGCTGATCGTGTCGAAGACGCACGCAACGTCCTGAGCGTCGGCGATGCTGTCGAAGCCAAGATCGTCGGTGTGGATCGCAAGAGCCGCCTGATCAACCTGTCCGTCAAGTCCAAGGACCAGGTGGAAGCACCGCGTCGCGATGCTGCCAAGCCGCGTACCCAGGAAGTCGAGAGCAACGGCCCGACGACCATCGGTGACCTGATCAAGCAGCAGCTGGGTCAGGAGTGATCCCGAGACATTCCGCCTCCTCGTGAGGCGGGATGTCCGGATCCACGCTGAGGTGACATGCCTCTGGTTGCCACCTTAGCGTCTCCGAATCGGTATCCTGCACACGACGCATGTCATGCGCAGGAACGAAAAAAACCGCCACCCTTCGGGGTGGCGGTTTTTTTGTGTCCAGAGATCGTGTCCGGGAAGTGCGGAGATCGTGTCTGGAAAGTGCAGAGATCGTGCCTGTGCACCCTGTCCTCGCTGTGCGGACGTTACCGGTTGATTCCGCTGGCGAGAGAATGCCCGGAGTCCACACGCTGACTGTTCTGGGCGAGAAGCTGCATCTGGCGCAGGGAGATGGTGCAGTAGAGGCTGCGGTACTGTGCCGGCTGCTCCGTCGGGTCGATCTGATGCAGGCGCTTTTCCAGTTGCTGGATGTCGCGGGCCAGTTGCTGAGGGCTGAGAGAGGCTGTCTGAGTCATGGTGGGCGCTCCTTGAGTTCAATGAATATCATTGCAAGGGTCAGGCGTGACGCCTCTCGTGGCGAGCTGTCGCGCGCTCATCGGGAGTCTTTGCCTGAGGTGGCGACAGGGGCGGCGGGGTCTGCGTGACCCTGCCACCTTCCGTCGCGAGTCATCGTCGTGACCACTACAGTCTGGACGATGTTCAAGCGTGCGCCTTGATCCATGTCAGGACGATGACGTCGAGCTGACAGTCTGCCTGTGGAATTGGCGGGGCGGGTCAGCAGACCAAGTACCAGTCGTTGCCGGCCCCATCGTCTCTTGATTGGCTCATCCCCGCCCAGCCCTGCGTGGTCTAGTCGTTCTCGCTCTGATCGGGCTTGGTGGCTTCAGCGGCGGCGGTCTGGCGTTCCAGGTTGGCCAGCATGCCGCGCAGGATGGACAGCTCACGGCGGGTCGGTTCAGCGCGGGCAAACAGTGCACGCAAGCGCTCTTCGGTCTGTGAGTGCGGTTGATTGAGGAAGCCGGAACCGCGCAGGGCACGGCCGAGGTGCTCGTGGAAGTGGCCGAGCTGCTCGCGGGTCGGCAGCTGGTCATCCTCACGACGCGCGACCGGAGCCTCGCTGGTCGGCTCCAGGGTGCGACGCCAGGCGCTGCGACACTCGTGGGCGAGTACCTGTACGGCCTGGGAGACATTGAGGATGCCGTAGTCGGGGTTGGTGGGGATGGACACCTGGTGCGTGCAGCAGCCGATCTCCTCGTTGGTCAGCCCGAAGCGTTCACGGCCGAACACCAGCGCCACCTTGCCATCCTGGGCGGTATCGATGACGCGCGCGGCCATCTCGCTCGGCTCATCGAAGTGAGGCAGCGGCAGACTGCGCAGGCGGGCACTGGCACCGATGACCAGCTGGCAGTCATTGACGGCGTCTTCGAGACGCTCGACCACGCGGGCGTTTTCCAGAAGCTCCGCGGCGCCGCTGGCCATGCGCGTGGCTTCCTCATCGGGGAAGCAGCGCGGGTTGACCAGCACCAGGTCCTTGATGCCCATGGTCAGGATGGCGCGAGCGGTGGCGCCGATATTGCCGGGATGGAAGGTCTGCACCAGCACGACACGCACGTTGTCGAGGGTGGCTGGGCTCGAGGCAGAGCTGGAGGTATCAGTCATGAGAAGAAGATCCTGGGCAAGCGAGGCGCGCGGCCTGAGCGGTTGTCGTCATTGATCGTGGGCGTCAATGCGCTGCCAGCCTCGTGCACTGCCAGCGTCATGCACTGTCATCACGAAGAGGCAATGTCTCAGGTCGCCGCAAAAAAGTGGCGCCTAGTGTAGCGTGACGGGCGAGAGGAGTCAGGTAGCGGCCTGCGCCGTGCAAGCGAGGCATGTCACGGCGGGGAGCGTGAATGTCAGGCATGAAAAAACCGCCCCTGCTTGCGCAGGAGCGGTTCGGGTCACGACGGGTGAGTCGTGGGGTGAGGCTGGCTTACATCATGCCGCCCATGCCACCCATTCCGCCCATGCCACCCATGTCGCCGCCGCCGGCAGCTGCCTTGTCTTCCGGGTCTTCGGCGATCATGCATTCGGTGGTGATCATCAGGCCGCCGATGGAGGCTGCGGACTGCAGGGCAGAACGCGTCACCTTGGCCGGGTCCAGCACGCCCATCTCGAACATGTCGCCGTAGACACCGGTGGAGGCGTTGTAACCGTAGTTGCCTTCACCTGCCTTGACGTTGTTCAGCACGACGGAGGCTTCTTCGCCAGCGTTGGTGACGATCTGACGCAGCGGCGCTTCCATGGCGCGCAGCGCGATGGCGATACCGTGAGTCTGGTCTTCGTTGTCGCCTTTCAGCTCGGTCAGCTGGTTGAGGACGCGAACCAGGGCGGTACCACCGCCAGGCACGACACCTTCCTCGACGGCTGCACGAGTGGAGTGCAGGGCGTCTTCGACGCGAGCCTTCTTCTCTTTCATCTCGACTTCGGTGGCAGCACCGACGCGGATGACGGCAACACCGCCGGCCAGCTTGGCGACACGCTCCTGCAGCTTCTCGCGGTCGTAGTCAGAGGAGGTTTCCTCGATCTGCGCGCGGATCTGGGAGACACGAGCTTCGATGTCGCCTTCGTTGCCGGCGCCATCGATGATGGTGGTGTTTTCCTTGGACATGGTCACGCGCTTGGCGGTGCCCAGGTGGTCCAGGTTGGCCTGCTCGAGGTTGAGGCCGACTTCTTCGGAAATCACGGTGCCGCCGGTCAGGACAGCGATGTCCTGCAGCATGGCCTTGCGACGATCACCGAAGCCCGGCGCCTTGACGGCCGCGACCTTGACGATACCGCGCATGGTGTTGACGACCAGAGTCGCCAGCGCTTCACCTTCGATGTCTTCGGCGACGATCGCCAGCGGCTTGCCGGACTTGGCGACGCCTTCCAGCACCGGCAGCAGTTCGCGGATGTTGGAGATCTTCTTGTCGACCAGCAGGATGTACGGGTCTTCGAGCTCGACCGCCATGGTGTCCTGGTTGGTGACGAAGTACGGAGACAGGTAGCCACGGTCGAACTGCATGCCTTCGACGACTTCCAGCTCGTCTTCGAAGCCACGGCCTTCATCGACGGTGATGACGCCTTCCTTGCCGACCTTCTCCATCGCTTCCGCGATGATCTCGCCGATGCGAGAGTCGCCATTGGCGGAGATGGTACCGACCTGGGCGATGGCCTTGGTGTCGGTGCACGGCACGGACAGCTCACGCACGGCCTTGACGGCTTCGATGACGGCCTTGTCGATGCCGCGCTTCAGGTCCATCGGGTTCATGCCGGCGGTCACGCCCTTCAGGCCTTCATTGACGATGGACTGAGCCAGCACGGTGGCGGTGGTGGTGCCGTCACCCGCGACGTCGGAAGTCTTGGAAGCGACTTCCTTGACCATCTGGGCGCCCATGTTCTCGAAGCGATCCTTCAGCTCGATTTCCTTGGCGACGGACACGCCGTCCTTGGTCACGGTCGGTGCGCCGAAGGATTTTTCCAGCACCACGTTGCGGCCTTTCGGGCCGAGGGTAGTCTTGACGGCATCCGCCAGGACATTGACACCACGCGCCATGCGCTTGCGAGCATCATCGGAGAAACGAACGTCTTTTGCAGCCATTGTTATCTCTACCTTTAATCAGTAAGTCGTAGCATTTAAACCGGAAACGCTGGAAATCAGCCTTCCACCACGGCGAGGATGTCGCTCTCGCTCATGATCAGCACTTCTTCGCCGTCGATCTTCTGCTTCTCGACGCCGTAGCCATCCTTGAAGATGACGGTGTCGCCGACTTTCACGTCAAGCGGGCGAACTTCACCGTTCTCGAGGATTCGGCCGTTGCCGGCGGCAAGAATTTCACCGCGCGTCGGCTTTTCCTGAGCGCTGCCGGGCAGAACGATGCCACCTGCAGTTTTCTGTTCTTCTTCCACGCGACGGACCACGACGCGATCGTGCAAGGGACGGATGTTCATTGCTCACGTTCTCCTGATGGTAAATCCCGCCATCTGCCGGTCTTTGCCGGCACGTCTGGCGTTCAATGGGGTTGCCTACCGAGTGTTGGGCCTCGCAGAGGCGAGGCCGTTATCCATTGCACCGCTTTTATGGTGGCGAGAGGACAGCTTTCAAGTAGGCGAACATAAAAAAATTTCAAATCTCGTCATCAACTGCGTCGCCTGAAAGGCACGCACTTGAGGTGCCGACTATCCCGATGCACTACTGTGAGTTGAATCAAGCAGTTGAGTGTATCTGAGCCATACGCCTCTGGCATGTGGACGCCCGACGGTGAATGACGTCCATTGGTACTAGGTGTCAGCGATGAGGCGCGTTGCACAGCGCGGCCATGCACAGCGCGGCCATACACAGCGCGGCCATGCATGGCAACGAAAAGCCCGGCAGGGGAGATGGGCTCCCGTACCGGGCTTAGATCATCATCATGCAGTGGGGGCTCGTCGGGCTCTTTGCCTGTCGAGGCGCGATGCCGGCCTACAGACGTGGCTCATCGCGGCTGATGTAATCGCCTTCCAGCGGCTGCCCACCCTTGTCACCGCTATTGGCGCGGCCTGATTCGCGCTGTGGCTCCTCCTGCTGGGCAGTGCCGTGATCCGTGGACTGCCAGTTGCCGGAGTGCGTCTGACGTGACTGACTCTGTGCGGAGAAGCGACCCTTGAAGAAGCGTGCGATGGCGTTGTTGCCGCTCAGGCCTCGGGTCAGCAGTCCACGCGAGGCCGGCAGCAGGCAGAGCAGCCCCAGGCCATCCGAGAGAAATCCCGGTGCCATGAGCAGCGCGCCACCGAAGATCAGCGCCGCGCCTTCCATCAGTTCACCGGAGGGCATCTCGCCACGTTGCAGGCGCTCCTGGGCACGCATCAATGTCGCGCGACCTTCGCGTCGAATCAGATGCAGGCCCACGGCGCCGGTGATCAGTACCAGTGCCAGCGTCGGCAGCAGCCCTATCTGGCTGCCAAGACTGAACAGCACCACGAAATCCAATAACCCGAACAGGGTAATCACTAGCAGTATGGGCATCGTCTCTCCCGAATCCGGTAAATGGCAGCTTGCACCAATGCGTCAAGGGTAAACCAGCAGCAGGATGGGGAACAGTCGAATCGATGTCATGAAAGGCTCATGCCGGCCGACGTGGATGGCTGGCGCTGGTGGTAGAGCGGTGCCATGCTGGATGTTGCAGTGCACAATGACGGCGAGTGATACCGTGTCAGGCGCGACGGATGTCTCAAGTGTCCGAAGGTGGCAACGATACGCCTGACCAGGCGGGCCCCATGGCGGCCGGAAGGGACATGGGCACGCCGCATCAGCACCCGCCTGCAGGCCGCTACGTTGATGACGAGACCGGTTGCGTTGGCCGGTTGGGCCAGCGTTGAGGCAGGACACGTCGCAATCTGTTGCACTGCGTCATGCAGATTCACCGTGAGCCTGCAGCGTTCGTCATCCGTGACAGCTCCAGTCACGGTGGCACACGCGGATGGACGCGGTGCGGGACACTCGACACATTGATCGTGACGCTCGTACGGCATGCGGGCCTCGCACCCGGCAGGCATTTCTCGCTGTCGGCAGACAACCTGGGAGACGGGACATGAAGCTTGACGACAAGGTCATCGCGATTACGGGCGGCGCTCGTGGGCTGGGGCTGGCCATGGCGCGACATCTGGGTGAGAAGGGCGCCGTGCTGGCGCTGCTGGATATCGAACAGGGCGGTCTGGATGACGCTGTCTCGAGCCTGGAAGCGGCGGGCATCAAGGCGCAGGGGTTCGTGACCGACGTCGCGGACGAGGCCTCCGTCACGCAAGCCTTCTCTGCCATCAAGGCGGCGCTGGGTCCGGTGAGTGGTCTGGTCAACAATGCCGGCATTACCCGAGATGGTCTGCTGATCAAGGCGCGTGATGGAGTCGTGGAGAAGACCATGTCGCTGTCCAGCTGGCAGCAGGTCATCGATGTCAATCTGACCGGTGTCTTCCTGTGCACGCGTGAAGCCGCCAGTCAGATGATCGAGGCCGGTCAGCCGGGCGTGATCGTCAACATCTCCAGCATCTCGCGCGCCGGCAACATGGGGCAGAGCAATTACACCGCAGCCAAGGCGGGTGTCGCCGCGATGAGCGTCACCTGGGCCAAGGAGCTGGCGCGCTACAAGATTCGTGTCGGTGCCGTGGCACCGGGCTTCATCGCCACTGAAATGACCGCCGGCATGAAGCCGGAGATGCTCGACAAGATCAAGAGTGGCATCCCGATGCGTGATCTGGGACGTCCGGAAGACATCGCGGGCAGCGTGGCCTTCATCTTCGACAATGATTACTTCACGGGGCGCGTGATCGAATGTGATGGCGGTCTGCGTATCTGAGCCGATGTCTCCTGCCTGACGTCATGCCTCCCTCTGTGAATGCGCAAGCCCCCATGCCGGATCTGCCGATATGGGGGCTTTTTCGTGCATGCGAGAGAGTCGACTTGCGTGCGAGGGCCAAGGTGACATGCATCCAACGAGGCGTGCCGTGCGTAATCCCGGTATCGCGGTTCATATCGGATAAAGGAGATTCGTCATGCAACGTCGCCAATTCATGGGGCTTGTATTGGGTGGCGGTGCGATGTTGGCACTGCCGGGACTGGCTGCCGCTCGCCCGGAGCTTGAGCTGGAGCGCTCGCCGGACATTGCCGAGCTCGTGCTGGATGATGACGAGTGGCGCGCACGCCTGAGTGCAGAGCAGTATCGCGTGCTGCGCGAGGAAGGCACCGAGCGCTCAGGCTCCAGCGCGCTCAACAAGGAAGCGCGTGACGGTGAGTACCGCTGTGCCGGCTGTGACCTTGCGCTGTTCACCTCGCGCACCAAGTTCGAGTCCGGCACTGGCTGGCCGAGTTTCTTCGACCATATCGAAGGGCATCTGTTGACCAAGACGGACTACGGGCTGGTGTGGCCGCGTACCGAATATCACTGCGCACGCTGCGGAGGGCATCAGGGACACGTGTTCGAGGACGGCCCCAGGCCCACGGGACTGCGCTGGTGCAACAATGGGGTGGCGCTGCGTTTCGTGCCGGCCTGAGGGGGCCTGTGAAGCTAAAGCAATCCACGGGCTTTGTGGTAACGTGACGGCATCGTGATGCAGGCGGCCCGGTCGACTCAGCGACCGGGCCGCCTGCGTCTTGTCACCAGAATCATAGTCGTGAAGGGATCGATGTTTCATGGACGCTACCGCAACTGACGCCACTACCGCTCGCCCTGCACCGACGCTGTCGCCTGCTGCCACCGCTCGCCGCATCCAGCAGGCGCTGGCGGCGGAGCTGGACGTGCGTGAAGAACAGATCACCGCGACGGTGGAGCTGCTGGATGGCGGCGCCACCGTGCCCTTCATCTCGCGTTACCGCAAGGAGGCGACCGGCGGGCTGGATGACACCCAGATGCGTCTTCTGGAAGAACGCCTGCGCTATCTGCGTGAGCTGGAAGAGCGCCGTCAGGTGGTACTCGAATCCATTGCCGAGCAGAGCAAGCTGACCGCGAGTCTCGAGCGCGATGTGCTGGCTGCCGACAGCAAGCAGCGTCTGGAAGACCTCTACCTGCCGTATCGCAAGAAGCGTCGTACCAAGGCCCAGATTGCCCGTGAGGCGGGTCTTGAGCCGCTGGCGGATGCCTTGCTTGGCGACCCGACGCTGGTGCCGGAAGACGAGGCGGCTGGCTTCGTCGATGCCGACAAGGACGTGGCCGACCCCAAGGCGGCACTGGATGGGGCCAAGCAGATTCTGATGGAGCGTTTCGCGGAAGACGCCGCGCTTGTCGGTCGTCTGCGTCAGCGTCTGTGGGATGACGGTATCCTCAGTGCCCGGGTGATGAAGGGCAAGGAACAGGAAGGCGCCAAGTTCTCCGATTACTTCGAGCATGACGAGCCGCTGCACAAGGCACCGTCGCATCGCGCGCTGGCCATGCTGCGGGGTCGCAATGAAGGCGTGCTGAGCCTCGCGCTCAAGCTGGAAGGCGAGGACGAGTTGCCGCGGCACCCGATGGAGGGTGCCATCGCGGCGCATTTCTCCCTCGAGGACCAGGGGCGCGCCGCGGATCGCTGGTTGAAGGAGGTGGTGCGCTGGACCTGGCGGGTCAAGCTCTATACCCATCTGGAAAGCGAGCTGATCGGCCGCCTGCGTGAGCGTGCCGAGCAGGAGGCCATCCAGGTCTTCGCCGACAACCTGAAGGATCTGCTGCTGGCAGCCCCGGCGGGGCCCAAGGCCACCCTGGGGCTGGACCCGGGCCTGCGTACCGGCGTCAAGGTCGCGGTGGTGGACGCCACCGGCAAGTATGTCGATCAGGCCACTCTCTACCCGCATGCGCCGCACAATCGTTGGGATGCCTCGGTGGCGGAGCTGGTCAGGCTGGTCGAGCGTCATGATGTCGAGCTGATCGCCATCGGCAACGGGACCGCATCACGCGAGACCGACAAGCTGGCCGCCGACGTGCTGACCCGCCTGTCCGGTCGTCGCCTGCAGAAGGTGATGGTCAACGAGGCAGGGGCGTCCATCTACTCCGCCTCGGAATATGCCGCGCGTGAATTCCCGGATCTGGACGTGACCATTCGTGGTGCGGTCTCCATTGCCCGTCGCCTGCAGGACCCGCTCGGCGAGCTGGTCAAGATCGAGCCCAAATCCATCGGGGTCGGCCAGTATCAGCATGATGTCAGTCAGGTGCAGCTGGGGCGCAGTCTGGAGGCGGTGGTCGAGGACTGCGTCAATGGCGTCGGTGTCGATCTCAACATGGCGTCCAGTGCGCTGCTGTCACGCGTCGCGGGTCTGAATACCACGCTTGCCGAGAATATCGTCGCGCATCGTGATGCCAATGGCCGCTTCGCCTCGCGCAAGGAGCTTCTGAAGGTCAGTCGGCTCGGGCCACGTACCTTCGAGCAGTGCGCCGGCTTCCTGCGTATCGCCGAGGGTGAGAACCCGCTGGATGCCAGCGCCGTTCACCCTGAGGCCTACCCGCTGGTCGAGCGTATCGCCAGAGCGCATGGCCGTGAGCTACCCAGCCTGCTGGGCGACAGCAGCTTCCTGCGCAGCGTGAAGCCTGCCGAGTTCACGGATGAGCACTTCGGGTTGCCGACAGTCACGGACATCCTGCGGGAGCTGGACAAGCCGGGGCGCGACCCGCGTCCTGAATTCCGCTTCGCCGAGTTCAAGGAAGGGGTCGAGACGCTCAAGGATCTCGAACCGGGCATGAAACTTGAAGGTGTCGTGACCAACGTCACCCATTTCGGGGCCTTCGTGGACATCGGTGTGCATCAGGATGGCCTGGTACACATCTCTGCTCTGTCGCAAAAGTATGTTGCCGACCCGCGTGAGGTGGTGAAGGCCGGTGACATCGTCAGCGTCAAGGTGATGGAGGTCGACATACCGCGTGGACGCATCGCGCTGAGCATGCGCATGAGCGATACTCCCGGTGAAAAAGGCGCGGGAGGCGAGGCGCGACGCGGGGGCGAGGGCAATCGTGGAGGGCGCTCCCAGACCGGGGGTGGTCGTCAGGAACGAGGCGGTCGCGGCAGCGGCTCCAGTGCAGGAGGCGGCGCGGCACCCGCCAACAATGCCATGGCAGCGGCCCTGCTCAATGCACGCAAGTCGAAATCATAAGCCTTGAAAGCATTTTTTACGCGCCCATAATGTGGGCATACTGACTGACGCGAACGGTGGATGCCGTTCGCGTCTTGCATGGCATCCGGTGCAGTCCGCGGGCCATGGTCATCCAACTCGACCGGAGAGGCTGGGCTTCTCCCCATGCGAAAGGGTCAATACCTTGTCCGAGCAACTCGCGTCCGCCATTGCGCGACTCAAGGCCCCCGCCCGTCAGGGACTCTTCGGGCGTCTGCGCCGTGGCATCGAGAAAGAAGGCCTCAGGGTCGACGCCGACGGCCGCATCAGCCAGACCCCGCACCCGCGTGCTCTGGGGTCCAAGCTGACTCACCCGTACATCACCACGGATTATTCCGAGTCGCTGCTCGAGTACATCACGCCGGTCTTCTCGCGTCCCAAGGATTCCCTGGAGTTTCTGGCGGACCTGCATCGTTTCAGCTATCGCAATCTGGGGGATGAGCTGATCTGGCCGGCCAGCATGCCGCCAAGGCTGAACGGCAATGACAGCGTGCCGATCGCGGATTATGGCACCTCCAACACCGGCACCATGAAGCATGTCTACCGCAAGGGACTGGATGTGCGCTACGGGCGCATCATGCAGTCCATCGCCGGTATCCATTACAACTTCTCGCTGCCGGATGATTTCTGGACGCTGCTTCAGAAGATGGAGAATGCCGAAGGCGAGGATGCGCGTGACTTCCGCTCGCGCCGCTACTTCGAGCTGATCCGCAACTTCCGGCGCCATAGCTGGATTCTGCTCTATCTGTTCGGCGCCTCGCCGGGGATCGACGAAAGCTTCCTGGATGGTGGCAATGATGACCGTCTCAAGCGTCAGGCCGACCGCAGTCTGGTCTCGGCCTATGCCACCAGCCTGCGCATGTCGGACCTGGGCTACCAGAACAAGGTCCAGGCACAGCTCAAGATCTGCTTCAACTCGCTGGACAACTTCGTCGGGACGCTGCGTCACGCCATCGTCACGCCGTGGAACGACTACGAGAAGCTGGGGGTGAAGCAGGCTGATGGCAGCTGGTCGCAGCTCTCCAGCAACATCCTGCAGATCGAGAACGAGTACTACTCCGACATCCGTCCCAAGCGTGTCACCCGGCACAACGAGACGCCCAGTCAGGCGCTGGAAGGCCGGGGTGTCGAATACATCGAGGTGCGCTGTCTGGATCTCAATCCCTTCCTGCCGGTGGGGATCGACGAGACGCAGATCCGCTTCCTCGATACCTTCCTGATCTGGTGTCTGCTGACCGAGAGCCCATGGATCGATGACGAGGAATGCGCCAACCTTGACGACAGCAAGCGACGCGTCGTGGAGGCGGGGCGTGACCCCGAGCTGACCCTGAACGTCAAGGGTGAGGAGCGGCGTCTGCGTGAACTGGCCGCCAACGTGATGGATGAACTTGGCGAAGTGGCAAGCCTGCTGGACGAGAACCACAAGTCAGGCAGCGAGCATCGCGATGCGCTGGCGGCACTCGCGCCGCGCTTTGACGATGCCCAGACCACGCCCTCGGGCCGTCTGCTGACCAGCATGCTCGACAACGGCAGCAACTTCGTCGATGAGGTGCTGGCGCTGGCCAAGGGGCAGGCCGAGCAGTTCAAGACGGAGCCGATGGAGCGTGCACGTGGCTACCTGCTGGATCAACTGGTCGAGACCTCCCTGCAGCAACAGGGCGATATCGAGGCCGGCGACCATCAGGACTTCGATACCTTCATGGCCGAATACTTTGCCTCGGCGCATGCCACGCAACCGGCCTGACTCGTCGATGCAACGCCGATTCATGTTCAGGTCATCCCTGCGCGGCATGATAGGCATCCATCGCTGATCGCGGCGACACCGGCCATCGCGACATCATCGGCGCCTCAGACTTGAGGCGCCGATGATGTCTCTGGCCCATGCGTGCGTCCTGGCCAGGCAATGACGCCACGCATGCTCTGAGGTGGTCATGGAGAGATGTCTTCGTGATCGCGCCATTTCTCACCAATGACTCCAGCGGAGTCGGACGGCAAGGACAGCAAATGACACACGCGGACAATCAATCAGGACAACAGCCGACACGCCAGGGTGGGGGGCTCGCCTGTCTGGCGCGCTGGAGCGGGCGTCAGTGGTGCCTGTTGGGGGCGCTGGGGTGCGCGTTGCTGCTCGGTGTCGCCTTCGTGCTGCAGTTTGCCTTCGGTCTGGCACCGTGTTCGCTGTGCATCTTCCAGCGCGTGGCGGTGGCCGTGGCAGGCGTCTTCTTCCTGCTGGGTGCCGTGCATGGACCGGGGCGTATCGGTACCCGCGTCTACGCGCTGGGTGCGCTGGCGGGCAGTGTGGGTGCCATCGTGCTGGCCGGTCGTCATGTCTGGCTGCAATCCCTTCCGCCGGATCAGGTGCCGGCCTGTGGCCCGGGCCTCAACTACATGCTGGAAGTACTGCCGGTATGGGACGTGATCACCCAGGTGCTCAATGCCTCCGGTGAATGCGCGCAGATCAGTGCCCAGTGGCTGGGGCTCTCGATCCCTCAGTGGTCGTTGATCGGCTTCTGTGCTCTGACGCTGGTACCGCTGGCCATGCTGTGGAGCAGCTTCCGGCGTTGAGGGCATGACGCCTGCCACCATGGTGGGGGGTTGGCAGCGTCCGTCGCATGGAGGATAGTGGGTTGGCAGCGGGGTGAGCACCTGATGTCAGCCCCACCGTTCGGGTCATGCCAGAGGAGGCGCCCATGCTGGAGGAATGCACCACTGCGGCGGAACGCTTTCGTGGCGTTCATCAGTTGGTTGATCGCTGGCTGGATCAGCGACGCGAGATGCTGGTCTGCTTCATGGATCTGCACGAGGCCTGCGTCAATGATCTCGAGCAGCTCGACATGACACGCGTCAATCGCTTCATCGAGCTGTTGATGGATTACATCTCGGCGGGCCATTTCGAAGTCTATCCTCAGCTCAAGGAAGAGGGGCGTGTCTTCGAGGACACCCAGGCTCTGGCCGCTGCCGAGAAATTGATGCTGCGTCTGGAGCCCTCGACGGAGCTGGTACTGTCCTTCGATGAGGACTTCTCGAGTCCGACCCGCTGCCAGCACTACCGCACACGCCTGCCCGAGTGGCTGGCCCGTCTTCAGGAGGGGCTGACGGAGCGCTTCGCGCTGGAAGATCAACTGATTCAGCGCCTACATGCGGTACACGAGCCACTGGCTCACTCGCGGCAACCCGTGGCATGAGTGAATGACTCAGGCAGACATGCTGTCCGCCTGAGTACTGAGTGCTGAGTGCTGAGTGCTGAGTGCTGAGTGCTGAGTGCTGAGTGCTGAGTGCTGAGTGCCAGCCGCCGTCAGTGGCAACACGAAAAAGCCCCCGTCAGCAGATGCTGGCGGGGGCTTTTCGTTCGGCCCGACTTCCTTCAGCTCACCTGCGCGGCGGTTGGCGCCGCGCGGCGTATCACATCAGGGAAGAGGCTTCCGGGCGTTCGAGTTCGGTCAGCTCGATCTCACCGGTGAGCAGGTCACGCTCGAAGGCATCCTTGTCGATGTTGAAACCAAGGAATTCCTGAGCGAGATACATGTCCTTCTCGGCGTTGCCCAGACAGCTGGTGCCACCCGGTGACGGCGTCATGTTGAAGACGATGCCGGTGCCCGGATTGATCTTGGCTTCGCCCATCACGAGCTTCTGCTTGCTCTTGTCGATCAGCTGCGGGCGCACGCCGCCGAAGCCCTTGGCGAAGCTGACATCCTTGACGTCCAGGCTCGGGACGATCTTCTTGATGTCGCCGTGGAACAGGCGCTCACGCAGTACCGGCACCTCGAACATGAAGTTCTTGAAGATGTAGTTGCGGATGTCGCGCACCTTCATCAGGTCCCACAGGGCCTTGACGACATTGCGGTCCATGCGCAGTACCTTGAGGAACTCCCAGAAGGTCTTGCCGTTGTAGCGCTCCAGCAGCGGCAGCATCAGAGCGGTCGGCCCGAAGCGGGTCTTGCCTTCCACCAGCACGTCCGGGTCGCCGTGGACGGCGGCGAACGGCAGGTTCTCGTTCTGGATGGTGTAGACCTTGCCGTTGAGCACCTTCGGCGTGAAGTAGAAGGAGCCAGCCATCGGCAGGCAGGACTTGTCCAGTCCGTAGCCCATCTTGTGGGCGAACAGCAGGGAGTGACCACCGGCGCTGACCACGACATAGCGTGCGCTGAGCTCGCCCTTGTCCGTCTTGACCTTGTAGACGTCACCTTCCTTGCGGATGTCTTCCACGGCGGTCGAGAGGCGAACGTCGAAGTTCATGCCTTTCTCGGCCGCTGCCTTCTCGCCTTCGCTGACGAAAGCCTCCGACAGGGTGGTGTAGTTGACGGCGGTGTATTCGTCGGTGGAACCCAGCGCGACGATTTCCTCGTCCGGACGGCGACCTTCCACGACCTTCGGCTCAAGCTCGGCGATGTCATCACGCTCGAGCAGCTTCAGATTCGGGAACAGTGGCTTGAAGGTCTCGAAGCGCTTGCGCAGGAACTGGCATTCCTTGGCGCCGACCGCCAGTACCATCTTCGGGTACTTGTAGACGATGTGATCGCGCTCACTCTCGCTGAGCTTGGTGGCGAAGTTGACCACCATACCTGCGGTGCGCTTGGTCACGCGCGCCTTCTCGACCGTGTAGTTGGTCTCGATGTCGCCGCAGTGGATGGTCTGGGAGTTGTTGCGACCGTGCGAGTTGACGATCGCGACATGGTCGTATTTTTCCACCAGGCCGACCGACGAGAGGTCGGTGTAGCGGGCGAGTTCATAGAGAAGGGCGGTGCCGGACACGCCGCCACCCACAATCAGGACATCGTATGTCGTTGAGGACATGGCTGCTCACGCTCAGAGTTGGTGAGGGACATCCCCCGGCACCCGACCGGGCTACCGGGGGCCGTCCTGCCGTGACGGGGCATGCCTCGTCAGGCTCGACGGTTCGATGGACACACATTATAGACACATCGGACGCGAAATGATTCAGCAAATAAGGTCGACTTTATGGTGAATGCCTGTAGCCACATGAAAACCTTATAGATGAAGCTGCATTCCCTTATAGATCGATTATTTGTTTGAAAATCAATGGCTTGTCAGTCACGCAGTGAGATGATGCGCCATCCGCGCTGCTGGGCGGTCGCCAACAGTTGCTCATCCGGGTCCACTGCAATGGCAGTATCGACACGCTCGAGCAGCGGAAGATCATTGATGGAGTCACTATAGAAGGTGCTGCCATCCAGGGTGTGATCACGCTCGGCAAGCCAGGCTTCGAGGCGAGTGACCTTGCCGCCCTGGAAGCTGGGAATTCCGTCGACGCGGCCGGTGTAGCGCCCGTCGATGATCTCGGGCTCGATGGCGATCAGGTCATCCACACCAAGGCGCTCGGCGATGGGGGCAGTGATGAAGCGGTTGGTGGCGGTGATGATCAGCAGCGTATCGCCGCGTGCACGGTGACGCGCCAGCAGCTCTTCTGCCCGTGCCAGAATGATGGGCTCGATCTTGGCGGCCATGAACTGCTGGTGCCAGGCGGCGAGTTGTTCCGGACTGTTCTCGGCCAGCGGCTTGAGTGAGAAGGCCAGGTACTCGTGAATGTCCAGTTCGCCACTCTGATAGAGCTGGAAATAGCGCTCGTTGGCTTCACGGTAGGTGTCAGCGTCGACAGCGCCTTGTTCAACCAGGAACTCGCCCCAGGCGTGATCGCTGTCCCCGGCGATCAGGGTATTGTCGAGATCAAAGATGGCCAGACTCACGGAGAACTCCTTGCTCAGCCCAGCCGTTGGCGTGGGCGACGGACGCAGACAGAGGGGCGCGGCAAGGTCGCCGGCCCAGTGTTTGCGCGGGTGTACGGGGGCCAACGGAGGATTTCCGAAGGCGGTGTTGCAGTGCAATACGGTGAAGGGGTCGATTATTGCAGACGTGCCTGGCCTTTCACACCGCCAAACCGCGTATTGAAGCGCTTTCAGCCTTTGTGGAAGAATGGTTTCAATTAACGAATCAAAGGTGACATCCGTGATCGACGCTGACGGCTTTCGCCCCAACGTTGGCATCATCATTGCCAACTGTGAGGGCCAGCTGCTCTGGGCGCGCCGGGTAGGACAGAATGCGTGGCAGTTTCCGCAAGGGGGCATCAAGCCAAACGAGACACCGCAACAGGCGTTGTATCGTGAACTCGAGGAAGAGATCGGCCTCAAGGCCGAGGACGTCGAGATACTGGCCTGTACCCGAGGATGGCTGCGCTACCGGTTGCCCAGACGCATGGTGAGAACGCACTCCCGACCGATCTGCATCGGTCAGAAACAGAAGTGGTTCCTGTTGCAGATCCGCTGTCAGGACAACCGCGTGAGTGTGGATTCCACGCCCAAGCCGGAGTTCGATGGTTGGCGGTGGGTCAGTTACTGGTATCCGCTGGGTCAGGTCGTGGCCTTCAAGCGCGAGGTCTACCGGCGCGCGTTGCGCGAACTGGCACCGCGTCTGCAACGACTGGTGGATTCGCAGGGCAATCTGCCGCTCTCTGCGGTGCAAGGCAACATGCCCTGCAGCGAGGACAAGGTCGCCATCAGGCCGACGGGAAATGATCGCCACATCCCCGATTGAGGTCGGGCTCATCATCTGCAACGTGCGCGTCCGGGCCAGGAACCCTGTTTCCTCGTGAGGCGCGTCATGCTCGAGGTACACCATGCTTGAGGTATTGCGGCGTATCGTTCAGGAGGTCAATGGCGCGCGTTCACTCGATGCGGCGCTGGCGACGATGGTGTTGCGCATTCGCAAGGCCATGAAGACGGATGTCTGTTCCGTCTACCTTCTGGCGCCCGAGACGGACCGATTCGTGCTCAAGGACACCATTGGCCTGCGCTCGTCTTCCGTGGGACAGGTCAGCATGGCGCGCGGTGAAGGGCTGGTGGGCATGGTGGCGCTCAGAGAGGAGCCGCTCAACCTCGAGGATGCCCCGGCGCATCCCCAGTTCCGGTATTTCGAGGAAACCGGCGAGGAACGCTTCTCCAGCTTCCTGGGCGTCCCCATCATCCATCAGCGCCGTGTGCTCGGCGTACTGGTCATCCAGCAGCACGAGAAGCGTCGTTTCGATGAGGGCGAAGAAGCCTTTCTTGTCACGCTGGGCGCGCAGCTGGCAGGTGTGCTGGCGCATGCGTTGGCGACCGGGGCACTGGGCAAGCTGGCCGGGACCAGCGGCCAGGCGACCTTCAAGGGAGTCGCCGGGTCTCCCGGTGTCGTCATCGGCAAGGCCTTCGTGCTCTCTCCGCCGGCGGATCTGGACTCGGTGCCGGACCTCATTCCCACCGACATCGACTTCGAGATCGCTCGCCTGAAGGAGGCGATCAACGCCGTGCGCGAGGAAATCCGTGTCGCGGCAGAGCGTCTGGCCAGTCGTATCTCCACTCAGGAGCATGCGCTGTTCGAGGTCTACCAGCAGATGCTGGGCGACGCGGCGCTGGGTCAGGAGGTCGAGAAGCGTATCCGGGAAGGGCAGTGGGCGCCTGCGGCACTGGCCGATATCGTGCGCCGGCATGTTCAGTATCTCGAGCGCGTGGATGATGACTATCTGCGTGAGCGCGCCGCGGATATCCGCGATCTTGGCCGGCGGGTGCTCGCGCATCTGCAGGAGGAGGGCGACAGCGGCCCGATCGAGTACCCCGAGAACACCATCCTGATCGGCCATGAGATCAGCCCGGCGACACTGGGCGAGGTACCGCGGGAGCGGCTCAAGGGGCTGGTGGCGGTCAGCGGATCCAGCACCTCCCACGTCGCCATCCTGGCGCGGGCCATGGGAATTCCGACCGTGCTCGGGATGGTGGACCTGCCGCTGTCACGCCTGGGTGGCGCGCCGGTGATCCTCGATGGCCATCGCGGTCGCCTGGTGGTGCGTCCGGAGCATGAACTCAGCGTGCATTATTCGCGGCTGATCGCCGAGGAGCAGGCGTTGAGCGTGCTGCTGGAGCAGGAGCAGGATCTGCCGAGCGTGACGCCTGATGGCCATGTGATGCCATTGATGGTCAATACCGGCCTGGCGCTGGATGCCGTGGCCTCGCTCAAGACCCGGGTTGGCGGCGTGGGGCTCTACCGCACGGAAGTGCCCTTCATGATGAATGATCGCTTCCCCAGCGAGCAGGAGCAGGCACGACTCTACCGTGAGCAGCTGGCCGGTTTTG
The DNA here is from genome assembly GCF_013374055.1 of Cobetia sp. 5-11-6-3. Lineage (NCBI taxonomy): Bacteria > Pseudomonadati > Pseudomonadota > Gammaproteobacteria > Oceanospirillales > Halomonadaceae > Cobetia > Cobetia sp. 5-11-6-3. The sequence continues at coordinate 270,130 of NZ_BLWJ01000003.1, read as the reverse complement.
CCCCTCTGCCTGTCACCATGCGTACGCTGGATATCGGGGGCGACAAGGATCTTCCCTATTTCCCCATCAAGGAGGCCAACCCCTTCCTTGGCTGGCGCGGCATACGCGTGACACTGGATCACCCGGAAGTCCTGATGGTGCAGCTGCGTGCCATGCTGCGCGCCGCCGAGGGCCTGGACAATCTGCGTATCATGTTGCCGATGGTCTCGGGGATCGAGGAGGTGGATGCCGCGCTGGCGCTGGTCAATCGTGCCTTGATCGAGCTGGCGGAAGACGGTGTCAACGTCTCACGGCCCAGCGTCGGCGTGATGATCGAGGTGCCGGCGGCCCTCTATCAGCTGGAAGCGCTCGCGACCCGGGTCGACTTCTTCTCGGTGGGGTCCAACGACCTCACCCAGTACCTGCTGGCGGTGGACCGCAATAACCCACGAGTGGCGAGTCTCTATGATGCGTGTCACCCGGCGGTATTGCGCGCGCTGGCGCGCCTGGCGGAAGAATCGAAAGCGCTGGGCATGCCGGTGAGCGTCTGCGGTGAGCTGGCCGGTGACCCTGCCGGCGCCTTGCTGCTGCTGGGAATGGGCTTTGATGGTCTGTCGATGAATGCGCCCAGCCTGCCACGTGTCCGTGCCGCCATTCGCCGCGTGTCGTTGGCGGCAGCCCAGGGGCTGGTCAGCGAGGTCCTGTGTCAGCCGACGGCCAATCAGGTGCATGGCCTGCTGCTGGAGCGCATGCAGGCATGGGAGCTGGCGCATCTGTTGCCACCGCGTGACCACACGCCGGATGCCAGTGCGGCCCAGGCGGCAGTCTCTCGTTAGCGACCTGCAGGCAGGATCACAGACCTGCGCTCCTGCCTTGGGTGGCGTCCTCTCGCTGGCCTTCCCTCAAGACGTCCCCTGCAGGCAATTGTCAGCTCAGATGCCATCCCCGTGTCGCTTCCTCCTGGAGGTGCGACACGGCCTTGCGATGAGCGACACACTGGCCTTGTGGTGAAAAGCGGCGTTCATGCAGTGTCAGTGAGGTCCGCTTGTCATCTCGCTGCCAGCGCACCAGGGTGGCCGCGCGGGTGCCGTACTCGGGGCTGGTGATGAAGGGGCTGGACAGCAGGGCTTCCCGCTCAAGTGCCAGGCCGGTGGCCGGCAACTGTGCCGTCGGCGGCCGCCAGCCATCCTGCAGGATACCCAGACAGGCATCGTCATCGTGCATGACCGCAGACGCCTTCAGCGCGGCAAGGCGCTGTCTGAGTCGCCGCTGCTTTGGCCATTCATTGTCCGGGTGACCATTGGACAGGCTATGCAGCCCAGGGGGGAGTCGGATCAGCTGGCTGCCGTCAGGCCCATGATGGAGTCGCCAGAGAGTCCGGCCATCGCAGACCAGCAAATTGCACCAGTCAAGTGCGCTCAAGCTCAGGGGTTCGCAGTGCTCGGGAGAGTCCGCCGCGAGCCTTGCCATGACGGTCTCGCCAGCGCTCAGGGCCTCCAGCCAGTCCCCAGGCGACAGGGTGGAGGCATTGGCCACCGCCTGTCGCACGGCGGCCGTGACCAGCTGACCGCGACTGATGGTGGCCGCATGGGGGGGGCGGTCCAGCTGGCGGACATTGGTCAGCGTCGCCAGGGCGCCGGCCCGATGCATGACCAGCCATCCCCCTCCTGCCACCAGATCACGACCACCACACAGGGCGGTATCCGGCCAGCGGCACAGGCCAGTGGTCGCACGGGCATGAAACTCGTCGCGGTTGCCCAGCAGCGTGAGGCAGTGACCTGTCGTGGCATCTGGCTGCCAATCGAATGCCATCAGGCACATGGCGAGACTCCGAAAGAGGGTGGGCGAGGTTCCCGGGGATCAGGATGTGACAGGTGTCGCGCCGGGAACATGACGCCCGTCAGTGGCTTGCGTATGCTGCAGTCTTGTGGCGAACGGGCCGACGATCTGCCGTGACGTCGAGCTACGGGCAGCATGGCTCGATGCGACCCGATCGTACTGCTGCGGCAATGTCACGCCACGTCACGAATTGCTGCACCCATGCCCGATGGTTTTTGCTGTCAGGTCCATCTACAGGATGCTCCCAGACCATGTTCTCGCGCCGTCCTCCCCCTGTCGAGCCAGCGTCACGCTCGCCCGAGGCTGAATCTTCCCAAGCGGAGGCTCCCCCGACGGGAGCGTCCGGCGTCACCGGCGACGCCACTCGTCTCGAGGATGGCGGCAGTGCGGGGAACCGCAGTGAGAGCAGCCCCAGTGGACTGGAATCGGTATGGCGGCGCATGAGTCGTCTGACGGTGGGCCCGCTGCTGCTCGCCGAGCTGGCAGTGGCGCTCAGCTGTCTGGTCGGGGCCTGGGTCACCTGGGACAGCGAGCGGCACAAGCTCGTGGACAGCGCCCTGGGCGAGCTTCGCCAGCAGCATTCGCTGGCCACTGCCTTGGTGAATGAGCGCTTCGAGGCGCAGCAGCGTCGTCTGCAGATTCTGGCGCGCTACACGCGTCGCCATCTCGACCATGCCGGGGGCGAGGCGGATTCGTCATTGAATGAGCTGGTGTTGACCGAGGAAGGTCAGCTGTTCCGGCCGATCACGCGTGGCGGCGCTGCCTTGTACGGAGAGTTTCACCGCGCATTGGATGAGCAGGATCACGACGTGGCGCGACGCCTGATCCGGATGCAATGGCTGTTGTCGGATCTGTATTCCACGGACCCATTGATCTCGCGACTGTTCGTCAGTCTCGACAACAGCATGATCATGCTCTACCCCTGGTTCAACGTGCTGGATGCCTTCTCACCGGGCACCAGGCTCCTTCCCTACACCGATGTCACACCTGCCACTCAGCGCCAGCTGGCCAGCAGCTCGGACAACGGCGCGCCGCGGGTCGTCTGGCTGCCGCCACATCCCGGTCCGGCGGGCCTGCCTCAGATCACCGCGCTGGTCGAGGTGGAACTCAACGCGGGACAGAAGGTCCATGTCGGGCTGGATCTCGCGGTCCCCCAGATGGAATCTCGCTTGCTGCTGCCCGGTCAGGGCCGCACGGCTCCCTATTGGCTGATCGGTCAGGACCTGGAAGTGTGGGCGGCCAGCAGCAATACGCGTGACCCTCGGCCGCGACGCCTGCCCGATGACGTGGCCCAGGCGGTGGACGGCGGTCTGCGTGGCGCTACCTTGCTGCCAGGACCTGCGGCGCGTGCCGTCGTCTGGGACACCTTGCCTGTCAATGGCTGGCGACTGGTGGCGCGGCGCGATCTTGACGTGCCGGGCGAGATGCCATTGCTGTCATTGCTGCTGGGCAGCGCCGGTGCCTTGCTGCTGGTCTTCGCGGTGAGCATGCTGATTCTGCAATGGCGCCTGCGTCGCCTTGATCAGCGCCTGGGGCAGCCACTGGAATGGTTGGCACGCCAGAGCGTGCGGCTCGAGCAGGGGCAGGTCATGGAGGAGTATCCCGTCTCGGCCCATCAGGCGTATCCGGCCGACGAGATTCTGCGCCGTCACCGTGCTGCCGTGGCACTGCTGCGCCGTGGTCGTGGCCACGAACTGGATGCCTTGCCACTGCCTGCCTTCGTGATGCGTCATGGCCTGCTGGCGATGGCCAATCCTGCCTTCGAGAAGCTGTTCGGGCTGGTGCTACATGAAGCGCTGGGGCGCTCGGTCGGGAGTCTGCTGATGCTGGAGCCCAACCCGAGCGTACCCAACAGTCGAGAATTGCGCGTCCATGATGCCGAGGGCCGCATGCGGCGCATGCGTCTCGAGCTGTGCCGTTTCAACAACGACCCCGCTCAGGTGCTGGGCGTGATGATTGATGAATCAGAACATGATCAGGCCAGCCAGCAGTTGCTGGTCGCACGCGACAGGGCGCGCGAGGAAGCCCGCCTCAAAAGTGACTACCTGGACATGCTGCACGCCGAGTTGACGCCTCCCTTGCAGGGATTGGTGCGCAAGCTGGGGCAGTTGCGTCGCGAGCGTCATCTGGAGGATGCCGAGCTGAGCCTGCTGCAGGGGCGTCTCGATAGCGTGGCACAGCTGCTGAATGTGCTGACGGAGCGCGACGATGTCGTGCGCACGCCGCTGGAGGAGAATCTGTTCACGCCGGCCGAGGCGCTGGGAGCGCTGCTCAATGACATGCAGCAGCGCTACCACGACGTGGGACTGCCCTTCGAGTGGCAGCTGGGCGCGCTGCCTGCATTGCTGCGTGGCGATGTACGGCGTCTGGCGCAGCTCTTCGAGCATCTGTCGGAAGATGGTTGTCGACGCGCGAGCGCGGGTCGGCATCGCGTGTTCGTCGAGGTGGTGGACGCCGAGGGTGCGTCGTCGCTGGCCGGTGGCCCGACGGGAGCTGGCCTGAGGGACACGGAGACAGGGGGTCAATGCTGGCTGAGGCTTGAGCTTCACGATCACTGTGGTCTCGATGTCGGGCGCAATGCCCCTTCCTCGCTGTTGATGGCTCGTCGTCTGGTGGAGGAGCTCGGCGGGCGCTACCGACAGCATGAGACGCAAGGGGAGGAGGTGCTGGAGATCCTGGTGCCGTTGTCCTGGCCGGACAATCCTGTCGAAACTCGCATTCTGGTCGTCGATGACGGTCCGGTGAACGCCATGCTGGCGCGCACGGTGCTCGGCCGCCAGGGATTGGTGGTGGATACGGCGAGCAGTGGAGAAGATGCGCTGGCCGCGCGCGAGCGCCATTTCTACGACCTGGTGTTCATGGATATCTTCATGCCCGGCATGGATGGCGTCAGCGTTACCCGGAATTGGCGCGAACAGGAGGCCGGGGCCGGCAGTGACAGGCGTAGCGTGATCATTGCCCTGACGGCCAATGCCAGCGAGGCGGACCGCGAGCGTTTCTTCGCGGCAGGTCTGGATGATTATCTTGGCAAGCCCTATCGTCCTCAGGCGTTGATCGACAAGGTTCGCAAATGGCTGCCTCGGGCCACGATGAAGGCACCGGGAGCAGAAGGTGGCGTGACGGGTGATGGGGTCTGAGTTGGCAAGGGTAAGCGATGAGCCATCGGTTCATGGCCTCAACCCGGCCCTTTGACAGAGGTTCTCGATGAAGACAGGTGCAAGGAGTGGGGCATGTGGTGGTGGTATCCCGTGTTGGGGGCCGTGGCGGGTCTGATCGCCGGCCTGTTCGGTATCGGTGGCGGGCTGGTCATCGTGCCGGTGCTGGCGGCAGCCTTTGCGCTGCAAGGTGTCGCCACTGATGTCTTGATGCATCTGGCGATAGGTACCTCACTGGCGACCATCGTGGTGACCTCGCTGTCATCGGCGCGTGCGCATCATGAGCGTGGCGCCGTGCGTCTGGACTGGCTCAAGCGCCTGCTGCCCGGACTGGTGGTGGGAACCGCGCTGGGGGTGGTGCTGGCGGGCGGACTGAGCAGCGAGATGCTCAAGCTGCTGTTCGGTGGCTTCGTGCTGCTGGTCGCCGTCAAGATGGGACTGGATCTCAAGGTGGGTCAGCTGGCGCAGGCGCCGGGGCGTGCCGGGCAGTTTCTTGGCGGTGGCACCGTCGGGGTGGTATCCGCGCTCTTCGGGATCGGAGGGGGGACGGTGATGGTGCCGATGTTGACCAGCTGGCAGGCGCGCATGACCGAGGCGGTCGGGACGGCGGCCGCGGCCGGGTTTCCCATCGCCTTGGTGGCAGCGCTGACCAACATCGCGGTGGGCTGGCATGCCCCGGGCTTGCCGGAGCATGCCATCGGCTATGTGCATTGGGTTGCCTGGCTCGGCATCGTGCTGGTGTCGGTGCCCTTCGCGCGAGTGGGCGCACGGCTGGCCCATGCGTTGCCGGCGCTGTTGCTCAAGCGGTTGTTCGCGTTGATTCTCGTGATCGTGGGGCTGCGCTTTCTCGTCTCGTGAGACATCTCGGCATGTCCGCTTTGCGGGGAAGGGCTGCTAGGTGGCGTTCATGCGCGAGCTGTTACCCTTCGTCACTTGACCGGTAGCGCATCGGATTGATGGCGAAAGACTTGCGACTGGCGTCAGTCGTGCCGACTTATTCATTCAAGGTTTTCTCATGTTGCAATATCCTCAGATCGACCCCGTGGCGTTGGCATTGGGGCCTTTCAAGATTCACTGGTATGGATTGATGTACGTGATCGGCTTCGCGGCGGCCTGGGGGCTGGCGCGTGCCCGGCGCGGACGGGTCGGCCTGAGTCAGGATGCCGTGGGAGACCTGATCTTCTTCGGTGCGTTGGGCGTGGTGCTGGGTGGGCGCCTGGGGTATGCGCTCTTCTACGGCTTCGACAAGTTGCTGGCGGACCCGGTGTGGATCTTCAAGGTCTGGGATGGCGGCATGAGCTTCCATGGCGGCCTGCTGGGTGTGTTGATCGCCATGCTGGTGTTCGCGCGTCGTCACCAGCTGACCTTCTTCCAGCTGACTGACTTCATCGCGCCGATGGTACCGATCGGCCTCGGTGCAGGGCGCCTGGGCAACTTCATCAACCAGGAGCTGCCGGGGCGTATCACCGATGTCTCATGGGGCATGGTCTATCCGCTCTACGGGCCGGAGCCACGCCATCCCTCTCAGCTCTATCAATTCGCGCTGGAAGGCGTCGCGCTGTTCGCGATCCTGTGGTTCGCCTCGCGTGAGCCGCGCCAGAAGGGGTTGATCTCCGGTCTGTTCCTGCTCTGCTACGGCAGTTTCCGCTTCATCACCGAGTTCTTCCGCCAACCGGATTCCCAGCTCGGCTTCATCGCCTTCGACTGGCTGACCATGGGTCAGCTGCTGTCGCTGCCGATGGTGCTGTTCGGGTTGCTGCTGATGGCATGGTCGCGTGGTCAGGACGTGGCGCAGCCGCCGCTGCCTCGCGCATCCTGAGGTGGGAATGCAGGTGTGATTACAGGGGGCAATCGGTGTAAACTGGCCCCCTGCCAGATACGCAAGAACGCGGCCATCGGGCCGCGTTCTTGCGTATCTGGCAGCGTAAAATATCGTCAAGTGAACGATTCGAATTCATGAAGAGGCTGGTGCAGGGCCGATCCCCCCGGATCCGCTCGCCGAGCCAGCCTCTGATCCGCCGTACGGACCCGCTGCCCATGCAACCCTATCTTGATCTGATGCGCCACGTGCTGGAAAACGGCACGCAAAAGGGCGACCGCACCGGTACCGGTACCTTGAGTGTCTTCGGTCACCAGATGCGTTTCGATCTGGCCGAAGGCTTTCCGCTGGTCACCACCAAGAAACTGCACCTGCGCTCGATCATCCACGAGCTGCTGTGGTTCTTGAAAGGCGACACCAACATCGCCTACCTCAAGGAAAATGGCGTGCGTATCTGGGATGAGTGGGCCGATGAGAATGGCGATCTCGGGCCGGTCTACGGTTATCAGTGGCGCAGCTGGCCGAATCCGAAAGGCGGCAGTGTGGATCAGATCACGCATCTGATCGAGCAGATCAAGACCAACCCGGACTCGCGCCGTCTGATGGTCTCGGCCTGGAATCCGGCGCTGGTGGATGAGATGGCCCTGCCGCCGTGTCATGCCCTGTTCCAGTTCTATGTCGCCGATGGTCGGCTGTCCTGCCAGCTCTATCAGCGCAGCGCCGACATCTTCCTCGGCGTGCCGTTCAACATCGCCAGCTATGCGCTGTTGACCCAGATGATCGCTCAGGTCTGTGGCCTCAAGCCGGGGGAGTTCATTCATACCCTCGGCGATGCCCACCTCTACAGCAATCATCTGGAGCAGGCGCGTGAGCAGCTGACGCGCGAGCCGCTGGCCCTGCCGACGCTCAAGCTGAATCCGGACGTGACGGATCTGTTCGACTTCACCTTCGATGACATCGCCATCGAAGGCTATGAATCCCATCCGCATATCAAGGCGCAGGTGGCCGTATGAGTGACAAGGAATTTTCTCCGCTGAGTGCCGCCGCCGAGACCGTGGTCCCGGTGGCGATGATCGCCGCCATGTCGGTCAATCGCGTGATCGGTGTCGACAACAATCTGCCCTGGTACCTGCCGGAAGACCTGAAGTTCTTCAAGCATGCGACCCAGGGCAAGCCGGTGATCATGGGGCGCAAGACCTTTGCCTCCATCGGCAAGCCGCTGCCCAATCGACTCAATATCATCGTCACGCGTGACAGCGAGTTCCACCACGATGGCGTTCGGGTCTGTCACGATCTGGCGGCGGCGCTCAACATGGCGGATCACCATGCGATGATCGAAGGTGTGGACGAGATCATGGTGATCGGGGGTGGACTGATCTATGCACAGGCACTGCCCGTCGCCACGCGTCTGTACCTGACCGAGGTAGCGGTCGAGATCGAAGGCGATGCGCACTTCCCGGAGCTTGGTGCTGACTGGGAAGAAGCTCAGCGTGTGCCGGGAGAAAGTGGTGAAGGCCTGCCTGCCTATGACTTCGTGCGCTATGAGCGCAGGGACGACTAGCGCTTGCGCCTGCCAGCGGGAACTTTACAGTCAGCAGGTACTGACACAGACTGGTGCCAAACGGAACTGCCCATAGCGTGCAAGGGAGGCTCAGGCCTTGACGATGGATCGCCTCGAAGCGCTGTACTCTGCGCTTGAACATGAAGCCGACACCCAGCGACAGCAGCGTGACGGAGAGCGTCAGGCTCGTCTGGCGCTGGAATCGGAAAATGCCCAGCTACGCGAGACGCTGGCCGCGCTGCGCCAGCAGATGCAGGAGCAGCAGGCGCAGCTGACCGGGCTGAGCGAGGCCTTAATGGCGCGTGATGCCGAGCTGCGCGAGTTGCGCGAACGCAGCGCACAGTCCCCCGCGTCACAGCCGGTGGAGGATGCGCGTCCCAGTGCTGCGCAGGTGGAAGCTGCCGCGGAGCAGCTGGCCTCCGCGAGCGAGTCACCCGGTGTTGCCTCGGGGGAGACCGCTGACGCCGAGTCTGCACCGTCGCCAGCAATGTCTAACGACGCGCCAGTCGAATCCGCTGGCTCTGACGAGACACCGGACCAGGCAACGCCGCCGTCGCCCCAGGCGCTGCTCAAGCAATGGTACAAGCGCTATCCGGATACCTTCTTCAAGGGCCACACCCGCCCCTTGAAGATCGGCATCCATGTCGAGTTGCTGGAGAACGAGCCCTGGGACGAGAAGCTCGTGCGCCGCGCTCTGGCGGGCTACGTCCACTTGCCTCGATACCTGAAGGCCGTTCGTGCCGGCACGCAGCGGGTCGATCTTGAAGGTCAGTCCGTGGGTGCCGTCACGGAAGACGAGGCATTGCATGCACGTCAGCAGCTCGCGGAGCTGACTCGTCAGCAGAAGGAGCGTGAGGAGCAGGCTGCCAGCCAGCGCATCAGCCACAAGCTGAGTGAATTGATGACCAAGCACCGCTAGCGACGTGTCGTGCAGGCAGGCCCCATGGCCAGCCCGCACATGTCACCTCGATCGTCAGTGTTCAGAGCCCCTGTGCGGATTGCCGCACAGGGGCTCTGTCGTTGGTGGGTGGAAATCCGCACATCGGGCCGGCGTTGTCGGCAAGCCCACTCATGTCGCGAAGAAGGGTTTTCGCCACAGGTATCTGAATTCAATCGAAAAAACTGGGAATGTGCTGCTCATGGCGCGGTACTCGCTATACCCAGGTGTCCCTGCTCGCGCTCATGTCTGGCGTTGCGACTCGCGCTCATGCCGAGTGTCGTGATGCAGCACACGCCAGGCGGGATGATCAACAGATGACCAAACCCCAATAACAACCAAGATTCCGAGAGGAACTGCCATGCGCCTTTTCAAGCCTGCCCTGACAGCCCTGAGTGCCGCCATTCTGATGGCCTCGACCGCTGTCATGGCCGACCCCATCACCATCAAGTTCTCTCACGTCGTCGCGGAAAACACCCCCAAGGGGCAGATGGGCAAGAAGTTCCAGGAGCTGGTCGCAGAGCGACTGGGGGATCAGGTGGCCGTTGAGCTCTATCCCAGCTCCCAGCTCTATGGGGATGACAAGGTGCTGGAAGCCATGCTGCTGGGCGATGTCCAGCTGGCGGCTCCGTCACTCTCCAAGTTCCAGAAATACACGGATCAGCTGCAGGTCTTCGATCTGCCGTTCCTGTTCAAGGACATGGAAGCGGTGGAGCGTTTCCAGAGCAGCGAGACAGGCCAATCCTTGCTGACGGTGCTGGAGCCCAAGGGACTGGTCGGACTCGGGTATCTGCACAACGGCATGAAGCAGCTCTCCGCGTCCTCACCGCTCACGGTGCCTGATGATGCGGATGGCAAGAAATTCCGCATCATGACCTCTGACGTGCTCGAGGCGCAGTTCGATGCGCTGGATGCCGTCTCGCTGAAGAAGCCGTTCTCCGAAGTCTTCATCCTGCTGCAGACCAAGGCTATCGACGGTCAGGAAAATACCTACTCCAATATCTATTCCCAGAAGTTCTTTGAAGTGCAGCCTTACATCACCGAATCCAATCACGGCGTGCTGGATTACATGGTGGTGTCCTCGGCACGCTTCTGGAATGGGCTTCCGGAGGAGGTGCGTGGCGAGGTCAAGTCAGCGCTGGATGAAGCCATCGCCTATGGCAATGAGCTGTCCCAGGCCAAGAATCTCGAGGCCAAGCAGGCCATAATCGACTCCGGTCAGAGCGAGATCATCACGCTGGACGATGCGCAGCGCCAGCAGTGGGTGGATGCGATGAAGCCGGTGTGGGGCGAATTCGCCGAAGATATCGGTCAGGACATCATCGATGCCGCTCAGGATGCCAATCGCTGAGACGTGCAGGCCGACAATCACTTGCCTCGCCGGGAGACGCGACATGTCCGTCCTCTCGTGCGAGGCAAGTCTCCATGAAGGGCATGAGGACATTGCCATGAAACTTGGATGGCTACACAAGGCAGAAGAGACGCTGTTCTTGCTGCTGCTGGTGGCGATGGTATTGCTGGTCTTCGTCGAGGTGGTGCTGCGTTTCGTCTTCAATACCGGTATCAGCTGGTCCCAGGAAGCCACTCTCTATCTGGCGGGCTGGTTCGTGCTGATCGGCGTGTCGTGGGGCGTCAAGCAGGGCGCGCACATCGGTGTGGATGTCGTGGTGAAGATGCTGCCACTGATCTGGCAGCGGGTGGCTACCCTGGCCGCGCTGGTCATCTGCATGGCGTACTGCGTGATGCTGCTGGTCGGCAGTTACGAATATCTGTCCTTGATGCAGATGATCGGTATCGAACTCGAGGATATCGCGATACCCAAGTGGTATGCCCTGACGATTCTGCCCATCGCGATGCTGCTGCTGATGCTGCGCTTCGCGGTATTGGGCTGGAAGGTGATACGCGGAGATGCCAGCGGTTTCGGCTTTCACGACGAAGGCGAGGACAGCATGCACCTGGTGCAGCCGGCTGACTCGGTCATTGGTGACAGCTCCGATGGTGCCGGTGGTAAACGTGACAGTGATCAGGAACCCAGACGATGACCATAGCCACTCTGTTCGCGCTGCTGTTCGGTGGCATCTTTCTCGGCATGCCGATCGCCTTCGCGCTCGGATTTTCCAGTGTCACGACGATACTGCTGTTTTCGAGTGATTCGCTGGGCTCGGTCGCCATCAAGCTGTTTGAAGCCCTGTCGCATCACTACACCTTGCTGGCGATTCCCTTCTTCATTCTTTCCAGCACCTTCCTTTCGACGGGAGGCGTGGCGCGCCGCCTGATCACCTTCGCGACCGATGCCATCGGTCATGTCCGTGGCGGGCTTGCGATGGCCTCGGTGCTGGCCTGCATGCTGTTTGCCGCCGTCTCGGGGTCCTCTCCGGCCACGGTCGCGGCGATTGGCTCCATCGTGATCGCGGGCATGGTGCGTCAGGGCTACAGCGAATCCTTCGCGGCCGGGGTGATCACCAATGCCGGTACCCTGGGGATCTTGATTCCTCCCTCCATCGTGATGCTGGTGTACTCCGCGGCCACGGAGGTCTCGGCGGCCAAGATGTTCATGGCGGGCCTGATCCCCGGGCTGTTGATGGGCGGCATCCTGATGGTGGCCATCTATATCGCTGCCCGAATCAAGAAACTGCCTTCACAGCCGTTCCCGGGTCTCAGGACGCTGGCTCGTTCGGGGCTGGTCGCGATGGGCGGGCTGATGTTGATCTTCATCGTGCTGGGCTCGATCTACGGCGGGGTGGCCAGCCCCACCGAGGCGGCGGCGGTCGCGACGGTCTACGCCTGGTTCATCGCAGTGGTGGGCTATCGCGACATGGGGCCCTTGAAGGACGTGCCATGGCGCAGAGGCAACGAAGCATGGGGCAGGGCCGGGTTGCGTGCTCTCTGGCAGGTGCCGGCAGGCCTGGTGGGCTCATTCTCGGACCAGGAGGTCAAGAAGGTGGTGCTGGATGGTGCGCGCGTCTCGATGATGCTGCTGTTCATCATCGCCAATGCGATGCTGTTCGCCCATGTACTGACCACTGAACGCATTCCTCACACCATCGCCGAGACCATCATCGGCTGGGGGCTGCCAGCCTGGGGATTCCTGATCGTGATGAATCTGCTGCTGCTGGCGGCGGGCAACTTCATGGAGCCCTCGGCCATCCTGCTGATCATGGCCCCGATCCTGTTTCCCATCGCGACGCAGCTGGGCATCGACCCGATCCATCTCGGCATCATCATGGTGGTCAACATGGAGATCGGCATGCTGACGCCACCAGTGGGGCTCAACCTGTTCGTCACCGCGGGCATCACCGGCAAGCCGATGACCTGGGTCATTCGTGCCGCACTCCCGTGGCTGTCGTTGTTGCTGCTGTTCCTGGTATTGATCACCTATGTCCCGTCGATCTCACTCTTCCTGCCCAACTGGCTAAGCCAATGATGGCGCCATGCTCCTTCGCGGTTTTGAGGCGACAGGAATGTGGAAACTTCGTGCAGGCGACATGTCGATCCGGCGCTATCCCTCACCAGAGTCGCGACATGAGGTACTGCCGTCGGTGATCCCCTGACCAGCGGCATTCAACCTGATCATGATCAGGCCACCATGGACTACCCCGGTCACTCCATCGAGTGATCGGGGGTTCATCACGTCAAGGTCATCGGAGGAAAGCGGTGAGTCGTTGAAGAAGACACCGAAAATTGACTGCCATGTCATTTTTCACCGAGGCGCGTCCATGCTCGTTTTCCTTTCGATTCCAGAGATTTGCACGATGGCATGCAAGGGGAATGATGAGCTTCCAATGGCGTGAGATGACAAAGAATTCATCGGCTCAGTGCATGCTACTTTTGTCTTGCATGTCATGGCTGAGGCAAGTGTGTCTTCGCTCTGACTGCCGGGAAATCAGCGAACGTCAAAACCCTCGAGAAAACCCATGGTTGTCATGAATCCTTCATTCTTCCGCTCTAGAGTGTTGGCACACCAGACAATTGACCGGCGTATTGGTTCAGGACCAGTGATCGAAAACAGTGTTTTTTTCTGTTGCACATCCTGAAAGCCCGGTATATGGTTTCCCTGCGAGCATTGGATAATAACAAGGCCACAGGGTTTTAGAGGCGTCATCAAGCGCCCGGAACCTTGGCCACTGCCACCGGCAGACACGATCGAACAGTTAACGCTAGTTAAGGAACTATCGCGATGAAAAAGACACTTCTGGCTACTGCCATCGCCGGCGCTGCTGCCCTGGCTGCTACCTCCGCTTCCGCTGCAACCGTCTACAACCAGGACGGCACCAAGCTGGACATCTACGGCAACGTTCAGCTGGCATACTCCTATGTCGACCAGCTCGGCGGTGACCCGGAAAGTGAACTGGGCGACAACGGTTCTACCTTCGGTGCCAAGGGTGAGCACAAGATCAACGACGACATCGTCGGTTACTTCAAGGCCGAGTGGGAATACGACGCTGACGAATCCAAGGGCGGCGGCAACGGCCTGAACGATGGCGACCAGTCCTACGTCGGTGCCAAGGGTTCCTTCGGTGACGCGCGTATCGGTTCCTGGGATCAGCTGATGGACGACTGGATCCAGGATCCGATCTCCAACAACGAATACTTCGATCTGACTGATTCCAGCACCCAGATCGACGGTGACAGCCAGACTCGTGAAGGCAACAAGCTTCAGTACATGTCTCCGGTCATGGGCGGCCTGCAGTTCGCTGTCGGTTCCAACTTCGAAGGCGACGGTGAAGACGAGAACGTCACTGATTCCAACCAGGCGTCCTTCTTCGCAGGTGCCAAGTACACCGTCGGCGGTTTCTCTGTCGCTGGTGTGTATGACAACCTGGGCCAGTTCGAAGCCACCAACGGCAGTGACATCGGCGACCAGTACGGTATCACCGGTCAGTACACCGTTGACGCCCTGCGCATCGCCGTCAAGGCTGAGCGCTTCGCTGGTGAAGAAGATGACACCGACGTTGATTACTACGGTATCGGCGCACGCTACGGCTACGGCATGGGCGACGTCTACGGCGGCTACCAGTACGTCGACGCTGAAGACAATTCCACTCTTGCTTCTGACAACGGTGGCGACGACAGCTTCAACGAATTCAACCTGGGTGTGACTTACAACATCTCTTCCGCGATGTACACCTACATTGAATACGCCCAGTACGATCGCTCTGGCGACGCTGGTGACGGCGCTGCAGTCGGCATCTACTACGGCTTCTAAGACGCTCTCAAACGTCTAGCAAGCTAACGAAAGCCGGTCCCTCGGGGCCGGCTTTTTTACGTCTGATAGGTGCCGACTTAAGACGGAGATTGCGTGGCTTTCTGCTGCGCTTCGCAGGCATATTTGTTGTTGGTTGGTCTTGGCCAAAAGACGCAGGGCTGTCATGACATCTGGCATGTGTACGTAGAACATGTATTCAAGACATGTACTCAGCAAATGAGGCAAGAACTTGAACCCAGAAAACCAAAAGCCCCGCTGATCATCAGATCAGCGGGGCTTTTACGTGCGCGTCTCAAGATTGTCGCTGGCTCTGAGGTGGCCAGTGACGTCACTCGGGCCGCTCACTGCATGGCAGTGAGGTCTTCTCGAGTCGGTAGCGCGGCATAGGCACCAGGGCGAGTCACGGCAAAGGCGCCGCAGGCTGCTGCACGCTCAAGCGCAGCCTGAAGATGGCTCTCCTCCTCGCACCAGTCACGCAGCAGGGCTGCATCCACACCGGCTTCGCTGAGCGCCGAGAGGAAGCCGCCGATGAAGGCATCACCGCCGGCCGTGGTGTCGATGGCCTTGACCACCGGCGGCGTGATGCTGACGGTCCTGGTCTCGCCGCTCTGCTTGCGCACCAGTGCGCGGATGGTGCCCGGGCCGTCGGTCAGCACGATCAGGCGGACGCCGGCCTGCAGGCGTGCCTGCAGCCAATCGGACTCTTGCTGGCCATCAGTGAGTGCCTCGACCTCTTCCTGGGACAGCTTGAGGATATCGGCGTTGTCCAGCAGGCGAGTGACCAGTGACACGTCGACCTGCTGATTCGGCCACAGGTTGTGACGCAGATTGGCATCCACGCTGACCAAGGAGCCAGCAGCACGTGCGCGAGACGCCAGCACGAAGCTGGTGTCCGCGATACCGGCATCGGTCAGGCTGTTGCTGCACAGATGGAAGATGGCGGGTTGAGCGAACAGCTCCGGGCCTGCATGTTCCGGACGAAACAGCAGGTCAGCTGCCGGCGGACGATAGAAGTCGAAGCGACGCTCGCCATCCTCGTCCCGCGAGACGAAGGCCAGCGCGGTACGCGCCTCGCTGGTGCGCTTGACGTGATCCAGGCGTACGCCATGGGTGGCCAGTTCGTCGTGCAGGAAGTCGCCGAAGCTGTCCTGGCCCAGCATGCCCACGAAGTGGCTGGGCAGCCCGAGACGTGCGCAGGCCACGGCGACATTGGCGGGCGCACCACCAGCGTAGGGCGTGAAGGTTTCCTGCTCGACGGCCTGACCGCCGAGCTTGTTGGACAGCATGTCGACGAGCGCTTCGCCGAATGCGATTACCGGAGTCATCAGGAGGTTGCTCCCTTGGTGGTGGCCGTCGAGGCCTTCTTGCTTGATTTGGTGCTGGTCACGCCTGTCTCTGGCTGCATGCTGTCTCCGGCGGCCGGGAAGTGCTCGCGTACCAGTGCCAGCAGGCCCTGGGTGGAGGGATCGAAGGCCTGGACGTCAGTATCGATGCGTGCGCTGATCTCGCCTGCGATGCGCTTGCCGAGCTGCACGCCCCACTGGTCGAAGGAGTTGATGTTCCAGATCACGCCCTGCACGAAGACCTTGTGCTCATAGAGAGCGATCAGCGCCCCCAGGTTGCGCGGTGTCAGCTCATCAAGCAGCAGCGTGCTCGAGGGACGGTTGCCCGGGCAATTGTAATGCGGGTCGAGGTTGCTGCCATCCTGACTGCCTTCCATGAAGGCATTGGCCTGGGCCAGCATGTTGGTGATCAGTGCGAAGTGGTGCTCTTCGGTACCCGGCTCCGGCTTCAGGGAAGCGATGAAGTCGATGGGAACGTAGCGAGTCCCCTGGTGCAGCAGCTGGAAGAAGGCATGCTGACCGTTGGAACCGGTCTCGCCCCACACGATCGGGCCGGTCTTGTAGTCGACAGGACGCCCGAAGATGTCCACCGACTTGCCATTCGATTCCATGTCGAGCTGCTGCAGGAAGGCGGGCAGCTGATGCAGGGCTTGATCGTAGGGCACGATGGCCTGGGTCTCGGCTCCCATGAAGTTGATGTACCAGATACCGATGAGGGCCATCAGGACCGGCATGTTCTCGCCCAGCGGCGCTTCGATGAAGTGCTGGTCCATCTCATAGGCGCCTTCCAACAGTTCCATGAAGCCGTCATAGCCGATGGAGAGGGCGATCGGCAGACCGATGGATGACCACATGGAATAGCGGCCCCCGACCCAGGCCCAGAATTCGAAGACGTTCTCTTCGCGGATGCCGAATTCCTTGGCCGCCTTGCGGTTGGTGGAGGCTGCGACGAAGTGGGCGCCGACGTCGGCATCCTGACCTGCCTGCTCCAGGAACCAGCGACGTGCTGACTTCGCATTGAGCAGGGTTTCCTGCGTGGAGAAGGTCTTGGTGGAGACGATGAACAGGGTCGTGGCCGGATCGAGGCGCTTGAGCACCTTCTGGATGTGGTTGCCATCCACGTTGGAGACGAAGTGGAAGTTCAGCTCCGGATGACGATGCTTGAGCAGGGCGCGGCAGGCCATGTTGGGGCCGAGGTCGGAGCCTCCGATGCCGATATTGACGACATCGCGGATGCGTTGTCCGTCATAGCCTTTCCATTCGCCGCTGCGCACGCTTTCGCAGAAGGCGCGGATCTGCTCGCGAGTGCTGTGGATCTCCGGCATCACGTCCTTGCCGTCGACGATGACCGGCGTATTGGACTGGCTGCGCAGGGCCGTGTGAAGGACGGGGCGATTCTCGGTCACGTTGATGATGTCACCCGAGAACATCTGGGAGCGACGCTGAACGAGGGCGGAGTGGTCTGCCAGCTCGATCAGTGCCTTCATCACCTCGTCGGAAATGTGGTGCTTGGAATAGTCGAGGAACAGGCCGCCGACCCGGAGACTCATCTTCTCGAAGCGCTTGGGGTCCGCGGCAAAGTAGTCGCGAATACGGTCGTTGCGGGTTACCTCGCCTAGCCGGGTCAGCGCCTGCCAGGAAACACTACGGGTCAATTGCAGCATGGAAGTGTCCATCGTATGGGTTGTGGATAGCTTGTGTCGCCAGTCTGCAGTCCGTCGCTGACCAGCGCGCCTTGAGCTGACGAATGACGCTGGCAGGCGTGGCATGACACGATTCAGTGCCATGGGAAAGGCACTTGCCGATGATTGCCTGCTGATCGCCGCTCGGTAGCCACCTGTCAGTGGGAGGCTGACAGGTGGTGTATGGATCGTGAGTGTCACCCTTCCTGTTCGAGAGGGGAGATGTGCTGTACCAGCAGATGTTGCGCGCCCGGCGGCAGCCAGACGGGGTCAAGGCGGGTACAGGCAGCCTCGACACACAGGAAGCCACGGGCGTTCTCGACGCTGGTATCGGCCGGCGGTGCATCGCCCGGGTGCCAGACGACCGTGGAGTCGGAGCCTTGCTTTGCAATGCGCAGCCTGCGCTGGCCATCCTCGAGCACCTGGACCTGGCTTGACTGGTAGATGCGATCCAGCGGGCCGCGAATGCCCAGCTCGCCTTGCTGATCAAGACGCGAGAAGTCCTGACGCTTGTCCAGATAGCTGGCGCCGGCGAGGCCGGTGACGCGGCACTGGAAGGCATCTTTCACGGCAAAGTAGGTATGCAGGGCGCCGGTCATCTTGACCGGGTCCTCACCGCGATTTTCCGTGATCAGCTCCACCTTCAGGAAGTGGCGACCCGCGAAGATGACGACGCGAGGCGAGAGTGCCGCGTGCAGGGGCGATTGCGGAGAGGCGTGGATCTCGACGCCTTCCTCCTCGTCTTCCTCTACCGCGTCGATGCGCCACTCGGCCTTGCGCGCCGGGCCATGCAGCTCTGTCTCGCCCTCAGGATACTCGTCAGCGAACCAGGGCCAGCACAGCGGAATGCCGCCACGAATGCTGCCCGGAAGCGCCGCCGGCGTCTCGGTGACCCACAGCCAGGGGCGCTGAGATGCTGGCTGGTAATGCAGCACCTGGGCGCCCTGGTGGCAGACGACCAGCTCGCCCCAGGCGCGGTTGAGGATCAGGAGCATGCGGCCTTGCCATTCGCAGGTACGTTGGCCGCTCGTGGCATCCACCAGTGCGCGCAGACTTTCAGGAATCATCTCGAGCTTCCTCGACGGTTCAGGAGCGTGGCCGACGGCATCGCGTCAGGCCACCTCTTCATTGTGCAGTGCCTCGGCGGCCCCCAGCAGACCGGTCCACGGCGCGGTCACCACCCAGGTAGGGATCGCGGCATTGTAACGGCTCATGCGGTTCTTGTCGGCGAAGGCGCGGCGAAAATCGCTTTGCCTGAGCAGGTCAAGGTTGCGCGGCAGGACGCCGCCGCAGAGATACACGCCGCCACGTGCGCCGAGTGCCAGGGCAAGATCCCCGGCCACGTCTCCCAGAATCTTCATGAAGCGCAGCACGGCATCGCAAGCCAAGGTGTCCTTGGGTTGCCCGAGCGCATCGCGGGCATGGGCGGCCTGGCTGACGTCCGCAGCGCTTTCGAGCGGAGTCGGCAGGCCGCGCAGTTCGCCCAGCGCCCGGTAGATCTCGAGCATTCCCTGGCCACAGAGCAGGCGTTCCACCGAGACTCTGCCGTGCCAGCGCCGGAAGATCTTCAGCAGCGCATCCTCGAGCGCATCGGTGGGGGCAAAGCTGACATGCCCACCTTCGGTAGCCAGCGGAATCCAGTTGTGGGTGCCATGTACCAGACCCGCGACACCCAGTCCTGTTCCCGGGCCCATGATCAGGCGGGGGCCGGCATCATTGCCCGCTCCTTCCGTGAGTTCCTCACCGATGGCCAGTCGCTCATCGGCCTCGATGTGCGGCACGCCCAGTGCCATGGCGGTGAAGTCATTGAGGCACTTGAAGCGCGTCAGGCCCAAGGATTCGCGCACGTCGCTCTTGGCGAATGACCAATGGTTGTTGGTCATGCTGACCTGCTCCTCATGGACCGGGCAGGCAAAGGCGAGGCAGGCCTCCTTGGGTTGTTCGTCAGGGGCAAGCCCCAGTCTCTGGTAGTAGGCCTGGACGGCCTCCACGAGTCCGGAATGCTCGGCGCAGGCCAGCGTGTGGATGTCATGGAGGGTGTGGCTGCCCGGCTGGACAAGTGCCAGCCGGGCATTGGTGCCACCAATGTCGCCTACCAAGGCAAAGCGGCTCGGTGTCTCACGAGTCATCGTGTGGCGTCCTCAGTCGACTTGCGTGGCTGCTCAGTGGGTATTGCGGTCGTGGCCGCTGCCGGGCTGGTCGCCGTAGCCTGCGAAGCTGGAGGCTCCTTCTTCGGCGCCACCGACCAGGGAGCGCATCCCGGAGAACAGCTCACGGCCCAGGCCATGGTGGTAGCTGTCACGGGAGATGCCTTCGGCCTCACGAGCCTGCCATTCGCCTTCCTCGACCAGGGCTTCCAGCGTACCGGCGTTGGCATCCAGACGAACGACATCGCCTTCGCGCAGTCGTGCCAGCGGGCCACCGTCCAGCGCTTCCGGGGTCATGTGGATGGCGGCCGGCACCTTGCCGGAGGCACCGGACATGCGGCCATCCGTCACCAGCGCGACCTTGAAACCGCGGTCCTGCAGGATACCGAGATAGGGCGTCAGCTTGTGCAGTTCCGGCATGCCGTTGGCGCGCGGACCCTGATAGCGGACCACGGCGACCATGTCCTGTTCCAGTTCGCCGGCCTCGAAGGCGGCCTTGAGCTCGTCCTGATCGCTGAACAGCTTCACGGGGGCTTCGACGAGGCGGTGCTCTTCCTTGACGGCGGAGACCTTGATCACGCCACGCCCCAGATTGCCTTCGAGCACGGTCAGGCCGCCTGTCGGCGCGAACGGATTGGCGACCGGACGCAGCACGTCCTCGTCGAGGCTGTCGGTGGGGCCATCCTTCCAGACCAGCTTGCCGTTCTCGAGGAAGGGCTCACGCACGTAGCCGGCCAGGGTGCCGCCGTCCTGGGTGGTGATGTCGTGCAGCAGTCCCGCCTTGAGCAGCTCGCGAATCAGGAAGCTCATGCCACCGGCTGCCTGGAAGTGGTTGATGTCAGCCTGACCGTTGGGATAGATGCGCGTCAGGCTGGGAACCACGGCGGAAAGCTCGGTGAAGTCATCCCAGGTGATGGTCACGCCTGCCGCACCCGCCATCGCGACCAGATGCAGGGTGTGGTTGGTGGAGCCGCCGGAGGCCAGCAGGCCGACCATGGCGTTGACGATGGCGCGAGCGTCGATCTGGCGATAGAAGGGACGATAGTCCCCGCCGACTTCGCTGTTGCGGATGGTCTGCTCGGCAGCGTGACGGGTCAGGGCGTCGCGCAGCGGGGTGCCCGGATTGACGAAGGAGGCGCCCGGCAGGTGCAGGCCCATCAACTCGATCATCAGCTGGTTGGAGTTGGCGGTGCCATAGAAGGTGCAGGTGCCCGGGCTGTGGTAGGAGGCGGACTCGGCTTCCAGCAGCGCGTCGCGGCCTACCTTGCCTTCGGCGAACAGCTGACGTACCCGCGCCTTCTCGTTGTTGGGCAGGCCGGAGGGCATCGGGCCCGCGGGCACGAACAGGCTCGGCAGGTGACCGAAGCGCGCCGCGGCGATGAACAGGCCCGGCACGATCTTGTCGCAGACACCCAGGAACAGGGCGCCGTCGAACATGTTGTGTGACAGGCCGATGGCGGCGGCCATGGCGATCAGGTCGCGGGAGAACAACGACAGTTCCATGCCAGGCTGTCCCTGGGTCACGCCATCACACATCGCGGGTACGCCGCCGGCGAACTGGGCCGTGGACCCCATCGCCTGCACCGCTTCCTTGATGATGCGCGGGTAATCCTCGAATGGCTGGTGCGCGGACAACATGTCGTTATATGACGAAATAATGCCGAGGTTGGCCGAGTTCATCAGCTTGAGGCGATTCTTGTCGGTCTCACCGCAGGCAGCGAAGCCGTGCGCCAGGTTGCCGCAGGAGAGTTCGGAACGATGGACGCCACGGCGTTGCTGGCTTTCCATCAGTTGCTCATAGGCAGCACGACGTTCGCTGGAGCGATCAATGATGCGCTGAGTCACGCGCTCGACGGTCGGATTGACGGACATGCTCTTACCTCATGGGTCAGGCGGCGCAGGGCGCCGAGGCTGGCGAAGAAATGGGGGCTTCCCGTGCATCGGGCGTGCCTGTCTAGGGCGACGCTAGCCAGTGACGGCGGCACTGTAAAGTCTGGAGTCTCGGTCATCCTGCCGAGAGCAGGCTACAGTAGCGCGTCACGTTGCTCAGGAAACGCATTTGTTCGAAATATTCGGTAAACTTAACAAAAAAACTGCTTGAAGACTGGACGACTTTCGGCCAAATTAACGTAAAAGCGTGTAGGATACTTTCATGAGCCACGTTGGTCTGCCCGGGATGCGCCAAGTCTTCCCGAGCAGTGAAGCCATGTGCCAACCTGCACCTGCCATACGCCACAGGAGTTGAGTCATGACATTACGCGTCGCCATCAACGGTTTTGGTCGCATCGGTCGCAACGTGCTGCGTGCGCTGTATGAAGGCCAATACAATGATCGCATTCAGGTCGTTGCCATCAACGATCTGGGTGATCCGAAGCTCAACGCTCATCTGTTGAGCCGCGACACCGTGCATGGTCGTTTCGCCGAGACGGTCTCTCATGACGAAGAGAACCTGTTCGTCGGTGAAGACAAGATTCGTATCCTGGCGGAACGCGATCCGGCCAAACTGCCGTGGTCCAGCCTGAATGTTGACCTGGTGATGGAATGCACGGGTCTGTTCACCAAGCGTGCCGCTGCCGCCAAGCATATCGAAGCCGGCGCCAAGCGTGTGCTGATCTCCGCGCCGAGCGGTGATGCCGATGCCACCATCGTGTTCGGTGTCAACGAAGACACGCTGAAGGCAGAGCATCAGGTCGTGTCCAACGCGTCCTGCACCACCAACTGCCTGGCACCGGTCGCCAAGGCGCTGAACGACGAAGTCGGCATCGAGAACGGTCTGATGACCACCATCCATGCCTACACCAACGATCAGAACCTGTCGGATGTCTACCACTCCGACCCGTACCGTGCCCGCAGTGCCACGCACTCCATGATTCCGACCAAGACCGGTGCCGCGGCAGCCGTGGGCCTGGTGCTGCCGGAACTCAATGGCAAGCTGGACGGTCTGGCGATTCGCGTGCCGGTGATCAATGTCTCGCTGGTCGATCTGACCTTCACGGCCTCTCGCGATACCTCCATCGAAGAGATCAATGCCGTCGTGACCAAGGCTGCCGAAGGCTCCAGCGTGCTGGCCGTCAACGAGCTGCCGCTGGTGTCCATCGACTTCAACCACGATGCGCATTCCTCCACCTTCGACAGCAACCACACTCGCGTCAGCGAAGGGCGTCTGGTCAAGGTCATGGCGTGGTACGACAACGAATGGGGCTTCTCCAATCGCATGCTCGACACCGCACTGGCCATGCAGGCCGCCAAGTAAGATGACCCAAGGCCTCGCCTGAGGCTCCCTGAAGAGGCCATCTCTTCAGGCTGGCACAGGTGAGGTCTCAGAATTCGGAGCCCTGTCAGAGACTCGACAGGCTCCCCCCAGGTGAGGACGAGTGGCCCGAGGATTCTCGCGTCGCGCTCAGGCTCCACGGACAAGGCAATGTCACTCGTCCCCTCTCAATCGTGTGTCGGTCAGGGTTGGCGCCAAGACCGGCTTCGATGCTGCTCGGAATGACATCGCGTCATCCACTCTTTGAACCTCCCAGTCATGGGAGGTTTTTTTTCGCCTGAATCTCGAGATGAGGGCTTGCCTCGCGATGCTCGTCCTCCAGGCATTCGTGTCTTCGTTTGGCATCATTCGCGTGAGGCATGAGAGACAGAGATTACAAAGATGGCGACACTCTCTGAAGTTGGTCGGCATAACGTGCGGTGAAAAGTGCCGAATGGCTGGCAATGTGCCGCTTTCTTGTGGGTGGTGTCGGTGTGATTAGCGAAACTATGAACATGTGTTACACTTTGCTCTTGACATGCGCCGTGTACGTCGCTCGTGAGCGCGGGTGGCATGTCAGATCATGCAGGCACGCTTTCGTCCTGCGAATGTTCATGTACTGGGGCAATGCAGGGAAGGTATTGCCACACTGCCGCTGTTCTCGGCAGATCTCTTGACTTCCAAAGCAGGCTGTCTCAGATGCACGATGCCATTCGCGAAGCCCACGAACTGATCGGTGCGACGCTGCGCGACCCCGGGACACAACGTCAGGGACGCGTGGTCGGCATGGATCTCGGGCGTGAGCAGCCGGCCATCTATGTTCTCTGGCAGGAGAGTGCCGCCGCAGAGCGCATTGACATGACGCCGGATGACTTTCGTTCATTGCTGGAACACTCCCGCGCCCGTGGTGGTGAGCGGCAGGAAACTGCCACGCGACGTCACGCTACCGGCGCGGCGCAGAGGCGAGGCAAGGCGCCCTCTGCGGCGAGCCGAGTGCGCAAGGATGTCGCCCGCGATGGTGCCCCGCATGACACGGTCAGCGAGCCGGATACCCTGCAGGCTGATACCATGGTCGGTGCACGTACCGCACAAGGCTAGCACCTTCCGCTCTGACCCCTTCACGCCCGACCCGGACTCTGTTCCGGGTCGGGCGTTTTCGTGCTGCCCATCGAGATTGTCAGTCTAGAGGCGGCATGGGCCTGCCTGCCCTTGACGGTGACGTGCCCTCCAGCGTTGGCGTGACGCACTGGTCTTGCGCGGGGTGATGACGCACTCTGAGGGGCGACGTCTGACCCAAAGGGGAGTCTCACATTGCTGGAATCGTTCTCAGATGCCCGCCTGCTGCACCATTACCATGCCGTCGCAGGGGATGTCCTTTTCATGTTGAGCGCGGACGGCCAGCGCTTCCTTACCCTGAATCCTGCAGTGGAGCGTCTGCTCGGGTATGGCGAGCGCGACTTCCTCAAGCATCCCGAACTGTGGTTCTCCCTGATCGTGGCGGCAGATCGTCAGCGAGTCAGAGACTTCCGGGCCTCCGGTGCTCCTGCCGGGTCGATGACCTATCGCATCAGGGATCGCAGTGGACACGGCGTGCTGGTGGAGGAAACACTCTGGCGCTCCGGCGCGAATCACCCGGTCTGCGGTCGAGTCGTCGATATCTCCCTACGAGAACAGGCACTTGCCCACGAGCGACAGCAGCTTCAGGCATATCGCATGATGCTGATGCGCAGCAGAGACCCCATGGCCATGCTGGAGGTGAGAGGGTCCTCCCTGTACCTGCATGAGGCGAATCCGGCATGGCACCTCTACCATGACGCCGCCATGGCACATGCGGGACAGACCCTGGAGCGGGTGTATCACTCCCACGTCATGCATTGTCTGGAAGGAGCCGGGACCTTGCAGTGTGACGTCAGCCTGAGCTTGCCACGTGGCGATTGTCGTCTTTCCGTCCAGCTGGTGAATCTGGGTCGGACGCAGCAAGGAGACTCGCCTCGAGTCGCCGTGATGGTGCGTGACATCAGCGCGACTCATCACCGGTTGGAGCAGGCGGTCAATCAACGTCAGCGGTTGATGACTCAGCTCAATGACACCCCGGGGGTGCGCTATTGTGCGCGAGGCCCCTGGCCACTGGAGGAGCTGCAATCCATCTCCTCCGGCGTCGAGATGCTGGCGGGCCTGTCGCGGGACCTGCTGCTGGCCAGCCCGCGAATCTGGCAGTCACGCATCTGCGAGGATGACCTGGCGGAATGTCAGGCACGCTTTCAGGAGGCCGTCGACTCGCGCAGTGCCAGCGTCAGCCTGCGTTACTCCTTCCGCCATGTGGATGGCCGCCAATGCTATCTGCAGGATGACATGCACCTCTACTATGCGGCCGGAGGCGCCGTCAGAGAGGTGTTGGGGCAACTGAGTGACATCAGTGAAAGCGAGGCTCACCGACGCCAGCTGGAGTATCTGATACAGCAGATGCCGGGCATGGTGTTTCAATGCCGGCTCAGCCGGGAGGATGAGTTCACCTATACCTATCTATCGCCGGTCGCCCATCAACTGCTGGGAGAGGAAGTTGACGCGACACTTGAGGATGCCTCGCGCTTCCTGTCGCATCTCAATGACCAGGAGCGGCAAAGACTGCTTGAATCGGCACGCGCCAGTGCCGAAACCCAGTCGCCCTGGGAGCCGGATATCTACTATGAGCATCCAGATGGGGAAACCCGGCGGCTGGCCTGCGTGGCCTTGCCCCAACCGATGGACCCCATCGATGGCAGCGTGACATGGAATGGTTACTGTGACGACATCACGGCGCGCCATCACATCGAGCGGGCGCTGCGTCAGAGCGAGGAGCGCTATCGATTCATTCTCGATTCCGTCAGCGACATGGTCAGCATTGAAGGCAGTGACGGGATCTGTCAGTACATCAGTCCATCCGTCGAGAGGCTTTGCGGGTTTGGCGTGAATGACATCGAGGGCAGCGAGATCAAGCTGCTGATTCATCCGGATGACAGAGACCGCGTCGCCAGGAAGGTCCATCGTTCCGCCTGTCTTGGAGAGGTCTTTCGTGTCGACTTCCGAATTCTCCACAAGCAGGGCCATACGCTGTGGTTCGAATCCATCTCCACGCCCTCGATGGACCCCAAGACCGGCCGCTATCTCCGGATTCTGTCGGTCTCGCGCAATATCAATGAACGCAAGCTGATCGAACAGCGGCGCGAGCATGAAGCCATGACGGACGCGATGACCGGTGCCATGACCCGCAGCTGCTTCCTCTCCATGCTGGATACGTTGCTGGTATCCGCCTCGCGGGACCAGATTGCCCTGGTCCTGTTCGATGTGGATCACTTCAAGCGGGTCAATGACAGCTTCGGTCATGCCGCCGGGGACCAGTTGTTGAGTGGGTTGGGCGGCATCTGTCAGCAGCAATTGCGGCGCAATGACTATTTCGGGCGATTGGGGGGCGAGGAATTCGGCATCTTGCTGGCTGATGCTGGGGTCGCCACCGCTGTTGGCATGGCAGAGCGTCTGCGTCAGAAGATTGCCGGCATGACCTTCGCGTTCATGCAGCAGGAGCTGTTGTGTACCGTGAGTCTCGGCGTCGCCACGCCGCTGCCCGGGGAGAGCCGTGACGACTTCCTGCATCGTGCTGACATGGCGCTTTACAGTGCCAAGCGGAGTGGTCGTAACCGGGTGGTAGTGGCATCAAGCTCGGTGAGCGAGGACAATCGGGAGGAAGGGATGTGACCGCGACACGACAGTGGGCACGTTCCATCATTCTGTACTCTGTCAATCTGCACAAGGAGTGGGCGATGCGTATGTTACGTGGCTGGTGCGCCGGAAGTCTGTTGTTTGCACAATCGGTGCTGTCCGCGGGGCAGGCATTGGCGGCCGATGATGGCACCCTCGTCGACCGTCTCGAAGGGCCGCAGGTCGTCACCGAGGTCGTGACCTATCGTGCCAATGGTGAGGAGCATGTCGGGCTGATCGCGCGTGATGCCAAGGCCAAGGGACGTCGTCCCGGCATACTGCTGGTCCATGAGTGGTGGGGGCTCAACAGTTATGCTCGCAAGCGCGCGGAGCAGCTGGCGGGGCTCGGCTATGTCGTGATGGCGGTAGACATGTACGGTGAAGGCCGCACGGCGGAGCATCCCGAGGATGCCAAGGCCTTCTCGTCGGCGGTGATGAGTGACTGGCCGAAGGCCGAATCCAGCTTCAATTCGGCGCTGGCGGTGCTGCGTTCTCGCCCCGAGGTGGATGGTGACCGCCTTGCGGCCATCGGCTATTGCTTCGGGGGAGGTGTCGTGTTGAACATGGCGCTTTCCGGCGCTCCGCTCAAGGCTGTCGTCAGCTTCCACGGCAGCCCTGGAATCGCCGTCGAGAATCCCGAGCCCTTCGCCGGACGCGTCGTGATCCAGAATGGCGAGGCGGATTCTCTGGTATCGCAGCAAGGATTGGACACGCTGCTGTCTACCTTTGAATCCCTCGGTACGCGGACGACCCTGATCCAGTATCCGGGGGCGAAGCATGCGTTCACCAATCCGGAGTCGGATGCCAAGGCCGCCAGGTACGACCTCCCGCTCGGCTATGATGCGTCGGCGGATGCTGCCTCCTGGCAGGTCATGCTCAATCTGTTCAATGGCGTGTTCAAGTCACCGAAGACCCAGCCGCAGACATGAGCAGGTGGTCGTGACGCCGAATGCGTGACCTACATGAAGAAGCCCGTTCAGGCATCATCCTGAACGGGCTTCTTCATTGCTGGGTGACGGTGTCAGGGGCGAACGCGTCAGTCTGCCGTCTGATCCAGCTCCTTGAGCGAGAGCACCTGATGCGCGAGACGGATCATGTCCGGATCACCCGTATGCTTGCTGGACACATCCGACAGCTTGATCACCGGCACCCAATCCTGACCCTCGGGCCGGGCTTCCGTCATCTTGATGACCATGTTCATCGGCTGGGGGCCGACGTCATTAGTGAAGTTGGTGCCGATCCCGAACGACATGCCGATACGACCGGCACAGTAGCGCACGATACGGTCAACCTTGTCGGTATCCAGACCATCCGAGAAGATGATCGTCTTGGTCTTGGGATCAATGCCCAGCGACTCATAGTGGCGGATGGTCGCTTCGGCAAACTCGATGGGATCACCGCTGTCGTGCCGTACCCCATCAAACAGCTTGGCGAACTTCTTGTCGAAGCTTCTGAAGAAGGCACGACTGGTAAAGGTATCTGAAAGCGCGATCCCCAGATCACCCCGGTAGACCTTCACCCAGTTTTCCAGCGCCAGGATGTTGGCCATCTTGAACCCGAAGCGCGCTGCATGAAACATGAACCACTCGTGAGCATGCGTCCCGATGGGCTTGGTGCCATGACGCTGGGCCATGTGGACATTGCTGGTGCCGATGAAACAGCCACGGCCCTGTTCCTTGAGGGCGGCCACTACCTGATCATGGACCGCATAGGAATGGCGACGACGCGTCCCGAACTCGGCGACACGTACCCCCAAACGCTTGTAGTGCTCGATCTTGGTCAGCGTACTGTCACGCACGCTCTTGTCGCTGTCACGCTGATCGCCACCAAGGCGGTACCAGAGCTCACTGATCATCGCCATCAGCGGGACTTCCCACAGGATGGTGCGGTACCAGTAGCCCTCGATATGCACCTCAAGCTCCTCACCCGACTGGGTGATGGTGATTTCCGCGGGATCGAAGCGAAAGCCGGCAAGAAAGTCACGATAGGTGGGGTCGAGGAAGGGGCACTGTTGCTCCAGAAACTCCTTTTCCTCAGCACTCAGCGCCAGGCGTGCCATGTCATCCACGGCCGCGCGCAGTGCTTCGCCGAATCCCGGGGGGAAGGCATGCTGGCCCCGGTTGATGAAGGCGTAACGGGTGCGTGCGTAGGGAAACAGTTTCACCACCGCGTTCTGCATGGTGAACTTGTAGAAATCATTATCGAGAATCGAGTGCAGCATCGAGGCTCGCTCAGGTATGAGGCGGCTCACAGGAGCCGGAATCGCTGGCGGGAGCACACCAGGTGCTCAAGGCGGCAGGGTGTCCCGCTGGCATGAAAATCGGGGGGCAGGCTGAAGGAGGGTCGTCCTGCGTCAGCTGCTGAACGCCATGATACCGAACATGGTGAGCATCATGCCGCCGAACATCAGCAGACCCGCCAATGACAACGCGATGAGCAGGTAGCCCAGTATGAGGCCGGCCAGCGCCCAGCTATCGCCGGCATCACTGCGCTGGCGAATCTGTCGGCGGGCGAGATGACCGCAGACGATGCCACCCAATGCCGCAGGTGCCAGCAGACAGCCCAGCACGCTCAGGGCAAAGGAGGCCAGTGCCATGGCATTGGTCTCGGCGCGGGTTTCCTGCGCAGAGGGAGTGGTGGGACGCTCGGTAGCCGTCGCCGTATCGCGCGTGGGCTCAGGCTTGTCGGCGGGAGGCGATGTATCAGTCATGGCAGTCTCATTGTCTTGCATCATGGCGACACACTAGCATGTCCTGGGGCAGGCGGCATATCGGCCGGGCGGCAGGGTGGGCATCTTCAGAGGAGAGCAGGGTGAGCGAGCACCGGGAAGCAGGGCATCAGGAGAGTGATGCGTCGCGAAGGCAGATCGGGACTGAGGCCACTGACAGACGTGGCGCGAACTGGGATCTGGACGTGCTCTCGTCGATCAGCGCTGTCACGCCCGCAGAATGGGATGCGCTGGCGGGAAAAGAGTATCCCTTTCTGCAACATGCCTATCTTCGTGCACTGGAAGACAGCGGCGCGGCCTGCGCGTCTACGGGCTGGTACCCGGCGCACTTGCTGGTGCGTGACGAGTCAGGACGGCTTGTCGCCGGCTTGCTGCGCTATCTCAAGCTGCACTCGCGGGGCGAGTATGTCTTTGATCAGCAATGGGCCGAGGCGCTGGAGCAGGCCGGTGGGCGTTATTATCCCAAGCAGCTGTCGGCAGTTCCCTTCACGCCGAGCGCTGGTCCGCGGCTGGTCCTGGCCTCATCGGAGACGGGAGGCCCTTCCCGCCGAGCGCTGCTTGCCTGGTTGTGGCCCAGGCTTCAGGCCGGCGTGGCACCCGCCGTCGACGCAGGCGGGCCCTTGCGACGCTTTGAGCACAGTGGCTTTCATCTGTTGTTCGCGGATCTCGACGAGTGCCGCGACTGGCAAGCCGTCAGTCCGCAGCTGATGCTGCGTGGTGGCATGCAGTATCACTGGCAGTCGCGAGGTGAGCGAGACTTCGATGAGTGGCTGGGCAGTCTGCGCTCCAAGCGACGCAAGGAGATCCGCCGCGAGCGCCGCAAGGTGCTCGAGCAGGGCATCACCCTCGCGCGTCTCAGCGGTGAAGCCATCGGTGAGAGCGATCTCGAAGCATTCCATCGCTGTTACTGCATGACCTATCTGGAGCGCGGACAACGGCCCTACCTGACACTGGCGTTCTTTCAGCGCTTAAGGCGCAGCATGCCCGAGCAGCTGCTGCTGGTGCAGGCGCGTGATGAACATGGTGATCCTGTGGCGGCTGCGTTGTGCCTTGTCGGTGCCGATTGCCTCTATGGGCGCTGGTGGGGCAGTGAAGTGCAGGCGGACTGCCTGCATTTCGAGGTCTGCTATTACCAGGGGCTGGAGTTCTGCCTTGAGCGGGGACTGACGCGCTTTGATCCGGGCACACAGGGTGAGCACAAGATCAGCCGCGGCTTCTCGGCCTATGACACCTGGTCATTGCACTGGCTGGTACACCCCGGCCTGCAGTCAGCCGTGGCTGACGCGCTTGAGGAGGAAGCGCGCTGGTTGAGCGGGGCGCGACGCCAGGTGGAGGCGATGCTGCCCTATCATCAGCAGCCTGATCTATCCTGAAGGTCTGTCCTGAAGCGCTATTCTTAAGGTCTGTCCTGAAGCGCTATCCTGAAGATCTGCCCTGTACCCGTTTCTCCCCTGCTTGTTCCCCCTGGCTGGATGCCCTGACAGGTAGCAGGTAGCAGGTGGCAGAGATGGCACTGCGATGACTACACTGAAAACATCTTAATGTTCTAAATTTAGAGGCTCCCATGCTGCTCAAGGATTGTGACTCCAGGGAGTATGACGTTCTGGTACTAGAGGTGTTGGCGCAGAATGCCACCTTGAGCACCCAGGAGCGCCAGCAGGTTCTGAGGATGCTGCGAGGCGTTCGAGCGCATCAGGAGCGTCGTCGTTCGCTCGCCCGATTCCTGAACACCCTGTTCGAGTCGCGCGATGACTGGGTCGTGCTGCATGACCTGCGCCTGGAAGGGGATGATGGCGTGATCGAGCTGGATCACGTGCTGATCAATCGCCTCATGCAATTCTGGGTACTGGATGCGTCCTGCTTTGATCTCCCGCTGACGATCTCGCCATTTGGCGAGCTGAGCGCGCACCAGGGCCCCTCTGTCGAGCAAGGCGCTTCCGTCGGGCAGGGCTCATTGGAAGATGCCGGGGAGGTCGTTCAGAGCGGTGATGAGTTGCGGTTGACGCCATCACCGCTGCTGGCACTCAAGGAACAGCAGCAGTGCTTTCGCCGCTGGCTGGAGAGCTCAGGTCTCCTGCCTTCCAGACTCGGGATGGTGCTGCAGCCACAATTGACGCATCGGTTGGTCATTGCCGCCGAGGAACAGGTCAGCCGGCCTCCCGAAGATATTCTGGACAGTCGAGCGCTGGTGGACCTGCGCGGGTTGTCCGAAGAATGCCTCAATCTGGGGAGCGGGGCGGCCTCCGTCGCCCGCATGCGTGATTTCACCCACCGGATCGACCCGCGTCGTCTGAGGCGTCTCGGTCGTGCCATCCTGGCGCAGCATGGCCCATCACGGGTCGACTGGGCGTCGCGACTCGGCTTGTCAGAACATGCCACCGTGGCCATCCATCCCGATGAGCAGACGGCCTACGCCTGGGCGCCACCCCAGGACCCATCCGCTTCCCCCTCGGTGGCCCCCGTGCGTGATGACGCCATCCCTTCTTCAAGCGGGGATGACGCTCCTCAGGTCACGCCTCGTGAGGAGGGGCCAACACCTTCCGAGACTCGCCGGGCCACTCCTCCAAAGGCCATCTCATCCTCTTTCCAGACACTGATGTCCGGCATGACGCAGACCATGCCCTCGTCCACGTGCCACGGCTTGCAGGCTCAGGACTGGCAGCCTTCAGTTTCTGACGTGAGGCTGCAGGGCGTGTCTTCCGCTGGCGCGAAAGCCTCTGACGTGTCGCACGGCCATCGTGGCATGGGGTCTGGCCATGATGAGATGCAATACCTGCAGCCACGTTGTGATGAGTGTCGTCGCTGGTTGTCCAAGGCCAGTGTGGCGTTATGTCGTAGCGAGGGTCAGCGCGAATTGCTGGGCGACAGGATGTTGTGCCAGCGATGTCGTGCGAGCGACTGAAATCTTCATGACATTCAGGGGCTTGGCGTCTCTGGACAAGAGGGGAGTCAGCCCGGCAGCAGACTCGCAGGGCAAGGTGGTTGATCAATATTGCGTTCCTGATGTTGCAGTGCAGCAAGAGGTGGCTTATGCTGCACTGCAGCGAGGATGGAACCTGTCGAGAATGCTGGCTTGCAGTGAGATCTCGACCTCATGGCTCACAAGCTTGGTTCAGTCCTGGTAGCCAACGGAGCAAAGCTCCGCTTCATTTTCCGTGTGATGCCAAACCCTGGAGGGTGCCCCATGTTCAACACCAATCTTGAGAAGACCACTCAGCAGTTCGACGACATGTTCTTCGCTCCGCTGCGTGCTTTCAGCGCCCTGAGCCTCGATTACAGCGAGAAGCTGGTCAGCGCCCAGATGGATCTGACCAAGTCCTACGTTGACACCTCCATGGCGCAGGCGCGTTCCATGCTCGAGATCAAGGACAGCGAAGGCCTGAAGAACTTCGTCAAGGAACAGCAGGAGACGGTCAAGTCTCTGGGCGAGAAGCTTCAGAACGACACCCAGAAGGTGGTCGAGCTGAACCAGGAATACGCCAAGAAAGGTCAGGAACTGGCAGAGAACAATGCCAAGTCCGCCTCCGAGGCCATGCAGAAAGTCGCCAAGTAAGCGACTGCTGCCGACGCTCTCAGGCGAGCGTCCTCAACGCCCATCCGGTCTTCCGGGTGGGCGTTCGCGCGTCTGAGGCATCGCTGGGGAGGTGGGGAGGCGCGCGACGCTAGCGGCGAGCGTCGCCTTGGGCCACAATGTGCTGCCACGCCGCCGGTGATTGCCGGCGGCATTTATTCGATCAGTGACAGGTGATAGACATGGCACAGGCCACAGCGCGTCATATTCTCGTTTCCAGCGAAGAACAGTGTGCAGCTCTCAAGACCGAAATCGAGAACGGCCGCGATTTCGCTGATGCCGCTCGCGAGCACTCCTCCTGCCCGTCCGGTCGCAGTGGCGGTGACCTGGGCGCCTTCGGCCCGGGCATGATGGTCAAGGAATTCGACGAAGTCGTGTTCAGCGCACCGATCAACACCGTGCAGGGCCCGGTGAAGACCCAGTTCGGTTATCACCTGCTGGAAGTCACCAGCCGCACGTGATCTCTGGATCACGCTCATGACACGTCATGAGCGGTTGGCAGCAGGCCATTGAAAACGCCCCGACCAGTGATGGTCGGGGCGTTTTTCGTGCGGCTCAGCACGTCAGCCTTTCGTGCGCCAGTCTCTCTACCTATACCTCCTGATAGAGCTGGCTGCCTTCGCGCTTGAACTTGTCAGCCTGCTCCTGCATGCCGGCCATCACGCTGTCGGCGTCACCGGTCAGGCCGTGTTCGTTGGCGTAGTCGCGGACTTCCTGGGTGATCTTCATCGAGCAGAACTTCGGCCCGCACATGGAGCAGAAGTGGGCGACCTTGGCCGAATCCTTGGGCAGCGTCTCGTCGTGGAAGCTGCGCGCGGTGTCCGGGTCAAGGCCCAGATTGAACTGGTCTTCCCAGCGGAACTCGAAGCGTGCCTTGGAGAGTGCATTGTCACGACGTTGCGCGCCCGGATGCCCCTTGGCCAGGTCCGCGGCATGCGCGGCGATCTTGTAGGTGATGATGCCAGTCTTGACGTCGTCCTTGTTGGGCAGGCCCAGGTGCTCCTTGGGGGTCACGTAGCAGAGCATGGCGCAGCCGAACCAGCCGATCATCGCGGCACCGATACCGGAGGTGATGTGGTCGTAGCCCGGGGCGATGTCGGTGGTCAGCGGGCCGAGGGTGTAGAAGGGCGCCTCGTCGCACTCGCTGAGCTGCTTGTCCATGTTCTCCTTGATCAGGTGCATCGGCACGTGACCCGGACCTTCGATCATGACCTGGACATCGTGCTGCCAGGCGATCTTCGTCAGCTCGCCGAGCGTCTCGAGCTCGCCGAACTGGGCGGCGTCATTGGCATCGGCCACCGAGCCCGGGCGCAGGCCATCGCCCAGTGACAGGCTGATGTCGTAGGCCTTGCAGATCTCGCAGATGTCCTCGAAGTGGCGATAGAGGAAGCTTTCCTCGTGATGCGCCAGACACCACTTGGCCATGATGGAGCCACCGCGCGAGACGATGCCGGTCACGCGGCTGGCGGTCAGCGGCACATAGCGCAGCAGGACGCCGGCGTGGATGGTGAAGTAGTCGACGCCTTGCTCGGCCTGCTCGATCAGCGTGTCGCGGAAGATCTCCCAGTCGAGATTCTCGGCCACGCCATCGACCTTCTCCAGCGCCTGATAGATCGGCACCGTGCCGATGGGCACGGGAGAGTTGCGCAGAATCCATTCACGGGTCTCGTGGATGTTGGCGCCGGTCGAGAGATCCATCACGGTGTCGGAGCCCCAGCGGATCGCCCAGGTCATCTTGTCGACCTCTTCCTCGATGGAGGAGGTGACCGCCGAGTTGCCCAGGTTGCCGTTGACCTTCACCAGGAAGTTGCGGCCGATGATCATCGGCTCGCTTTCCGGGTGATTGATGTTGGCGGGAATGATGGCGCGGCCACGCGCGACTTCCTCACGCACGAATTCGGCGGTGATCTCGTCGGGCAGGTTGGCGCCGAAGCTGTGACCCGGGTGCTGGTGGCCCAGAATGCTCTCGACGGAGTCGCTGCCCTGATATTCCTCACGCAGCGCGATACGACGCTGATTCTCACGAATCGCGATGTACTCCATCTCCGGCGTGATGATGCCCTGGCGCGCATAGTGCAGCTGGGTGACATTCTTGCCCGGCAGGGCACGACGCGGGCGGTGGTCCAGCTCGAAACGCAGGGACGACAGGCGCAGGTCGGCCTGGCGCACGCGACCATATTCGCTGCTCAGCTGATTGAGCTGTTCGGTATCGCCGCGTTCCTCGATCCACTTCTCGCGCAGCGGTGCCAGCCCGCGACGAATGTCGATCTCGACCGCCGGGTCGGTGTAGGGGCCGGAGGTATCGTAGACGACGATCGGCGGATTCTCTTCCAGACCGCTGGAGGTCTGGGTCGGCGAGCAGCCGATCTCGCGCATGGGCACGCGGATGTCCGGGCGAGAGCCTTCGATATAGATCTTGCGCGAGCCGCTCAGCGGCGCGATGGCGGCGGCGTCGACGCGGGCTTCACTGGCGAGATGGCGACTGCCATCCTTGCGACCGGCACGTGCGCGCGCCTTCGGCGCAGCCTCAGGCTGGGGGGCGAGCGACGGTTCTGCGGCGTTGGTGGCTTGCGGATCTTGAGTCGTGGGGGTAGTGCTCATGCAGGTCTCCTCAAAGGGCGACGTCACGGCAGACGTCATCATGGGAAGACCGTGCGCAGGGAGAGGATGGCCATCGCCGACTCCTTGCCAACAGGTGGCCCGGGAGCGAGGCGGCCGCGGGCAGCGGCTGACCATCAGCTTGATTCCTACGCCGGTCCTAACCGGTTCAGGTTCCACGGGACCCCTTGCTGGCAGCCTCGCCCATTTGGCGGCGAGGTGATGCATGCAGGATCTCAGCCGGTTCCACCGGCACCCCGTCAAGCGTGCTCAGAATTCAATGCGGGCATGACCTGTGCTGAGCGTTGTGCTGGCCCAGGTCATCGTGCTCGCATTCAGGCTCTGATGGCCTGTGGTGTGTCTGGATGATTGGCGAGAGGACCACGTTTCCAGGCCGATGAAAATCGGTGTGTCTTCCGTTCGCGCAGGCGCGGCCTGTCAGGCGACGGCCTGCCACGGATCAGTCGCGATCAAGGCCCATCTGCCAGAAGTCGATCTCGAGACGTGTCGCATCGCGGAAGACATCGACCAGTTCGCCCAGCCGGCGCTCCGAGACCTCCGAGAGCCGAGCGTCCAGCCATTCACGTTCGGCGTCCACCGCTTCCTTGAACTCATCGCTGGAGTACATCGCGATCCAGTCCGCGTACGGATTGTCCTCGATCTCGGTGGTGTCCTGATCCAGCAGCCACTCGGCGATCTCGCCGTAGCCGATCAGGCAAGGCGCGAGCGCCACGTGAAGATCGAGAAGATCGCCGCGCTGGCCGCAATCCAGTACGTAACGGGTATAGGCCAGGGTGGCGCGGGATTCCGGCAGCTCACTCAGGTCATCCTCGCTGATGCCCCACTCGCTGCAGTAGCCGATATGCAGGTCGAGCTCGGTATTGAGAATGGTGTCGAGACTGGCCGTGGCCTGACGCAGCTCCGCGAGGGTGCGGCTCTTGTAGGCGGCAAGCGCCCAGGCGCGCGCGAAGTGGATCAGGAACAGGTAGTCCTGCTGCAGGTAATGGCGGAAGGACTCCTCTGGCAGACGACCTTCCCCGAGCTGGCGAACGAAGTCATGCTCGAGATAGTCGCGCCATTCCTCGGCGCAGGCACTGGTCAGGTCTGAAAAGCTGGGCATCGACGCATCCCTCGGTGAGCGTGCTGCCAATCCGTGATGGAGTGGCAAAGGTCTGGCTCGAGCGTGGTCAGGTCCGGCAATCTGCAGGGAAAAAGCGGGGGGAGGTGCGGCGTTCACCTGGAAGAGGTGAAGATGATGTGCGGCAACACTTCGCGCTTGATCCCTACGCCGGTACTAACCGGATCAGGTTCGGCGGGATCGTCATTCACGCACCTCGATGCAAGGCCTCGAACAGTGCGAATGACATCTCAGCCGGTCTTACCGGCACCCCGTCAAGCTGTGACTCAGACGTCACGATATCTCGAGTGTAACAGTCCTGCGGTGCAGGAAAAGCCTCTGCCGCCCTAAAACCCATGCGACTTTGGGAGGCCTTCTGCGATGCTGAAAGGGCTTCCTGCGATGCGGGAAGCGTGTCATGCGCTGCAGGAAAGATGTCATGCAGGCTGACAGGAGGAGAGGTTCGCCATCAGGGCTGGGAAGTGTCGCCTCAGGCGCACCAGATCGTGAGGCTCATCGACATCCCAGCTGACAGGCAGGCAACCGACGCTTCTGCCTGCCTGAGCCAGCAGTGCAAGAGTCTCCCGGCTCACGTCGGCATGGCTCCAGTGATCCAGCTGGAAGGCCGCCGGGCAGGCTGCTTTCAGGCCAATCAATCCGTATCCCCCGTCTTCGCTGGGCTGCAGCACCGCCTCATGGTCATGCAGGCACCGCGCCGCCTCGCGCAGACGTTGACTGTCCAATGCGGGCAGGTCAGAGCCCATCAGCAGCACGGGGCCTGCGGGCAGGTGGCGCAGCATGGCCTGATGCATGCGCTCCCCAAGCCCACCCTGTGGCTGTGCCTCGAGCGTGATTCGCTTGCCATATGCCGCCATGCTCTCTGCACGCCACTGATCCTCAAGGTCCGTCAGCAGGGCTGCCAGCTCAGGTTGCTGCCGAGCGTGCTCGGGGGAGGGAGTCAGCATCACGACCACCTTGCCGAGGCGTGAGGCGCAGGCCTGCTGAACGATTCTGCGCAGCATGCGCGAGTAGAGGCGTGCCGCCCCCTCGGGACCGAGGGCAGGGATCAGCCGCGTCTTGCATTGTCCGGCCAGTGGCAGGCGGCCGAAGATGATGAGCGTCGGGCGCATGTCATACGCGGCCGTGTCGGTTTCCCTGTCAGCAAGCGAGGCTTCAGGCATGAGGCAAGCCACGTTGTTCGCAGGCCTGAGCGGCGGCACCATATCCATAGAGGCGCGCCAGACGGACAGGAGATACGCCACCCCAGGCTGCCAGGCGCAGCCCCCACATCTTGAGGATGGTGCGACAGACGCCATGGGTTTCCCAGCGTCTTCCACTGGTGGTGACTCTGGCGGAGAGGTTCAGCGGCGAGGTCAGTCGCTTGAGCCTGACGCTCAGCTGGATGTCCTCCATCAGGGGCACGACGGGAAAGCCCTCGATGGCCTCGAAGGTGGAGCGTCGTACGAACTGGGTCTGATCACCCGTGCTGATGCTGGTCAGGCGCGAGCGCAGATTCATCAGCATGGCGATCACGGGCAGCAGCGGAGAATCTCCTTCGATGTCGACATCGAAGCGACCCCAGTCGCACTCGCGATGCTCGGCGAGGGTCTCTGACAGTACCGAGAGGACATGTGCCGGCAGGCGCGTGTCGGCATGCAGGAACAGCAGCCATTGACCACGAGCCTGAGAGGCACCGGCGTTCATCTGCGTTGCCCGGCCCGGATCACTGCTCAGGCAGCGATCGCACAGCGGCGTTGCCAGCTCGCGGGTAGTATCCGTGGAGCCGCCATCGACCACGATGACCTCGCAATCCCCGCTCGCGCGCAGTGGACTCAAGGCGATCAAGGCCGAGACGATACCGGATGCCTCGTTGTGGACTGGCATGATGATGCTCAGCCACGGGGTGCGTGTCAGGGCGCTGCCCGAACGGACAGCCCTGGGGGCAGGTCTGGCAACTGGCGAGAAGATGGAGGGCTTTGTCATGGCGCAGGCTCCGGCGATGGCGTCGTCCTGAGAGCATACGCATGTGATCACCCCATGGATGCAGAGCGTCGAGACGCTCGCTCAACGCTTGGGCGAAGAATCAACGCGTGAGCCGCCGTGTCGAGTCAGAGGCGGCTGGAGGTCACTGAGAGAAGGTGATCCGATAGAGTCCTGAGGCTCCGGTATCGCTGGTCAGGTAGAGGCTGCCATCCTTGCCGAATGCTACATCCAGTGGGCGTATCCAGCGCTCGCCGCTGGCGGCATCCTGCAGGCCGGTCAGTACCGGCACTAAGCGTGCTTCAGTGTCTGGCGTCGCCAGCTTGAGGCCCAGCAGGCGAGGCTCACGACGACTGGCGGGGTCTCCCCACGCCTTGCCGGAGGGCGCCGTGCCCCAGCTGCCGTGGACTGCCACCACGACATCCATGTCAGCAGCCAATGGATGCCCAGGCGGCACCACCGCGATACCCATCGGCGCACTGCGAGCGGGGATCTCGGCCAGTGGCGGTGCAATCTCGTCACGTTCGCGCGGTGAATCGCTCGTGATGCAATCATCTGCCTGCCAGCGGCCATCGATCCACTGATACCAGGGCATGCCATGGAAGCTGCCTTCGCGGGCAGCGACCACCAGCTCGCGAGGATGCTCGTAGCCCCAGTGGTCCGGTCCGTTGTTGGTGGCCAGCAGGCGCGTCTCTCCTGTCGCCAGTGCCTGCCAGACCAGGCCGACGGGGTTGCGCAGACCACTCGCCCACGCCCGCCACTCGGGAGGCTCGCCACTTTCCTCAAGGCGCATCACTCCCCCACGGCGCTGTTGCTGTGGGTAGCGAGGCGAGGTGCCCGCCAGGTACTGATCGGAGCAGTTGCCCTGGATCCCCAGCGCCAGATACAGGCCATTGTCAGGGCCCAGGCTCAGCGTACGCGAGTTGTGGCCACCGCCGCCGGGAATCGCGATCACGCGCTGGAAGTCGCTCGGGGCAAGGGAGATCCCGGGATGGTAGTCCGCGACCAGCAGGGCGCCCGTGGTCGCGACATACAGGCGCGCATCGCGGACGACGGCAGAGTGGGGATAGCCTTCCAGCTCGACCAGCACTTCCATGCGCTTGAGGCTGCCATCATCGGCCAGCTGGCCTCGATAGAGCTTGCCGGCCCGCGAGCCGATCAACACCTCATCGTGAGCGGTGAGGTGCAGCATGCGAGGTGCCTGAAGCGATGCCAGCCGAGTCATGCCGGCCCCTGGTGGCAGCCTCAGGGAGGGGGCGTCCTCGGGAACCGAGCTTGCCGCCTGCAATGCCAGAGCCGGGGCATGAGCAGAGGTCTCGCCATCGAGGGTGTCGCTGCTGCTTGCCTCGCTCCAGGCAAGAGACGACGCGCAGAGACAGCCGATGAGTGCCGTCCCCATCAGCAGTCTGATGCTTGCGCATCCACGGATTTCCTGTTGGCGCTTGCTCATGTGCTCCACTGCCTCCCTGGCCTGTCGCGGCTGCCTCGGCAAGTCGACTGGCATTGCTCGCTGTCGTGCAGGAAAGTCTGGAAGCTTGTGCCGGTTTGCGCCAGTGCTGCCCTGTCCCTGGAGAGTCAGGAGCGCTTCGCGTTGCGGCGGCGGTACTTGAGGTGGCGGCGCCAGCCCTTGAGGGAAAGCCAGGAGTCGTCGCGGGGATAGAAGCGCTTATCACGCCAGCCCGGCTGCTCGTCCAGTTCTTCCGGGCTCTTGCGCCAGCGCTTGTATTCCCATTGATACTGCGCGGGCGCCAGGGCGATCGCGGCTTCCACTGAGGCATTCACTCC
The DNA here is from genome assembly GCF_013374055.1 of Cobetia sp. 5-11-6-3. Lineage (NCBI taxonomy): Bacteria > Pseudomonadati > Pseudomonadota > Gammaproteobacteria > Oceanospirillales > Halomonadaceae > Cobetia > Cobetia sp. 5-11-6-3. The sequence continues at coordinate 229,698 of NZ_BLWJ01000003.1, read as the reverse complement.
CCGTGCCGAGATGACCTCGTCTTCGGTGTAGACCGCCTCATCCGCGGCGAGGAAGTGGATGGCGAAGCCATGGCCATCTTCCAGGCGTTGAGCGACACCGGTCACCACGCGGGCGTCGGTTCTCGCCACCAGCTTGGGGAGCAGAGTGGCGGTGTAGGCGGGGCGGCCGTAGAAGTCGGCGAAGACACCGCTGCCGCGTCCCGGTTCCTGGTCCGGCAGGATGCCGATCGCCTCGGCGCGCTTGAGCGCCTTCAGCAACGCTGCCACGCCGCGGGAGTTGGTAGGCACCAGTCTCGCTCCCATGCGCTCACGCCCGTTGCGAATGATCGGGTCGAGCCGCTCGAACTTGGGCGGCTCGTACATGGCAGTGAAGGGGAAATGGCTCGAGAGCCAGAAATTGAGCACTTCCCAGTTGCCGAAGTGCGGCGCCAGCACGATCACGCCACGTCCCTCGGCACGGGCTTCGTCGAGCAGATTGCGACCGTGCACCTCGAGAATCGAATCGCGCACCGCGTCTTCATCACCCAGCCATACCTTGCCCAGCTCCAGCATGGTGGCGGTGGAGTGCGCGAGGCTCTCGGTCACGAGGCGTGCGCGTGCCTCACGCGGCTGATGAGGGAAGGCCTGGCCAAGATTTCTGCGCGTGACGCGCCGTTCCCGCGGATTGAGCAGTTGCACGAGACGCGCGACCGGGCGCGCCATCCACCACAGCTGGCGGGTGGTCAGGCCCGAGAGTCGCTGCCATAGCCAGGCGACGGCATTGGCCTTGAGGGGTAAAAGGCGCTGTTCCATGGCCTTTTCAAAACGCTTGAGAGTCTTTTCCATCGTCACACATGAAGTTCCGGTGGTCTGGCGTGAGATACCGCACTGGTCAGAGGGCGAGTCCTGCGCTGCCCGTCGCGCCCCATTGTGCCAGAGGGGCGTACGTCATGCAGGTTCGAGGCATCGGGGGACACGCAGTGACCTTCGTCGTGTGTGGCACGGGGCGTGCGGCCCGTTTGCTCTGCCAGTATCATGCTGGCATCGGCACATCCGGGATCACGTCGCTGGCGTGGTCCTGAGGCGCTCTGTCAGACAGTCAGACCACGGCACTGCCCGAGCGGTTCTTGTGTGCCGTGCTTTCCAGTAGTGCTTTCCAGTAGTGCTTTTCGGTGATGCTTTCCCTGATGCGCTTTCCCTGATGTGCTCGTCCTGTCATGTCTTGTGCCTGTCGTGTCCCTTGCCCTGCGCGGAGCCCTGATGTCATCTTCCCCTATTGCCCCCGAGTCCCCGGCACAGCCATTGCCTGAATCCGACCATCAATGCCCGTTATGCGCGACGCATGGCAGTCAACCTGTGCTGCATCTGGTGCAACGACGCAAGCCATGTCCGCGGACCGGCCAGCGTCCGCCTGCCGACGAGCGTGATTACCTGCGGTGTGGCGAATGCCATCTGCTGTATCTCGCGCCCTCTCAACGACTGGATGCCCGCGCAGAGCAGGACATCTACGACCAGCATCAGAATGACCCGGCAGACCCGCGCTATCGCACCTTCCTGTCCAGGCTGTTCACGCCGATGTGCGAGCGGCTGGCGGCCGGTGCCAGCGGGCTCGATTTCGGTTGTGGGCCGGGGCCAGCCCTGGCACGGATGTTCGAGGAAGTCGGCCACCCGATGGCATTGCATGATCTGTATTACCACCCGAACCCGGCAGCGCTCGCCCGTCAGCATGATTTCATCGTCAGTACCGAGGTGATCGAGCATCTCTACGCGCCCGGCGATGTCTTCCGTCAGTGGCTTGAGTGTCTCAAACCCGGTGGCCTGCTGGGGGTCATGACGCAACCCGCCGCGGATGATCTGGATGCGCTCAAGCGTTGGCACTATCTGCGTGACCCGACCCATGTCTGCCTGTTCAGCCCGACGACCTTCGCCTGGCTGGCGCGGACCCATGGCCTGGCCTTCGAGCAGGTTGCGAGCGATAGCGTCATCTTCCGTGTTCCGGTGTCCTGAAGGGCTCGCGTGGCGGGTGTGGAGGGAGGATGCCCGCTACCGAGGCATGATCCAGCCGCCCCACGCGTGTGCGCCTGACCGGGCTGGCCGCGAGATTCGGGGCGAGACAATGAACGATGTCGCGAAATGACGTGAAGCTGACGCAAAAACACTTGGATTTGGCGCAGACTGTCACTATATTGCCCGCGCCTTGCGAGATTCCTGCAGGGCGCTTCCCTCTCCCGTAGCTCTCCGCACCTTGCGGCATTGGCCGAACGCAGTCCTGCGCCTGGCCGAGGAACTGGTCATGCCCCGTCATCTGTTGTTGATGTCTCTCGCGCCCTTGCTGGGCCTTGCCTTGCTGGGGATCGGCAATGCCATGCTGACTTCGCTGGTCCCCCTGCGGCTGTCTGCCGCCGGTGTCTCGAGCGAGGCGATCGGCCTGATCAGCTCCGCCTACTATCTGGGGCTTGGACTGGGAGCGCTGGTCAACGACCGCCTGCTGCTGCGCATCGGACACATCCGAGCCTACGCCGGCTTCGCCTCGCTGGTGGCGGTCGCGGCACTGGCCATGGGGCTGGGCGATCATCCGGTGGTGTGGTTCCTGCTGCGCATGATGATCGGCTGGTCGCTGGTCGGCGTCTATCTGGTCATCGAGAGCTGGTTGCTGAGTGCCGCCGACCCCGCCGTACGCGGACGCCTGCTGGCGCTTTACATGATCGTGCTTTATGGCGCGGGCGTGCTGGGGCAGCTGCTGCTGGGAGTAACCGCCATGCTGAGTCTCGAGGCGGCCTTCATGCTGGTGGCGATGCTGGCGGCGGCGTCCGTATTGCCGCTGGTGCTGCTGCCGCGCGTATCACCGCTGATCGAGCAATCCGAGCCGTTGAGCCCCTGGCGTCTGATTCGCATCACGCCGACCGGCGTGTTCGGTTGCCTGGCCTCGGGGCTGGTGGTGGCAGTGCTCTACAGCCTGCTGCCCTTGGCATTGGGGGAGGGCGGCGTGCTGGACACCGCGGAGATCGGGCAGCGCATGGCGCTGGTGATTCTCGGCGGCATGCTGCTGCAGTACCCCATCGGGCGCTGGTCTGACAGTCATGATCGTCAGCAGGTATTGATCATCCTGTCGGTGGCCATCATCGGGTTCGCCGCCTTGCTGATGGGGCCGGCACGCGAAGGCATCGCGCAGTTGACGGTGTTGTTCCTGCTCGGCGGCGCGGCCTTCACGCTCTATCCGGTCGCGGTCAGCCATGCGGCAGACCGTGCCCCCGCCGGGGCGCTGGTGCGCATGAGTCAGGGATTGTTGCTGATCAATGCCGTGGGCTCGACTCTGTCACCGCCGGCCGTATCACTGCCGATGGCCGAGATGGGTGCCATGCCCGGCATGGCGCTGAGTCTGGCGGTGATGGGCGGTGGCATGCTGGCCTTCTTCGTCTGGCGACGCGTGATGCGTCCGGCGCCGCAGCCGCTGGCCCCCTTCGAGACCCATGCGCCACAGACGCCCCTGGGAACGGAGCTTGCCGTCGGGCCGGAACTGGTCGAGGCCGCCGAGGAGCACCTGCGGGATGCCGAGGTCAATGACCCGCTGGTCGAGGTGACTCGCGAGCTGGCCGTCGACATGCCGGAGCTGATCACCGAGGCGTCCCTGGATAGTCTCGAGGAGATCGAGACTCATGAGGGTGAAAGCCAGCGCCAGGCGTCCCGCCATGGCGAGGCTTCCGACGGGCGCAACGCAGATTGAGGCCTTGTGTGAGCGGCATGCCTCACGTGCGTCGCAAGGGGGTAGGAGAGGGTAGAGGAGTAGGTCGCACTAGCGGGAGGGGTCGACCAGGTTGCCCTGCGAGGCGTTGCGGCGGAACCAGCCGGTCACGCTGGCGCGCGCCTGTTTCGTCGGCAGCACCTCGTGGGGGATCCGTTCGGAAAGGAAGCACACGAAGGTCCCGGCCTCGGGGGTGACACGCCGGAATTCACGGCTGTCATCTTCGGGGTCGTAGAGCACGATCTCGCCACCGGCGTCCGCCGGCCAGTCGGCATTGAGATAGAGCACGCTGGAAATCAGGCGATTGCCACGCCCGCGGAAGCTGTCCAGGTGCTTGCGATAGAAGCTGCCGACCGGATAGTGGGCAAAATGCGCCTCGTACTCGAACAGCCCCAGATAGAGGGCACGGTTGAGTTCATCCTTGAGGACATTCATCGCCTCCAGGTAGGCACGCTGGGCACGCGAATCGCGATCCAGCCAGCGAATCGCATCCCCGCGGATGTCCGGGCGAAGGTCATGCTCTCGCCCGCGTCCGATTCCCGCAGCCGTCAGTCGCTGATGGCTCTCCAGCGCCCGCAACTCGTCATTGAGATGGCGGATCAGGTGTGCCGGCAGAAAGTCCGGGCGCACGCTGTAGCCATGCTCGACCAGTTCATCGATCAGCAGGTTGAGCGCGGTGGGGTCCAGCAGTGGGGCGGGTGCAGCGGGCATCGGGCGCTCCGGAAAAAGGGCAGAAGGCATCAAGGCGCAGTGTTATAGAGCAGCACGCGCAGGGGCGCAATGCCTTGAGTGAAGGCCTGGCAATCCTCAGCCCGCGAGACATGCGTCAATCACGCCAGAGGCTCATGCCCGTGGTGCATGGGGGCGAGGTGGCAGGTGGCGCAACGGAGCCCCGGGCGGTGGCGGGGAGGACAGGCTGATGGTGTGTCCGAACCCGATGGCCATCATCTCCACCAGCATCATCGCGGAAAGCCCCCACAGCAGCTGCCCGGCCACCTGATAGCCGGGCACGTACCAGGTATCATCGCCCACGCGGATGACGTCGGTGTGGGCGCGTTCATCGCGCAGCAGCATGCTCAGTGGCATCTCGAAGATATGCGCTATCTCGCCGGGGTCGGCGCGCAGCGGCAGGTCGGGAGCGATGCGTCCCACGAAAGGCGTCACGGTCATGCCGTGCAGCGAGATCACATCGCTCAGTTGCCCGTATATCTCCACTTCGCCGGAGGGCAGGGCCACTTCCTCCTCGGCCTCACGCAGCGCCGTGGCCAGCAGACTGATATCCTCCGGCTCCGCCTTGCCACCGGGGAAGGCGACCTGGCCGGCATGCTGACTCAGGTGACTGGCGCGTTGCGTGAGCAGCAGCGTCGGTTCCGGGCGGTCGATCAACGCGATGAGTACCGCAGCGCGTGGCTGGTGGTTGCTCACGATACGGGGGTGATGGGATTGCAGGCGCTGGCGCAGAGCTTCTAGCATGTCGGGTCCTCGTTGACCTTCATCTTGTTGCGTGGGATGTGAGGCGGTCAAGATGTGAGGTGACAGCCGGCCGAGTCAGCGGCACCATTTCCAGAAGCCGAGCCCGGGCATCGGCGTTCAAGAGTTTCACGGGAGAGCGAATGAACTACTGCAGCCATTGTGGTGAGACGGTGCGTCTGGCGGTGCCACAAGGAGATGATCGACTGCGCTACCTGTGTGATAGCTGCGGCACCATCCATTATCAGAACCCACGCATCATCGCCGGTACCCTGCCGATACGCGATGGCAAGGTGCTGCTGTGTCGCCGCGCCATCGAGCCGCGCCTGGGGTACTGGACACTGCCGGCCGGTTTCATGGAGAACGCGGAGACCACCAGTGAGGCCGCTGCCCGCGAGACACGTGAGGAAGCGGGGGCCGAGGTCAACCTCCAGGGCCTCTACACCCTGATTGATCTGCCGCACATCAATCAGGTCTACATGCTGTTTCGCGCCGAATTGACCAGTGATTTCTCCGCGGGTATCGAAAGTCTCGAGGTGGCGCTGTTCGCCGAAGAGGAGATTCCCTGGCAGTCACTGGCCTTCCCGACCATGGAAGTGACGCTGAGGCGCTATTTCGAGGACCGTCGTGCCCGCCAGGGAGAAGGCGAATTCCCGTTGCATCTGGAACAGATCGATCTCGAGACGCGCGAGCGCTTCTTCAAGACGACACATCTACCCAAGCACTGAGCGGGCCGTGGTCAGGCTTCACCCCGGGACCTGCCGTCGCTTGACGGCGTGACCGGGGTGGGCATCGCACCTTCAGAAGCTTTCCAGTCGCCAGCAGTCAATCGGCACTTCCTCGTAGGGGTGCGCCTCGCGCAGTGCGGCCACTGCCGTGCGAATCAGCGCGTCCTCACACACCATCTCGACCTTGACCTCCTCGACACGTTCCAGCGTGCCGCGTTCGCCGATATGCGGATTGGCACCGGCCAGCGGACGAAACTGCCCCGTGCCGCGCGTCTCGAAGCAGCAGGCCTCGTAGTCGCCCATGCGTCCGGCACCCGTGGCGAAAAGCGCTTCCTTGACACCTTCCAGTGCTTCGTGTGGAACGAAGAATGCCAGTTTGTACATGGTGGGCCTCCTTGAGGGACGTGACGGGCGATGAGCGCCAGGGCGCCAATCGCCCCGGGGAATGACGTGCGCTGGCGAGGACGCAGTCAAGCGTGGCAGAGCCTGCGCGGCGTCCCCTGATGATGGCATAATGCCCGCTGCAACGGCCAAGGACACTGCCATGCTCAAATGGATCAATATCTCACTGCTGCTACTGCTGGCTCTGCTCCAGTACCGGCTGTGGTGGGGCGAAAATGGCGTCACCGAATTGTTCGACATCCGTGCCCGCGTGCAGCAGCTCTCCAGGGAAGCGGCGCAGCTGGACAACCGCAATCAACGCCTGGGCGCTGAAGTGGTCGACCTCAAGAATGGTCTGGCGGCCATCGAGGAGCGTGCGCGCAACGATCTCGGCATGGTGCGCAAGGATGAGCAGTTCCTGTGGGTGCCCAACGTCGAGGTACCCAAGCGCCAGGTCTCGTCCGCGGATGAAGTGGCGGAAGGGGCGCTGGAAGGCAAGGGGCTGGAAGAGGGCCTGCCCAAGGTGCTCAACCCATGACTCGCATGAATGATGCCCCGGCGCCGCGGCTCTGGTATCTGGTACCCGCCGCAGGCGTGGGCAGCCGCATGCAGGCTGACCGTCCCAAGCAGTATCTGGAACTGACGCCCGGCGGCAGTGTCCTGGAGGCGACCCTCACCACCCTCAGGCGCGCATTGCCCGAGGCCGGATTGTGTCTGGTGCTGGGCGCGGAGGATGCCTATTTCACGCCGACGATGGTGCCATGGCAGGAGTGGCTGCGCGCCGATGGTGGCAGCGAGCGTGCCGACAGCGTGCTGGCGGGACTCGAGTGTCTGAGCCGAGTGGCGAGTGATGATGACCTCGTGCTGGTACACGATGTGGCGCGTCCCTGTGTCCGCGAGAGCGACATCCAGGCGCTGGTCGAGGCGGCACGCGAGAGTGATGACGGCGCCATCCTGGCCGCTCCCGCCAGTGACACCATGAAGCGGGCCGCTGTACTGAGCCATGGCGTGGAACGTGCCGAGGGCTCAGCGCAGCGCATCGCGCATACCGAATCCCGGACAGGGCTGTGGCATGCCTTCACGCCCCAGGCATTTCCGCTGGGCCTGTTGCGCACGGCGCTGCGTGCCGCCCTCGCGGAGCAGCCCGAGCGCATCACCGATGAGGCATCGGCACTCGAGGCCTGTGGACGATCCCCCGTGCTGGTGCCCGCGGCGCGCGACAATCTCAAGATCACCCATCCGGAAGACCTCGCCATGGCGCGCCTGTTGCTGGCGGCCCGCGAGGATCACGCCGACAGACCCCGGACACCTGCCTGACATGATGGATCATCCCGTGACCCCCGACACTTCGAGTTCCACGACCTCCCCCGCGACCTCCGGGCATGTCCCGATGTCACTGCGCATCGGGCATGGCTTCGATGTCCACCGTTTCGGCGACGGCGATCATCTGATGATCGGCGGCGTGAAGATCCCCTACGAACATGGCTTCGTGGCGCATTCCGATGGCGATGTATTGCTGCATGCGTTGTGCGATGCGCTGCTCGGGGCCTGCGGGATGGGCGACATCGGCAAGCATTTCCCGGATACCGACAGCGAGTGGTCCGGGGCGGACAGTCGCGGCCTGCTGCGCCACGTCGTCGGGCTGATCAATGCCGCTGGTTTCGGGGTCGGCAATGTCGATCTCACCGTGATGGCGCAGGCCCCCAAGATGGCGCCGCACATCCAGGCGATGCGTGAGGTGATCGCCGAGGACCTGCGTGTGCCGGTGGCGGTCGTCAACGTCAAGGCCACCACTACCGAGCGTCTCGGTTTCACCGGTCGCAAGGAAGGCATCGCCGCCGAGGCCGTGGCGGTGCTTGGCAGGCTGCCCGCCGCGGGTGGAGCCGAGCATGTCTGAAGTGAATGCCATGTCTGAGCCGCCCGAGTCCGATGCGCTGTCTGTCGCGGCGCGAACGGCACTGGAAGCCGCCGGCAGCGAGCCATGGGTCAAGGAAGCCGAGCTGATGCAGCGCTGGCCGCATGCCCATGGCGGCCCGCTGGGCGCAGGTGACTTCCGACACACGCCGGAAGACTTTCGCGTCACGGAATTGATGGACTTCGTGCCCGAAGGTCACGGGGAGCACCAGTGGCTCTGGATCGAGAAGCGCGGTCTGACCACTGACGAGCTGTGCCGCGAACTGGCAGGTCTTTGTGACGTGGCACCGCGTGACATCGGCGTGGCGGGACTCAAGGACAAGCAGGCGATTACCCAGCAGTGGGTCTCGGTATGGTTGCCGGGGCGTGAAGCCCCTGAGCATCTGAGTGAGGCATTGGCCGAGAAGGGGGCCCGCGTGCTGGCCAGCGTGCGGCACCCGCGCAAGCTCAAGCGGGGCGTGCATCGCGGCAATCGCTTTGCGCTGCGGGTCAGCGGCGAGGCCGTGGCCCATCCGGATTTCGAGACTCGCTGGCAGACATTGATACGCGATGGGGTGCCCAACTATTTCGGTCCGCAGCGTTTCGGGCACCAGGGGCATAACCTGGGGCGTGCACGCGCCGTACTGATACGTGGCTGGCGCAAGCGTGATGATCGCAGCGGCATGCTGCTGTCCACCGCGCGCAGCTTCCTGTTCAACGAAGTGCTGGCCGCGCGTCTCAAGGCTGGCTGCTGGGCGACGGCGTTGAGCGGTGAGGTGTTCGCGCTCGACGGGACGGGATCGCGCTTCGTCACCGATGGCAGCGAAGCTGTCGAGACGCTGACCCGGCGCCTTGCCGACGGGGATATCCACCCCACGGGCCCGCTGTGGGGCACCGGCCGTGGCGAGTCCCATGCGCAGGTCGCGGCGCTTGAGCAGGTGCTGGCGTCCAGCTGGCCCCAGCTCTGTGACGGCCTCGAGAAGGCTGGCGTGAAGGCCGAGCGTCGGCCACTGCGCCTGATGCCTGCCAATGCTCGCCTGGAGTGGGCCATCACGCCGGCCCAGGCCGATGCCGAGGCGACTGCGGCCAGTGCGTGGCTGCATTTCGATCTTCCGCGCGGCAGCTTCGCCACCGGCCTGTTGCGTGAGCTGATTGCCCACCCGCTGCTGTAGCGGCCTGCCCAGCGTGCGCCACGACATGACACCGCGATGAACATGAACAGGTGAGACGATGCGCAAGATTCTGCTTTCCAATGATGATGGGGTACATGCCCCCGGGCTCAAGGCCCTGCATGATGCGCTGTGTGATCACGCGCGAATTCGCGTGGTGGCACCGGACCGTGATCGTTCGGGTGCCAGCAACTCCCTGACCCTGAGTCGCCCGCTGATGCTGTCCGCGATGGACAACGGTTTCTACAGTGTCGACGGCACCCCTGCCGATTGCGTCTATCTGGGGGTCAACGGTGTCTGGGACGAGAAACCGGATATCGTGATCTCCGGCATCAACCACGGTGCCAACCTGGGAGACGATGTGCTGTATTCCGGCACTGTGGCAGCGGCGATGGAAGGCCGCTCGCTGGGCATGTCGGCGATCGCGATGTCGCTGTGTGGCAAGACCCATTTCGAGACGGCAGGGCGTGTGGCGGCGAGTCTGGTCGGCGCGGCCGAGACGCTGGCCTTGCCGCCGCGTTCGCTGCTCAACGTCAATGTGCCGGATGTTCCCTGGCACGAGATCCGCGGATTTCGCGTCACGCGTCAGGGGCATCGTGGTCCGGCGGGCGCACCGATCGCTGTGCAGGACCCTCGCGGGCGCACCCGGTACTGGATCGCGCTGGCCGGGGACGGAGTCGACGATGGTGAGGACACCGATTTCGCGGCCATCGCGGCCGGCTATGTGTCCATCACGCCGTTGATGACCGACCTGACCTCCCATGCGGCGCGTCAGGATGTGGAGCAGTGGCTGGAAGCACTGAGTTGACCTCGCGCGCCACCGCCTGGCGGTCAGGGGTGTCGGGGATCGATCAGCAAGCCGGCGCAGGCGCGTCGGTCGACAGGATGTAATTCGATGTCATGAAGGACGTGTATCAGAACGGTTTTCCCGCCGCGCAGTCTGAGAGTGGGCAAGCCATGGCGGATTCGTCGGCCACTCGAACCTCATCGCCACCGGTGCCCATGCGCCTGGAGCGCCCGAATGCCGCGCAGTTGAGCGGTATCGGCATGACTTCTCAACGAACGCGTGATCGCATGGTCACGCGACTGGAAGAGGCTGGCATCCAGGACGAGCGGGTACTGGATCTGATGGCGGCGGAACCGCGCCATCTGTTTCTCGATGAGGCGCTTGCGCATCGCGCCTATGAGGATACCGCCCTGCCGCTGGGGCAGGGGCAGACATTGTCGCAGCCCTACATGCATGCCCGCATGACGGAGCTGGCTCTGGCCTCGGCACCGCGCCCGCGCGAGCAGTGTCGGGTGCTGGAGGTCGGCACCGGTTCGGGCTACCAGACCCTGCTGCTGGCGCGGCTGTTCGGTCAGGTGGCCTCGCTGGAGCGCATCGCCTTGTTGCATCTGCGTGCCCGGCAGCGGCTTGAGTGGTTCGGGCTGGACAATGTCCAGCTGCGTCACGCCGATGGCGGGCACGGCTGGCAGACCACGGCGCGTGAGACGGCCGTCCAGGAGTCGGTGACCCTGCCGGGGTTTGATCTGGTGGTGGTGACGGCATGTGCCTCGCACTTGCCGCAGGCATTGCTCCAGCAGCTGGCACCGGAGGGAGTGATGATCGTGCCATTGGCGGAAGACGGCAGTGATCGTCAATGGCTGACACGAGTGCGCCACGTCGGCGACACTCAGGATATTCAGCGGCTCGAGGCTGTGCGCTTCGTGCCGTTGCTCGAGGGAGTGATCAGGTGAAACGAGCATTGAGCGTGTTCTTCAAGGGGGCGGGCATGGGCGCTGCCGATGCCGTGCCCGGCGTCTCGGGAGGCACGATAGCCTTCGTGACGGGCATCTATGAAGAATTGATCGAAACCATCAAGCGCTTCGGACCTTCCGCCATCGGTGTCTGGCGTCAACAGGGCGTCAAGGCGTTGTGGCAGCACTTGAATCTGGCGTTCTTGCTACCGCTTGCCGCCGGCATTCTCGCCAGCCTGATCAGCGTGGCGCACCTCGTCACCTGGCTGATGGAGGCGCAGCCGCTGCTGCTCAATGCCTTCTTCTTCGGTCTGGTGGTGTGTTCCGGTGTGGTCGTGGCGCGGCGCATTACCGGCTTCAGGGTCGGGTATCTGGTGTGGCTGGTGCTGGGGCTGGTACTGGCCAGTCAGCTGCCCAGCCTTCTGCCAGCGGGCACTGATGCGCCCTGGGTCATCGTCGCCGGGGGGGCCATCGCCATCAGTGCCATGTTGCTGCCGGGCGTTTCCGGCAGCTTCCTGCTGTTGACCATGGGCCTCTATGGCACCGTGATGACAGGTATCAAGAGCTTCGATCTGACGCTGATCCTGTTGTTCGGAAGTGGCTGCGCCATCGGACTGTTCACCTTCTCGCGTGTACTGTCATGGTTGTTTCGTCACCATCACACCGCGACACTGATGCTGCTGGTCGGCTTCATCCTCGGCTCGCTGCCGGTGCTGTGGCCCTGGCGCACGATCACCGATTATCGACTGGGGCCCAAGGGGGAGCAGGTACCGCTAGATTATCAATTCATGATGCCGGAGACCTATACCAGCGTGACAGGTGAGCCTGCCCAGTTGTGGGCGGCGCTTGCCCTGATGCTGGCAGGTATCCTGCTGGTCTGGTTCGCGGGTGAGCGCTCAGGACCGGATGATTCTTCCAGTGATTCCCGCAAGGAGCAGGAACATGCCTGACATGATGGACAAGGGATTCAAGCTGGCGCTGGCGGGTCTGGCGCTGGGCGCTCTGACGGCGTGCAGTACCGCCACGACGCGTCCGCAGATCCAGGATCTCAGTGGTGGCACGACACGCATCACTGCAGACAGCTATACGGTCCAGCGCGGTGACACGCTCTATGGCATCGCCTGGCAGAGTGGCCAGGACTTCCGTGACGTGGCGCGCATGAATGGCCTGCGCCCGCCCTACACCTTGCAGCCCGGGCAGACTCTGCGCCTCGACCCTCAGGCACCGTTGCCCGCGAATGCCGGCAACTCCCGTACGGCCGGCACGGCATCGGGGTCGGCATCAGGCACGGGCGTGGTGGCGACCGGGCTTGGCGGCAGCGATGACGCCATCGCCAGCGGCGGCGAGGTGCCGGACTGGCTGGCTCCGGATGAGTCGGCCATTGCTCAGCAGAAGCAGCGTGCTTCCCAGGCGCAGTCCCTGACCACCGGTGGTGGCGGCGTTGCGGCGGCTGCCACGGGCGCGGCCGCTGCTGCGGGCGTCGGCCCGGGGCCCGTGTATCAGGAAGGCAGTGAAGAGGCGCTGGCGGAGTCTGCGCGTGCACAGGCCGCGGACGAAGCCTCCCGAGCCGGTGAGACACTGGAGAGTGCCGGCAGCAATGCCCAGGCCAGGGCGAGTGAGGCCGAGGCTGCTGCTCGCAAGGCGGCGCAGGAGACGGCGGATCGCGAGAAGGCCGAGCAGCTGGCAGCGGCCAAGGCCGAGCGTGACAAGGCGGCGGCAAACGTGAAAAGTGCCTCCGACAAGGTTGAAAAGGGCACCAACGTTGCGGGCGCCACACCCGAGGCGGCACCGGCCAAGAAAACCTATGTGCCGGTAAAAAACGTTGACTGGCAGTGGCCTACGCAAGGCGAGATCATCGGCAAATTCGGTGAGTCCGAGAGTGTGACGGGCGGCATTGATATCGCTGGTCAAAAGGGGCAACCTGTCAAGGCAGCAGGGCCGGGGATTGTGGTCTACGCGGGGAGTGGAGTGCGCGGTTACGGCAACCTCATCATCCTCAAGCACAATGACCGTTATCTGAGTGCCTACGCCCACAACGACAGCCTCCGCGTCTCGGAGAATGATGTTGTCGAGGCCGGACAGGTAATCGCCACTCTGGGAGCCACTGACGCCGAACGTGCGCAGCTGCATTTCGAGATCCGCGAGGATGGGCAGCCGAAGGATCCCTTGAAGTTCCTGCCCAAGCGCTGACGTCCACCGCTGCCACAACAAGAAGTTCCTGGCACCAGACCAGAGACAACGGGGTATCGACATGAGCATGCTGGAAAAGGATATCGATCAGGCCGAGGTGGAGCTGTCCCTCGATGATGTCGACGAAGACGATACGCTTGAGGCTGAAGCGGAAGAGGCGGCATTCGAACGCGCCCTGAACCGTGAAGAGCGCAAGCACTACCAGAGCCTGGATGCAACGCAGATCTACCTCAACGAGATCGGCTTCTCGCCATTGCTCAAACCCGAAGAGGAAGTCTATTTCGGGCGACTGGCGCAGGCGGGAGACCCTGCCGGCCGGCAGCGCATGATCGAATCCAACCTGCGTCTGGTGGTCAAGATCGCACGGCGCTATCTGAATCGCGGATTGTCACTGCTCGACCTGATCGAGGAGGGCAATCTGGGCCTGATACGCGCGGTGGAGAAATTCGACCCCGAGCGCGGTTTCCGCTTCTCGACCTACGCCACCTGGTGGATCCGTCAGACCATCGAGCGCGCGTTGATGAATCAGACGCGCACCATCCGGTTGCCGATTCATGTCGTGAAGGAGCTCAACATCTATCTGCGCGCTGCTCGCCAGTTGACGCAGAAGCTTGATCACGAGGCGACGGCCGAGGAAATCGCCGATTTCCTCGACAAGCCGGTGGAGACGGTCAAGAAGATGCTGGGGCTCAATGAACGAGTGTCCTCGGTGGACTATCCGATGGGCGGCGAGAGCGACAAGCCGTTGATCGAGACGATCGCCGATGAGAATGACACCAGCCCCGAGTCCAGTCTGGTCGATGTCGACGTCAAGGCACATGTCGATGAGTGGCTGGCGGAGCTGACCGACAAGCAGATGGAAGTGGTGGTACGCCGCTTCGGGCTGCGGGGTCACGAAGCCGCCACGCTGGAGGAGGTCGGCGAGGAGATCGGTCTGACGCGTGAGCGAGTGCGTCAGATTCAGGTCGAGGCGCTCAAGAAACTGCGTCGCATGCTCGAGAAACAGGGCCTGTCGCTGGAATCCATCTTCGAATGATTCGCTGACATGTCATCGTCAGGGCTGGCAGCTGTCATCGTCTGGCCCGATATCCGTGACATCCTGCTGGATAGTGGACGCAACACGACATGAAAACGGCCCCCCGCTTGCGGGCGGGCCGTTTTCATATTTTCTGAGCATTGGTTTGGCAGGCTATGGGGTTGGCAGAAAGATGACGGTGCATATGATTCGACACCGGGGCCGTGTTGCATTGTTGCTGGGGTGGAAACGCTGTAAGGCAAATGAAGTTAGCCAACTAACTGGACGCCTTGCAAGGCGACGATTAGACTGAGTCCTTTTTCCACGACCCGCCCCCGAAGGGGCTGATGCCGTCATCAGCCGGCCCGTGAAACGACCTTATCTCCCCTTGCCTTGGTGCCTTTGGCGCATCATGCAGGTCACGACTGACTGTTACCGATCAGGAATACGCATACATGGCCAACATACGCATACTGCCTCTGGTGCTGGCGATGGGTTTCGCGACCCAGGCCCAGGCTGCCGATCTGCTCGACATTACCCGTGATGCGCTGACCCACAATGCCAGCCTGTCGTCCTCTCGCTCTCTGTATCAGAGCGTCGAGGACAACGAGCGGATCGAGCTTTCGGATCTGCTGCCACAGATCTCGGCCACCGGCACCGTGTCACGCACCGATGTCACGGGCAATTCCCAGAGCGGTGTGGAAGGGGATTACACCGACAGCAACATCGTGCTCAACGTGAATCAGCAGCTGTTCGACGCTGCCGACTGGTATGAGCTGGCGACCAGCAAGGACAGTACCGAGCAGCAGAAACTGCTGCTGGATTCCGATCAGCAGCAGCTGTTGTACGATGTGGCTTCCGCATACTTCACCATCCTCAACAACCGGGATGTGCTGGATGCGCGCATCGCGCAGGAGAAGGCCTTTTCCCGTCAGCTGGATCAGGCCAATCAGCAGTTCGAGGTCGGGCTGATCGCGATCACCGATGTCCAGGAGGCCAGAGCGTCCTTTGATGACGCACGCGCCCAGCGGATTGCCGCGGAAGCCGACCTGCAGGTCAGCTTCGAGGCACTTCAGCAATTGACCGGCCAGCAATACGATTCCATCGATGGGCTGGAAGAGGATCTCGCCATCGAAGCGCCGGTGCCCGCCAGTCGTGGCAAGTGGGTCGAGATGGCGTTGGTCAACAATCCCTTGATCGGTGCCGCGCAGAAGGGTGTCGATGTCGCCAAGGGTGACGTCAAGACCTCGCGTGCCGGTCATCTGCCGGAAGTCGGTGCCTTCGCGACCTACTCCTATGATGAAACCGACGTCGCATCCTCCGGGGGATATCAGGAATACAACCAGATCGGTATCCAGGCGTCATTGCCGATCTATACCGGTGGTCGCACATCCGCGCAGGTACGCCAGAGCACGCACCTGCTGGAGCAGAGCCAGTACGACCTGCTGGACCAGCAGCGTTCCACCACCCAGAGCGTGCGTTCGCTCTACAGTCAGGTCCGCAGCGACGTCCTGACGGTCAAGGCGCGCAAGCAGGCCATCGTCTCCAGCCGCAGCGCGCTGGAAGCCACGCGCTCGGGGTATGAAGTCGGTACCCGTAACATCGTCGATGTGCTGGATGCCGAGCAGGCGCTCTATCAGGCCCTGGCGGACTATGCCTCCTCGCGTTACACCTACGTGCTGGATCTGCTAAACCTGCGCCAGGCGGCGGGCATCATCGACGTCAACACCGTGCGCGATCTGAACGAGAGCCTCAAGCGCGATCGTCAGGTATCACTGGTTCTGCAGGACGAAGACGACACCGAGCTGGATGGCCCGGCCCAGTGATCTGATACTGGCCTGACCGGCTTCTCCTGACACCCCCATCGGCCATTGCCGGTGGGGGTGTTCGCGTATCGGGGGGCAGAAATCTCGCCGTGAAGCGTGAATGACAACAGCTGTGATGCTTGTCTGGAGGAATATGCCATTGATTTGATGAAAACCAGAGATAACGTCAAGAAGTTGGCTTGATGTTTGGTGGTTTTCACCGTGACCTTGGCGCGATGATGGAAAATAATTGATGGCTGGAGAACGCCTGCTCCGGTTGGCCGCCTCCTTTTCATGGTGCGTGCCTTGCTCGCTCGTTGGCAGGTCCCAACTTGCTGCGTCACCCGTGCGTGATTCGTCGTGTCTGTCCCTCTTTCTCATTGTCTGGAGTTGCCTCATGTCCCGCCCGTTGCGTGCTGATATTGATCTGGATGCCCTGCGCCACAATTATCAGCTGGCCTGTGAGCTGGCGCCGAATTCCCGCTCGCTCGCCGTGATCAAGGCAGACGCCTATGGCCACGGGGCCGTGGCATGTGCCCGTGCGTTGGCAGATCTGGCACCGGCATTTGCCGTCGCGACCATCGAAGAAGCGCTCGCGCTGCGGGAAGGCGGTATCACGCACCCGGTGGTATTGCTCGAAGGTGTCTTCGAGGCATCGGAATACCAGCTGGCGGCGCAGCATGACTTCTGGTGTGCCATCCACAGTGAATGGCAGCTGGCCGCCCTGGAGGCGGCAACGCTCCCCGGGCCGATATCCTGCTGGATCAAGTTCGATTCCGGCATGCATCGTCTTGGCTTCGATGCCGAGCAGGCCAGGGCGGTCAAGAAACGCCTGGTGGCGAGTGGCAAGGCGCAGGACCTTCACCTGATGACGCATTTCGCTACGGCCGATAGCCTGACGCCCGATTATTTCCAGCATCAGATGGCGGCAGTGGAAGCGCTGGCCGCTGAGCTTGCCCTGCCACTCTGTCTGGCCAACTCCCCGGCGACGCTTGCCTGGCCGCAATCGCATGCCGCCTGGAATCGTCCCGGCATCATGCTGTACGGCGCGGACCCGTTGGAAGGGGCCAATGATGCCAGCCGCCGTCTGAAGCCGGTGATGACCCTGTCTTCCGCCATCATTGCCGTACGCGAGATCGCCATCGGCGAGCCGGTGGGCTATGCCGGACGTTTCGTGGCGACGCGTCCGACACGTATCGGTGTCGTCGCCTGTGGCTATGGGGATGGCTACGATCGCCATGCGGTGGACGGGACACCCGTACTGGTCGATGGCCAGGAGACCGTACTGGCCGGCAAGGTGTCGATGGACATGCTGACGGTGGATATCACCGACCTGCCGGAAGCGGGCGTCGGTTCTCGCGTGGTGCTGTGGGGCGAAGGGTTGGAGGTCAATCGCGTGGCCGCCAGTTGTGACACCATCAGCTATACCCTGCTGACAGGGATCCTGCCGCGTGTTCCCAAGCATTATCACGGTGGTCAGGCACGCGAGGCGGACCCGATGGCCTCTCAGGCAGTGGATACGTGCGCCTGACCTGACGGCAGGGCTCGGGCGGTCTACAATGGCCGCCGTTGCCCGTTGAACGAGAGAGTCATGGCCAAGAAGACCTACCCCGAGAGTTTTGCGCATCCCCGTTACTGGCCGGCCTGGCTGGGAATCGGGGCCATGAAGGCCTCGGCCTTCCTGCCCTGGTGCGCCAAGCTGTGGCTGGGGCGCGGCATCGGTGAGCTGGCATGGCGTTTCGGCAAGCGTCGTCGCCATATCACGGACACCAATCTCAAGCTGTGCTTCCCCGAATGGAGCGAAGCGGAGCGTGCGCGTCAGGTACGCAAGACCTTCCATGCCAACGGCATCGGCATCTTCGAGACCGCCACCGGGTGGTGTCGAGACCCGGAGCACATGCGCGACCGCGTGACCTTCAAGGGTCAGGAGCACATGGAGCGCGCCATGGCGCAGGGCAAGGGCGCGCTCATCGTGGGCATCCATTTCTCGACACTGGATCTCGGTGGCGCACTGCACTCGCTGTTCTTCCCGGCCGATGTCGTCTATCGCCCGCATGACAACCCGCTGTTCGAGCGTTTCATGACGCGCGCGCGCAATGGCATTTTCGGCACCGCCATCGACCGTCATGACCTGCGGGGTGTGGTGCGCCGCATCAAGAGCGGGCATGGCGTGTGGTATTCGCCGGATCAGGATTTCGGTCGGGACGTCAGCGTCTTCGCGCCGTTCTTCGGTATCGATGCCGCCTCCATCAAGCTGACGGCCAAGATCGCCCGCATGACAGGGGCGCCGGTGATGCCCTTGATGTTCCATCGCAATCCGGACAATCGTACCTATACGCTGGAGTATCTCCCGGCACTCGACAACTTCCCGAGTGGCGATGATGTCGCGGATGCCACGCGCATCAATGCCTTCATCGAGGGGGCGATCCGCAAGCATCCCGAGCAGTACCTGTGGTTGCATCGCCGTTTCAAGACTCGTCCAGAGAAATCCGATCCGTCCCTGTATTGAGGTGAACCATGAGCAATGACACGTCTTCTCTCGCCACTCTGGCCGATGTCGAAGCACGCCTGGCGGCCGGCGATACCTTCGTCCTCAATCAGATTGCGCAGTGGTGCCCGGACTGCACCGTGCGTCAGCGTCCGGCGCTGCCGGCCTTCGAGGCGGCCCTGGCGCGAGGTGGTCTGCCGCTGGTGACCCTGTGCGTGCAGGAGACTCGCGGAGTCTATCTGAGTGAGGCACATGCGCAGCTGAGCGAGCGCATCGGTGGGGCGGGCTATCCGCGTACGCTGCTGGTGAAGGAAGGGCGGCCTGCCAGCGTGGACAGTGGCCTGAATCGGGTCGAGGTCATGAGCGAGCCGGAGCTCATCGCCTATGCCGAGGCCATGATCGCGGCGCTGTAAACGTCACTTGAGCCCATGTGTGAGCCGACGAGATCTGCCGTGACGCGACACGCATGGGCATCATCGAAAACGCCCCGCCAGGAATTTCCTGGCGGGGCGTTTTCGATGGAGATCAGGCGGCACCCGACAAGCAGCGCCACTTGTCCGAGCTGCATGCGTGCGGCCAACCGGATGCCGCCTGCCGTGTGCCTGAAAATAGACCTGCGGATGATGAGGGAGGCTTTCAACCCGCGCGGGAAAATCTTTTACCGATTCGAGACATGGCCTTGACTTTACTTGTATTGATTACCATCTTCACATGGACAAGGTGATCAAGCGGTCTGTCGTGACTCCGCCCTCTGGCAATCATGTCAGCTGCCACACCTGATGAGCGAAGGGCGAGCGCGTCGAATGAGACGCCACATGCAGAGGCAGTCGTCGTGCCGCTGCGGTCGTCGCCCACTACCGGTTCTCCATGACATAAGGAATTGCCATGCTCAACTATGCCATCATCTTTCTGATCGTTGCCGTGATTGCCGCCGTACTCGGCTTTGGCGGTATCGCAGGTACTGCGGCCACCATCGCCAAGGTACTGTTCGTCGTCTTCCTGGTGCTGTTCCTGGTGTCGTTCTTCAAGGGGCGTCGCAAGCCCTGATACGGACGGCTTTCATCACGACGCAAACGCCCGCAGACGGTAGCGACCGCTGCGGGCGTTTGCGTGTTCATCAGGCCATCAGGCCTGCAGGTCAGCAAGCCATCAAGTAATCAAGTCATCAGGCCAGCACGTCACCACGGGGTACCTGGCAGCGTCAGACGATGATGCCCGGCCTTGAGGCCCTGCTCGATGAAGCGCCTGTCCACCTCGAACTGTGCCTGGGCAAGGATGGCCTCCACCACCTTGTCGGCATGTTGTTGCAGCAATGCCAGTTGCGCGTCATCGCTGCCCAGCAGTGACAGTGTCTTGAGCAGCGAGAGCAGCGCCAGACAGATCGAGAGGTCATCACGACCATAGTGCAGGATGGGGGAGATGCTGCGGTAGAGCAGACTGTCGAAGCTCTCCATCTCCCAGCTGACCCGTATGTGATCTTCCTCATCCACGCAGCAGTTGCACAGGGGCAGCTGCATGCGCTCACTGAGCAGTTCGGTGAGTTGATGCAGGCACAGGCGTGCGGTGCCCGGATCATTGATGCCGGGGGACAGCGCCTTGATGGCGACTTCCATCAGCTGGGTCAGGCCGTGCTCGTGAAGGTCATCGACGGATTCCCCATCCAGATAGCCCAGTGCCGCGCGCAGCTTCTTGATCAGTCCTGCCTGATGGTGCTCATCGAGCTCATCACCCGCCGAGACGCCTTCGGGCAGGCCCGCAGGCCATTCGATGCGCATCAGCGGCATGCCACTGACGATGAAGGCCCCGAGCGCGAAGTCCAGGTGCACGATCATGTCGTGGTCGATGGCCAGCTGGCGAAGGGCCGCGAAATCGACCTGCTGCACATAGCCGCGTCGCTTTGCTCTCAGCAGCTGGCAGCGTGACGTGTCGCGAGTGATCTGGCGCTCGCCGAAACCGTCGTGGCGATTGCGCTCTCGCAGTCGTTCAAGCGAGACCCGCGTGCGCCCGGACAGGCGGCGAGCCACGGCATTGATCTGCACGGACTGTGATGCCTGATGGATGAAGTAGATGAACATCCCCAGGCAATTGACCATCATCAACACGCCCAGATAGACCGCGATGGAGCGCCATAGCGTTGGCGAATCGCCGGTATTGGGTACCATCAGGTTGATGAGCAGGAACAGCAGACTGCCCAGATAATGTCCCAGCACCAGCTGATGGTGACGCTCGGTCACCAGCCCCAGCAGCAGCTTGTGGGAGAACTGTGCGCCCGCCTGGGTCAGCACGCTCATCACCATGGTGAAACTGAAGACCATCAGCGAAATGAGCCCGCCGACCAGTGCCGCCAGCAGGGTGCGCGGCGTGTCGTGCTCCTTGAAGGTCAGGGCATTCAGCATCTCGCTGGCTGGCAGTTCATGTGGCTCGGGGAGGCCGGAAGGCAGCACCGAGATCAAGCCAAGCAGGATATAGAGCGTCGCCAGCAGGCTTGGCAGATAGGCGATGCTGGTGGTGAAGGTGCGTAACCACATCAGCGGCTGTTGCAGCCAGCGATTCATGGGCAATTCCTGATCCTGTGAGTGGCGCGACGGCGTGTGCGACGGACGGCCGTGAGTGACGGCAAGCATTCGCCCCGTTATCTCCCGTGTTCGGCCTGACTGCAAGTGCCAGAGGCGACGCGGGAGCGCCCTTGTGAGGCTTGCCTCAAACGCAGGACGCCCTTGCGGCGTCAGCGGCAAGGGCGTCCTGGTCAATCCAGCGGTTCAGATCACCGGATCAGGCATCGATACGCTTGTACTTCATGCGCTTGGGCGCATCGTTGCCGACACGCGCATGGTAATCCTCTTCGTACTCGCTGTAGCTGCCCTCGAAGAACACCACGTTGGAGTCCCCTTCGTAGGCGAGGATGTGGGTCGCGATGCGATCCAGGAACCAGCGGTCGTGCGAGATGACCAGTGCACAGCCCGGGAAGGCGAGCAGCGCCTCTTCCAGTGCACGCAGGGTCTCGATGTCCAGGTCGTTGGACGGCTCATCCAGCAGCAGCACGTTGGCGGCCTGCTTGAGCGTCTGCGCCAGCTGCAGACGACCACGCTCACCACCGGACAGATCAGACAGACGCTTCTGCTGATCCGTGCCCTTGAAGTTGAAGCGGCCGACATAGGCGCGCGAGGAGACTTCATGGCCATTGATGTTGAGCATGTCCTGGCCGCCGGAGACGGCTTCCCAGACAGTCTGATTGTCTTCCAGGCCATCACGCAGCTGCTCGACGTAGGCGATCTTGACGGTCTCGCCCAGCACCACTTCGCCGCTGTCCGGGGTTTCCTTGCCGGTCACCAGCTTGAACAGCGTGGACTTGCCCGCACCGTTGCCGCCGACGATACCGACGATGGCACCCTGGGGAATGGTGAAGGACAGGTCGTCGAACAGCAGCTTGTCCTCGAAACGCTTGGTGACGTTGTGCAGCTCGATGACCTTGTCGCCCAGACGCGGTCCCGGCGGAATGTAGATCTCGTTGGTCTCGTTGCGCTTCTGGAAATCACCGGACTGCATTTCCTCGAAGCGGTTGAGACGCGCCTTGCTCTTGGCCTGACGACCCTTGGGATTCTGGCGAACCCACTCGAGCTCCTGCTGGATGGCCTTGTTGCGTGAGGCTTCCTGCTTGGCTTCCTGCTGCAGGCGAGCGTCCTTCTGCTCCAGCCACGAGGAATAGTTGCCTTCGAAGGGAATGCCCTGGCCACGGTCGAGCTCGAGAATCCAGCCCGCGACATTGTCGAGGAAGTAACGGTCGTGGGTGATGGCGACCACGGTGCCGGCGTAATCGTGCAGGAAGCGCTCCAGCCAGGCGACGGACTCGGCGTCCAGGTGGTTGGTCGGCTCATCCAGCAGCAGCATGTCGGGGCTCGAGAGCAGCAGGCGGCAGAGGGCGACACGGCGGCGTTCACCACCGGACAGCACGCCGACATTGGCATCCCACGGCGGCAGGCGCAGCGCTTCGGCGGCCACTTCCAGCTTGCGCTCGAGGTTGTGGGCGTCGGAGGCCTGGATCAGGTCCTCGAGCTTGGCCTGACGCGCGGCGAGGGCGTCGAAGTCGGCGTCCGGCTCGGCGTAGGCGGCATAGACTTCATCCAGCTCCGCCTGGGCATTCTTGATGTGGGCCAGAGATTCCTCGACGCACTCGCGCACGTTCTTGGAATCATCCAGCTCCGGCTCCTGGGGCAGGTAGCCGACATTGAGGCCCGGCATGGGACGCGCTTCGCCGTTGTAGTCCTGATCCACGCCGGCCATGATGCGCAGCAGCGAGGACTTGCCCGAGCCGTTGAGACCGAGCACACCGATCTTGGCACCCGGGAAGAAGGACAGCGAGATGTCCTTGAGAATCTCGCGCTTCGGGGGGACGACCTTGCCCACCCGGTTCATGGTATAGACGTATTGCGCCATGGAATCCCAATTTGGTTGGAGAATGGAATGACGCGCTGATGATAGTGCCCGTGGTCACGCTTGACCAGTCAGGGCCATCGTTGGCGTGACGGCGGCCATTCCATGGCCGGTTCGCTGACGGGGCTGAACCCCCTGGTCTTCACCGAGAAGCGGTGTGGCGAACCTTCCCTGAAGGGGCATCTCGAGGCCAGCCCCGGCCTCATCGCGAGGCGCTCACTCCTCCTCTCCCCAGTCACTGGCGTCCAGCAGGTCATCATCATCCGCTTCATCGTCCCAGCCTTCACGGATGGAGCGTGCCAGCGCACGTTCTTCCAGCAGGGCTTCGAGGCGCTGGCGCGAGTCGCTGCGCTGGGGCCTGGCGGGGGTGGAGCTGGAAGACAGTTCGAAGTCCACGTCGTTGGTGGCTTCCTCCGCCAGGGCGGTAGCATCGATATCGTCGAGGAATTGTTCGCGGGCCATGGGCGGACCTCCCGATCATGAATCAGTCTGCCAGACGCGAGGCGTCAGACACCGCCTGCGGCGACCTGCCGAAGGCTCCTTCGCTATATAGCGCTGGAGAAGTTCGATGACAAGTCCTGTGTGCGTGGAAGCATGCTCTGGTGGGTCGCGGGGAAGTTTTCGTCTGCGCACGAACGCCAACGCCCACCGGGTGGTGGGCGTTGGCGAGTCGTTCATGACCGAAAGGAGGGGAGCGTGTCAGTGGTCACTCGACATCGCTCTTGCGGGCTTCCCGCAGGCGCTCCAGCTCCTCATGCGCGGTCATCAGGCTGGTGA
This sequence comes from Cobetia sp. 5-11-6-3, assembly GCF_013374055.1. Taxonomy (NCBI): domain Bacteria; kingdom Pseudomonadati; phylum Pseudomonadota; class Gammaproteobacteria; order Oceanospirillales; family Halomonadaceae; genus Cobetia; species Cobetia sp. 5-11-6-3. Next base: position 205,893 of record NZ_BLWJ01000003.1, on the reverse strand, counting down.
CATCCTTCTGGACACCGACGAAGTACTGGAGATTGTCGTGCTCGTCGAAGACCGGAGTCATGGAGAGTTCGTTCCAGAACAGGCTGCCATCCTTGCGATAGTTGCGCAGTATCTCGCGGCACGGGCGCTTGTCGCGCAGCGCGGCACGGATGTTGTCCAGCTGTGGCTGGTCACGGTCGTCATTCTGCAGAAAACGGCAATCGCGGTAGAGAATCTCGTCGGCGCTGTAACCGGTAAGGCGCTCGAAGCCCTGATTCACGTAGATCAGGATGTTCTCGTCACCTTCCTGTTCGGCCACCACGATGCCATCGTCCGAGGCATTCACCACTCTCTCGAGCAGCTCGGGGCTGATCATGTGGGGTCTTTTCATCTGGCACTGATCCTTGCGGCTAAAGAACCCGGCCCTTGTGACCGAGCCCGAGAGTACGGGTATCGGGTGCCTGTCCGTGTGCCCGGACATTCCAGCACCATCATCGGTTTCACTATGGCGGGGAGACGCGGCTTATGCAATCGCAGCCGCTGATGTGTCGGGGGCCAGCGCCTGTCCCGGGCCCCCGTCGCGAGGTTTGGCAGACCGCTCTGTCCGGTATCAGTCGTCTTCCACTTCCGGCAGACGTTGCGCACACAGGGCGGCCGCCGTGGCGACACCGGCCAGAATCAGCAGCAGCCACTCGCTGCCCAGCCATTGGGCCAGACCGCCGATGGCAAGACCCAGCACCAGCATCAGCACGCCGGTGAGGGTGTTGGACAGAGCCACGTAGAGCGCGCGATTGTCAGCGCTGGCGAGATCCACCACGTAAGTCTTGCGTCCCAGGCGGATGCCGGAATGTGCGATCACCAGCAGCCCGTAGACCACGGCATAACTCCAGACGCTGTCGGAAAGCGCTCCGGGCCACCACACCATGCTGCCGGCCAGCGCGCAGCACACGGCGGCACCGGCGCCGGCGTTGCGCATCACGCGCCGACTCGAGGTATCGGCAAGCTTGCCCCAGATGGGGCTGGCGACCATGCCCGCCAGGCCTGACACGACCACCAGTACCCCGAGTCCGCCGAGGCTTTCGCCACTCTGCTGCTGGCCCAGCAGCGCGATGTAGGGGAGGGCCAGGGCACTTGAGAGCAACAGCGCACGCGCCAGATTGAAATTGCGGAAGGCGGCGTCATGGCGCAGCTGGCTGAACCCCTGGCGCACGGTGTCCCAGGCATTGGCACCGCCGCTGGTGGCGCCGCGATCTTCCTTGATCAGCGCCGCGCAGAAAGCATTCAGACTCCAGCCCAGTGCCGCGATCGCCATCAGGGTGGCAAGCACCTGTTGACCGGGCTGCTCGCCCAGCAGCATCAGAACACCCCCCGCGAGCAACGTCATGGCGCCGGCCAGGCTGCCACTCCATCCCATCAGGCGGCCACGGCGCTGCTTGGCGATCGTCTTGCCCAGCACGTCCTTGGTGGCGATGGAGGCCACGCCACGCCCCAGTGACAGCACGACCAGACACCCCAGCACCAGGCCACCGGCCAGGCTGCCGCCCAGGCCACCGGCCAGGCTGCCGCCCAGGCCACTGTCACCGTCGCCTCGAGAGAGCAGCGTGATGATCACCAGGCTGAAGGCCATCAGCGCTTGCAGCACGGACCCCGCGACCCAGACCCATTTGCGCCGCGGGAGCGGGCGGATGAAGCCCGCCACCACCAGTTGCGGCAGCAGGGCGCCGGCTTCACGAATCGGCACCAGCAGCCCCACCATCCACACCGGGGCGCCGATCAATCCCAGCAGCCACGGCAGCACCAGGCGTGCACTTGCCAGCTCGTCGGCCAGCTTGGTCCCCAGCGAGGCCAGCAGATGGCGCCAGACATTGCCGGGCTGCTGATGGCAGGCATCCTCGGAGATATCCTTGCACATGCGCGAGTCTTCATCGCCGGTCATGCGCTCGAAGAAGCGGCTCTGGGCGCCGCTGGTGGTGTCCTTGACCTGGTCCTGCTCCGGGCGTTGTCCCGTGGCGTGCTCCTTCTGGGGGTCAGGCGTCCCTGTCGTCGTGGCCTCCGTCGAGGCATCTGACGAGGGCCTTGAGGCCGAGCGCGAGGAGGGAGACGATGGGGACGAGGACGATGACGGGTCTGACATGCATGGCTCCGAAGGTCGGCGGCTGAATCCTCATTATTCCGTGCCCGTGCGGGGATGCCCAGTGCCAGTTGTCGACGCTCTCATCCCTGCACGCATTTCGGCATTGACCCGAACGCCTCGCTGCAGTGAAGTGGGAACGGCAACTCTTCACTCACGATTGGAACGCTCGCTCTCATGGATCAACCGTCCACGCTCAAGATTCGCATTCACTACTGCACCGGCTGCAACTGGCTGCTGCGCGCGGCCTGGTATGCCCAGGAACTGCTCTCCACCTTCGGGGAAGCGCTGGATGAGGTCGCTCTCGCGCCCAGTCACGGCGGGCACTTCGAGGTGCTCTGCCAGCCTGCGCCTGACGCCGAATGGCAGGTGCTCTGGGAGCGCAAGCGGGATGGCGGCTTCCCGGACAGCCGTGACCTCAAGCAACGCGTGCGTGATGTGCTCGACCCGGAGCGCGATCTCGGCCATATCGACCGCGCCAGCCGCGAACAGGGCACTCCGACATCGTGACGAGTGCCCCGATCCGCGTCACCACCATTTCTTGCGCTTGAGCAGCCACATCTGCATCGCGACCACCCCAAGCGTCATGCCGACGAACAGCGTGAAGCCCCATGGGCTCTCGCTGCCGGGAATCCCGCCGACATTGACGCCCAGCAGTCCGGTGAGGAAGCCCAGCGGCAGGAAGACGGCGGTGATGACGGAGAGCAGGTACATGCGCTGGTTGAGCTGTTCGTTGTGCTCACTCATGCGCTGCTCGTGAAGGATCAGGGCGCGTTCCTGCATGGCCTGAAAGTCCTCCACGTAACGCGACAGCTGGTTGGCGATCTCGCGCAGGTCCAGTCGCGCCTGCTCATCGATCCACAAGGGCCCCTGAGCCAGCTGGGCCAGGCAGTCGCGCTGAGGCCCCATGAAGCGCCGCAGGGTGATCAACGGGCGGCGCAGCCGCGTGATGTCGTCGGGATCGATCTCCACGTCATTGAGCTGATCCTCCTCGAGGATCGCCAGTTGATCGTCAAGGCGGTGGCTGAGCTCGGCGACGCGATCAACCAGCGCATCGCTGATCATCGCCAGCAGCCAGGAGATGTTTTCGGCCCCCTGGCCGGCTTCCAGCTGCTCGCGTACCTGGGTGATCGACTGGAAGGGGCGTCGGCGCAGGGTGATCAGGCGAGTCGGGCTCATCCACAGGCGCAGGGACAGCAGGTCTTCCGGCGCGGCACCCGGGTTGAGATTGATGCCGCGCAGGGTGGTGACGATGCCGCCGCCGAAACGTGCGACGCGTGGGCGTGTGTCCAGCTCGGTGAGGGCCTCGATGCTGGGATCATCCAGCTGCGCGATGCCGGCGAGATAATCATTGACGTCGCCTCGCGTGTAATCGAGGTGCATCCAGATCAAGGCCTCCGGCTCATGCCAGGCCTGGCGCAGCTCATCATCGCTCAAGAGGGTCGCGCTGCCCTTGCCGTCGAGACGGTAGGCGCTGACCAGCGCCGTGGAGGGGGGATCGGGCTGCGGGTTGGCGTGCGGTAGCTGCGAGGAGGGGCTGCTGGTCATCGTAAAGCGTCCTTTGCGTACACGGGCTTGCAGCTGCACGCCACGCGCGCGATGCTCAAGCCTGCGACGCGCATGGCGGGCATGGGCGTCAGGTCGACACCGCCAGGATGGCGGTGTCCGAATTGCGAGGAAGCATGCCATGAGTCAGGACAGGGAGGCCATGCTCTATGGTCTGGGAGCGGTCGGGTTGTGGTCGACCGTGGCAACGGCCTTCAAGCTGGCGCTGGCGCAGATGTCGCCGCTGGAGCTGGTGTGGCTGGCAGCGCTGGTCTCCTGGCTGTTGATCGGCGTGCTGATGTGGCGTCAGGGTCGGCTGCGCGAGGCGCTCGCCAGCGGCTGGAAAGGCGGCTGGCGGACAGCGGCCTGGGCCGGACTGATGAACCCGGTCGGCTATTATCTGGTGCTGTTCGGCGCCTATGCACGTCTGCCGGGGCAGGAGGCCATGGCGCTCAACTATACCTGGGCACTGGCGATGGCCTTTCTTGCCGTGCCGATCCTCGCGCAGCGCCTGACGCGCATCGATGTCGCGGCAGGGCTGATCGCCTACGCCGGGGTGTGGACCATCGCCACCCGCGGGCAGGTGTTCGATGTCGCCTTCGCCGACCCCCTCGGCGTCGGACTGGCGCTGGGCTCGACCCTGCTGTGGGCCCTCTACTGGCTGCTGAACGCGCGGGATGCCCGCGCCCCGCTGGTCGCCCAGTGGCAGAACTTCAGCGTCGCCTTGCCGGTCCTGACCTTGCTGGTGGCCATCGGGCCGGGGTTTGGCAACTTCATCGGGGACAACGCCAATCCTCAGGCGCTGATGGCCGGGCTCTATGTCGGCCTGTGCGAGATGGGCATCGCCTTCGTGCTCTGGCAGCTGGCGGTCCACAAGGTGTCGCGTACCGCCAAGGTCTCCAATCTGATCTTCCTGTCTCCCCCCGTGTCGTTGACGCTGCTGCACTTCATCGTCGGCGAGCCGATCCTGACCTCGACACTCGCGGGGCTGGTGCTGATTCTGGCAGGCCTGGGCCTGCAGCAGCTGCAGAAGGCGCCGGAGACACTGTCACACACGACATGAGCGCGCTCCGCCCGCGCCTGCATCCTCAGGGGCGTACTAGTCCGTGGGCAGGATCAGACGGCCGGCATCCACCACGATCAATGGGTCCGGCGTGCCGATCAGCCGTGTGTCCTTGCCGGGGTAGTCGAGCTGGCTGAGCACATGGCGCAGTGCGCCGATGCGAGCACGACGCTTGTCATCGGAGCGAATCAGCGTCCAGGGGGCGTGGCGACTGTGGGTACGCGCGAACATCGCCTCGGCCGCGGTGGTGTAGTCGTCCCACTTCTCCTGGGCCACGGCGTCCATCGGTGACAGTTTCCAGCGCGTCAGCGGGTCGGCGGCGCGCTTGGCGAAACGATTGGACTGCTCTTCCCGGGAGACCGAGAAATAGAGCTTGACCAGATGCAGGCCATCCTCGACCCACAGGCGCTCCTGCTGTGGCACCTGGATGAGAAAACGCTCGACCTCGTCAGGGCTGGCGAAGCCCATCACCGCCTCGACTCCTGCACGGTTGTACCAGCTGCGATCGAACAGCACGACTTCACCACTGGTGGGAAAGCGCGAGACGTAGCGCTGGAAGTACCACTGTCCCTTCTCCGTCTCGTTGGGCTTGTCCAGTGCCACGATGCGCGCGAAACGCGGGTTGAGGTATTCCATGAAGCGCTTGATGGTGCCGCCCTTGCCGGCGGCGTCACGCCCCTCGAACACGATGGCAAGCCGCTCGCCACTGTCACGCAGCCAATGCTGGACCTTGAGCAGCTCGATCTGCAGGGCCCGCTTCTCGGCCTCGTAGACCTTGCGCTTGAGCCGCTTGTCGTAAGGGTAGGCGTCGCTGGAGACCGGCCCGAGCGTCATGTGAGGAGTCTCGGGGGCCGGCGGGGGCTGCCCGGTTGCCGCATGCGCGGGTGTCGCTGTGGGGGCTGACTTGCCGGGGGCTGCCTTGCGGGACTTGCTCATGGTGGAATCCTCAGTGCTCTGAAGGGCGAAGCGCCCCGGGCGGGGCACGATGGACGAGCGTGATGAAAAGCGTGGCGGCAGGGCATGACAAGAGGGCTTGTCGGGAGGGCTTGTCGGGAGGGCTTGTCGAGAGGGCGTATCGAGAGGACACGCCCTTCGGGAAACCACCGTCACCTTTGATTCTGACCGGGATGCCCCATGTCATGTTCAGGCAAGGTAGACACGTGCAGGGTCACTGTGTGGCAGGTAGCGCGAGCGGCTCGAGCGTCGGCCAGATGTTGTCCAGCAACCTCGGCTGGGCCTTGGCCGTCGGGTGGATACGGTCCTGTTGCATCAGTTTCTGGCCGGCCGGCGCCGTGGCGATGCCCTCGAGAATGAAGGGCACCAACGGCACGGAGTATTCGTCGGCCAGCGCCCGATAGACCTGGCGGAAGGCGTCGGTATAGGCCGGGCCATAGTTGGGCGGGATCTCGATCCCCAGCAGCACGGGCTGGGCGCCGGCATCCTCCACGGCATCGATCATGCTGGCCAGATTGGATTGCATGCGCGCAGGCGGCAGGCCGCGCAGGCCATCATTGCCGCCCAGTTCGATCATCACCAGCGAAGGGTCGTGTCGGTCGAGCAGTGCCGGCAGGCGATTCAGGCCGCCTTCGGTGGTATCGCCGCTGATGCTGGCATTGATGACCTCAGGCGCATCGTTGCCCAGGGTGTCCTCGAGGCGCTCGTCGAGCAACGCGACCCAACCCCGGCTGCTGTCGATGCCGTAGCCGGCCGAGAGGGAGTCGCCGACCACCAGCCAGGGAGCCGGCGCATCTGCCAGCGCCACCTGAGGCGCCAGCACGGCCACGAGGGTCAGTGCCGTACTGGCAAGCGCATTGCGCAGCCGCGTGAGTCCGGCAGTCTTGCGCGTGACGCGCGGTTCGGCGACTCGGGACAGACGTTGCGTTTCACGGCGATTCACCAGCCATCTCTGCATTCCTCATCTCCATCATCTGCACACGTTTCACATCCGTTTCGGGGACTGGCGTTCATGGCCATCCCGTTCACAACCATAAGCGAGCAGACACGATGTCACATAACGCCTCCATTAACGACGCCCCCTTTGCGTCGGATCAAGCGTCAGTCGCGGCACCGTCAGCAGCGAATCCGCAGGCGCCGACGGCAGTCCTCAATGTCACGGGTCTGACCCAGCGTGTCGCCAGCGGTGACGGCCAGTTGACCATTCTTGAAGATCTAGAGCTTGCCGTGGCAGCCGGCGAGAGCGTGGCGATCATCGGGGCCAGTGGTTCCGGAAAATCCACGCTGCTGGGGTTGCTGGCGGGGCTGGACAGTCCGACCCAAGGCGATATTCGCCTGTTCGGCACCTCGCTTGCCGGATTGGATGAAGACGGGCGTGCGGCGCTGCGCGCGGGGCAGGTGGGCTTCGTGTTCCAGAATTTCCAGCTGCTGCCGACCCTGACGGCGTTGGAGAACGTGCTGATGCCGCTGGAGCTGGCGCCCCGGGGCGATATCGAGGCCAGGGCACGTGACTGGCTGGCGCGAGTGGGGCTGGCGGAGCGTCTTGATCACCTGCCGCGTCATCTGTCTGGCGGCGAGCAGCAGCGGGTGGCGATCGCCCGCGCCTTCGTGGCGGGACCGGGGCTGGTGTTCGCCGATGAGCCCACCGGCAATCTGGATACCGCTACCGGTGATCGCATCGCGGAGCTGCTGTTCACCCTCAACCGTGAGCGCGGCACCACGCTGATTCTGGTCACCCATGATCTGACCCTGGCCAGGCGCTGTGATCGCTGTCTGACGCTGGAAGCCGGCAAGCTGGTCGAATGGCGGGACGATGCCACGGCACCTGCGGTGGCCAAACCGCAAGGAGGGCAGCATGACTGATGCCAGCATGACATCTGACGCGCGATCGCCGCGCGGGGGCGCCATGCGTCTGCCGCTTGCGTTGCGTGGCCTGCTGCGGGACCTGCGTGCCAGCGATGTGCGGGCGCTGTTTCTGGCGTTGATGCTGGCGGTGGCCGCGACCACCATGATTGGCTTCTTTCTGGATCGTCTGGATCGTGGTCTCACGCGCCAGGCGGGACAGCTGCTGGGGGGAGATCTGGTGCTGGAGTCCAGCAACCCACTGGACCCGCGTTTCCGGCAGGCCTTCGAGGAGGCCGGGCTCGAGATGTCGCCGCAGCTGGGCATGGTGTCGATGGCCTCGCATGGCGACAGCTTCGTGCTCTCGAGCCTCAAGGCAGTCTCGCCGGGGTATCCGCTGATGGGGCAGATCGAGCTTGCCTCCGATACGCCCGAGACCCGAATCGCGGGGGCGGACGGCAAGCCTGCCGACGGCGGGTCGGCTGACGGCGAGAGAGCCGCCACGCGCCCCGCCATCCCGCCACCCGGGGAGGCCTGGCTGGTGCCACGCCTGGCCACGGCGCTGGGAGTGTCGCCGGGGGATACCCTCACCGTGGGGCGCAAGACCCTGACCCTGAGCGGCCTGATCACTCGTGAGCCGGACCAGCAGGGCGGTTTCTCCGAATTCAGCCCGCGCCTGATGTTCAACATGGCGGATCTCGAGGCGACCGGTCTGATCCAGCCCGGTTCACGCATGGAATATCGCCTGCTGGCCGCTGGCGATCCGGCGGCGGTGCAGCAGGCGCGCGATGCCATCGCGCCGCTGCTGGCGAGTGCCGACAATGCCGAGGTGCGCCTCAAGGACGTGCGCGAGGATCGCCCGCGACTGGGGCGCTCACTGGAGCGTGCCGACAAGTATCTGAGTCTGGCCGGGCTGGTGGCGGTGCTGCTGGCCGGGGTCGCGGTGGCGATGTCGACGCGCCGCTATGTGGAACGCCATCTGGACAGTGCCGCGCTATGGCGCTGCTTCGGGGCTTCCCAGCGTCAGCTGTCACGGTTGTTTGCCGCTCAGCTTGGCTGGCTGGCGCTGCTGGCCAGCACCCTGGGGGCCGTATTGGGGCTGCTGGGGCAGATGGGGCTGGTGGCACTGCTGGAGCGCTTCCTGCCGCTGGAGCTGCCGGCGCCGGGCCCCTTGCCGCTGGCATTGGGGATTCTGACGGCACTGGCGGTGCTGGCCGGCTTCGCCGGTCCGATGCTGCTGCGCCTGCGTCAGGTCAGTGCGCTCAAGGTGCTGCGGCGTGAACTGGCCCCGCTGCCGGCCTCGGCCTGGGTGGTGGTGGCGATGGCCAGTCTGGTGTTCGGCGCCCTGATGTGGCTCTACTCGGGCGATCTCATGCTGGCGGCCGGGTTGCTGGTCGGCGGCATCATCGGGCTGGGACTGTTGCTGGTGGTGGGGCAGCTGCTGCTGTCACTGATGGTCAAGGTGGTGGCGCGTACGCGGGGACAGGGCGGCTGGAGTCGGCCGGTCCGTCTGGCGGGCGGGTTGCTGGCGCGGCGTCGCGGCGCCAGTCTCGGTCAGCTGGTGGCCTTCGCCGTCACCTTCGCGGCCGTGGCACTGATCGCGCTGGTGCGTGGTGATCTGATCAGCCGCTGGCAGGCGCAGATTCCGGCCAATGCCCCCAACCACTTCGCCATCAACATCCAGCCGGGCCAGCAGCAGGCCTTCGGCGAGGAGCTGTCGGCCATCGTGGAGGCGCAAGGGGCGGAGTCGACCCAAGACGGCCTGAGTGAGCTCTATCCGATGGTGCGAGGGCGCATCACCGCCCTGAAAGGCGAATCCTTGCTGGGTCGCTCACAGCAGCGGGCGCTGGAAAATGCCGCTACCCGTGAACGTCAGCCGGACACGGAACAGGCGGCCGGTGGCATGCAGGAAGGCACCGGGGAGGCTGAATCCTCACGCGGCGTGCCCCAGCGTGAGCTCAATCTCACCTGGCATCGTGATCTGCCTGATCACAACCGCGTGACGGCAGGTGACTGGGCGCCGCTCGAGGACTTCGCGGATGCCGAACCCTCGCGGCGTCAGGCCATCGCCGAGGCGCAGGGGGTGCCGGTCTCGATGGAGGAAGACCTGGCGCAGCGCATGGGACTGTCCATCGGCGATAGCCTGTCGTTCACCATCGGCAGCGAGACCCTCAAGGCGCAGGTGGTCAATCTGCGCCATGTGGACTGGGACAGCTTCATGCCCAACTTCTATGTGATCTTCCCGCCCGGGGCGCTCGAGAGCTTCGCCCACAGCTACATGACGGCGTTTCATCTCGAGGAGGAGGGAGCGCTGGCACCGCTGGTGCGCGATTACCCCAGCGTGTCCCTGATCAACATCGACGCGATTCTCACGCGGGTGCAGGAGCTGATCGCCCAGGTCTCGCGGGCCGTCGAGCTGATTCTCGGTCTGGTACTGCTGGCCGGAGCCAGCGTGCTCTACGCGGCCCTGGTGGCCAGCCGCCCCGCACGAGAACACGAAGGTGCGCTCTACAAGGTATTCGGTGCCGGGCAGAGCCTGCTGGCCCGCCTGCAGGCTGCCGAGTTCGTGCTGCTGGGGGCGTTGAGCGGTCTGCTGGGTGCGATGCTGGCGGAAGGCGCGGCGGTCGGGCTCTATTCCGGCTGGCTGGGCCTGCCGGTGGTGCTGCATCCGTGGCTGTGGCTCGGCCTGCCGCTGATCGGCGCTGTGCTGGTCGGCGGGCTGGGCTTCTGGCTGTCGCGGGAAGTGCGCCGCCAGCCGCCCATGGCAGGGCTGCGCGCCCTGCAGTGAGCACGGAAAGGCAGCATCAGCGCAGTGCATGACGCCGCCGCAGGATGGCCTCGAGATCGTCGTGTCGATCGTGAGGCCATCTTGCGTTAACAATGATGCTGATTCATGTGAATCGGACCGCCGGCTGAGGTATCATGCTGGTCCTGATCTTACCCCTAGATGGCGATCCGGCCGCGCCGGAATTCGCTGTCGTCATCACCCTTCAGGCGAGGACACCCGATGTTCACCCGTGACATGCAGATTGCCGGTTTTGATGATGCGCTCCTGAGCGCCATGGACGACGAAGTCGTTCGCCAGGAAGCTCACATCGAGCTGATCGCCTCCGAGAACTACGCCAGCCCCCGCGTCATGCAGGCGCAAGGCTCCCAGCTGACCAACAAGTACGCGGAAGGCTACCCGGGCAAGCGTTACTACGGCGGTTGCGAGTTCGTCGACAAGGTCGAGCAGCTGGCCATCGATCGTGCCTGCGAACTGTTCGGTGCCACCTACGCCAACGTTCAGCCGCACGCCGGTTCCCAGGCCAACAGTGCCGTCTTCCAGGCGCTGGTCTCGCCGGGCGACACCATTCTGGGCATGAGCCTGGACGCGGGTGGTCACCTGACTCACGGTGCACGTCCGAACTTCTCCGGCAAGCACTACAATGCCGTGCAGTACGGTCTGGGCGAAAACGGCCTGATCGACTACGCCGAAGTCGCGCGTCTGGCGCGTGAGCACAAGCCGAAGATGATCATCGCCGGCTTCTCCGCCTACTCCCAGATCATCGACTGGGCCGAGTTCCGCAAGATCGCCGACGAAGTCGGTGCCTATCTGCTGGTCGACATGGCCCACGTGGCCGGTCTGGTCGCCGCCGGTGTCTACCCGAGCCCGCTGCCCCACGCCCATGTCGTCACCACCACCACGCACAAGACCCTGCGCGGTCCGCGTGGCGGCCTGATCCTGTCTGCCGAAGGCAATGCCGACATCGAGAAGAAGCTGAACTCCGCCGTCTTCCCGGGTGGCCAGGGTGGCCCGCTGATGCACGTCATCGCGGCCAAGGCGATCTGCTTCAAGGAAGCGATGGATCCGTCCTTCAAGACCTACCAGCAGCAGGTCGTGAAGAACGCCCAGGCCATGGCATCCGTGTTCCTGGAGCGTGGCTTCGAAGTCGTCTCCGGCGGCACCGAGGATCACCTGTTCCTGCTGTCACTGGTCAAGCAGGGCCTGACCGGCAAGGACGCTGACGCGGCACTGGGCCGTGCCCACATCACCGTCAACAAGAATGCCGTGCCGGGTGACCCGCAGTCGCCGTTCGTCACCTCCGGTCTGCGTATCGGCACCCCGGCCGTCACCACGCGCGGCTTCAAGGAGCAGGAGTGTCTGGATCTGGCGGGCTGGATCTGCGACATCCTCGAGGCGATGGTCGCCGGCGATTCCGCCGCTGCCGAAGCCGAGGTACAGGCCAAGGTCTCCGAGGTCTGTGCACGTCTGCCGGTCTACGCCTGAGTTCCTGACGGATGGCGCTCGCCGACACATGATGTTCGCATCATGAGGGAGCTGGCCATCGGTTCGGAGTGAGGTGCTCGAGAACGCCTGTCGCGAAAGCGGCAGGCGTTTTTTTGTGCCCGGCTCACGTCCAGATAGGACGACATGTCGTTGATCCGTGGTCCACAAGCGCTCAGAAAGATCAGTCCTGATGCTCGCGGGGACACGCTAGGCTTCTTGATGCGTGATCCATCTCGTGGTGAGGAGACTGTCATGGCCGTGAAGACGCACGACGTTATGCACCATGCCTTCCTGATTCTGGTCGAGCACAGTGGCAATACCTCGCTGAGCAGCCAGGGGAGCGGGGAGATGCGACTCTCCGTCGCCACACTGGGCTCGCTCAAGGCGGCCGAGCGCCTGGTCAGTGAGCTGATCGCCCAGGGGGTCAGTCAGATCGAGCTCTCGGCAAGCTTCGGCGCGGCAGGCGAGGCCGCGGTGAGAACGGTGGTGGCCGACAGCGGCGCCGAGCGAACGGTGATGATCGGTCGTGTCCGGTTCGCGACGTGAGCGAAGATGGCGCGAAGTCTGGTGAAGTTGAATAATCCTTGCGCAACATGGAGTTGCGTAAAGGTGTGACCAAAGTCGGGTCTCACCCTTGGTCTAAGGTGTCTTGTTGGCATGTCTGACATGGGCTATTCCTTGACGGACAAGAGCGCACCGCGACCCATCCTGCGAGGGAGGTGAGCGAGCCACAATTGACGCGCCACGCCATCAAGGAACGTTCGATCATGCCCACGCCACCCAGGAGTGCTGCAGGCGGCCACCCGCGCGCCAGCACGTCATCCCCAACGTCAGCGACCGCCAGTGAATCGTCGACCACCGCCCGTGTCGATGTGGCGGAATGGCTGGCGCAGGCCATCTTCGAGAATCGTTATCCGCCGGGCAGTCTGATCCCTCGTGAGCTGGATCTCTGCGATCAGCACGCCCAGAGCCGTGCCACCGTACGCACCGCGATCCAGAGTCTGGTCAATGCCGGCATCCTGACCCGCACCACCGGGCAGGGCACGCGCGTCAATCCGCTCAGCGAGTGGCATCTGCTCGACCCACGCGTCACCGGCTGGATGACACGCTATGCGATGCCGCATCCGCAGCTGGCACGGGATATCTACGCCTTCCGCATTTCCATCGAACCCTTCGTTGCCGCACTGGCGGCCACCGAGGCCACCGCCCAGGACCTGTCCGCCATCGAGCAGGCCTACGACGGCATGGCGGCGGCGGTGCATGGCGGCAGCGCCATGGAAGAATTCGATCGTGCCGACATCGCCTTCCATGACGCCATCTTCGCCGCGACCCACAACGTCATCTGGGCACAGCTCGGCCATGTGCTCAAGCCCTCGATCAGCCTGCTGGTGGCGACCTCCAACCACAACGCCTCGGAGCTGGGCGACAGTCTCGGTCGCCATCGTGCGGTGATGGAGGCGATTCGTCTGCGCCAGCCGGAGGCGGCCCATGCCGCGACCCTGCATGTGCTGGACCGCACCGGGCGCGATCTCGGGCTCGCCATGCCCGAGGTGGCCGATGGGCCGCACGGTGTCGGGCGTGCCCAGGAGCCGCTGGAGCTGCTGCGTCGTTTCGGTCAGCTGCCCAGTCTCTCCGCCCCCCTGTCAAGAGAGTGACCCGCGCCCTGGGCGTCGCCACGCCGGGAAGTGTCTGCACGTCTTCCCTACGCCAAAGAACGTCATAACAAGTCATAACACGTCATAACAACACGCCAGGAGTTCCACCATGCCGCATTCCACCACGTCCCACCGTCCGTCCCTCGCCTCCGGGCGTTTCGCGCTCAAGGCGCTTGCCCTTTCCACGGCGCTGGCCGCCAGTGCGATGGCCGCGCCCAGCTGGGCGGCCGAGTACGAATGGACCTTCCAGACCTCGGAAACGGCCGGTGAGCCGCAGTTCGAGGTCAAGAAGGCCTGGGCCGAGAACATCAAGACCATGTCGGATGGGCGCATCGCCATCGAGATCCTGCCGGTCAATGCCGTGGTACAGGCCAACCAGACGCTGGACGCCGTCAGCGCCGGCATCCTGCAGGGCCACCTGACGGACCCGTCCTACTTCTCGGGCCAGAATCCGGCCTTCGGCATGCTGGGCAACCTGGTGGGTGCCTGGGGGGATCCACTGGAATATCTCGAGTACATGCAGCACGGCGGTGGTGAGGCGCTCTACAACGAGCTGGTCGAGCCCTACGGCGTGCATCTGATCGGCGCAGGCGCCACCGGGCTTGAGTCCTTCGTCTCCAAGAAGCCGGTGCGTACCGTCGATGATCTCAAGGGCCTCAAGGTGCGTGCGCCGGAAGGCATGGTCTACAACATCTTCCAGAAGGCCGGTGCAGCCCCCGTCAACCTGCCGGGCTCCGAGGTCTACACCGGTCTCGAGAAGGGCGTGATCGACGCGGCGGATTACACCGTGTTCGCCACCAATGATGACCAGGGCCTGCACAGCTTCGCCAAGTACCCGTCCTATCCGGGCTTCCACTCGCTGCCGATGGTGGCGGTGTCGATGAACAAGGACATCTGGGACGGCCTGCCGGTGGATCTCAAGGCGATCATGGAGACAGCGACTGACTCGATGGCCTACGACATGGTCTTCACCCTCAAGGCACGTGACCTCAAGGCGGTGAGCGCGGCGCGAGCCAATCCGGATATCGAGGTGATCGACATGGCACCGGAAGAGCGCGCCAAGTTCCGTCGCATCGCCCAGCAGGAATGGAAGGTATGGGCCGAGAAGAACGAGCTGACCGGCAAGGTCTACGAGTCCGTGGTCACCTTCCTCACCGACCGCAACCTGATGTAAGCGTCCACTCGCTGTCATCGGCCGCGTGACAAGAGTCGCCGGGACGAGACGTCGACAGGATCAAGACGATCAGGAAAGACGCGGGAGATGATGATCGGCGTGCTCACTGGGCGCGCCGATCCTCCTTGAGCAAGCCAGTTAGCAAGGAATTCGATATGGCAGAACATGATGTGGCGTCGCCGGGCCTGCCGGAGGCGTCGGATGACAACGACCCGAATCTGGGCACGCGCACGCCACTGGACCGACTGGTCGGCAAGGGCACGCGCGCCGCGGCGTGGCTGGTATTGCTGGCGATGGCGATCAGCGTGTTCGAGGTGGTGATGCGCTATGGCCTCGACTCGCCGACCTCCTGGGTCCACGAGACGGTGATCTTTCTGGTCGCGACCAGCTTCGCGCTGGGCGGGCCGGCGGCGCTGGCCAACAACCGCCATATTCGCGTGCGTGTGCTCTACGACCTGGTCGGCACGCGCTTTCGCTACGTGCTGGACTGCTTCAATGACGTGATGACGCTCGTGTTCTGCATGGCGATGAGTTACGCAGGCTGGGTGATGTTCTGGCGCGCCTCGCACAGCCCGCTGGGCGAATGGCAGCTGGAGCGCTCCGGTACCTCGTGGAATCCGCCGTTTCCGGCGCTGACCAAGGGCGTGATCCTGTTCGCACTGGCGGTGATGACCCTGCAGGCGCTGTGGCATCTCTACCAGACCTTCTTCTCTCCCCGTCTGCCCGAAGGGGAAAGTGACGCCGCTGCCCACCCGGCACAAGAGACGCGTACCACGTCAGACAAGGAGCAGCGCTGATGGATATCGCAACGGCTACGATGCTGCTGGTCGGCGGCATCTTCGCGCTGCTGGTCACGGGCCTGCCGCTGGCCTTCGTCACCGGGCTGGTGGCATTGGCCTACACCTTCGGCTGGTTCGGCCCGATGGCGCTGCCGCTGGTCACCAGTCGTGTCTATGGCTTCGTCACCGAGTATTCGCTGGTGGCGGTGCCGATGTTCGTGTTGATGGCCTCGCTGCTGGATCGCTCCGGCATCGCCAAGGACCTGTTCAATGCCATGCGCGTGATGGCCGGACGCCTGCCCGGCGGTGTGGCGATCCAGACCATCGTGGTGGCGTTCTTCCTGGCGGCGATGTCCGGCATCATCGGCGGCGAGATCGTGCTGCTGGGGATTCTGGCGCTGCCGCAGATGCTCCGGCTCGGCTATGACAAGCACATCGCCATCGGCGTGGTGTGTGCCGGGGGCTCGCTGGGCACCATGATGCCGCCCTCCATCGTGCTGATCATCTATGGCCTGATCGCCAACCAGTCGATTGCCGATCTGTTCACCGCGGCGATCACCCCGGCCATCGTGCTGATGGCATGCTATATCCTCTATGTGCTGATCCGCTGTCTGCGCAATCCCGCGCTGGGGCCGGTGATGCCCGAGGAGGAGCGGCGTGCCAGCTTCCAGAGCAAGCGTGAGCTGCTCAAGGCCGTCGGCGTGCCGGCGATCATCGCGGGACTGGTGCTGGGTTCCATCTATGGTGGGGTGGCCTCGGTGACGGAGGCAGCGGCGATGGGCAGCTTCGGCGTGCTGGTGGCGGTGATGCTGCGGGGTGAATTCTCCATCACCCTGATGCAGCGTGCGCTGTCCCAGACCATGAACACCTGCGGCATGATCATCTGGATCGGTATCGGGGCGGCGGCGCTGGTCGGGGTCTACAACCTGATGGGCGGCAACCGCTTCGTGTCGAGCATGATTCTCGGCCTCGATATCCCGCCGCTGGCGATCATCATGGTGATGATGGCGATCCTGCTGCTGCTGGGGCTGTTCCTCGACTGGATCGGCATCGCGATGCTGACCCTGCCGATCTTCGTGCCGATCATCATCCAACTTGGCTATGACCCGGTATGGTTCGGCGTGCTGTTCGCGGTCAACATGCAGGTGTCCTTCCTGTCGCCTCCCTTCGGGCCTGCCGCCTTCTATCTGAAAGGCGTGGCACCGGAAGGCATCAGTCTCAAGGATATCTTCGTCTCGCTGCTGCCGTTCATCGCCATCCAGCTGTGCGTGCTGGCGATGTTGCTGCTGTGGCCGCAACTGTCACTGTGGCTGGTCTAGTCTCAACAGATGTTGCTGATGGCCGAAGACTCGACGCCCTCGCAGATGCGAGGGCGTCGTCGTTCGTGACGACAGACATGCGCTGCAATGTGGCGACGCGACATGCATCAGGGGATTTGTGCTCATTGTTGGTGCAAGCAAGCCGGCAGTGAATCAGAGTTGAGAGATGAGAGGCCAGACTGTCATTGCGACTGCACCATCTTGGCACATTCCCTGCAATGCTCTTGGCAGGCTTGCCTGGCGCAACGAGACCGCACCGCGGGGATGCCTGGCACGCTGCAGCACTTCATGAGGAGAGTTCACATGTCAGAGACTCAAGCACCGCTGTTGTTGCTGACCGACCTGGATGGCTCGCTGCTGGACCATCACGATTACTCGCCGGGTCCGGCGCGCAGCTGGCTGACCCGCCTGCGTGCTCGCGGCGCCTGGGTCGTGCCCAATACCTCCAAGACCGCGGCTGAACTCACGCCCTTGATGCGCTCGCTGGGGCTGGCGGGTCAGCCCTGGATCGCCGAGAACGGAGGCGTCGTGGCGCTGCCGGCCTCCTGGCTCAGTGCCTATCCACTGGAGGAGGCCAGTGCCCCGGATGCGCACGGCCTGTGCCGTATCGCGGTGGCCATGCCGCGCCGCGCGATTCTCGAGGTGCTGGAGGGATTGAGGGAGGAGTTCGCCTTTGAAGGCTTTGCCGCGATGTCGGTGGCAAGAATCAGCGAGCTGACGGGGCTGGGGGAGGCGGATGCGGCGCTGGCGGGGGAGCGTGATGCCAGTGAACCGCTGGTATGGCAGGACGCGCCGGAGCGCCTCGAGGAATTCCGCACGCGCCTGGCCAGCCATGGCCTCAAGCTGACGCGGGGCGGGCGTTTCCATCATGTGACGGGCGACACTGACAAGGGGGTGGCGGCGCGCTATCTGATCGCGCGCTACCGGCTCTGTGAGCGGGTGCGTCCCTGGACACTGGGCTTCGGTGATGGCGCCAATGACCTGCCATTGCTGGCCGCGGTCGACAACGCTGTCCTGATCCCCGGCGTCGGTGATACCTCACAGCGCGATCGGGAGCTTGCCGAGTATCCGCTACTGGCGGATGAACGCCGCTGTTTTCGCGCCAATCACCCCGGGCCGCAGGGATGGGTCGAGGGATTGCGTCACTGGCTGGCCAATGGCCAGCCGGAAGAATGGACATCCAGAGGCCTGCGCGCCTGACGCCTGCCTGATGCGTGTCTTCGGTATGACAAGGAGCTGACATGAGCGATTTTTACCAGAATGGCATCATCACCAACTTCCATAACCTGACCGACCGTCCGGTGGAGGACCTTGAAGCGGATCTGATGCGCTTCTCCCGCAAGCGGCCGATGAGCCTGATTCTGCCCTCGCTGTATTCCGAGCTGGAAGGCCCCGCGCTCAAGCACATCGTCGATGAGCTGGCGCAGGTGCCGTATCTCAGCGAGATCGTGATCGGGCTGGATCGTGCCGACCGCGACCAGTTCGAGCATGCCAAGGAGTTCTTCTCTCACCTGCCACAGCATCACCGTATCCTGTGGAACGACGGGCCGCGCCTGCGTGCACTGGATGAAGAGCTGACCGAGCATGGTCTGGCACCGATGGAGGCCGGCAAGGGGCGCAACGTCTGGTATTGCTCCGGTTACGTGCAGTCATCAGGCATCGCCGAGGCGGTGGCACTGCATGACTGCGATATCGTCACCTATGATCGCGGCCTGCTGGCGCGCCTGATCTACCCGGTCGCCCATCCGCAGTTCAACTACGAATTCTGCAAGGGCTACTATTCGCGCATCGCCCAGGGCAAGCTCAATGGTCGCGTGGCACGTCTGATGGTCACGCCGTTGATCCGTGCGCTCAAGAAGGTCTATGGCCCGCTGCCGTATCTGGATTATCTCGACAGCTATCGTTATCCGCTGTCCGGTGAGTTCTCGATGCGCACCGACGTGCTGGCGGACATTCGCATCCCCAGCGACTGGGGGCTGGAGATCGGCGTGCTGTCCGAGGTGCATCGCAACTATTCCACCAAGCGTCTGTGCCAGGTGGACATCGCCGATGCCTATGATCACAAGCATCAGCCGCTGTCCGAGGAAGATGCGCTGGGCGGCCTCAATCGCATGAGTCTGGATATCGCCAAGGCCATGTATCGCAAGCTGGCGACGCTGGGGGTCGAGATCCATGGCGAGACTTTCCGCACCATCAAGGCGACCTACTATCGTATCGCGCTGGATCTGATCGAGACCTATTACAACGACGCCGTCATGAATGGCCTGACGGTGGATCGTCACAGCGAGGAAGCGGCAGTGGAGCTGTTCGCCGCCAACATCATGGATGCCGGCAGCGCCTTCCTCGACAACCCGCGTGACAAGCCCTTCATTCCGAGCTGGAACCGGGTGCAGTCCGCGGTGCCGGACCTGCTCGAGCGCATGCATGAAGCGGTGGAGCTGGACAACCAGTAACGACACCTTTCACCAACCGCTTTCATGGGTCACGCATGTTGCGGCAGACACGGGAAGGTAAAACGACAACGGGGCTGCCACTGGCAGCCCCGTTGTCGTTGGCGTGCACGTCGTCAGGTCAGACGACCTCGATGGCCGGTGGGCGCACCGACTGCTCCATCAGCCAGGCGGCCTGATAGGGGCGGCGCGCCATGGCGGGGTCGAAGGCCTTGTCATGACACAGGTGGTCGGTCAACGCGAGGCCCTGCCAGCTTTCCGGCAAGGGCAGCACACGCGGCTGGTCGGTGACATTGAGGGCGAACAGCAGGCGGCGTCCCTCGTGGGTGACGCGCTCGAAGACGAAGAAGTCCGGCCCCAGGTCGAACACCTGCTGATGGGCATCGGGGTGGAAGCACGGCTCCTCGCGGCGCAGCGTCATGCGACGCTTCAAGGCATGGAAGACCTCATGGGTCGCGGTGTTGGGGCTGGACAGCAGGGCTTCCAGTTCATCGCGCTGCCACTTGCGGCGGTTGATGGCGCGCAGATGCCCGTCGCGTTCGACCCCTTCCTGGTGATTGGGGGTGGCGGTCAGTGAATGAAGATAGAGGCCGGGAATGCCCTGCAGGCTCAGCATCAGAGTCTGACTGGCGATGAAGCGCTCGATCTGCCACGGGTCCCGTCCACGCCGCGTGCCCTTGAGGGCATCGAAATAGCTGATGTTCAGCTCATAGGGAGTGTCGGCGCGTCCCGGGTTGGCGCGCATGCTGACGTAGCCACCGAAGTCGTGCACCAGTCGCACGAGGGTATCGCGCTCATGGTCCGGCAGCAGGCCTTCCAGCGCACGCACGCCGATGCCATCGTGGCTGGCCGTGAAGTTGAAGTAGCTGCATCCCGCCGGCAGAGAGGGCAGGCTGGCGGCCCACTCGGTCAGTGCACTGGCATCCCCGGAGGTCAGGGTATGCAGAGTCAGCGGCGGCAGCGTGAACTGATAGATCATGTGGGCTTCATCGGCCTGGGCGCTGCCCTCGAGGGAGGTCAGGTCCTGCTCGGAAAGGCGGTCGAGGCCGAAATACGACATGTTCTCGGCGTGGGGCACGTTGGTTTCCGTGATCAGCAGGCTGCCGGGGGCCAGATGATCCACGATGGCGCGCAGCAGGCGGACCACGGCATGCGTCTCCGGCAGATGCACGCAGGAGGTGCCCAGACGCTTCCACAGGAAGGCCACGGCATCGAGGCGGATCATGCGCGCGCCCTGCTCGAGGTAATAGAGCAGGATACCGATGAACTCCAGCAGGACGTCGGGATTGGCGAAGTTGAGGTCGATCTGGTCATCCGAGAAGGTTGCCCACAGATGACGCAGGCCACGACGGGTATGCACCGGCGTGAGCAGGGCCGAGGGGCGTGGTCGCACCACGCTGGAGACGTCCGTTTCCGGGTCCATCTCGATGAAGTAATCGCGGCCGGGTTGCACGCCGGCCAGATAATCGGCGAACCACAGCGATTCCCGCGAGCAGTGGTTGATGACGAGGTCCGCCATCAGGTCACGTTGCTCGCTCAGACGCTGGATGTCCTGCCAGTCGCCGAGGGCCGGATTGACCTCACGGTAGTGGATGACGCTGAAGCCGTCGTCGCTGCTCCAGGGGAAGAAGGGCAGGACGTGCACCCCGGAGAGGCAGTCACCCAGACGGCTCGCGAGGAAGTCATTCAGGGTGGCCAGCGGGGCCTCGCCTTCCTGTTGCACGCTGTCGCCGTAGGTGATCAGCCACTGATCACGTTCGCTCCACAGCGGTTCGCCCTCGGGCACCCGGGGGGCAAGGCGCGAACGATGCAGCTCCATCAGTGTCTCGAGACGCCGCAGCACCTCATCCTTGCGCTCGGGATAGATCACCGCCAGCAGCGTCTCGGCGTGGCGGGCGAAGGCATCGTTCGAGAGCGGGTGTGACAGGGAGCGTGGGCCCGGTCGAGCGGCGTGTGAGGAAGAGGTGGAAGGATCGGGAGGTGGCATGTCGGGCATGAGCGGTCCTCGAAGTCATCAGTGCATGTGACTTGACCATGCAAGACGACGGCCAGCCCACTGGTGCAGGCTGGCCGTCGTCGAGTCATGGCGGGTGAAACCGGCGGGGAAAGCCATGTGATCAGCTCCTGTCAGGCCATGGAGCCGATCAGGCCCACCCGCACTGCTAGCGAAGTGCTCGCGAAGTGCCTGCGAGCGGGTCGCGGGCTACCTGCGAACGACTCGATACAGGATCAGCAGGATGATGGCACCGAGCACGGCGATGACGAAGCTTGCCAGATTGAAGCCGGTGACATCTCCGAAGCCGAGCTGCGTGCCGATCCATCCCCCTACCACGGCACCCAGGATGCCGATGATGCTGGTGACGATGATGCCACCGGGGTCCTTGCCGGGCATGATGACCTTGGCGATGATGCCGGCGATCAGTCCGAAGATGATCCAGGCGATGATTCCCATGTCGCGTCTCCTTGCGTCATTAGTAAGCACTTGGTCGTGAAGATCATTCACTCATGTGGCGAGCATCCTTGTGGGAGTTTCTCGCCGGCCTCGGTTCTCGGGAGTCTATGCGGATTCCTCTTCCGCTCCTCAAGGCTAACGCAGATAGGATCTGACTGACATAGGCTCCCGTGTACGAGTCTTAACGGTTACAATGGCGCCCATTCCAAGTCTTTCGGCTGTGCTGCCGTGGCCCGACGCTGCTCGGCAGTACCGGAAGCCGAAGTACGCAACGCCGCCACCTCGCACTCAAGCAGGCTCCCAACAATGCACTGTCCCTTCTGTGGAACTCATGAAACCAAGGTCACGGATTCCCGGCTGGTGGTCGAGGGTGACCAGGTGCGTCGTCGTCGCCAGTGCGCGGCCTGCGGCGAGCGTTTCACGACCTACGAGACGGCAGAGCTGGTCATGCCGCGAGTGGTCAAGGGTGACGGTTCCCGTGAGAGCTTCGATGAGCACAAGCTGCGGGCAGGCATGTTGCGCGCGCTGGAGAAGCGTCCTGTCTCCTCGGAGCTGATCGAGGCGGCTGTCGAGCGTATCCGTCAGCGTCTGCGCGCCACGGGGGAGCGTGAGATCGAGGCGCGCCGGATCGGTGACGAAGTGATGCAGCAGCTCAAGCGGCTGGATCAGGTCGCCTATATCCGCTTTGCCTCCGTCTATCGCCGGTTTCAGGATCTGGACGAATTCCGTGCCGAGATCGACCGCCTCGCCCAGGAGCCCAGTTTCCTGCCCGGCGAGGAAGACAGCCGCTCCTGATCCGCGCATCGCCCGACCGTCCTGCGGTCCGACTGTCGGGGCGGTCCATGTTGTCGTCACACGCCGATAGGTATTGCATGTCCCTCACCTCTCATGACACCGCAGTCGGCCAGGAGCCTGGTCGCGATATTCGCCACATGGCGCATGCCTTGCGCCTTGCGCGCCTGGGAAGCTACACCACCCATCCCAATCCACGGGTCGGGTGCGTGCTGGTCGACCCTGTCACTGACGAGGTGATCGCCACCGGCTTTCATGTGCGCGCCGGGGAAGGGCATGCCGAGGTCAACGCCTTGGCCGCCGCCGGTGAGCAAGCCTTGGGCTGCGTGGCCTACGTGACGCTGGAGCCCTGCTCGCACACCGGGCGAACCGGACCATGCTCACGCGCCTTGATCGCGGCGGGCATCTCGCGGGTGGTGATCGCCATGCGGGACCCGAATCCGCAGGTGGCCGGGCGTGGCATCGCCATGCTTCAGGGCGCTGGCATCGCCGTGACGGTGGGCGTGCTGGAGCAGGAGGCGCGTGCGCTCAATCCCGGCTTTCTGTCGCGCATGGAGCGCGGGCGCCCCTTCGTGCGTCTCAAGCAGGCCATGAGTCTGGACGGTCGCACCGCTATGGCCTCCGGTGAATCCCAGTGGATCACCGGCCCGGAAGCGCGCAGCGCCGTTCAGCGTCTGCGCGCACGCTCCAGCGTGGTGATGAGCGGTATCGAGTCGGTCATCTTCGATGATTCGCGCCTCAACGTGCGCGCCGAGCAGCTGGGGCTGGAGTCGCATCCGCTGGGGCTCGAAGCGCTGGTGGCGCGTCAGCCGTTGCGCGTGGTGGTGGATACGCATCTGCGCCTGCCACTGGCGGCGCGAATCCTTGAACAGGACGGCAGAACCCTGGTGGTCTGTGTCGCGGATGAGACAGCGGCTCAGGCAGAACGGCGCAGACTGTTGGAAGCGGCCGGCGCCGAGGTGCTGGCGCTGCCGGCGGGCCCGGAGGGACGTGTGGATCTCGAGGCGCTGTTGCGCCATCTGGCCGAGCACGAGCAGGCCAATGAGGTCCTGCTGGAGACCGGTGCGGTGCTTGCCGGTGCCATGCTCAGTGCCGGACTGGTGGATGAGATGCAGCTGTTCATGGCGCCGACGCTGCTGGGCGGGGAGGCGCGTCCGTTGCTGGCCCTGCCCGGACTCGAGCACATGGCGCAGCAGCGGCGGGTCGAGATCCGTGAGATTCGTGCCGTGGGGCGCGACTGGCGCATCACGGCAGTGCCCGACAACGGCGAGCCTGTCGGCTGAACTGACTGAGAGAAATTGCCTGCCAGCGCAAGGACTTGCCGCTGTCTGGCGACAGTGGCGTCGCGGGGCGCTGGCGCAAAACCGGGTGGCGGGGTACCCTGACGCCCGACTTTTTGATAACACGCGTGGGCCGGGCAACCGTCGGCGCGGTCCGAAATGTGGAGCAAGCATGGCGCTATCAGGCATCGCAGCACTCGTCGAGGATATCCGGCAGGGCAAGATGGTCATCCTCATGGATGACGAGGATCGTGAGAACGAAGGCGACATCATCATCGCCGCGGAAGCCGTGACAGCCGAGCACATCAACTTCATGGCGCGTCATGCGCGTGGCTTGATCTGCATGCCGATGTCGCGTGAGCATTGCGAGCAGCTCCAGCTGCCCTTGATGGTGCAGGCCAACGGTTCCGGCTTCGGTACCAAGTTCACGCTCTCCATCGAAGCCACCGAAGGCGTCACCACCGGTATCTCCGCTGCTGATCGCGCACGTACCGTGCAGGCGGCTGCCGCCCGCAACGCCCGTCCGCAGGATATCGTCCAGCCGGGGCATATCTTCCCGCTGATGGCGGAACCGGGTGGCGTGCTGCGTCGTGCCGGCCACACCGAGGCGGCCTGTGATCTGGCCTCCATGGCGGGCTTTGGCGCGACCGGCGTGATCTGTGAGGTCATGAACGACGACGGCAGCATGGCGCGTCGTGAGGAGCTCGAGCGCTTTGCCGCCGAGCATGATCTCAAGGTCGGCACCATCGCGGACCTGATCGAATACCGCATCCACAACGAACAGACCGTGGAAGTGCTGGACAGCGAGCAGGTCGAGACGGCCTTCGGCGAGCTGACGCTGCACTGCTTCAGCGATCGCATCCAGGGCCGTCACCATCTGGCGCTGGTCAAGGGCACGCCGACGCCTGACGCCTTGACCACCGTGCGTGTGCATGTGGAGGACCCGATGCGTGACCTCCTGACCCTGCGTCAGCCGGGCAGCAGCAGCTGGGCGCTCCATGATGCACTGTCACAGGTCGCTGCCGCTGATGCGGGCGTGCTGGTGCTGCTGGATACCGGCAGTGATTCACAGGATTACAAGGAACGTCTCGATGTCTTCCTCGGACGACGTCGTACGCCGCGCACCAACGAATCCGATGGTGCGGGCAACTATCTGACTACCGGTACCGGTGCCCAGATCCTGAGGGATCTCGGCGTCGGCCGGATGCGTCTGCTCAGCTCGCCGTGGAAGTTCTCTGCGCTGTCCGGTTTCGGCCTCGAAGTGGTCGAGCTGATCGGCAGTGATGACGCGGCCAGTGGCACAGACACCGTGGGTGCATAAGGCCCCGGCACTACCCAAATGGCGGGAGTGGTGACCAGTCGCGGTCGTCGCTCCCGGTATGATTGATATCTCCGCCCCGGTTCGCCGGGGCGCTAGCATTGTGGACTGACCATGCAACCGATTGCTCAACTCGAAGGCACCTTCACCAATGTCGATGGCCGTTACGTCATCGTCGTCGGGCGTTTCAACCACCACGTCGTCGATAGCCTGGTGGAAGGCGCGGTCGATTCCCTCGTACGCCACGGCGTCGATGAGGAAAACATCGACCTGATCCACGTGCCGGGCGCCTGGGAAATCCCGCTGGCCGTCAAGGCCGTGCTGGCCAAGGTCAAGCCGCACGCCGTCATCACGCTGGGCGCGGTGATTCGTGGTGGCACGCCGCACTTTGAATATGTCGCCGGTGAATGCAACTCCGCCCTGTCTCGTCTGCAGCTCGAGTTCGACACGCCGGTGGCCAATGGCGTGCTGACGGTCAACTCCATCGAGCAGGCCATCGAGCGTGCGGGCACCAAGGCCGGCAACAAGGGCACTGAAGCCGCGATGGCTGCCATGGAAATGGTCTCGCTGCTCAAGGCCATGGGAGGTGATGCATGAGCGAACGTCAGCAACGTTCCGAGCGTGAGCCGTCCAAGCAGCAGCAGGCACGCCGTGCCGCGCGCGAGCTGGCGGTCCAGGGCATCTACCAGTGGCAGATGACCGGCAAGAGCATGACCACCATCGAAGCCGAGTTTCGCGGTCAGCAGGTCGATGACGATGTCGAGCTGCACGAGAACTGGGTCGAGGTGATGCGCATCGCTGACCAGGCGCTGTTCCATGAGCTGCTGCACAACGTGCCGCGTTTCCAGAAAGAGCTGGATGCCAGCATCAGCCCGCTGCTGGATCGTCGTCTTCAGGATCTCGACGAGATCGAGCTGGCCATCCTGCGTCTGGGCGCCTACGAGCTCTCCAAGCGCATGGAAGTGCCGTACCGTGTCGCCATCAACGAAGGGGTCGAGCTGGCCAAGACCTTCGGTGCCACCGATGGTCACAAGTACGTCAACGGGATCCTCGACAAGCTGGCAGTCAAGCTGCGCAGCGCCGAGGTGACCCAGGCCCGCCTGCGCTGACATGCCGGGCGAATTCGAGTTGATCGCCCGCTACTTCCAGCGCGATCTGTCCGGGGCACCGGGCGTACTGCTGGGGCCGGGTGACGACTGTGCGCTCCTCGCCGCCGGTGATGGCATGCAGCTGGCGATCAGTGTCGATACCTCCGTGGCGGGCGTTCACTTCCCGCCGGATGCTCCGGCGTCCTCGATCGGGCATCGCGCCCTGGCGGTCAATCTTTCCGATCTGGCCGCCATGGGGGCGACGCCGCGCTGGGCGTTGCTGGCCTTGACGCTGCCGGAGGTCGACGAGGACTGGCTGCATGGCTTCGCCGCCGGCTTCCATGCGCTGGCCGAACGTCATGGCATCGCCCTGGTCGGGGGCGATGTCACACGCGGCCCGCTCTCCATCACGATCACCGTGCATGGCGAGCTGCCGCTGATGCTGGAGGATGCAGGCCATCCGGATAGCGTATCCCGTCCCATCCTGCGACGTGATGGTGCCCGTGAAGGCGACCTGGTGGTCATCACGGGCGCACCGGGAATGGCGCATGCCGGTCTGAAGGCATGGCAGTCCGGCACGCGGGATGTGCTGGACCCGTGTCTGGCCGCCTATCTGCGTCCGGAGCCGCGTGTGGAGGCGGGCCTCGCACTGCGCCAGCTGGCCAGTGCGGGCCTGGATGTCTCCGATGGCGTGATGGGTGACCTGGCACACATCTGTCGTGCCAGTCAGCTGTCGGCGGCGCTGGAGCTTGGCGAACTGCCGCTGGCGCCGGAGCTGATGGCGGCGCTGGGCGAGCAGGGCGCGCGCGAGGCGGTCCTCAATGGCGGTGATGATTACGAGTTGCTGCTGACGATGCCGGAAGAGCATCTCGAGAGCGCCATCAACGCGCTGCGCCCCCTGAATCTGTCCTTGAGCGTCATCGGGCGCATGCAGGCAGTGGAGGGAAGCGAGCCGCGTGTCATCCTCGAGCAGGAAGGGGTCGAGCAGGCCGCCGCGGGACGCAGCTGGCAGCACTTCCCGCCGGCGGATGCCACGGAGGTGAGCTCATGAATCGTGCTCCTGCCAGTGTCTGGCGTCGTCCCGTCCATTTCCTGGCCTTCGGGCTCGGCAGTGGCACGGCGCCCTTTGCGCCCGGCACCTTCGGCACCCTGGCCGCCATTCCGTTCTATTGGATGATGGCGGGACTGGGGCTCTGGCCCTACATCGCCATCGTGGTGGCCGCCTCCGTTCTCGGGATCTGGATCTGTGATCGCACCTCGAAGGATCTGGGCGTCCACGATCATTCCGGCATCGTCTGGGATGAATTCGTCGGCTACTGGATCACCATGGTCGCCGTGCCGTTTTCATGGCAGGCTGCCCTCTGGGGGTTCGTGGTCTTCCGGGTCTTCGACATTCTCAAGCCATGGCCGATCCGCTGGGCTGACCGTCGCGTGGCGGGGGGATTCGGCATCATGCTCGATGACATCTTCGCCGGCATCTTCGCCTGGTCGACCATGCATCTATGGCTGTGGCTGCATTGAACAGGAAGCGAGGCACTGCGTGGTGGGTGTGACGCTTCAACAATGATAAACAAGGGATAACAACGATGGGCAAGGGACTCGTAACTGCGGCGGCTGTCGTCGTCATCGGTGCTGCCGGCTATGTCGGTGGCGTGGCGTATTCCAGTCAGCGTTTCGAAGACGAGATGGCGCGAATGGTGGCGGAGCTCGACAGCAGCGCCGACATCAAGGCCAGCCGCGATGACGTGCAGAGCGGCTGGTTCGACTCGAGCGGTCGACTCAAGATGGAGCTTGCCACGGGGGAGCAGCAAGGGCCCGTGCGTGTCGTGCTGCCTTATGAAGCCGGTCATGGCCTGCTCTCCACCAGCATGAAGGGCAACATCAAGCTGCAGTACGGTACACCGGCCCGCGATGTGCTTTCCGAGGTCATCGGGGATGGAAAGGCCATCGCCTTCGATGGCAGCGTCGACAATTTCAGCGGTGCCAGTGATACCACGGTGACACTGCCTGTCTTTGAATGGCAGGACCCGGAAAGCGGCACGCGCTTCGACTTCAAGGGCGGCGAGCTGACGGCGTCACATGATGGCGGTGATACTCCCGAGATCACCGTCGACGGCGAGGTCTCTCCCTTCGAGATCACCAATGGTGACGAGAAGATCAGCGTCGGTACCCTGAGCCTGAACGGTCTTTATCGTGGTGCGGACAACGACTTCCGCCAGGATGACAAGATCGAGCTGGATACGCTGACCATCGACAATGGCATGGGGCAGCCGCCGGTGGTGGCGACCGATATCAGCTATTCCGGCGAGACGCGGCTAGACCCGACCGAGCTTCGCTATCTGATGAAGCTGGCCGTGCAGGACGTGAGTGCCGGTGATCAGCAGATGGCCAGCGGCAGTCTGGCGCTGTCGATCGACCGTCTTCAGGGCGCGGCGGTCTATGATTTCATCACTCAGCTGCAGGGCCTGCTGGAAGAGGCCGGCAAGCCGTTTGAAGAGCTGACGGAAGATCAGCAGGTCGCCATGCTCGAGAAGGTCGAGGCGCCGCTGTTCACCATGCTGAGCACGTCTCCTCGTCTGACGCTGGAGTCCCTCAAGGCGCGCAGCGAAGTCTTCGGTGTCGACATGCAGGGTGAGGGGCAGCTGATTCTCGATGGGGCCGGCATGACCGATCTGAGCATCGCCGAACTGCAGACCATCGAAGGGCAGCGTGCCTTCCTGGATCGCATGAGTGGACGTTTCGAATTCCGCAATGTGCCGCCGATGCTGGCGATGATGGCGGGCATCCCGCCGGACTCCGCTGACAAGAACCTGGTGCTGACCATCGATGGGGATGCGCTGCTCGTCAATGGCAAGCCGATCTATTGAGCCAGCCTGACTGAGCGACCTGTCTTTCACAGGTGACTGAGCCACCTTCGGATCTGACCGTACCCTTCTGTCTGCCATCGTGCTGGACAGCTGACAAGGCCCGCCTTCTGGCGGGCCTTGTCGTATCCGTCGGCAGGTGGTGAACCGGTGCCGATAGACAGGCATCCCGTCAGACAAGTGCCCGACAGTACTTGATAAAGTGCACGACAGACCACATTGGTGAAGATGATCGCCTCAACCGAGGCCCGGTTTCACGAGGGTTGCATGTCACGTCACGAAGATACCTCCGATCACGATAACGTTCTGTCCGGTTTTGAAGATGCCAGTCAGGAAGAGCCTGAGCATTCCCCGGGGGCTGGTGGGCTGGTACCCAGTGGTGATCAGCTGCCTGAGCGCCTTTACCTGCTGCCGATCCACAATCGTCCCTTCTTTCCGGCTCAGGTCCAGCCGCTGGTCATCAACAAGCAGCGCTGGGCAGAGACCATGGAGCGGGTCGGCAACACGCCACACCACGCGGTGGGGCTGGCCTTCGTCGGTGATGTCGAAGTCGACGAGATGGGGGCTGAGCATTTTCCCGAGATCGGTTCGGCAGTGCGTGTCCACAAGCCCGAAGATGGCCAGGATCAGGTCCAGTTCATCGCTCAAGGGTTGCGCCGCTTCCGGATCACCCGCTGGTTGTCACGCAAGCCGCCCTATCTGGTCGAGGTGACCTATCCGCGCGAGCCGGTGGATGCCGAGAGCGACGAGGCGCGTGCCTACGCGATGGCGATGATCAATGGCATCAAGGAGCTGTTGCCGATCAATCCGCTTTACGGCGAAGAGCTCAAGCAGTACCTCAATCGCTTCAGCCCGCATGAACCCGGCCCGCTGACCGACTTTGCCGCTGCCATCACCTCGGCCAAGGGGCCGGAGTTGCAGGAGGTGCTGGAATCGTTGCCGGTGATGGAGCGCATGCAGAAGGTACTGCCGCTGCTGCGCAAGGAGATCGAGGTCGCCCAGCTGCAGACCGAGATCTCCCAGCAGGTCAACGCGCAGATGGAAAAGCATCAGCGTGAATTCTTCCTGCGTGAGCAGCTCAAGGTCATCCAGCGTGAACTGGGCATCTCCAAGGATGATCGCGAGAATGATGTGGATACCTTCCGCGGACGCCTCGATGAGCTCAAGGTTCCCGAACGGGTGCAATCGCGCATCGACGACGAACTCGACAAGCTCTCGGTGCTGGAGACCGGCTCGCCGGAGTACGGCACCACGCGCAACTATCTGGACTGGCTGACCTCGCTTCCCTGGGGCATCACCTCCACCGACCAGCTGGATCTCGCCCATGCGCGCAAGGTGCTCAATCGCGACCATGACGGGCTGGATGACGTGAAATCACGCATCATCGAGTTCCTGGCCGAAGGTACCTTCAAGGGCGATGTCGGTGGCTCGATCCTGCTGCTGGTGGGCCCGCCCGGCGTGGGAAAGACCTCGATCGGGCGCTCCATCGCCCAGGCACTGGGGCGCGAGTTCTATCGCTTCTCGGTCGGCGGCATGCGCGATGAATCGGAGATCAAGGGGCATCGCCGTACCTATGTGGGCGCCATGCCCGGCAAGCTGGTACAGGCACTCAAGGAGGTCAAGGTCGAGAACCCGGTGATCATGCTGGATGAGATCGACAAGCTGGGGCAGTCCTTTCAGGGCGATCCGGCCTCGGCGCTGCTCGAGGTGCTGGACCCGGAGCAGAACGTCGACTTCCTCGATCACTACCTCGACGTGCGCCTCGATCTGTCCAAGGTGCTGTTCGTGTGTACCGCCAACACGCTGGATAGCATCCCGGGGCCGCTGCTGGACCGCATGGAGCAGATACGCCTCTCCGGTTACATCGCCGAAGAGAAGATGGCGATCGCCAAGCATCACCTGTGGCCGAAGCTGCTGACACGCGACAACATTCCCAAGAAGCGCATCAATCTGAGTGACGCCGCGCTGCGTCAGGTGATCGAGGGCTATGCTCGCGAGGCGGGCGTGCGTCAGCTGGAGAAGCAGCTGCACCGCATCGTGCGCAAGGCGGCGGTCAAGCTGCTCGAGGAGGACCTGCCGACGGTCAAGGTCTCGGTCAAGAATCTCGAGGAATTCCTGGGGGCGCCGATCTTCCGTCGCGAGAAGGTCCTGGCCGGCGAAGGCGTGGTGACCGGGCTTGCTTGGACCAGCATGGGCGGCGCGACCCTGCCCATCGAGGCCACACGTGTGCACGGCCTGACGCGTGGCTTGAAGCTGACCGGCAAGCTTGGGGAAGTGATGCAGGAATCGGCCAATATCGCCTATTCCTATACCCTGGCGAATCTTGAGGCCTACGATGCCGAGGCTGACTTCTTCAATGAGTCCTTCATTCACCTGCACGTGCCGGAAGGGGCGACGCCCAAGGATGGCCCGAGCGCTGGCGTGACCATGACCACGGCGTTGATGTCGTTGGCCAGGCATCAGGCGCCGCGCAAGGGACTGGCGATGACCGGTGAGCTGACATTGACCGGGCAGGTGCTGCCGGTGGGCGGTATCCGTGAGAAGGTCATTGCCGCACGCCGCAGTGACATCTTCGAACTGATCCTGCCACAGGCCAATCAGCGGGATTATGATGAGCTGCCCGACTATCTGAAGGAGGGCATGATCGTCCACTTCGCGGCCCGCTACGCGGATGTGGCACGAGTGGTCTTTGACAGCGACAACGCGCAGCGCCACTGACAACGCACGGCGGGGATGGATAGCGACATCCGACGAAAAGCAGAAGCCCCGCCAATCGGCGGGGCTTCTGCTTTTCCGTGGGGCGTCGTGTGCATGCAGACGTCACGCTCGCGGGCATTCAGGCGGTATCGAGCTGTTCCAGTACGGCGGCTTCCGGTGCATTGCGTCCGACACTGGCAATGCCGTTGTCGCGCCCGGATTCCGATTTGTACATCTGGCTGCGGCCGATCTGCTGGCTGTTGGCGGCCAGCAGCGTGAAATAGAAGCGACCATCCTTGGCGACTTCCTTCGTGAAGCGTTTTTCCTCGGCGGCGTTCTTGCGCACGGATTCCACGCCGTTCAGGCAGCCGCGCTTGTCGGCATAGCCTTGGCTCTGGAGGATCTTTTCACCGTTGCCGGCCTTGAGCGCAAAATAGAACTTGCTGTCCTTGCCGCGGGTGATGACGAATTTTCCGGCCATGGGTGACTCCTGTTCCTTGAGGGATGTCTGACACTGCCTGATATGTCATCTTCCAGTGTAAACAGCGCCTCTCGGGGGAAACCCACGCTAGGAGTTGCGGCATTCAACGTTCGGGAGCCATCGCGGCGTCTTTCACGCTGCCGCCGCGTACATGCGATGCTATCTGGTAGGCAAGCAGGGGCGGGACATGACAGAATTAAGCTCAGGCAGATAGCGGTGGCTCACATGCCCCGCATCTCCACTGGACACCAGGTCTGCGTCTTTTCACAAGCGAAGCGCAGCCTGATCAAAACAGAAGCCACTCCCGTGCGAAGGATCACCCGGACAAGCCCCGCGCTAGGGGATGTTCTCCGTCGATCGTTCTGCACAGGAGAGTGGCCAAGCATCATTGACGAGGACACCATGCCAGAGTATCGCTCCCGTACGACCACCGCAGGTCGTAACATGGCCGGCGCCCGCGCCCTGTGGCGCGCCACCGGCATGAAAGATGGTGACTTCCAGAAGCCGATCATCGCCGTTGCCAACTCCTTCACCCAGTTCGTGCCCGGCCACGTCCACCTCAAGGACATGGGGCAGCTGGTAGCGCGCGAAATCGAGAAGGCTGGCGGTGTCGCCAAGGAATTCAACACCATCGCGGTGGACGATGGCATCGCGATGGGGCACGACGGCATGCTGTATTCGCTGCCGTCGCGTGACCTGATCGCCGACAGCGTCGAATACATGGTCAATGCCCACTGTGCGGATGCGCTGGTGTGCATCTCCAACTGTGACAAGATCACCCCCGGGATGCTGATGGCCGCCATGCGCCTCAACATTCCGGTCATCTTCGTCTCCGGTGGCCCGATGGAAGCCGGCAAGACCAAGCTGCTGGACCACGGTCTCGACCTGGTCGATGCGATGGTCATCGCGGCCGATGACAGCGTCGACGACGAGACGGTCGCCGAGATCGAGCGCAGCGCCTGCCCGACCTGTGGCAGCTGCTCGGGCATGTTCACGGCCAACTCCATGAACTGCCTGATGGAAGCGCTGGGTCTGGCGTTGCCGGGCAACGGTACGGTGCTGGCGACTCACTCCGATCGTCGTCGCCTGTTCGAGAACGCCGGGCATCGTATCGTCGAGCTGGCACGCCGTTACTACGAAGGCAACGAAGAGCACCTGTTGCCGCGTGCCATCGGTTCACGGGCGGCGTTTGCCAACGCGATGACGCTGGATATCGCCATGGGGGGCTCGACCAACACCATCCTGCACCTGCTGGCCGCCGCTCAGGAGGCCGGTGTCGACTTCACCATGTCCGACATCGACAAGCTGTCCCACAGCGTGCCGCAGATGTGCAAGGTGGCGCCGAACACCCAGAAGTATCACATCGAGGATGTGCACCGTGCCGGTGGCATCATGGGGATTCTGGGCGAGCTGGACCGCGCCGGCGTGCTGGATACCTCGGTGCCGACCGTCTATGGCGACTCGTTGTCTGCGGCGCTGGAAGAGTGGGACATCATGCGCTCGCCCACCGATGAGGTGATCGAGTTCTATCGTGCCGGTCCGGGCGGGATCCCGACCCAGACCGCCTTCTCCCAGAGCGCGCGCTGGCCAAGCCTGGATGGTGATCGCGCCCAGGGCTGTATCCGCGATTACGATCACTGCTTCTCCACTCAGGGCGGCCTGGCCGTGCTCTACGGCAACATCGCACTGGATGGTTGCGTGGTGAAGACGGCGGGCGTCGATGACTCCATCCTCGTCTTCGAAGGCCGTGCCTATGTCTGCGAATCTCAGGATCAGGCGGTGGAAGACATCCTGGCCGACAAGGTCAAGGAAGGCGATGTCGTGATCATCCGCTACGAAGGGCCGAAGGGCGGTCCGGGCATGCAGGAAATGCTCTACCCGACGTCCTACCTGAAGTCCAAGGGACTGGGCAAGGCGTGCGCGCTGCTCACCGACGGTCGTTTCTCCGGCGGTACCTCTGGCCTGTCCATCGGCCATGCGTCTCCGGAAGCGGCGGCGGGTGGCGCCATCGGCCTGGTCGAGCACGGTGACACCATCCTGATCGACATCCCCAATCGCACCATCAATGTCCAGCTGAGCGATAGCGAGCTACATGCGCGTCGTGAAGCGATGGATGCGCGCGGCAAGGATGCCTGGAAGCCGAGCATCCAGCGCAATCGTCGTGTCTCCGCCGCGCTCAAGGCCTATGCCTTGCTGGCGACCTCGGCTGACAAGGGCGCCGTGCGTGATCTGAGCAAGCTGGATTGATCCCGTCCGCCAGTGCCGCCGTGAAGGTGCTGGCGGTCAGTGCCTGTTGAAGACCGGCAGCACTGATCACCAGGCAGGACGCCAATGACATGCAAACGGCCACCCCGAGGGGTGGCCGTTTGCATGTCTGGCATTCGAAGTGGTTGCCGTGCATTTCAGCCGCTCCGGGCCCTGAGTCAGTCAGTACCGGCAGGCTTTGGCGGCAGGGTGGTCAGCGTACCGGCGTCAAGCGGCATGACCGGGTCTGGATCGAGAAACCGTACCCGGTTGCATCCCTGGCGCTGGGCTTTCTTGAGCGCCTGCTGGGCACGGTCCATCAACTCGAGTCGATTGGCCAGTCTCATGGTGTCGGGGGCCGGATGATAGCCGGTCAGGCCGACACTGCAGGTGATCGGCCGATCCAGCCCTGACAGTTCGGCGGCGGCATGGCGGACGCGTTCGGCAAGGATGATCGCGCCGCTGGCATCGGTGCTGGTGAGGATCGCCATCAAGGAGTTGTCCTCACGCATGCACAGGAGATCGCTCTTGCGGCTGGCGTTGCGCAGGATGGATGCCACCTGCTGCAGAGGGCGTTCTCCCGCCACGTGGCCATATTCGCGCGTGTAATCCTCAAGGTCATCCACGCTGAGGATCAGGATGCACAATGGCTGGCCATGGCGTGCACTGCGCGCGATCTCGTTGTCCAGCTGTTGCTCGATCAATTCGAACGGCATCAGCTTGTCGAGTGTCGAGCCGGGGAGTCGGCCAGCGGCAGGCGAGCGAGTTTCCAGTTGGTGGCGCAGCTTGGTCAGGCTCGCTTCATGAGCACGGCGCTCGCTGATGTCTTCATGCTGGGAGAGAATGATCCCGGCGCGACTGTCGATCACCTTCAGCTCCAGCATCACGTCGATCATCTGGCCATGACGCCCGAGATAACGGTGTGGCTGCCGATATTCGCTGATGTCGCCCGTCCGCATGGCGCTCAATGCCTCGCGGCACGTCAGCATGTCCTGTGGGTGCGAGATGTCTTCCAGGGCACTGCATGTCAGTTCCTTTGGCTCCATGCCCAGCAGTCGGGAAAAGGCCGGATTCATGCGGGT
The DNA here is from genome assembly GCF_013374055.1 of Cobetia sp. 5-11-6-3. Classification (NCBI taxonomy): domain Bacteria; kingdom Pseudomonadati; phylum Pseudomonadota; class Gammaproteobacteria; order Oceanospirillales; family Halomonadaceae; genus Cobetia; species Cobetia sp. 5-11-6-3. The sequence goes on along the minus strand of NZ_BLWJ01000003.1, from coordinate 170,434 downwards.
CCAGTGGCCATGAAAGTCCATCAGGGCCATGGGCAGGCTGCAATGGGAGAACAGTCCTTCCATTTTCTGGTAGGCGAGACGCAGGTTGTCGAGCTCACTGCGTGTGCGCTCTTTCGCGCGCTGGACATCCAGCAGCTGGCCCAGTGCCGTGGCAAGCGTCTCCACCAGGGCTCGCTCACTGGCGGTGAAGTCCTGTTGGCGCGGTGTTTCATCGCCGAAGCACAGCGTGCCGGTCAGGCGACCTTCAGACCAGAGTGGCGCTGCCACATAGCTTTCAAAGGGCATGCAGGAATAGGCAGCGTGGGCGCGAGTGTCTTCTTCAGCGCTGATGTGGCGATGAGCCACGCAGGCAGCCTGCGCGATGACGCTGGAACACCAGGTCTCTTCCAGTGGGCATTCGCCTCCGACTTCTCGCCCAGCAGGGGGATTGACCGCCGCCATGATCTCATAGCGACTGGATTCTGCATGTCCGAGGATGGCGGTGGTCATGCCAAGCAGACGGCAACCGGCATCCAGATGGGCTTCCACGTGGCGTTCGTGGGAGGGCTCAGGTGTCAGGCTGAGCGCCAGCAGTGCCTGCAGGTGCTCTGGCAGCAGGGAATCATGGGGTCCGGCGTTGCCCGAAGGCAAGGGCACGGCAGAGAATGAGCTTGGCATCATGCGATATCCTTATCTGACATGCTGCAGGAGAGGGAGGCTTTCCATACCACACCTCAATATACGACTTGCCGTGAGACGTGACAGGCGAGGAAATCGATTGTCTCAACCTTTCGCAAACGCAGCGGGCAGTCTTTACAGGCTGACAAGGGCAGAGCCCCTCAGCGAGGGTCTCGATGAGGGGCTCCGAAATGAGGGCTCCTTGCCTTCGCCATGGATTGGCGTGTCTTCGCAAGGACGTTGATGGCGGTCTGCTGGTACTGCTCACGAGTCGTGGGCGGGAATCAGGCCGCCTCGGCCAGCGGTGGTGCCGGCTGCTGCTGAGCTTCCAGGTCTTCCAGTGCCAGTTCGATACTGAACCAGTTGCTGTCAAGCCAGTGATCGATCACTTCTTCGTTCATGCACATCGTGAAGCCTCCCCGAGAGTGTTGGCGAGCCATTGAGTGTATGGGTGTGCTGCCGGTAAGCAGCACTCTCCAGTATGGCTGGTTCCGGGAAGACGCGAGTGAAGATCGTGTGATGCCTTGATGTCAGTCAAAGACAGGCAAACCTGCAGGACATTGACCATGTATGCCTACCCATGCCGAAGCGTGGGCAGCCCTTCGTGGCAGCTGGAAGGGCGAGGCGGTCATTGTCTTGCCCGGTCAGCGCGTCAACGACGTGTGAATGAGCGAAGGAGGCTGCGAATCAGGGAGCGTCCCAGCTGCGACCCCAGCGCGCGCATCACCGATTTCAGCAAGGTTTCCATGACGCCCTGGCGCTTGCGACCACCTCCGGTGTCCCGAGAGGGCCTGGCGGCAGCGGGCGGCCGGGTGGCTTGCGCCCCTTCAGACCGGGCTTCTTCAGAATCAACGTCTTCCGATGGACGCTGGCTTGGGTCACGGTCTGCCTCCCCGGGCCTGGTCTTGTCAGGCTCACGGGGGTTCGTGGCATGTGAGGCTTGCGCCTGGGCGGCAAGTCGCGCCTCCAGTCGCTCATGGGCGGACTCACGATCCACGCGCTCGTCGTAGCGCCCGGCCAGGGAGGAATCGGCCAGCAGCGTGGCACGCTCCGCGTCGCTCAATGGACCGATGCGTCCTCGCGGCGGGGCGATCAGCGTGCGTTCCACCTGCGTCGGTGTGCCGTTGGCATCGAGTACCGAGACCAGAGCTTCGCCTACGCCCAGTTCCGTGATCACCTGCGCCGTATCGAGTTCCGGATTGGGGCGGAAGGTGTCGGCGGCCGTCTTGACGGCCTTCTGGTCACGCGGTGTGAAGGCGCGCAGCGCATGCTGGATGCGATTGCCCAGCTGACCGAGCACCTCATCGGGGATGTCGGCGGGTGACTGGGTCACGAAATAGACACCGACGCCCTTGGAGCGAATCAGGCGGACCGTCTGCTCCAGACGCGTCAGCAGTGCCTTGGGGGCTGAATCGAACAACAGGTGCGCTTCATCGAAGAAGAACACCAGTACTGGCCGGTCGGCATCCCCGCGCTCGGGAAGCTCGCGGAACAGGGTGGACAGAAACCACAGCAGGAAGGTGGTGTAGAGACGAGGGCTCTGCATCAGCTCGCGACCGTCGAGCAGATTGATATAGCCACGGGCCTGCTCTGCATGCCCGCGCGTCGCCAGCATGTCGTGGATATCCAGTGCCGGTTCGGCAAAGAAGCGTTCGCCGCCCTGCGTGGCCAGGACGTGGACCCGACGCAGCATCGCCCCCAGGCTCTGGGGACTGACGCTGCCGTAACGTGCCTCGAAGCTGTCACGCTCGCGCTCGATGTGCTTCAGCAGGCTGATCAGGTCCTTGAGGTCGACCAGCTCCAGACCCTCACGCTCGGCGTGATCGAAGGCCAGATGCATCAGGCCGCCTTGGGTCTCGTTGAGCTCCAGCAGACTAGCCATCAGCTCGGGCCCCATCGATGCCACGCTTGCGCGAACCGCGTGACCGCTCTTGCCATGGAGGTCCCATAGTCTGACGGGGGCGGCGTGCGGCTGCCAATCATCGATCCCCAGGCTGTTCAAGCGCTCATCGATGCGAGGATGGGGAGTGCCGGCGGCAGCGATGCCGGAAAGATCGCCCTTGATGTCGGCAGTGAACACCGGCACCCCCATGCGCGAGAATTCCTCGGCCAGTACCTGCAGGGTGACGGTCTTGCCGGTGCCCGTCGCGCCCGCCACCAGCCCATGGCGATTGGCCAATGCTGCGTCCAGCGTGATGTGGCCTGCCGAACCTTGTCCCGCGCGGCCCCCTATCAGCACATCTGGCATGTGATTCTCCTGTCGTGGTCAGCATGTCGGTGGCGGTGCCCGTAGAGAGGATGATGCTGTGCACTGCGAGTGGCCGCGAGGAAGTGTCCTTGCTTCTCAAACAGAGTTACAAAATGTTTCGTTGAGTAAAATACTGCAAGCGAATCTTGGGCATCCGATCGCACTGGATGGCTGCATCGTCGGGCTGGAGCCTGCTGCCGTGCTGTCCTGGAGCGGGGTAGGCGCTAATTAAACGCGACGCGATGATTCACTCTTGTACAAGTAATTCTCTGGCAGATCATTTTTCTTTCCTTCCTGTGCTTGAAACTCAGCCCAAGTAGTTCCATATCTTTAGGCATCAGACGCTGTGTGATGGAACACGCTCGATCAGATCAATGTCATCACTCGCCAACTCGTCACGCTTTCACGGTACAACTCTAGTGACGGTTTTCGAGTGATCACGAGCTCTGACGATGTCACGACAGGATGTCTTGGCAACCCTTATCCGCAAGACGCAGGTGAATCGCTCGCCCGTCGTCTTGCCTGGCCCGGATGACAGAGGATCACTTCGATCCCGATGCATGCCGCGGCTCAACGGCAACGGTCGAGTGAATCATCTGCTCGCCTTTTGCATCAGACCGCTACTGGAGGATGGATCATGAACAAGCTGACTGCTGCACTCATCGCAACTGCCTTTGCACTGCCGACCGCCGCTGCCTATGCCGATCACCACGAATCCAGCAATACCGGTTCCGCCAATACCGGTGCTCACTCCACCAAGGTAGAGGGTGGCACAGCCGCTGGCCATGAAGGTGGCATGGTGCAAGACGATGCCGAACGCAATACCGAAAGTGGTTCTGCCAACACCAAGAAGGATTCCATGATGGTGGAAGGCGGGACCGCACAGTCTGAATCCGCCAAGCACGGCAAGGTGATGGACGAAGGCGAGGACCACATGGGTGTGAGCCCGGAGTCCGGCTCGGCCAACACTGCCGATGGCAGCATGAAGACCGAGTGAACGTCTTCTGATCCCGAGGATGACTCGGGTACGGCATGATCTCGTGGTGTGTCCGGGCAGGTCGCCAGCACGATCCGTCCACTGACATCACGGGTGAAACGACAAGCCCCCGCCATTGGCGGGGGCTTGTCGTTGTCTGAAGAACAGCGCGAGAGGGCAGGGCCAGGGCACGCCCGACGCCTTACCACCAGTCGGGGCTATGGAGCGCCTCGCCGGCCAGCAGGCGCTCCCTGGCCATGAAGAGGGCGGCGATGGCCCGCGCCTCGTGGAAGTCCTCGCGTGCCAGCAATGCCGGCAGCTCGTCGAGGCGATGGCGCTCGACGACCAGAGGTTCCGGCTCATCCCCCGGCAGACGCTTCTCGTACAGGTCACGCGCCAGCATGACGTTCATGCGGTGATCCATGTAGTTGGGTGCCAGGCTCAGTTCGGCCAGCGGCTCGATGTCGTGAGCGCCGAAACCGCACTCCTCCATCAGTTCACGGTTGGCGGCGGTCACCGGGTCTTCGCCGGGGTCGATCAGCCCCTTGGGCAGGGTCAGCACGTACTGCTCCGGCCCGGCGGCATATTCACGGATCAGCAGTACGTGATCCGGGTCTGGCATGGCGACGATCATCACCGCACCATGGCCACCACTCTTGAGACGCTCGAAGCTGCGCGTCGCGCCATTCGAGAAGGTCAGTTCCAGCGCCTCGACGGTAAACAGCCGCGAGCGAGCCACCTCGCGTCGCGAGTCGATACGGGGGGGGGGCAGCGCGTCTCCATCGGCGTAGTGCCCGATGGTCGAGTGATCGGGGCGTGGCGCATCATCCATCGGAAGTCCTCAAGGCAGAGATCAAGAAGCGGGCGCCGGGCAGGCGGTCATGCCCGAGCCTCAAGCTGTCGCGCCCATCGTGGCAGGCTGTGCCGGGCAGGGCAATTGTCGTGAGCTTGCCGGCATCGCTGATGTCCCGTGTGGGCACATGCGCAGCGCAGGACCATGCTTTACACTATACAACCCCAAATTCCCCGCCGGCTGACAGACTACCGATGATTGACTGGACCACGATCGACACCGTGCTGCTCGACATGGATGGCACCTTGCTGGACCTGCATTTCGACAGCCACTTCTGGCTGGAGCACCTGCCACGCCGCTACTGTGAGCTGCATCGTCTCGATAGCGCGCTGCAGGCGGACCTCAAGGCGCGCATCATCAGCGAATCCGGCACGCTCAACTGGTACAGCCTCGATTACTGGAGCCGCGAGCTGAAGCTGGATGTTGTCGCGCTCAAGCGTGAGGTGCAGCATCTGATCGGGTATCGCCACGAGGCAGAGGACTTTCTCGCCTGGCTACGGGATCAACCGCAGCGCGTGGTACTGGCGACCAACGCGGACCGTCACGGGATCGAGCTCAAGTTCGGTCTGACCGGCATGGGCGATTACTTCGATGCCGTCGTCTCCTCGGCGGATCTCGGACACGCCAAGGAGGAGCAGGCCTTCTGGCATCGGCTCAACGAGATCGAGCCCTTCGAGCCGGCACGTACCCTGTTCATCGATGACAATCCCCAGGTGCTGGAGAGTGCGCGCACCTATGGTATCGCGCATCTGCTGGGCGTGCGTCAGCCGGACTCGAAGCGCGAAGCGCGTGACTTCGAGCACGTGCACGGACTGGACGGCTTTGCCGTGCTGACGGCGGGTGGCGGCCTTCATCTGGAACACGAGGAGCGCAAGGAGTCTTGATGAGTGACCAGGTACGCATCGACAAGTGGCTGTGGGCGGCGCGATTCTTCAAGACGCGCGGCATGGCCAAGAAAGCCATTGAAGGTGGCAAGATCCAGTACAACGGCAGCAAGGTGAAGACGTCCAAGACCGTCGAGGTCGGCGCCTTGATCGAAGTGCCGCAAGGTTGGGATCGGCTGGTGGTCGAAGTGCTGGCACTCAGCGACCAGCGCCGTGGCGCCCCCCAGGCGCAGGCACTCTATCAGGAGACGCAGGAGTCGCGTGCGCGCCGCGAACGGGAGGCCGAGGTGCGTCGCCTTGGCAATCAGGGCATGAGCCCGCCCGTGGGGCGTCCCGACAAGAAGCAGCGGCGCAGCATCCACCGCTTCCAGCGCCAGGATTCCGAAAGCTGACGACACAGGCTCTCGCCACCCTTGCGGGGGGAATGCCTGTGGACGTCACGTTGATACTTACCCAATTCATGACGCACGGCCCGGCCTTCGGTGCCGAAGCCGAGGCAGGCCTGCGTCGTCGCCGAGGTTCATCGCTGCCACCAGCTCGTGGTCCACGAGCTGGTGGCAGCGATGGCTCGGTTCGAGGAGCCCCCAATGAGTGATCACGACATGCAAGACCCTGACAAGCAAGCCGGCGACGCCCACGAAGAGACGGCGCCGAATTTCGATCAGATCCAGCGATTCCTGTTCGACGCCACCAATGTGCGCGGCGAGATCGTCACCCTGGACAAGGCCTATGCCGAAGTCCTTGATCGTCATGCCTATCCCCAGGCCATCTCGCGCCAGCTGGGCGAGATGCTGGCAGCGGTGGCGCTGCTGACCGAGACCATCAAGCTGGATGGCACCATGACACTGGAAGTGCGTGGCACGGGGATCGTGCGTCAGCTGATGGCCGAGTCCAATCCCGGCGGTGAGCTGCGTGCCATTGCCCGTCTCAGTGACGAGGACGTGCTGCCGACCGATGAAGCCACGCTCCAGGCTCTGGTGGGGCAGGGGCAGATCGTCATCACGCTGGACCCGCGTGACGGCAAGCGTTACCAGGGGATCGTGGCGATCGATCAGGACAGCCTCGCCGGCTGCCTGGAAAGCTACTTCAGTCAGTCCGAGCAGCTGCCGACGCGTCTGTGGTTGATGGCCGATGCACAGCGTGCCGGTGGCGTGATGCTCCAGCAGCTGCCTGACGACGATGCCAACAAGGACCCCGATGCCTGGGAGCGAGTCGTCCATCTCGCCGACACCCTCAAGGCCGAAGAACTGCTGGTGCTTGATCAGCAGGACGTGCTGCACCGTCTCTATCACGAAGAGACCGTGCGCATCTTCGAACCCAAGGCGCTGCGTTTCGGTTGTACCTGTTCTCGTGAGCGTCTCGGCGCGGCACTGCACAGCATCGCCGCGGACGAATTGCGCCAGATCGTCGCTGAACATGGTGAGCTGGCCACGCAATGCCACTTCTGCCATACCCGGTATTCCTTCAATGCCGCGGAAGTTGAAGCCATCATCGAAGACCCGGCTGCAGGCAGCCCGATCGTCCACTGAGTCCAGCAATCGCGCTGGCGCCAGCGCGGCCTGTTGGCCTGCCTTGCGTCAGCTCGGGCAGTGTTGGCCGAAGTCTCGGGCGGAGACTGTCGATGCGCAGCAGCTGTCGATGGGCAGGCGCTGTCGACGATGGGCAGGAGGGGCAGGAGTGCAGGAGGGACGCCCATCATGGGGCCAGCGGCAGGGGGGGGGCAGCCGAGCGATGTGAAATTGTCGGACATTTCGCGTCTCGAGTGTCAGTCAATGCGCTGTCGGGCGTTGCAGCAATCAGCGTTTCCGCCCGAGTCCCTTTTTGCCATAATGCCTTGCCAGTACGGGGCTGGACGCTCCGTTGCGGCAACATGGCCTCTAGGCCATGGTCGATTCCGGCAGCATCGTTCGATACCCCAAAATAAGCCTGCGGCATGTACCGCCGGCATCTGGCAAGAGCCATCAAGAGAGAGGGCGGCCCTGAGCCGCGGAGACGCGAATGAGCAAGCATCAAGACAGTGCGGTGACCACTCACACCAATCTCAGCAGCGCAGAGCTGATCGAGCTGGCAGTGGCTCGCGGCGAAGGACGTCTGGCCGACAACGGCGCGCTGGTCGTGGAGACGGGGGCTCGCAGTGGTCGCTCCCCGAACGACCGCTTCATCGTCGATGAGCCGTCCACCTCGGACGCCATTGACTGGGGAAGCGTCAACCGCCCGTTCAGCCCTGAGCGTTTCGATGCGCTGTGGGACCGGGTCGAGGACTACCTCGGTGCGCAGACAAGCTTCGTGTCCGAACTGCACGTCGGCGCCGATCTCGAGCATTACCTGCCGATTCGTGTCACCACGGAAACGGCGTGGCACAACCTGTTCGCGCGTACCATGTTCGTGCGTCCGGACAGCTTCAATGCCAAGGACAAGAGCGAGTGGACCATCCTCAACGCGCCGCACTTCGTGTGTGAGCCCGAGCGCGATGGCACCAACTCCGATGGCGTGGTGCTGATCAACTTCGCACGTCGTCGCGTTCTGCTGGCTGGCATGCGCTATGCCGGCGAGATGAAGAAGGCCATGTTCTCGGTGCAGAACTTCCTGCTGCCGGAAAAGGACGTGCTGCCGATGCATTGCTCCGCCAATGTCGGTGATGACGGCGAGACCACGCTGTTCTTCGGTCTTTCCGGCACCGGCAAGACCACTCTGTCCGCCGATCCGGCGCGCCATCTGATCGGCGATGACGAGCACGGCTGGGGCGAAGGCACCGTCTTCAACATCGAAGGGGGCTGCTACGCCAAGTGCATCGACCTCTCCGAGAAGAACGAGCCGGTCATCTGGAATGCCATCAAGTTCGGCGCCGTGCTGGAAAACGTGGTGCTGGATGATCGTCGCGGTGCGGATTACGGCGACGACACTCTCAGCCAGAACTCGCGTGCGGCCTACCCGCTGGAGCACATCGAGAAGCGCGTGCCGGAAAATCGTGCCGGTGAGCCGAATGCCATCGTCTTCCTGACCTGCGACATGTCCGGTGTGCTGCCCCCGGTGTCCGTGCTCAGCAAGCAGGCGGCCGCCTATCACTTCCTGTCCGGCTACACCGCCAAGGTCGGCTCCACCGAGATGGGCTCCACCGCCGGCCTCGAGGCGACCTTCTCCACCTGCTTCGGCGCGCCGTTCTTCCCGCGCCCGGCGCGTGAGTACGCGGATCTGCTGATCAAGCGCATCGAGGCGTTCGGCTCGCGCGTCTATCTGGTCAACACCGGCTGGACCGGTGGTGCCTACGGAGAGGGTGGCTCACGCTTCTCCATCCCGACCACCCGCAGCATCATCAGCGCGATCCAGAACGGCGCACTCGCCGATATCGAGACGCGTCACATCGACGTGCTCAACCTGGATGTGCCGGTGCGTGTGCCGGGCGTCGATTCCAGCCTGCTCGACCCGCGCGAGACCTGGGAAGACCGCGCTGCCTATGACAGCAAGGCGCGTGACCTGTCCGCCAAGTTCGTCGAGAACTTCAAGAAGTTCGCCGGTGTGGATGAGGCGATCATCGCGGCGGGCCCGGCGCTGGTCTGATCGGCCGCCGTTCTCGCGATACGCCAGATGAAAACGCCTCGCTCGGGTGACCGAGCGAGGCGTTTTCATGTCCGGACAGCGATGACACCGCTTTCGGATCACGGCTGCGACATGGCGTGGCTCAGGGGCTGCCACCGGCGGCCAGAGAGCGACTGGCAGGCGCATCCAGCGCCTCTTCGTCTGACAGCGGGTTGCCGGTGGTATTGGCGCTCAGGATGGCCTTCGTCGCCAAGGCGTCCTGTGGTGCCACCCTGCGCTCGTCGTGGGCCGTATCAGGAAGCTCGGGCATGTTCTCTCCGGGCATTTCATTGTCCGGCAGGCGCTCGGCGACGAAGGGAGCGGGAGCCTGATACCACCAGCGGGTGGTCCAGGCGCGCATCACCCGCTCCGGGTACCAGGTCTTGCCGAGACTGCCATTGTAGCGGGCCAGAGCATCGGTGATGTCGCCCTTCTCACGCTTGAGGTAGTGGGCGAGGATGGTGGCGCCGTAGCGCAGGCTGGTGTCCTGGTCGAGCAGGTTGTCGCCCGGCTCGCCGATCTCGCGCTTCCAGAATGGCATCACCTGCATCAGCCCTCGCGCGCCGGCATGGGATACCGCCGTCGGCTTGAAGGCGCTTTCCACCTGGATCACGGCCAGAATCAGCTCCGGTGCCAGCCCCGTGCGGGTGGCTTCGCGGCGGATCTTGCGCAGCAGGTCGATCCGGGCGGCGCGATCGGGCATGTAGCGCTCCAGACGCTGCTGCATGCTCAGCACCCAGTGCAGGGCATCGATGGGGTCGTCGAAGGCTTCAGGCTCTGCCAGCGCTTCTCTCAGGCTTTCACGCAGTGCCGGAGAGAGGCCGTGCTCGGGGATGGCGGCCGCAGCATGGAGGGGCGCGCTCTGCAGCATGGCTACCATGCTGCCCACCACGAGACAGGCTGCTCCCGCCAGGTGGCGGAGCAGGCGTTGATGGTGTGGAGTACGAGCGCCTTCGGGGCGTGGTGTGGTCATGCGCAGTCCCTGCGTATCGGTCATGCCGGCATTATGCCGTGTTCGCGGCGTTGACGTTAATGACCCAGTCAATCAGCCGCCTGAAACGACGACAGCCCGCCCCCCGAGAGGGAGGCGGGCTGTCGTGCTTCGCGTCAAGGAAGCACCCTGGGCGGCGCCTGAGGCTTACTTGCCGCTGCGCTCGGCCAGGAAGTCCATCAGGTTGTCGACGGGGACCATGGTCGCGTCCGCGTCCGTGCGGCCCTTGTACTCATACTCGCCGTTGTCGAGACCGCGATCACCGATCACCAGACGATGCGGAATGCCCAGCAGTTCGCCATCGGCGAACTTGTTGCCCGGACGCAGGTCACGATCATCCAGCAGGACATCGTAGCCTGCGGCGGTCAGCGCCTGATAGACGCGCTCGGAGGTCTCGCTGACGCGCACGGACTTGTGGGCATTCATCGGCACGATGGCGATCTGGAAGGGCGCGATGGCTTCCGGCAGCACGATGCCGCCCTTGTCGTTGCCCTGTTCGATGGCCGCGGCCACCACGCGGGTCACGCCGATGCCGTAGCAGCCCATCCACAGCGGCTTGGCCTTGCCGTTCTCGTCGAGCACGGTGGCGTTCATGGCATCGGAGTACTTGGTGCCCAGCTGGAAGATATGACCCACCTCGATACCGCGCGCGATGTCGATCACGCCGTGACCGTCCGGTGACGGGTCACCCGCGACGACATTGCGGATATCGGCGACTTCCGGCAGCGGCAGGTCGCGCTCCCAGTTGAGGCCGAAGTGGTGCTTGCCTTCGATGTTGGCACCGGCACCGAAGTCGCTCATCAGAGCGACGCTGCGATCGATGATGATCGGCATCTCGAGTCCCACCGGACCCAGCGAGCCGAAGCCGGCGCCGACGGCGGCGCGCACTTCCTCGTCGCTGGCCATGGTCAGCGGCTCGGCGACCTGTGGCAGGTGTTCGGCCTTGATCTCGTTGAGCTCGTGATCACCGCGTACCATCAGCGCGACCAGCCCTCCCTCGACACCTTCGGCCGCCTTGACGATCAGCGTCTTGACGGTCTTCTCGATGGCCAGGCCATGCTGCTCGACGAGGGCGGCGATGGTCTTGGCATTCGGCGTATCGACCAGCTGCATGTCCTGAGTCGGTGCGGCGCGTTGCGGCGTCTCGCCCAGCGGTGCGGGCAGAGCCTCGCACTTCTCGATGTTGGCAGCGAAGTCGGAGCCGGTAGAGAAGGCGATGGCGTCTTCTCCGGAATCGGCCAGCACGTGGAATTCGTGGGAGCCGGTACCACCGATGGAGCCGTTGTCGGCGATGACGGGGCGGAAGTCGAGACCCAGGCGCGTGAAGATGCGCACATAGGTGTCGTACATCACCTGATAGGTGTCCTTGAGCGAGTCTTCGCTCAGGTGGAAGGAATAGGCATCCTTCATGATGAACTCACGGGAGCGCATCACACCGAAGCGCGGACGAATCTCGTCACGGAACTTGGTCTGGATCTGATAGAAGTTGGCCGGCAGCTGCTTGTAGCTGTTCAGCTCGCGACGCGCGAGGTCAGTGATGACTTCCTCGTGGGTCGGGCCGACGCAGTAGTCGCGCTGATGACGATCAACGACACGCAGCAGCTCCGGGCCGTACTGTTCCCAGCGACCGGATTCCTGCCAGAGCTCGGCAGGTTGCACGGCGGGCATCAGCACTTCCTGGCCGCCGGCGCGGTCCATCTCTTCACGGACGATGCGCTCGACCTTGCGCATGGTGCGCAGACCCAGCGGCATCCAGGTGTAGAGCCCGGAGGTCAGGCGACGAATGAAGCCGGCACGCAGCATCAGCTGGTGGCTTATGACTTCAGCATCGGACGGGGTTTCCTTGAGAGTGGAAATCAGCAGTTGACTGGCACGCATGGGCTCAGCGATCCCTCGACTTGTCGCTTTGATCGGTACGCTTCGCAATCGCGAAGCAAGAACAGGCAGGACTTCGGCACGCCAACGGCGGGCGTATCAGCGAAGCAGACTGGGGGCATTGTACTGCCGCGAGGCTTTGTGGGGCAAAGTGCTGCGACAGACTGGAAAAAAGTGCGCCGGCCTGCCGATACTGGTGCAGGGCGCAGGGCGTCCTGTGTCAGAGGCATGAGGGCACTGCAGGACGAAGACTGCCTCGTCAGGTGACGGGGAGGGTCGCACAAGGAGAGGTGGACATGGCGTCACAGGATCATCACGCAGGATGCGCGCCCGTCAGACGACACCCGCGGTGGCGGACCGCTCTGGTGCTGATGGTGCTGGTGTCATGTCTGGGGCTATCCCTGTGGCTGGTGAGCCACCATCTGCCGATTCCCTTCGTCGATGAGGGAGTCCATTTCGCGCAGATCCGCCAGTTTCTGGAGGGCGACTGGCATCAGCATCCCAAGCTGACCACGCTGACGCTCTATCACGCCAGCATGGCGCTGGTACTGATGACGCTCCAGACGCTCGGGGACTGGCTGAATCTGCCGCTGGCGACAGCCACCATGACGGGGCGCTGGCCACAGATGCCGTCGGTGGACTGGGTGCGCGGTCTTTCGCTGGTGGGCTTCAGCGTCATGGCGTTCCTCCTCTGGCGGGCATTGCCGCAGGGCTACCGGCGTCTCGCTCCTTCGCTGGAGGCGCACGACGCTCGTCACCAGGCCAGCCGTCAGTGCTGGCAGTGGCTGTGGCTGCCGATCATCTTTCCCTATCTGGCGCTGGTGTATACCGACCCCTGGATCATCGCGCTGGTCGCGTTGCAGCTCGTCGCACTGGTGCGAGAACAGCGTCTGCTGCTGCTGGTATTGATCATGGCGGGATTGGGGTTGCGTCAGGACAGCATCGTGCTGCTGGGGTTGTGGGGCGGCCTGCTGCTGTGTCTGACCCATCACAAGGCCGTGAGCGGGGCGCGGATGGCAGGACTGGCGACTCCCTTGCGCGCGCCGCTCTCTCGGCTCTCCACCTGGTGGGCACTGTTCATCAACTGGTGGTGGGTGCTCGGGCTACCGGTGGTCGCCTTTCTCGGCTTCCTTCTCTGGAATGGCGGCATCGCCATGGGAGACACCACGCGCCATCAGGCCGGTTGGCACACCGGCAATCTCGGCTATTACCTGGCGGTGATCGGCATGGTGTTCCTGCCGCTGTGGCTTTCGGACCTGCCGCGTCAATGGCAGGGGATGAAGCGTGCATGTTCGCGGGAAGGATGGCGGCGAGAAATGCCGTTGTTGCTGCTGGCGGTCGGCCTGTGGCTGGTGCTGGCAATGAGCTTCGAGCTGACCCATGACTACAACTTCCAGCGCTGGACGATTCGCAATGTCTGGCTGATGTGGTGGAACGAGCACCCGGTCGCGCGCTGGATCACCCTGCTGATGTCCACCAGCGTGGCCTTCTGGTGGCTGAGAGCACCGTTGAGACTGGGGCATGGTGGGCTGCTGCTGGTGATGCTCGCGCTGATGATCTGCACGCGGGAATTGATCGAGACGCGCTACATGCTGCCGTTGATCACCGTGTACCAGCTGCTGCGTGTGCCTGAGCGTCCCGCCGTGGAGCGCGCGATGACGCTGTGGGCCATGGCGATGGGAGTGATGTTGCTGGCGGGACTGGTGCTGACCCGCACCTTGCCCTGAAAGCCGCAGGGCGAGGGAGCAGGTGCGGACTGGAGGCTGTCAGGCCTCGTCGTGCTGATGGCGGGCTTCTGCCGAGGCGTGCGGATCGGTGCTCGGAGTGCTGCCACGGGGTGACTCGGCCACCCAGGCATAGGCGGCTTCTCGCTCGGCAGGCGAGAAGTGGCGGACTTCGATGGAGCGCACCAGATGCTTGCTGAATTCGGTGACGTGACGCAACCACTCGGCCTTGCTGATGATGGCCTCGCGTTCGAAGTCGCCAAGATGACGCAGGGCGTAGCCGATATCGTTGAGCAGCGCTGCCGGCGTGATCAGCCCGAAGCGCTCGATTTCCACCAGCAACGAGATGCGCTCATGGCGCGCGAGGCGCTCATCACATTCGCGGATCACGGGAGCGAGCGACGCCTGATCGATGCTGCCTTCCAGCCGCAGGGCGACGACGTGATCAGCGGGACTCTTGAGCAATGTCAGCATGTTGGGCTCCTGCACGTGAGCGTGGTGGGGGAGTGGGTCACACAGCCACTCTGACAGCGTTGTGACACATTTCAGTGTAGTCGCATGTAGCCATCGCAGCAGGCGCATCTGTGCGCCAGCATCATGGGGAGAGTGCCATGACGGCGTACCCCGGCCTGTCACTCACACCGTTTCGGACGCAGTCCGTACCACAATGGCAGCGCGACCAGCAGGCTGCCGCCCAGCAGGTTGCCGATGCCTGCCGGCAGGATGTTCCAGCGCATGGCGTCCCACCAGCCGGGGCCTTCTCCCGTCGGCATGATCATCGAGAAATAGGCCATGTTGGCCGGGCTGTGCTGGAAGTTGCCTGCCACGAACAGACTGACGGCCAGCACGATGGGCACGAACTTGTCGATGATGGTCCTGCCCATCACGGCGAGAAATGCCGCCATCCCGACCATCCAGTTGCCCAGCATTCCCGACAGCACCAGCGAGAACCAGCCTTCGGCACCTCCTGTCTGTTGATAGTGCATCTTCTTCGCCACCAGTTCGGCCAGCAGCTGATAGTGCTGGGGGGAGTAGACCTGTGCCACCGAGATCACCCAGCCTGTCAGCATCGTGCCGAGCAGATTGCCTATCCAGGCCAGTACCCAGAACTTCAGGCCGCGCCGCAGCATGTCACTGCGGGAGCAGTTGAGCGCACTGACCGGCAGGATGACATTGGCCTCGGTAAAGAGGGCGGCACCGGTCAGGATGACGAGGAAGAATCCGACCGAGAACCCGACCCCCTGAAGCAGCAGCTGCAAGCCATGTGTCTCGACCCCGGTCGACAGCAGGATGGAAAACAGCGCCCCCATGGTGATGAAGGCGCCGCCCAGCATGGCCAGTACCAGAATGCGGGGGGCTGACAGGGTATGGATGTGTTCGCAGGCTTCTCGACAGATTTCCTGTGCCACATCACGGGAAGCGATGAACTGGGCGGCAGGGCGGTGGGACGAATCGTCGGACATGGGGAGTTCCTTCGGCCATTTCATGAGGCGGCAATGAGGTGGGCGGCAATGAGGTGGGCGGCAATGAGGTGATGCGGCAATGAGATGATGCACACTCACGCGGGCTCAGAGGAAATAGACCTTGGGGAGCAGAGAAGCCAATTCAATCGCACAGGGCACCTGGCGGTGAGTATCGAGGAGGTAATGGCAGCTCAGCAGGGGGTGGCATCTGGCGAGGTTTCTGGACGACAGGCATGAAAAAGCGCCGCCCGGACATGATGAACATGACATGGCGACGCTCTTGAATGCTGCTTGAGTCTGTCCTGCTTGGCGTGGTGCTGCCTGAAGCGATGGTACGGCCAGCCGGACTCGAACCGGCACGCCCGAAGGCAGGAGATTTTAAGTCTCCGGTGTCTACCGATTCCACCATGGCCGCGCAGACTGGCGCATAACTTAGCATATTTCAGAACAAGGTCAACTTTAATGCGTGACATACGAGGGTTAACTGATTGTTCTGCAATCCCTTTGCCTCATCACTGAGGGCAGCGATGCACATGACGCGCGTTCGGGTATCCGGGCGGACAGGCGCAATGAATCCTCTGCGCAAGACGTGTGCGACAGGGGCTCAGGCAAGGATGAGGGATGAAAAGACCAGCGGGAAATGATGCAGGTACTGAAGGCGAAAATCAGAGAAGACCGACAGGGAGTGTCAGTGATTCAACAGATGAATAAAGTAGAAAAGCAAGACGACCAGGAGGGAAGGTGTCTTGTCCACTTCAGTGCAGGACAGGGGATGTCAGGCGTTCTGAAATGGAGGCTGGAGTCGGAATCGAACCGGCGTACACGGAGTTGCAGTCCGCTGCATGACCACTCTGCCATCCAGCCTCAATGATCGAGATGTCAGTCGAAACTGATGTCTGATCCGAGGTTTCTCTGCGCGTTGCGCAAGAGAATTGAGTCAATGTCGAAGTGCCGTCAAGGCCACCTGTTTCATTGGAGCGGGAAACGAGATTCGAACTCGCGACCCCAACCTTGGCAAGGTTGTGCTCTACCACTGAGCTATTCCCGCTGAACTCGAGGTCGAATTATACGGATAATTCCCATGCTGTCAAACAGTTAATGAAAAAATGTCTCGCAGACCTGGTGGTCGGAAACGACGACGCCCACCTGCCGAAAGGGCGGGTGGGCGTCTCGAGAACTGGCCTCTGCCAGTCGGGCAACTTGCTGGGCCTATGTCGTACTGAACATCCGTCATGCTGAACATTTGTCGTGCTGAGCATTCGTCATGCTGAACATGTGCCACGTGTCAGACGGAACGTATCAGTTCCGGCCATGCCGCACGCAGGTAACTGATCATCGACCACAACGTCAAGGCAGCGGAGATATACAGCAGGCCGAGGCCGGCATCGCCCCCGAGACTGCCTGGGGAGAAGTACAGCAGCATGAACAGTGCGAGCATCTGGGCAGCGGTCTTCAGCTTGCCGACCCATGAGACTGCCACGCTGCCGCGCTTGCCGATCTCGGCCATCCATTCGCGCAGTGCGGAGATGACGATCTCGCGACCGATGATGATCAAGCTGGGAATCGTCATCCACAGGCTATCGTAGCGTTCGATCAACAGTCCCAATGCCACGGCGACCATCAGCTTGTCAGCCACCGGGTCCAGGAAGGCGCCGAAGGGCGTCGTCTGATTCCAGCGTCGCGCGAGATAGCCATCGAACCAGTCGGTCACTGCCGCCAGGGCGAACAGCAGGGCGGTGACGGGCAGGCTCCAGTCATATGGCAGATAGAAGCACACCACCAGCAGCGGAATGAACAGGATGCGGATCAGAGTCAGGATATTGGGAATGCTCATCGTGACGGCACGAGTCCTTGCATGAAGCGTCGGGTGGCTGGGCGAAATCAAGGGCGACGCCCCGAAAGGGCAGATCGCTCCGCTAGCGCCGCACAAGTCGTCTATTCTAGCCTGCCGGTGAGGTATTCAGCCATGCCAAACCGCAGGATATTCAAGCCGACTTCCGTTACCCCTGCCTGTGCGGCAGGTTGAGGGTGACAGAGGTCGGCGTGGGGTGTCGATGCATCCCCTGCTGCATGATCGGTCAGCCGTGCAGTGCCTGATGGATCACCTCGGCAAGGGATTCGCTGATGCCGGGCACCCGCGCCAGTTCCGGCTTGGAGGCCTGCTTGACCCCCTGGAGTCCCCCGAAGAACTTGAGCAGTTCCCGGCGGCGCTTGGGCCCGACCCCCGCGATGCCCTCGAGGCTCGAGGTGCGGCGCGCCTTGTCACGCTTGGCGCGGTGGCCGGCAATCGCGAAGCGGTGCGATTCATCACGGATATGCTGGATCAAGTGCAGCGCCGGTGAATGGCTGTCGAGATCCAGGGTGTCATGCACCGTCTCGATGAACAGCGTCTCCAGGCCGGCCTTGCGCGTGGTGCCCTTGGCGACCCCGAGCAGGATGATGTCGGTCACGCCGAGCGACACGAAGACCTCACGCGCCATGTTGAGCTGACCCTTGCCGCCATCGACCAGCAGGATGTCAGGGCGCTTGCCTTCTCCCTCCTGCAGACGCTTGAAACGTCGCGTCAGCGCCTGCTGCATGGCGGCGTAGTCATCACCGGCCGTCACCCCCTCGATGTTGAAGCGTCGATAATCCGACTTGATGGGGCCCTCGTGATCGAACACCACGCAGCTGGCCACGGTCGCCTCACCGTGGCTGTGGGAGATGTCGAAGCACTCCAGGCGTTTGGGCACTTCCGCAAGCCCCAGAGCATCGCGCAATGACAGAAAGCGATTGGAGAGCTGCTGGCGGCTGGCCAGCTGAGTGGCCAGATACTGCTCGGCGTTGGTCTGTGCCAGCGTGAGCCACTGGGCGCGATGGCCACGTACCTGGTGTGCCACGCGAACGCGGCGACCGGCTTTCTCGCTCAGTGCACCTTCCACCAGCGGCGCATCCTCGAGTGCCAGTGAGGTGAGCACCTCATCGGGCATCTCGCGATCCTGACCCAGGTAGTACTGACTGACGAAGCCGGTCAACAGCTCGCTGCTGGTGAGGTCCAGTCCGTTGCCCGGCGAGAAATGACGCGCTCCGAGCATGCGCCCCTGGCGGACTGACAGCACGCTGATGCACAGTCCACCCGGGCGCTCGGCGAGTGCCAGAATGTCGGCATTGCCGGTGCCGGTATCGACATATTGCTTCTCCTGCATCCGACGCAGCTGGGCGACCTGATCGCGCAGGCGTGCCGCCTCCTCGAATTCCAGGCGCATGGCGGCATCTTCCATCGCCCGACTCAGCTCATCGGTGACCTGATCGCTCTGGCCGTTCAGGCACATCACCGCGTGTTCCATGTCGCGACGATAATCCTGCTTGCTGATGTAATCGACGCACGGCGCAGTGCAGCGGTTGATCTGATATTGCAGGCACGGACGCTCACGATGCGCGAATACCGAATCCTCGCAATTGCGCAGCCGGAAGATCTTCTGCATCAATGTCAGCGATTCCCGCACTGCCACGCTGCTGGGATAGGGGCCGAAATACCGGCCATCGTTGCGCTTGTGGCGCACGCGCTTGAACTCCAGCGCCGGATAGTCGTGATGCTGGCTGATGAAGACGTAAGGGTAGGACTTGTCGTCGCGCAGCAGGATGTTGTACGGCGGGCGCAGCTCCTTGATCAGGGTCTGCTCAAGCAGCAGCGCTTCCGTTTCGCTGCGGGTGATGGTGACCTGGACATCCGCGATGCGCCCGACCAGTGCCTGGGTCTTGGCATTCAGGCCGGTATTGCGGAAATAGCTGGAGAGGCGTGCCTTCAAGCGCTTTGCCTTGCCGACATAGAGCACCTCGCCGGCGGTATCCAGCATGCGATAGATACCGGGCGCATCACTGACATGCTTGAGGAAGTGGCGCGGATCGAAGTCATTCGCCTCGGCCGCCGGGGCGGAGGCATCGCTGGTGATCAGACGACTGGACACCCGAGCGGCGTCACTGCGCTCGCGGTTCGCGTTGGACTCGTTGGCGGATTCCGGTGGCGTGGAATCGGGATGCTGCTTGGCCATGGGGTTCCTCGTTCGGAGATGTCGCCAGTCTATCAAACAAGCCGAAGGCCCGATCAAGGGAGCTGCATGTCCATCTTCAGGTGCCGTGGCTGTCTTCAGGGGCAATGCGCATCGGCAGGCAAACAGATCAGATTGGGGCGGGTGTCCCGCGCAGCAAGGGGGCAGGAGACGCGGCGGGGTGGGATGCCCGGCGATGTCGGGCGCCGCCATGCCCATCGAGAGATGCCAGGCGAGCGATGCCCGTGGAGAGATGCCAGTGGAGAGATGCCAGTGGAGAGAAGGAAAGGCCAGCAAGACGATCGGGAAAAAGCCCACGGCCCGACGATGCCTCCCCTGGGGGATGGTGTCATCGGGCCGTGGGCTTTCCCGTCAGCGAATCACTTCGCTGTCGCCTGCGTGGCTCAATCCGACAGCGGCCGAGCCTCGAGAGCATAGTCGTCGAGCAATTGATGGCGCATGGCCAGATGCGTCATCTCGACGTCACTGGTCACGCCCAGCTTCTCGAAGATGCGATAGCGATAGGTATTGACGGTCTTGGGGCTCAGGTGAAGGCGGTCGGAGATCTCGTTGACGCGATGACAGTTGACGATCATCAGCGCCACCTGCATCTCGCGGGTCGAGAGCTGCTCGAAGGGATTGCTGCACCCGGTGTCCATACCCGAGAACACCAGGCGTTGCGCGATCTCCGGGGTCAGGTAGCGTTCGCCACCGGCGACTCGGCGAATGGCGCGAATCATTTCATCAAAGGGCGTGCCCTTGGAGATGAAACCGAAGGCCCCTGCTTCCAGCAGGCGTTTGGCGAAGGATTCCTCGAGATAGGCGGTCAGGACGATCACGCGAACTTCCGGCAGGCTGCGAACGATCTTGCGCGTGGCTTCAAGTCCATCGACGCCGGGCATGCGAATGTCCATCAGCACGATATCCGGACTGTGCTCACGGCAGAGTTTGATCGCGGTTTCGCCATCCGAGGCTTCTGCAATCACCTTGAGCCCATCCTCTAGCTCAATGGTACGGACGATGCTGGTACGCACCAGGTGGTGGTCATCAGCGACAAGAACCTTGATCAAGGCGGCTCCAGTAAAGATGTCATCAGGCGTGTTAGTTAGTATGGCTTTCAATGTACCCATTGGCCATGGGCTTGTCGATGCCACTGTCATCCCGTGCGTCGCATGCAAGATGACCACCCTTCATCAGCGTGCTTCGTGACGGTGAACGCGGGAAATCGCTGCAAAAATAAGGGGTTGACGGCTTGTCATGTGGTCTGTAGTATTCGCTGCATCGTGAGCACGGGGCCTTAGCTCAGCTGGGAGAGCGCAACACTGGCAGTGTTGAGGTCAGCGGTTCGATCCCGCTAGGCTCCACCATGTCACGAGATGCCAGCATACCGGCATGCAGGGTCAACTCTGCGAAGTATGGCGCGCAACTTGAGCGCGCAGTGGGGCCTTAGCTCAGCTGGGAGAGCGCAACACTGGCAGTGTTGAGGTCAGCGGTTCGATCCCGCTAGGCTCCACCAGAATATTGAAAAAGCGGCCATCCTTCGGGGTGGCCGCTTTTTTTTGGTTCATTGCCTCTTGCCCTTCACAGGGCCACCCCCGCCGTCGGCCGCCTGCGGTAACGCAGGCATCAGCAGCGCTCGCCCGAGCCATTCGCCGTGTCAGTGCCACGGCGATTGGCGGTCAAGCATTCACATTCCCGCGTCGCTGTCTTCCAGTCGTTCGAACAGGATCAGGTGATCGGCCTGAATGCGCAGACTGACGTCTTCCCCCGGGTGATAGTCATGGTGGCTGTTGAAGGCCGCCTCCACCTCACGACCTGACGGCAAGGCCAGGCGATACAGGGTGCTGGTACCGGCGAAGGTCGCGCTGAGCACGCGCGCCTTGAGATCACTGGTTTCCGCCTCTCCTTCAGCCAGTACTAGATCATCCGGACGCAGCAGCACGTCCACCGGTGTCCCGGCGTCATACGGATAGGCACGGTTGCCGCGGATCACCCCGAGTTCGGTGGAGACGCTTTCGTTGTCCGCCAGCGTGCCGGGGATGAAGTAGCCCTGACCGATGAAGTTGGCGACGAAGCGCGTGGCCGGCTCGTGATACAGATTGAACGGCGTATCCCATTGCTGCAGGTGCCCGGCATGGATGACGCCGATCTGGTCCGCCATCGCGAAGGCTTCATTCTGATCATGGGTGACCAGTACCGCGCTGATGCCGAGGTGCTTGAGAATCCGGCGCACCTCCTGGCTCAGCTGACGGCGCAGCTCCACGTCCAGATTCGAGAACGGCTCGTCGAGCAGCAGGATGCGTGGCTCCGGCGCCAGCGCGCGTGCCAGGGCCACGCGCTGCTGCTGTCCGCCCGAGAGTTCATGCGGAAAACGCTCGCCCAGATGCCCCAGACCGACCAGCGTCAGCAGTTCCGCCACCTTGGCATTGCGCTCGGCCTTCGGCATGCGGCGTACGCCGAACCCCACGTTGTCCGCCACGCTCAGGTGCGGGAACAGGGCGTAATCCTGAAAGACCATGCCGACGTGCCGCTCTTCCGGCGCCGTCAGCTGGGTGGCGCTGGAGAGCACTTCTCCCTCGAGGCGAATCTCACCGACCGCCACCGGTTCAAAGCCGGCGATCGCGCGCAGCAGGGTCGTCTTGCCGCAGCCGGACGGGCCGAGCAGGCAGGCGATATCCCCCTTGTTGAGAGAGAAATTGATGTCACGGGTCACCACGGTGGTGTCGTAGCGACATTCCAGAGAATCAATCTGCAGGAGCGGTTGCATGATGGCGGGTCGGTCCAGAAAACGAGAAGGGCAGCGAGTGGAACAGCCGGCGAGGGCATCAGGGGCGGGCGCTGAGCTCACGCGCCCGCCTGTCTGTGCATACGATGTCGCCGCCGGCATGGATGCAGGCGGCGACAGGCAGGGCTGATTCAGTCCTGACGACCCAGCATCAGGAATTCGAGCAATGCCTTCTGGGCGTGCAGACGGTTGCCGGCTTCCTGCCAGACGACGGCGCGCGGGTCATCCAGCAGCCCCATGCTGATCTCTTCGCCGCGGTGTGCCGGCAGGCAGTGCAGGAAGATGACGTCATCGGCGGCCTTGTCGAGCATGGCTTCATCGACCTGGTAGCCGGCGAAGTCGGCTTCGCGCTTGAGCTGCTCCTCTTCCTGGCCCATGGAGGCCCAGACATCGGTGGTCACCAGATCCGCGCCCTGGACGGCTTCCTGCGGGTCGCGGTGGATGCTGACGCGCTGACCGGCTGCCGCGACGATCTCACTGTCCGGCTCGTAGCCTTCCGGGCAGCAGATGCGCAGGATGAAGTCGAACTGGCGTGCGGCGTTGATCCAGGAATGGCACATGTTGTTGCCATCGCCGATCCAGACCGCTGTCTTGCCCTTCACGGAGCCACGGCACTCGGTCCAGGTCATCACGTCAGCCAGCAGCTGGCACGGATGGTAGTCATCGGTGAGTGCATTGATGACCGGCACGCTGGAGGCATCGGCGAAGGCTTCGATATCGGAGTGCGCGAAGGTGCGGATCATCACGCCATCCACCATCTCGGAGAGCACGCGCGCGGTGTCACCGATCGGCTCGCCACGGCCCAGCTGGGTATCGCGCGGCGACAGGAACAGGGCATGGCCGCCGAACTGGGCCATCGCCGTCTCGAAGGACACACGGGTGCGCGTGGAGGACTTCTCGAAGATCATCGCCAGGGTACGGTTGGCGAACGGCGTGTAGACCGGACCTTCCTTCTTCAAGCCATCCTTGATGGTGATGGCGCGCTGAATCAGGTAATCGAGTTCTTCCGGAGAAAGGTCAAGCAGAGTCAGAAAGTGCCGGGTGGCCATCGAGCGGGCTCCTGTCAGGGTCTCGGGCAGCACCATCGAAAAGGGCGCCATGCGTCGGAGGGAAGGAAGTCGCCGACGATCACGGCGCCCGATTGGCGCTGCCTGTCAAAAGAGCCATCCTAGCCAGCTGAGCGGGCGGGCGCAACGCCGAGGCGTCTCGCGAGGCATCGAGAGCCCTTGCCTCGCCCCGCGCGTGCGCCGGTCAGCCTGCCGACAGCGACATCGCCGGCCTGCCCTGCAGACACCAATCTCGCCCTGGGGCAATATCGGGGGCTGAATTCGTGGCTCACCCTCAGTAGAATGAGGGAATGACACTCACGGGCCTTGCGCCCACCGTCCGAGGATTGCACATGAGCACCACCATCGAATCGATCGAGAAGCAGATTGGCGAGAACCCCATCCTGCTGTACATGAAGGGCACGCCGCAGCTGCCGCAGTGCGGTTTCTCCGCCCAGACCGTCCAGGCCGTGATGGCGTGCGGTGAGCGTTTCGCCTTCGTCAACATCCTGGACAACCCGGACATCCGTGCGGAGCTGCCGAAGTACGCCAACTGGCCGACCTTCCCGCAGCTGTGGATCAACGGCGAGCTGGTCGGCGGCTGCGACATCGTGGTCGAGATGTACCAGAACGGCGAGCTGGAGCCGATGATCAAGCAGGCCGCTCAGGAAGCGGCTGCCGAGTGATCGGTCTCCCCGGGTCAGACATGTTCTGATCTGAGCGGAGCCTGTCAGACAAAACGCCCCCGCAGCCAGGCTGCGGGGGCGTTTTCGTGTGGCGATTTCACAGGAGTGTCTGGCGCGGCCGGGCCGGGCAAGCCCCTGGCTGTCAGGTGGCAGGCGTCTCGAGCGAGGCGGGCACCTCGTCGTTCATGCCCTGTTCCTTCATCGCCAGATCCCAGCCGCCCAGGTCCTTGAAGCGATTGACCATCGCGCAGAACAGCTCCGCGGTGCGCTCGGTGTCATAGCGCGCCGAGTGGGCGGAGGCGTTGTCGAACTCGATACCGGCGGCGCGGCAGGCGCGGGCCAGTACCGTCTGGCCGTAGACTAGGCCCGCAAGCGAGGCGGTATCGAAGCACGAGAACGGGTGGAACGGATTGCGCTTGATACCGCAACGCTCCACCGCCGCGTTCAGGAAGCCCTGATCGAAGGCCGCGTTGTGACCGACCAGCACCGCACGCGTGCAGCCGTGTGCCTTGATGGCCTTGCGTATCGGGCTGAAGATTTCGCCCAGTGCCTGATTCTCGGCCACGGCCACCTGCTTGCGTACCGGGTTGTCCAGATCGATCCCGGTGAAGTCCAGTGCCGACTGCTCGATATTGGCCCCTTCAAAGGGCGCCACGTGAAAGGCGTAGGTGGCATCCGGCACCATGTTGCCGTCGTCATCCATGGTCAGCGTGACGGCAGCGATCTCGAGCAGTGCATCTCCGGCGGCATTGAATCCACCTGTCTCGAGGTCCACCACCACTGGCAGGAAGCCACGGAAGCGTTGTGCCATCAGCGTGCGCTCGCTCGCCTGGGTCATCAAGATCTCCAATCCCGTCATTGCGTCTCGTGCTGCGCCGTGCGTCTCGCCGGCGCTCAAGGAGAGCAATTGTAGCAGGGCGATACGGACACGTCGCGGCGCAGGCGTCAGGGCGGCCCCGGCAGGGGGACGCCAGGTCCCGTTCTGCCCATGACAGCGCCTGTCAGCAGTATCGGTGAGGTGCCAGCCTCGCTATAATCGGCCCCACATCGTGATTCGAGTGGCAACGGGCGGCCACCTGCTGGGCAGGCCTTCCTCGCGACCGTACGATCCATCCCCACCTGCGTCCCCGTCCTCGGGCGGTGGCATCGCGGGAATTACAAGCATCAACTCAGGAGTCAAGCATGTCCGACGTGCAAAAGGTCGTTCTCGCCTACTCCGGCGGCCTGGACACTTCAGTCATCGTCAAGTGGCTGCAGGAAACCTACAACTGTGAAGTCGTGACCTTCACCGCTGACCTCGGTCAGGGCGAGGAAGTCGAGCCGGCGCGTGCCAAGGCGGAAGCCCTCGGCGTGAAGGAGATCTACATCGAGGATCTGCGCGAGACCTTCGTCCGCGATTACGTCTTCCCGATGTTCCGTGCCAACGCCATCTACGAAGGCGAGTACCTGCTGGGCACCTCCATCGCACGTCCGCTGATCGCGCGTCGCCTGGTCGAGATCGCCAACGAGACCGGCGCTGACGCCATCTCCCACGGTGCGACCGGCAAGGGCAACGACCAGGTGCGTTTCGAGCTGGGCGCCTACGCGCTGAAGCCGGGCATCCAGGTCATCGCGCCGTGGCGTGAGTGGGACCTGAACTCCCGCGAGAAGTTGATGGAATACTGCGAGCAGCACGGTATCGAAGTCGACTACGCCAAGAACAAGAAGAAGTCGCCGTACTCCATGGACGCGAACCTTCTGCACATCTCCTATGAAGGTGGCGTGCTGGAAGACCCGTGGACCGAGTGCGAAGAAGAGATGTGGCGCTGGAGCGTCAGCCCGGAGCAGGCGCCGAACGAGGCGACCTACATCGACCTGACCTACACCAAGGGCGACATCACTGCCATCGATGGCAAGGAAATGGCCGCTCACGAAGTGCTCGAGTACCTGAACAAGGTCGGCGGCGCCAACGGCATCGGCCGTCTCGACATCGTCGAGAACCGTTATGTCGGCATGAAGTCCCGTGGCTGCTACGAAACACCGGGCGGCACCATCATGATGCGTGCTCACCGTGCCATCGAATCCATCACCCTGGACCGCGAAGCGGCTCACCTGAAGGACGAGATGATGCCCAAGTACGCTGAGCTTGTGTACAACGGCTACTGGTGGAGCCCGGAGCGTCGCATGCTGCAGGCGGCCATCGATGAGTCCCAGAAGGTCGTCAACGGCGTCGTGCGTCTCAAGCTCTACAAGGGCAACGTCATCGTCGTGGGTCGTCAGTCCGAGGATTCACTGTTCGACGCCTCCATCGCGACCTTCGAGGACGATGCAGGCGCCTACGACCAGAAGGACGCTGCCGGCTTCATCAAGCTGAACTCCCTGCGCCTGCGTATCGCGGCCAGCAAGGGACGTGGCATCGAGTAAGGCATCACCGGATGCGCATGCTGAGAGATCGCCTGCCCATCTGACCCGATGACGATGTCTGTCGGGTCATCAAGACGCCGGCCCTGGTGGCAGTCCCCGGACTGCTGACGGGGCCGGCGTTCTGCCATCTGTGCCATGCAAGTCGTGCCATGCAAGTTGCGATATGCAAGCCGCGCCATGCAAGCGGCCAGCGCGACGCCCGTACGCGTGCCCCGGATGGCATGCGGCTTAGTGTCTGGTGGGAAGGTCGCATTTCCCCCGGCACGGGGGCGTGGCATGCTGAGGGTCTCATCATAAACTCTCATTTCTTTCACTTTTTCCAGGTGAATGCCGGTGACACTAGAGGCCGGCCACCGAAGGATCCTTCAACATGCTGGGAATGCTCAAGAAACTGTTTTCCGCAGGCGAGCCTGCGCCGGTCAAGGAACCGGAGGCCGTCGAATACAATGGTTACCTCATCGTCGCCATGCCACAGAAGCACGAAGGGCAGTACCGGGTCTCCGGCGTGATTCGCAAGCCACTGGAAGGAGGCGAGACGCTGGAGCATCGCTTCGAGCGCTCCGACACCGTGCCGGGAGAAGACGGCGCCGTGGAGCTGACCGTGCTCAAGGCGAAACGCACCATCGATGATCTGGGCGACACGATCTTCGAACGCTGAGCCGACGTGATGGGTACCCAGCGGGTATCCTCGTCGAACTCGGCATCGAAGCCTGCGTTCAGGAAGCACGATTCAGGGAGACGACATGATCACGGTGCACCATCTGGAAAACTCACGCTCGCAGCGCATTCTGTGGCTGTTGGAAGAGCTGAATCTGGAATACCGCCTGGAAATCCATGCCCGTGACGCCGGAAGCATGCGTGCGCCCCGGGCACTCAAGGACATCCACCCGCTGGGCAAGGCGCCGGTGATCACCGACACCACGCTGTCCGGTGACACGGGAGCACCTGTCGTGGTCGCGGAGTCCGGCGCCATCATCGAATACCTCATCGATGTCTATGGCTCGCAGGGCAGTGGGGAGAGTGCCCACCTCAGGCCAGCCCCCGGAACTCAGGCCGAGCGCGACTACCGTTTCTGGCTGCACTTCGCCGAAGGCTCCGCCATGTTGCCGCTGATGCTCAGGCTGGTGTTCTCGCGTCTCGACAAGCCACCGGTGCCGTGGTTGATCCGTCCGATCGCCCGCCTGCTGGCCAAGGGAGTCAATGACAAGTTCATCAGCCCGGAAATCAAGGCGCACCTCACCTACATGGATACCTGTCTCGAACGTCGCCCCTGGCTTGCCGGTGACGCCCTGACCGGTGCCGATATCCAGATGAGCTTCCCGATCCAGGCGCTCGATACGCGTCAGGGGCTCAAGAATCATCCGAACATCCAGGACTGGCTGGCGCGCATCCGGGCGCGCGCCGCCTTCCAGCGCGCCGTGGACAAGGGTGGCGAACTGGCCCTCTGATCCCCGAGCGACCGGGGCGACACGTCGCCCCTGCACCCCCTGCGCAGACAGGGCATGTGAACAGGGCGTGTGGACCGGGCGTGTGAACAGGGCATGCAGACCGGCATGCAGGCAGCAAAGGCCGAGGTGGTGCGACATCGGGATGTCGCCTGGGCCATCACGCGGGGGATCGGGAATGTGATTCCCCCGCGAGGCTATCCGGGTGGGTGACGGGTAGCGGGACAGGGAGTCAACCGGGGACGAGGGAATGACACGCAAGAGTCTACGTGAGCAGTCGCTTGAGGCCACGATCCAGCAGATGGAGCGCGACAAGGCACGTCTGGAGCGCCGTGTCGCGAGTCTGGAGGAGAAGTTGTCGTCGACCCTCGACGGCACGGGTCTGCGTCTCTGGCAGCTGGAAGTCCCCACCGGCAAGCTCACCATCTTCAACTATCGCTGGGGCCGCATGCTGGGCTATCAGCCCGGCGAGTTGAACGCTCACTTCGATGTCTGGCGAGATCACCTCCACCCGGAAGACCGCGACGAGGTGCTCGCCAATCTCGAGGACCATCTCGCCGGGCGCACCGAAGTCTATCAGGTGGTGCATCGCATGCTGGCCCGAGACGGCAGCATCACCTGGGTCGCGGACAGGGGGCGAGTCGTCGAACGTGACGCGAACGGCAAGGCGCTGCGGCTGCTGGGCACCCATACCGACATCAGCCACGAGAAGGATTACGAGACTCGTCTCAATGCCCTGGCCAGCACCGATGCACTGACGGGACTTTCCAATCGCCAGGCCATCAATGGCTGGTTCAAGCGCCAGCTGGCGGACGACAGTGCGCTGCTGTTCATCGACGTGGATGGCTTCAAGCAGGTCAATGATGCGCTGGGACATCGTGCTGGCGATGAAGTGCTGGTATTGCTCGCCCACGGTCTCAATGAAGAGCTGCATCATCTGGGCGTCCATCACCACCTGGCCGCGCGCTTCGGTGGGGATGAGTTCCTGTTCCAGCTGCCGCGCATGACACCGGCGCGTATCGAGATGATCGTGCGGCGCTGGCTGGCACGCTTCGGCCAGCCCCTCGAGATCAGCACGGGACAGGCCAGCATCGGTCTGAGCATCGGGGTCTGCTTCGGCCGAGACGCCAACGGCAACTTCGCGACCGCACTGGAATATGCCGATCAGGCGATGTATCGCGTCAAGCGCAGCGGCAAGCACGGCTACCATCTGCATGCCCCCTTGCGGCATGGCGAGGCGCCCCGCATCAGCGCTTTGCAGGACTCTTCCTCCAGAGCGCGTCACGCCGCTGGCACCTCCCCGCGTCTGCCTCCCGAGATTCCCGTCGCCTCGCCGCTGGACACCCTGGCCCAGGCCTCCGCCGCGACACGCGCAGACAGCGCCACCCCCCTCACACCTGCGCGTGACCCCGCCCCCCGCCCGGTCATCGACGAGTGACAGCGCGGATGGCAGGCTGACGCCGCATTGCCATGTGCTTGTGCTATCACTGCCTCTCAGAACTTCTGACATCTCGGAGCTTCTGTCATCTCGGAGCTTCTGACATCTCGGAGCTTCTGTCAGCTCGGTATCGTCCTGTCATCTCTGTCTGCCTCGGGACTGATCGTCATGTCGGATGGCAATCCCGCATGGGCAATGGTTGACTGACACTGGCAGAGAGATGACAGGCGTCATGTCACCAGCAGGGCGAGGGTCCTCAAGGAGTGAAGGATGAGTCACAACGAGACAGGCCGACAGTGCGTCAATCAGTTCTTCCATCAGTCGGGCGATATCATCGGCGCGGCGCTTTCCGGCAGTGCCCAGTTGCAGCACCCCGATGGCAGCGGCCTGCGTCTGTCCGCGCCGGACAGCGGCATGCGCCTGGTGGTGCGCGATGACTGGCAGCGCGATCAGGTCGCGCTGATTTCCGGCGGCGGTTCCGGGCATGAGCCCGCGCATGCCGGCTTCGTCGGGGCCGGCATGCTCACCGCGGCGGTATGTGGCGAGCTGTTCGCCTCACCGACGGTGGAGGCGGTGCTCGCGGCGCTCAGAGAGGTGACCGGTGACGCGGGGACCCTGTTGATCGTCAAGAACTACACCGGAGACCGCCTCAATTTCGGTCTGGCGGCCGAACGGGCACGTCAGGAAGGACTCAAGGTCGAGATGGTCATCGTTGCCGATGATGTGGCGCTGCCTGACAACCCACAGCCGCGCGGGCTGGCTGGCACCTTGCTGGTCCACAAGATCGCCGGGGCACTGGCGGCAGGCGGCGCGGATCTCGAGGAGGTCACCGCCGTGGCGCGCCGGGTGGCGGACAGCTGCTCGACCCTGGGCATGGCACTCGATGTCGGGCGTCATCCCGGCAAGCCGCGTGAGCCACGCGCGCCGGAGCTGGGACTCGGCATTCATGGCGAGCCGGGCGCCACCACGCTGGAGTTCGGCAGCCACGCCGGAGACTGCGACGTGCATGCCCTGATGGATCAGGTAGTGGCGGCGCTGATACAGGGGCACTCGCGCAAGGAGGCCGGTGGTGACCTGCCCGCCACCGGCCATCTGCTGATGATCAATGATCTGGGTGGTTGCTCGGCATTGGAGCGCGCGGTCCTGCTCGACGAGGCGCTGGCGCATCCGTCGCTCAAGGCGCTGGGCATTCACGCCGTGGTGGGGCCGCAGCCGCTGATGACCTCACTGGACATGCACGGCTTCTCGCTGACGCTGTTGCCGCTGGACGGCTTGCTGGAAGAGGCACTGGACGCCCGCTGTGCGCCGCGTGCCTGGCCCGGTGTTCAGCGGGTGGTGCCGCTGGCGCATTTCACGCCTCGTCAGGAGGGGGGACGCGCTGTTCAAGACGCCTCCACGCTTGCCGAGCGCGCCCGAGCCAAGGCCGATTGCCAGGCGCGTGCTGCCCGGGAAGGCCGGGCGAGGGTAGCGCTGCCGGGCGACCCTCAGGTCGAGCAGCGGCTGCGTGCTGTGCTGGAAGTCCTGCTGGCCAGTGAGGTGGATCTCGATCGTCTCGATGCCATCAGCGGGGACGGGGATACCGGCACCACCTTTGCCGGCGGTGCCCGTGCCGTGCTGGAAGCGCTGGAGGACTGTGAGCTGGCCTGTGGTGACAGTGGTGAGCTGATGACCTCCATCGGCAAGCAGCTGGCCTACGGCATGGGCGGTTCCAGTGGCGTGCTGCTCTCGACCCTGTTCACCGCGGCGGCGACGCGGTGGAAGACGCAAGCCAGCGAGGCAGACGCCCGTGCACCTGCCTCGCTGGGGCAGCGCTGGCATGAGGCGCTCGATCACGGCGTGGGGCGGATGCAGCATTACGGCGGCGCCGTGCGCGGGGACCGCAGCCTGCTGGATGCGCTGCTGCCGGCGTTGGACGCACTGCAGGCGTCGGTGCAGGGTGAGCAACAGGCGTCGGTGCAGGGTGAGCAACAGGCGTCGGTGCAGGGTGAGCAGCAGGCGTCGATGCAGAGCGAGCGCATCGACTGGGCCGCGATGGCACGCGCTGCCCGCCAGGGAGCGGATGCCACCGCGGAGATGACCAAGGCACGCGCCGGACGCTCCGCTTACGTGCCTTCCTCCCATCTGGTCGGCCACAACGACCCGGGCGCGGAAGCCGTGGCGCGTGTCTTTGAAGCGCTGGCGGACGCCGCCGAGGAAGCGGCGGGCTGATTCGATTGACCGGCTGAGCCGGTTGACCCGAATGACTAGTGTCTGAGCTCTCCAGCCCTAAAAAGCTCTAAAACCAAAGCCCCATAAACCAAAAGGCCCGCCCATGAACCTCACGTTCAGGGGCGGGCCTTTTGGCATTGCGCGGCAGCCGTCAGGCGACTTTCTGGCGAGTCGGCAGGCGAATCAGACGGGTGGCGATGGCGGTGCCCAGCAGGGTGATGCCCATGCCGGTGAGGATGCGCGCATCAATCACTTCATCGAGCAGCATGTTGCCCCACAGCAGGGCGCTGACCGGTACCAGGAAGGTGACGGAAGTGGTCGCGGTGGCGCCGGCGCTGGCCAGCAGGCGGAAGAAGATCAGGAAGGCGAGGCTGGTGCTGAGTACCGCCAGCGCGATGGCGCTGCCCCAGGCCTCCAGGCTGACGCTGGCCGTCGGCCACATCCACAGGCCCGGAATCAGCAACAGCAGGGACGACATCAGCGAGCTGCCCGCGGCCAGCACCGGTGAGGGCAGGTGGCTCAGGCGCTGGCGCGAGAAATTGGAGGCGAAGCCGTAGCAGAAGGTCGCCCCCAGGGCGGCGAGGATGAACCAGCCATCGCCGCCGAGCTGGAAATCGAGGCGGTCACTCGACAGCACATAGACCCCGCTGAAGGCCACGGCCAGTCCTAGATACTGTTGCTTCTGGATCGGCGTGGCGAACAGCGCCATGCCCAGCAGCGCGGTGAACAGCGGCGTGGTGGCGTTGATCAGCGAGGTGAAGCCGGCCTCCAGCTGGGTGGTGGCCAGCGCCAGCAGGCAGAAGGGCAGTGCCTGACTGGTCAGGCCCAGCACCGCAAGCGAGCCCTTGTGTTCCCACAGCATCTTCAGGCGGCCCGCGCCCAGCAGCAGCGGGGCCAGCACCAGCGCGCCGATGCCCATGCGCAGCAGAATCAATGTGGTCGGGCCGAATTCCGGCGCGGCCACGCGCATGAAGATGAAAGACATGCCCCACAGGGTGGACAGCAGAACAAGACGCAGGGCATCGCTGGGGGACATGGTGATCTCGACGTGGCGTGTGGAAGGCAGTCCGCTAGGCTAGCCCCTCACGCGTATCACGGGAAGCACGACCTTGTGTCTGTCGCTGTCCAGCTTCAGCCCAGCCCGCTGGCCTCAGGAGGACGGAATCGCCCCACGCTGGATGGCGGCGATGTCCCGGGCGGCGCGTTCCAGTGCCGGCAGATGCTTGAGCATGTCCTCGCGCGACTGACGCATCACCGGCGCCTGGATCGCCACGCCGATGTTGGACGGCCCGTCCGGGTTGGGTGCCAGCACCGCGATGCACACCAGCCCGGGCAGGAATTCCTCATCATCCAGTGCATAGCCTTGCCGGCGGACCTGCTCGATCTCGGCCTCGACGGAGTCGATGTCGGTCAGGGTATTGCGCGTCATCGCGTTCAGCGGTGTGCCCTTGAGCAGGCGGCGGCGCTGGGCGGGCGGCATCTGGGCCAGAAACAGCTTGCCGCTGGCAGAGCAATGCACCGGCACCCGTGAACCGGGATGCAGATAGAAGCGCAGCGGCGCCTGGGTCTCGACGCGATCCAGATACAGCACCTCGCTGCCCGACAGCGCGGTGATGTTGCAGCTTTCCCCCACCTCTTCCATCAGCCGGCTGAGCACGCCGTGGCGCGCGCCCTGCACGGTATCGTTGAGCAGCAGATTTTCCGCCAGACGGCGCAGCCGACTGCCCTTGCTGTAATGGCGGTTGTCCGCCTCGCGCTGCAGCATGCCGCTGCCTTCCAGCTGCTGGAGCATGCGATGCAGCGTCGGCTTGGGCAGGCCGGTCTCTTCCACCAGTCCCTGCAACGTGAAGAACTGATCCTTGGCGGCGATCACTTCCAGCAGCGCCAGCAGACGCTGGGCGGGCGTATCGCCTTCTATCTTGCTGCCTTCCTTGCCGGTGTCCCTGTCAGCGTCCTTGCTGGCACGCGGCAGGCTTGCCTGGGGCTGGGTGGCACTGTTCATGGGCTGTTCCCTCCTTCAATCCGTGCGCTGGGCAGTGTGGCGCCGAAACGCTCGGCCCGTCAGTGCCTTGCGTTGCTGTGCCTACTTTAACAGTACTCCATAGGACGGAAGAAGTTTCTAAAAAAGACACGTTTTCTATCATTTTATGAAATCTAGCTTGACGGGCGCCATGGTGAGGGCTAATTTTGATCACATGTTTCGGTAATCGGAACTAAATGTACCAATAAACATAAAATTGATAGTTGGAGACGCCATGAGCACTCAAGACAGCGCAGACAACCGCAAGGTCGTGCAGGGCAAGCAGAAGATGACCCCCTCCGAGGCTTTCGTGGAAACCATGGTCGCCAATGGCGTCACCGACATGTTCGGCATCATGGGTTCCGCCTTCATGGATGCGATGGACATCTTCGCCCCGGCCGGCATCCGTCTGATCCCGGTGGTGCATGAGCAGGGCGCCGCTCACATGGCCGACGGCTATGCGCGTGTCTCCGGTCGTCATGGCATGGTCATCGGCCAGAACGGCCCGGGCATCTCCAACTGCGTCACCGGCATCGCGGCCGCTTACTGGGCGCACAGCCCGGTGGTCATCGTCACCCCGGAAGCCGGCACCACCGGCATCGGCCTGGGCGGCTTCCAGGAATGCAAGCAGCTGCCGATGTTCCAGGAATTCACCAAGTACCAGGGCCACGTCACCCACCCGTCGCGCATGGCGGAATACACCGGCCGCTGCTTCGATCGCGCCATGTCCGAGATGGGCCCGACCCAGCTCAACATTCCGCGTGACTACTTCTACGGCGAGATCGAGTGCGAGATTCCCAAGCCGGCACGCGTGGACCGTGGCCCGGGTGGCAGCAAGAGCCTGGATGAGGCAGCCGAGCTGCTGGCCAGCGCCAGATTCCCGGTCATCGTCTCCGGTGGCGGTGTGGTGATGGCGGATGGCGTCGAGGAGTGCAAGGCACTGGCAGAGCGTCTCGGCGCGCCGGTGGTCAACAGCTACCAGCACAACGATTCCTTCCCGGCCAGCCACCCGCTGTGGTGTGGTCCGCTCGGGTATCAGGGCTCCAAGGCGGGCATGAAGCTGATCGCGCAGGCCGATGTCGTCATCGCGCTGGGCACGCGTCTCGGGCCGTTCGGTACCCTGCCGCAGCACGGCATGGACTACTGGCCGAAGGACGCGAAGATCATCCAGATCGACGCCGACCACAAGATGCTGGGCCTGGTGAAGAAGATCTCCGTCGGCATCTGCGGTGACGCGCGTGAAGCGGCCATCGCCCTGACCGAGCGCCTGTCCGGTCGCAATCTCGAGTGCGATGCCACCAAGGATTCGCGCCTCAGCACCATCCGCGAAGAGAAGGCCGCCTGGGAAGCCGAGCTTGACGAGTGGACCCACGAGAAGGACGCCTTCAGCCTCGACGCCATCGACGAGGCCAAGGACGAGAAGCCGTTCTCCGGCGGCGAATACCTGCACCCGCGTCAGGTCCTGCGCGAGCTGGAAAAGGCCATGCCGGAAGATGTCATGGTCTCCACCGATATCGGCAACATCAATTCCGTGGCCCACAGCTACCTGCGCTTCGACAAGCCGCGCAGCTTCTTCGCCCCGATGAGCTTCGGCAACTGCGGCTACGCTCTGCCGACCATCATGGGGGCCAAGACCGCCGCGCCGGAACGTCCGGCCATCGCCTACGCCGGTGACGGCGCCTGGGGCATGAGCCTGATGGAAATCATGACCGCCGTGCGTCACGACATTCCGGTCACCGCCGTCGTCTTCCACAACCGCCAGTGGGGCGCCGAGAAGAAGAACCAGGTCGAGTTCTACAACCGTCGCTTCGTCGCCGGTGAGCTGGACAACCAGAGCTTCGCCGAGATCGCGCGCTCCATGGGGGCCGAAGGCATCACCGTCGACCGTCTGGAAGACGTGGGCCCGGCGCTCAAGAAGGCCATCGACATGCAGATGAACGACGGCAAGACCTGCGTCATCGAGGTGATGTGTACCCGCGAACTGGGCGACCCGTTCCGCCGCGACGCCCTCAAGAAGCCGGTGCGTCTGCTCGAGAAGTATCAGGATTACGTGTAACGCCCGGTCCTTGCGCGCCTGAGTGGACAGGCGCGCAAGCGAACATGGCGCAACACGCAAGCTAGACGGAACCTCTCCCTTGCCCCGGCCATTTCTGATGTCCGGGGCTTTTTGGATGTGTCGGCTGCCTGCAGGGGCAGCGAGGAGACAGACATGAAGGCACTCAACAACATTCTGGCGCGGGCCAAGGCTGACCCGCGGCGTATCGTGCTCTGTGAAGGGCAGGACATGCGGGTGGTGCAGGCGGCGGTGAGCGCGGCGGAGCAGGGCCTGGCGCAGGTGATGCTGGTGGGCGACCCGACCGTCATCGCCGCCACTGCCAGAGAAGCCGGGCTCGAGGATGGCTCGCTGGGAAGCTGTGAGCTGATCGACCCCGCCACCTCCGAGCACACCGCCAAGCTTGCCGAGGCGCTGCACGCGCATCGCGCGGCCAAGGGCATGACGGCGGAGCAGGCCGCCGAGAAGATTCGTGATCCGCTGACGTTTGCCAACATGCTGGTGCGCGAAGGTCTGGCGGATGGCTCGGTGGCGGGGGCGGTGAATACCACCGCCGATGTGGTGCGCAGCGCCATCCAGTTACTGGGCCTGGCGCCGGGCAGCAAGCTGGTCTCCAGCTTCTTTCTGATGATGCTGTGCAAGCCGTTCCACAACCTGAAGGGCGGCATGATCTTCTCGGACTGTGGGCTGGTGATCGACCCCGACGCGGAAGAGCTGTCGCAGATCGCGCTGGCCGCCGCCGACAGCGCCCAGGCACTGCTCGGGGAAAACCCACGGGTGGCGATGCTGTCGTTCTCCACCAATGGCAGCGCGCATCACGCCTCGGTGGACAAGGTGGTTCAGGCCGCGCATCTCGTGCGGGAGCAACGTCCGGAGATCGCCATCGATGAAGACGTGCAGCTCGACGCCGCTATCGTGGCGGAAATCGCCGAGCGCAAGCTGCCCACTTCGCGCGTCAAAGGCACCTCCAATGTGCTGGTGTTCCCCAATCTGGAAGCCGGCAATATCGGCTACAAGCTCGCCGAACGCATCGGCGGCGCCGAAGCCATCGGCCCGCTGCTCCAGGGCCTCGCCAAACCCGCCAACGACCTCTCGCGCGGCTGCTCCACCGCCGACATCCTCAATGTCATTGCGGTCACTGTTGTCCAGGCACAGCAACGTACCCTGCAAGACTGATCCCTAGCTTATTTTCTAAATTAAAATCAGCACTTAATAGGTCGGGTAGGCGAATTCTACCCGTTCTATTTTGTATGATACTGTTTTCAGTATTTTTTACTGTCACATTTCCCTTTTTTTGATTTTATTCTAGAATGTTTCATGTTTATAGTTTTTCTAATATTTCTGGTGAGGAGAGGTTAAGGTGGAAACGATTTACTCTAATTTATGGGAGCTGCCCAGTTTTAGTGCTGCATTATTGTTTTTAATGATCTGTTCAGTCGTATATTTTCATACGAGGTCTGGGTCATCTTATGGACTGTTAAGTCGTTTTTATACATTGATTACAGGAGGAAATGCCTTTTATGACGCCTCTCTACAAAACTTTTGGAAAACTAGGCAGGATGTCGAAAGATTTAATGCTCTGTTTAATATTGGTGCAAAATCTATTGATGATGCTAAAAGGTTTAAAGCTTGGATTGAAGCGCATAATTTAGAAATAAATAGAGTTAGTAGTACAAGTGGATATTTTGATTTCCAAAATATGAGAATAAGAAAGGTGAAGCCTACTAAGTTGATATTGAGTTTTAGTGCTGTTTTATTTTTTCTTGCTTTCTCTTGTTTGTCTTTTGGTATTGGTGTTACAGATTATGCAATAGTTAGGTTTACAGATGATCAAAAATGGTTCGGGTTAAATAAAAATGAAGCAAAGAGTATAAGAGTTAACCCATTTTTTTTCAATGCTTCTGAATGGCTAATAAGTGAAAAAGTTTGTAAGCTTGATGATTATATGCACTCGCAACAGGTCATAAACTCTAAACTAAATAGATATGAAGTTGATTTTGTATGTAGGTCTTTTACTAATGGCGCTGAAATAAAAAGGATAAATTCAATTAAAGATGATCAAAGTAAATTTATATTTTTGTCAATGATATCGTCTGTGCTTTTCTTGTGTTTTATCAATAAGCTTTTTAGGTTGATCAAGGTGAAAGAAGCAAGGAACTACGTGATGAAAAATACATGAAATACAATATTTTATATAATAATAGAAGCTAAAAAGGTATTAGTATGATCGATAGAGAAGAATTTACTGATTGGCATGATCTACAAGATTCTGTTTGTAGGCTATTACAAGACGTCGGACTTATAGCTAACACTGAGGTTAACATTGGAACACCGAGAGGCTCCGTTGAGGTCGATGTTTATGCTATAGATATGGATAGTCTTGATAACATTAGCTATGTGATCGAATGTAAAAATTGGAACACCAAAATACCTCAAGCTATTGTGCATTCTTTTACTACTGTTATGCACGAAACAGGAGCTAATATAGGGTACTTGATTACTAAGAGAGGCCTGCAGTCTGGGGCTGAGAGCTATATCAAAAATACGAATATACATGGCTTGACGTATGAGGAATTTCAGAGAAGGTATTTTTCTGCTTGGTGGGATAGATATTTTTGTCCTACGGTTGGTGATGCTGCATATCGAGTTCACTTGTATACTGAGCCACAAAATACTAGATGCTGGCATGCGTATGAAACCTTATCATTAAAGGAGAAAATTAAATTTCAAAAACTGCGAGGAAAATATTCAGCGATAATAAGTTTTCTTATGATGTTTTCGATGAAAAGAGATTTTTTTATTAATGATTATCCAAGTTTATTGGAAGTGCCTAAGTCATTATCGGAACAAAAAGAAAAGATGAACTTAATTGTTTCACCCTATATGGATATGAATTGCAGTAACTTTCGCGACTTGCATGCGAAGTTGCTTGAATTTATTACTGGTACTGAGAATGAATTTAATACAATTTTTGGAGGTTACATGTGTGATTAATATTAGGCTAACATTACATTTCAATCATATTCCCTGATGTCGAAATCCTAGCGCCATGTGATACACGATTTCATCGGCGAGGACGTTGTCGCGGGGGGCGTTTCGAGGTTAATGACCCACTGTGCAGGGTAGTCGGCGGAGAGAACCAGCCCGAGGCCGAGAATGGCCTGGCGGCGAGAGCGGGTCTGTTGGGCAATCACCCGCTAAT
The DNA here is from genome assembly GCF_013374055.1 of Cobetia sp. 5-11-6-3. Classification (NCBI taxonomy): domain Bacteria; kingdom Pseudomonadati; phylum Pseudomonadota; class Gammaproteobacteria; order Oceanospirillales; family Halomonadaceae; genus Cobetia; species Cobetia sp. 5-11-6-3. Next base: position 131,873 of record NZ_BLWJ01000003.1, on the reverse strand, counting down.
GCGGATGATTGCGGAATAACGAGTCATTGGTGATGCTTCATTGCACTCTCACATTCCCTGATGCCGACACGCCAGCGCCATGTGATAGACGATTTCATCGGCGAGGGCGTTGTCGAGGGTGCGTTCGAGGTCGATGATCAGCTGGTTGGGGTAGTAGGCGCTGAGGTCCAGCCCGACGCCGAGGCCGAGGATGGCCTGGCGGCCGGAGCGGGTCTGTTGCGCGACCACCTGCTTGAGGTGGCTGTCGAGGTATTGCTCGTCATTGGCCATGTTGGTGGCGCTGTCACAGGGGCTGCCATCGGAGATGACAACCAGCAGACGGCGCGCACCTTCGTCGGCAGGGGCGTTGTCGGAGAGACGTGAGCAGGCCCATTGCACGGCTTCGCCATCCACGCCTTCGCGGTAGAGATCGGCCTTGAGCAGGGCGCCGAAGTGGCGGCGCGCACGTCGCCACGCCAGTGAGGCGGGCTTGAAGATCAGATACTGCACTTCATTCAGGCGGCCCGGACGTGCAGGCTTGCCGGCGCGTCGCCAGTCCTTGAGGGCGCGGCCACCATTCCAGGCGCCAGTGGTGAAGCCGAGCACCTCGGTGGGCACACCGGCCATGTCCAGCGCGCGGGTGAGTATCTCGATCAGCATCGCCACCGCTTCGCCATGCACCTTCATTGAACCAGAGCAGTCGATCAAAAAACTGACCTGCGCACTGGCCTCGGGCACCCAGCGTTCGCGCTGGAAGACCCGCCGCTCGGCCGGTGAGGAAATCACCTGACTCAGCCGCCGCCCATCGATGATTCCTTCCTCCTCCCCGAAGTGCCATCCCTCACGCTGTGGCGAGCTGAAATGGCGCGCCAGCTGACGTGCCAGGCGCCGCACGTTGATCTTCTGCTCCGCCAGACGCGTATCCAGCGCCTGACGATACTCATCGAGCAGGGCCGCGCGCATGCGCTTGGCCGGTTCCAGCTCGCGGTCATAGGCCGTGGTGAACACCTGATAGGGCAGCAATTCCTCCGGCGCACCACGCCGATGACTCGGCAGCTGCGATGCCACCTGCTCCTCGAGCAGACTCGCTTCCTCATCCTCGTTTTCCAGAAACAGCGCGAAGCGCTGACTGGCCTCTGACTCGTCATCCTCCTCGCCGGCCTGCTCCTCCAGTGATTCGGCCAGTTCCTGCTCCAGCCACAGGCTGATGTTCAGCGCGTGCTGCTGATAGGCCGCCTGATCGAAACGCGTGCGTCTCAGCCCCGCCATGTCTGCGCCCAGCGCCTGGTAGAAGGAGGCGCGCGTCGTCTCGATGTAATCCTCCGTCTCGTGGATCACCGCACAAGCCATCAGGCGCGACCAGCACGACTGGATGACGCTGTAGATCAGGATGCCGCTGCTCGTCTCGGTCAGGCCCGCGTGATAGAAGGCCAGGCACCAGTCGGTGAAGCGCCGCGCCAGATTCTCCTTCACGCCGGGCATGTCAGGATCGACCAGCGCCTCGACGCGCAGCTGCTCCAGCAGGTCATAGATCAGGCGGGTTTCCGGCAACGCCGGACGCGCCGCCAGATGCAGCGCCTCGTCGGTGTGGAGCAGGCGCAGCGCGATGGCATCGCTGACCGCGCGATAGTTGTCGAGCGTGCAGTCATCCTCCTCAAGGCGCAGGTGCGGCGTGCGCAGTGGCAGCGTCTGAGCATGCCGACTCAGGCGCCGCCCTCGATAGGCCCAGCCGGCCTGACCGCTGAGTGCCCCGAGACTCGCCGCCGCAAGCTCCTCGAGATACTGCTGACGACGGCGTACCTGCTGGGCCGCACTCATGCCCGGGCTCCCTTGTCGCTGTCCTGTTCATTCATCAGATCGCTCTCCATCAGTGCCGCGGATTCCTCAAGCTCCCTGGCGAAACAGCGCTGATAGAACTCGGCGACCAGCGGGCGCTCATGCTCATCGCACTTGTTGAGGTAGGAGAGGCGGAAGGCCAGCGCCGGATTGCGGAAGATCTCGCAGTTCTCCGCCCAGGTGATCACGGTTCGCGGCGACATCAGGCTCGACAGATCACCATTGGCGAAGCCCTTGCGGGTGAGGTCCGCCACCGCGACCATCGCGCGAATCAGCGCCTGGCCACGCTCGTTGTCCTTGGCCGGCACGCGGGCCAGCACGATCTTCATTTCCTCATCACGCGGCAGGTAATCCAGCTTGGCGACGATGTTCCAGCGGTCGATCTGCGCATGGTTGAGCAGCTGGGTGCCGTGATAGAGCCCATCCTGATTGCCAAGCCCCACGGTATTGGCGGTGGCGAACAGCCGGAACTGCGGGTGCGGGCGAATCACGCGGTTCTGATCCAGCAGCGTGAAGTGGCCGTCGCGCTCCAGAATGCGCTGGATGACGAACATCACGTCCGGGCGGCCGGCATCGTACTCATCGAAGATCAGCGCGATGGGGCGAGTGAGCGACCAGGGCACGATGCCTTCCTGGAATTCGGTGACCTGCACGCCGTCGCGAATCACGATGGCGTCCTTGCCGACCAGATCCAGCCGGCTGACATGGCCATCGAGATTGACGCGCAGGCACGGCCAGTTGAGGCGCGCGGCGATCTGCTCGATATGGGTCGATTTGCCGGTGCCATGCAGGCCCTGAACCATCACGCGACGGTTGTTGGTGAAGCCGGCGAGGATGGCGAGGGTGACATCGGGATTGAAGCGATAGGCCGTATCGATTTCCGGCACGTGGGCGTCGCGCTCCAGAAAGACCGGCACCTTGAGATCACTGTCGATGCCGAACAGCTCGCGCACGCCGCGCAGCTCAGTGGGCTGCAACTGGCCGGCGGGCAGGGGCTGCTCGGCATTGGCCTGGTCATTGCGCGGGTCGGCGCTGGCATGATGCATCGTGGTGGCGTCGCTCACGGGGTGTCTCCCTCGTCATTCTTGTCGGTGGCTGCCAGGCAGACCTGTATCGGGGAGGTCGGCAAACCTGTCGCGGAGACGCAGGAAAACCGGGCAGCGGCAATGGCTTGAATATAGCTTTGTTTCTAAAAATAATGCAAATCGTATCGAAATATGAGATTTGTGATTGTTCATTCCCCCGCAGGAGCAAGGCAGATGAGCGATACCCTGATCATTGGTGGCGGCGTGATGGGCATGATGATGGCGTGGCAGCTGGCCGAGGCCGGCCAGACGGTCACGCTGCTGGAGCGCGGCCAGTGCGGGCGCGAGGCGTCGTGGGCGGGGGGCGGCATCGTCTCGCCGCTGTATCCGTGGCGCTACTCGAGTGCCATCTCGTCGCTGTCACGCTGGTCAGAAGGCGAATACCCCAGGCTTGCCGAGGCGCTCAAGGAGGCCACCGGTATTGACCCCGAATACCGCCAGAAGGGCTTGATCTACCTGCGGGTGGAGGATGAGGCACTGGCGCTGGACTGGGCACGCACCCAGCACAAGCCGTTGGAGGTGATCGGGCGGGAGGCGCTCTACGCGCGCGAGCCGCATCTGGCGGCGGGCCATCAGCAGGCGCTGTGGATGCCGACGCTGGGCAGTATCCGCAATCCGCGCCTCGGACAGGCGCTGCGCGCACGTCTGCTGGCGCATGTGCGTGTCGAGGTGCGCGAAGGCTGCGAGGTGCAGGAGCTGATGATCGGCGCGGATCACCGCGTCACGGGCGCACGGCTGGTTGATGAGACCGTCAGCGCAGACAACGTCGTGGTGTGTGGCGGCGCCTGGAGCGGCAGGCTGCTGGCCGCGGCCGGTGTGCTGCTGCCGGTGCGCCCGGTGAAGGGCCAGATGATGGTGTTCAATCCGGTGGCGGCGGGGCTTTGCCGCGTGGAAGATCCGCTGCTGTCGCGGGTGGTGCTGTGCGATGGCCGCTACGTGATTCCGCGCGCCGATGGGCGGATTCTGATCGGCTCGACCCTGGAGCATCAGGACTTCGACAAGTCCACCACCTTAGAGGCACGCGAGTCACTGCATGCCAGCGCTGCGAGCATTCTGCCAGCACTCGGCGAGCTTGAACCGGAGCATCACTGGGCGGGCCTGCGCCCGGGCACGCCGGATGGCACGCCCTTCATCGGCGCGGTGCCGGGGCTTGCAGGGCTTTATGTGAATGCGGGCCACTACCGTAACGGCCTGGTGCTGGCGCCGGCTGCCACGCGTCTGCTCAGTGACATTCTGCTGGGCCGCGAGAGCTTCATGTCGGCTCAGGCCTTCACGCCGCCGGGAGTCGAGATCGCCACCGCTCTGGCGAGTTGACCCCGCTGTCTCGCGCGGACTTGCGGAGGGGGATGGGTCCAGTTGGCATCAGGCACGCCGCAATGGCGCCAACTGGCCCAATCGCTGGCCGCCAACTGGTGCTAAAGGGCAGTGATGGCAGGGGCGTAGTCTCGGGGCATGGCGCAGCGATCGCTGATGCCCTTGCTCAAACGACACGCTCGACCAACAAGCCCAACAACAAGACTGCGGAGCCCGACCCATGACCCACCAAGCCACCATCGAACTGCTGAGTGCCTTCTGCGATGCCCTCAACCGTCACGACATCGACGACTGCCTGTCGATGATGACCGATGACTGCGAATTCCTCGCCATCGCCGGGCCGGAACTCGAAGGCAAGACCTTCGCCGGTCAGGACGCAGTGCGCGCGGGCCTCTCCGCTGCCTGGCAGAACGCGCCGGATGCCCAGTGGATCGACGCGGAAATCTTCGCCGATGGCGAGCGTGGCTTCGTCATCAGCACCTACACCGGCACCACCGCCGATGGCGCGCGCAGCGAAGCGCGCATGATCGATGCCTTCACGCTGCGTGACGGCAAGATCGCGATAAAGAACGCCTTCCGCAAGAATCGTCCGCCCGTCAATGTCTGAGCGCCAGCGGCGCATCGATCAGGGAAGCGGTTTCTGAAGCTGTCTTTGCCCCGGGGCAGCACGTCATGGCGTCAGGTCATGGCATGCGCGCCCTGCGGGTGAGAGGAGGTGTTCGAGATGGAAACTATCGTGCAGCACGGCGCCCGGCCAGATGAGGTGGGCAGCGAGTCAGAGCAGCGCCCGGCCACTCAGGCTTCTCAGCCGTATGACCCGGCCTATGACCCGCTGGTGAGCGCCACCCCCGGCGAAGGGCGCGACTACGCGCCGACCTACTGGGTCGCCACCGCCGGTGAGCCGCCGCAGGATGATGGCCCGGTGATGGGTGATATCGACGCCGATGTGGTGATCGTCGGCTCCGGCTTCACCGGACTCACCGCCGCCATCGTGCTGGCCGAGAAGTACGGCATCAAGGCCACCGTGCTGGAGGCCAATCGGGTCAGCTGGGGCTGCTCGACCCGCAATGGCGGCCAGGCGCAGTGCGCCACCGGACGCCTCAAGCGCTCGCAGTGGATCGAGCGTTACGGGCTTGAGGCCGCCCATGGCCTGCATCGCGAGTGCGTCGAGGGCATGGAGAATTTCAAGGAGCTGATCAAGGACATCGACTGCGATCCGCAGCCGGGCGGTCACCTGTACATCGCCCACCGCGAGCGCATGATGCCGGGGCTGGAGAAGGAGGCGCGCCTGTTGCGCGAGACCTTCCACTACGATGCCCGCATCATCGATGGTGCCACGGTGCGCAACGAGTGGGTCGGGGATGAAGAGGCCTGCGGCGCGATGCACGAGCCGGAAGGTATCGGCGTGCACCCGGGAAAGTTGGCCTTCGGCTATCTGCGCAAGGCGCGACGTCTGGGGGTGAAGGTACACCCGGCAAGCCCGGTGGAGAGCTGGGAGACCCGCGATGGCGTGCACTATCTGAGAACGCCGGGTGGCGTGGTCAAGGCGCGCTCGGTGGGCATGGCTACCGGCGGTTACACCTCCGGCAAGCTGCATCCGGAGCTCGACAAGCGCCTGATGCCGGTGTTGTCCAACTCGCTGGTGACGCGCCCGCTGACGGCGCAGGAAATCGAGGCGACACGCTTTCATACCCACCAGGTGCTGACCGACACTCGCGTGCTGCGCCATTACTACCGTCTGCTGCCGGACAACCGCTTGCAGATCGGCAGCCGCAGTGCCGTGTCAGGCCGTGACGCGCCCAAGGCGCAATACGAGCAGCTGCTGATCGCCGACATGCATCGCAAGTTCCCGGCGCTGACCGGCATCGAGGTCGATTACTCCTGGTGGGGCTGGGTGGATGTCAGTCACGACATGATGCCGCGTATCCACCAGCCGGACCCCAAGCAGAGCGTCTATTACGCCATGGGCTATGGCGGCAACGGCGTGATGTACTCCGCCCAGGCGGGCAAGCGTCTCGCCCAGTGGATCGCCAGGGACGCGGCGGATCTGGTGCTGCCGATCTTCCAGTCACGCCTGCCGTATCCCAATGTGCTCAACAAGGTCGAATCGCCGCTGTTCGCGCCGTTCCGTCGCACCGGCCAGCGTTGCCTGTATCGCTGGTATGCGATGAAGGACGAGGCGCAGTAGCCCTGCAATTGACATGGTCTGCAAGCGCGATTGCCTGAAGGACAAGAGACTCCCTGATTGCCACGTCTTGTTGGTCAGTCAGGGAGTCTATTTTTTAGCTATAGGGTAATCATTCGCCATTAGTGCCTGTCGAGAATCAGGCGCTCATGTCAGTGACTCTTTCGGGTGCCTGCATCGCCAGTGGCACCAGCTCGGCCAGTTTCATGATGCCGGCTTCGATACGCGATTCCGGAATCGCCGAGAAGCCGAGGCGGAAGTAGTGGCGATGACGGTCGCGATCGCAGAAGAAGTGCAGATCGCCCACCTCGATCAGAATGCTCTGCTGGCGGGCGAGGGCGGCCAGTCGATGGGCATCCAGGCTGGCCGGCCCGTGCATCCAGAAGCAGGAACCGCCATAGGTGGAGGGCGTGCTCATCATCGGCAGGTGACGCAGGATGGCGTCGCGCATCACCAGGAAGCGGCGCTGCATCACCTGATGCATCTGGTTGAGCAGGCTGTCGTGATAGCCCCGCGCGATGAAAAGACCCACCGCGCGCTGATTGTTGGTCGGCGGATGGCGCAGCATCAGGCGGCGCAGCGCACGCGCCTCACGAATCAGCGTGGGGTGCGCGACCATGTAGCCCAGGCGCAGGCCGGGGGCGAGGGTCTTGGAGAGGCTGCCGACATAGATGACCCGCTTGTGGCGATCGAGACTCTTGAGCGCTGGCGTCGGGTTGTCGGCGTAGTTGCTCTCGCTCTCGTAGTCGTCCTCGATGATCAGGAAATTGCCCGTCTCGGCCATGTCCAGCAGCTGGCGGCGGCGCTCCAGCGGCAAGGTCACGCCGGTGGGCGACTGGTGACTGGGCGAGACGAACACCAGCCGGCAGTCCTTGAGCGATTCCACCGGCTGCAGGCCCTTGCCGTCGATGGGCAGCAGCTGGATGTCGTCCGTGAAGGTACGCGCGATGTTGTACATGTCGACGTAGCCCGGGTTTTCCATCGCGAACCGCTGGCCCTGCTTGAGCAGCAGCATGCAGCTGATCCACAGCGCCTGCTGCGCCCCCACCGTGATCAGGATCTCCTCCGGGCTTGCCCAGACCCCCCGGCGTGGCAACAGCCGCTGGTGAATCTGCTCGACCAGCAACGGGTCATCATGATTGATGTGGTCCACCGACCAGCTGCGAATCGACGGCACGCTCATCGAGTCCCGGCTGCATTCCCGCCAGTGCTGGGTGGGGAAGAATTCCGGGTCCAGCTGGCCATACAGGAAGGGGTAGTCGTACTGGTGCCAGTCGCCGGGTTTCTCGATGGCACGTTGCACGGAGGGCTTGATGGCCAGGCGCTCATCCCAGTCGAGGCTGTCGGCGTCGATGTCATTGAGGCGTACCGGCGTGTCGGCGCGGCCCTTGAGAATGTCGGGGTTGATGAAATAGCCGCTGCGCTGGCGCGCGATCAGGAAGCCGTCATCCAGCAGCTGGTCATAGGCCAGCATCACGGTATTGCGCGCGACATTCAGCTCGCGGGCCAGCTTGCGGCTGGAGGGCAGTGCCTCATCGCGGGGCAGATGGCCCTCGAGAATGGCTTGCGAGATCTGCTCGCGTATCTGGAACTGCAGACTTTCCTTGCGCGAGGCATCGAGGTGAAACAGCGGGTGGCTCATGCATCTTCTCTGTTGTTGTCGCGGGGATCTTCGTGGAAGTCCCCGTTTTTCATGCATTTTTCATACCTGCCTGTCCCGTCATGTCCAGGGCGAGCGGTGAGCTTGATCGCCTCGTCATGCGTCGGGAATGCCCTCATTGAGGCAGACGGCGCGGGGCAGGGCAAGCGCCTGGCGAGACTGGCCCCATCGATGGGAGTGGACTGGTTCTATGGAGGTCTGGCGCAGGGGAAGAAAGTGAAGTGGCAAGCACAGTGACAGCACGATGCGACTTCCCACTCCCTCTCTTGAGGGCTGCAGATGAGTGTGTGATGGACCTCGTGAATGACAGACCGACACTGCTGGAGGTGGGAGGCAGAGAGGGCGTCATTGACGAGTGCCGGTGCAGTGCCACGCTCGCGGTCACACGCAGCCGTCAGGAGCCCGCAACAACAATAACGACGGGACAGACAAGATGATCGACTCGACACAGACCCAATCAGCAGACCTCCGCGACTTCTCTGGCGCCAGCGCGCTCAAGGCGTCATTGGCCGTCGCGGTGACGGCCGCGAGTCTGGCCATGGCCGGGGGCGCCAATGCCGCGACCTGGAAGATGGCCCTGGGGGACGCCGCCGGTGGCACCCAGTACGAGCTGGGCAAGACCTTCGCAAGCCTGGTGGAAGAGAAGTCCGGCGGTGACATCAAGGTTGACCTCTTCCCCAACGGCCAGCTGGGCAGCGAGCAGGACACCGTCAACAACGCCAGCATGGGCCTGGTGGATCTGTCGGTGGTGGCGATCAACAACCTGACGCCCTTCTCGCCGACCGTCGGCGTGCTGACCCTGCCGTATGTCATCCACGGCCCTGACGATGCCAAGGCGCTGACCCACGGCAAGATCGGCGATGAGCTGCGTGACAATACCCTGCGCGATTCCGGTATCCGCATTCTGGGCTGGGCCTATTCCGGCTGCCGTCGTCTGACCAATTCCAAGCAGGCCGTCGCCTCACCCGAGGACCTGGCCGGCATGGTCATCCGCGTGCCCAAGAACGAGATCATGATCTCCTCCTACCAGTCCTGGGGCGTCAATCCCAACCCGCTGGCGTGGTCCGAGACCTTCACCGCCCTGCAACAGGGTGTCGTCGATGGCCAGGACAATCCCTACATCACCATCGATGCCATGAAGTTCTATGAAGTGCAGAACCACGTCACCGACAGCTGTTACGTGTTCTCGATGGAACCGTTGATCATGGGCGAAGGCACCTTCCAGAGCTTGAGCGAAGAGCAGCAGACGCTGGTGCTGGCGGCGGGTGAAGAGGCGACGTCCCACAGCTACGACTACCTGCTGGCCACCGAGGATTCCATCAAGAAATCACTGGTGGAAGAGCACGGCATGACCATCACCCAGCCCGCCAATGACGAAAAGGAATGGATCGCCAAGGCGTCCAGCATCTGGCCGGACTTCTACGACAGCATCGGTGGGCGCGACAAGCTGGTGGAAGTGCTCGAGACACTCGGGCGTGATCCGTCCACCGCTCCCTGATGACGCGCTGAGCTGCTGAGGCTTTCAACGGCCCGTCCGCCACTCCCCTGTCTGTCGTCCTGCGAAGGGCGCCAGGCAGGGGGTGGCGAACGCCATCGATGTCAGGAGACGTATCTGCATGCGGATATTTCTGAAGTGTCTGGACAATCTCGAGAATTATCTCTGCCAGTGCCTGCTGGTGGTGTTCGTCATCATTCTCTTCGCGCAGATCATGCTGCGTAACCTTTTCAGCTACTCGATTCCCTGGGGAGACGAGCTGGCGACCTATGCCTTCGTGTGGTTTGCCTATCTCGGGGCGGTCTATGCCACCCGCATGTCGGCGCACAACCGCGTGACCTTCCAGTTCCGTTTTCTGCCGCGCTGGGTGGAAACCGCCTGTGGCGTGCTCACCGATATCATCTGGATCGCCTTCAATGCGGTGTTCATCTATTACAGCTACGACTTCGTGTTCAACAAGATGAACCTGTTCTGGAAGTCGCAGACGATGGGCGTGCCGATGAAGTACTTCTATCTGATTCTGCCGCTGGCCTTTACCGCCATGACGGTGCGCATTCTCCAGACCAACTATCTCAAGTTCGTGCGCAAGGAAGACATCGTGGACCCGGATTCCCAGGCAATGCAGGAGCTGAAGCAGACAGGACCATCCGTCAATGATGACGACAAGCGCGGGAGCGGGACACCATGATCGATTCCACCATCATCTATATCCTGTTTGGCGTCTTCTTCCTGCTGCTGGTGCTTGGCGCACCGATCACCGTCTCGCTGGGGGTCGCGGCACTGGCGACCTACCTGAGCATCGGCGAGAACCCGATGGCCTTCGTGCAGATCGCCTTTACCTCGGTGGGCGCCTTCCCGCTGATGGCATTGCCGGCCTTCATTCTGGCCGGGGCGCTGATGGAGGCCGCCGGCATCTCGCGGCGTCTTGTCGATATCGCCGAGGCCTTTGCCGGCCCGGTGACCGGGGGACTTGCCGCCGCCACGGTGTTTGCCTGCATGTTCTTCGGTGCGATTTCCGGCTCCGGACCTGCCACCACGGCGGCGGTCGGCATGCTGATGATTCCGGCGATGGCCAAGCGCGGCTATGACCGGGGATATGCCTCGGCGGTCACGGCGTCTTCCGGTGGACTGGGCGTGGTGATTCCACCCTCGATCCCGATGGTGATCTTCGGGATTTCCGGCATGGGGCTGCAGCCACCTCCCGAAGCGGTGGCGCTGCATGGCGATTTCCAGACACTCTCCATCCCGAAGCTGTTCATCGCGGGTGTCATGCCCGGCGTGGTGATCGCCGGCTTCCTGCTGATGATCAACTACGTGATCTCGAAGAAACGCGGCTATCGCGGGCTGACCAACAGCTGGTCGTGGACACATATCCGCGCCACCTTGAGGAAGGGGATCTGGTCGATGCTGGCGCCCTTCATCATCCTCGGCGGCATCTACAGCGGCCTGTTCACGCCGACCGAATCCGCCATCGTCGCCATCGTCTACACCCTGATCGTCGGCATCTTCCTGCACAAGGAACTCAAGTGGAAGCCGACGCTGCGCACTCTGGAAACCACCACCTGGATCACCGGTCGCGTGCTGCTGATCCTGTTCACGGCGACGGTGTTCGGGCGGCTGCTGGTCGAGCAACGCGTGCCGGCCCATATCGCCGAGGGCATGCTGGCGATGACCGACAACCTCTATCTCATCTGGGCGATGATCATCGTCTTCCTGCTGTTCGTCGGCATGTTCATGGAGACGCTGGCCGCGATCATGATTCTCACCCCGGTGCTGCTGCCGATCATGTACATGCTGGGGATGGACCCGGTGCACGTGGGCATCGTGGTGGTCTGTGCGCTGGCCATCGGCTTCCAGACGCCACCGCTGGGGGAGAACCTATTCGTGGCCTCGGGGATAGGCGGGGCCTCCATCGAGGAGATTTCGCTCAAGGCATTGCCCTTTGCAGCAGGGTCGGTGGCGGCCATCTTCCTGATCGCCTATGTGCCTGAGATCTCGCTGTGGCTACCCAGGGTGATGGGTTACTGAAAGGCCATCGGCACCTGATGCCTCTCATCAACGGCAAGGAGAGTGGATATGCCGGCAGTCAGACGAATCCTGTGTTGTGTGGGCCTGCGCGGAGACTGTGAGCGGGTACTGGCGCGCTCGGTATGGTTGGCGGGCGCGACGGGCGCCGAGCTGCATGTGCTGCATGCGGTGAAGGCGCTGTCGGATGACGTGATGAACACCCTCAAGGTCAACATCCGTCACAAGCCGACGCTGGAGGGCCTGATGCAGCAACGGCTCGATCAGGCGAGGGAGAACCTGGAAAAGATGATGGAGGACTTCTGGAGCACCCATGACGACGGCGATCCACGTCCGATGATCGCCGGGTTGAATGTGGTGGAGGGCTATCCGGCCTCGGAGATCATTCGCTACGCCACGCGCCATGACTGCGACATGATCATCATGGCCACCAACAAGCGCGGCTTCGTGGCCTCCTACGCGGGCAAGGTCACCAAGGGGGTGATCAAGCGCGCCAGCATTCCGGTGGTGGTGGTACCGACGCCCTGAGCCCAGGGGGAGAGACGCCCCGAAAGAGACGCCTCGAAAGAGACGCCTTGGAAACAGGCGGAGGCAGCAAGACGGCATATGAAACAGCTCGCCCCCACAGGACAGCAGACTGTCTGCGGGGGCGAGCTGTTTGAGTGTCATGCAACTCGAGCGATGCCAGTCGAGCGATGCCAGTCGAGTGATCTCTTTCGGGCTATGCCAGTCGGGCGATGTCTTTCGGGCGATGTCTTTCGGGCGATGCAGCGGGGAAGCCGCGGGCTAGAGCGTACCTTCCAGTTCAGTGGCGATCTGGCGCATCAGCGGTGCCCATTCCAGCAAGGACTCGATGGAGTGGCGCAGGCGCGGCGCATGGATCGCCAGGGTGGCCTGGATCTGGCCGACCTCATCGAAGACCGGCACGGCAATCGCCACCATGCCCTGGATGAACTCCTCGTCGTCGGTGCTCAGCTGATTGCGCACCACGGTGTCGAGTGCCTCTTCCAGCGTGGCCCGCGAGGTCAGCGTGCAGGGCGTATGGGCCTCGAGCGCGAGACTCTGCAGCAGCGCGCGGCGACGGTGCAGCGGCATCAGTGCCAGAAACAGCTTGCCGCTCGCGGTGCAGTGCAAGGGCAGGTGCGAGCCGGGGGCCAGCTGGATACGCACCGGCCAGTTGGTTTCCACGCGGTCGTAGTACATCACCTCGTGGCCATCCAGCAGGGTCAGGTTGCAGGTCTCGCCGACCTTCCCGGCCAGTTTCTCCAGCAGCACGCGGCGTGGCGCCTTGAGGCCCTCATTGGCCAGTGCACCCAGCGACATGCGCCGGAAACGCTGGCCGGGCAACAGGTGACGGCCATCCAGATCCCGGCTGATCAGCTGCTGTTCTTCCAGCTGCTTGAGCAGACGGTGCACGGTGGGCTTGGGTATCTCGAAGCGCTTCTCGAGATCCGCGGCGCTGATGGGGTGCTGAGCGGTGACGACCTCTTCCAGCAGGCCCAGCGCGCGAAAGAGCGTCGAATTCGTGGGAGTGTCCTTGCTCATCTAGTGTCCTCATCCTGCCTGTCGGTGCATGTCGCGGAAGGTCTCAAGGAATATGTCGGCCGTCAGGTGCAGGTTGGCTGGGCGTCAGTGCATCGATTCATCACGTCACCCGGGAAGGGGGTATCCGCAGCGGCAATGAGACGAAGACAGCCCCTCGCGGGGCTGTCGATGAGGCTAGTGTTACAGGTTTACCAGGAACAGGGAAAGAGACGGAATCAGACAGATGGCCAGCCAGCAGGCCATCAGGGCGATGAAGTAGGGAATCACGTACTTCACCAGTCTGACGTAGGAGATGCCGGTGATGCTGCTGGCGACATACAGATTGAGCCCGAAGGGGGGCGTGACGAAGCCGATGGCCGCACCGACCAGGAAGATGACCGAGAAGTGGATCGGGTCCACGCCGGCCTGCTGGGCGATGGGGGCGAGAATCGGCGCCAGGATGATGGTCACCGGCAGGCTTTCCAGAATCATGCCGGCCAGCAGGATGATCAGCATGCAGGTGCCAAGCGTCAGATAGTAGTTGTCGATACCGCTTAGCATGTCGCTGAGCGCCTGACCGGCCCCCAGTACCGACAGCAGCTGCTGCATGACGACGGAAATGGCGATCAGCGGTGCCAGCATGCCGGCGATCTGGCCTGAGCGCAGCATGATGGTGGGCAGCTTCTTCAGGCTGATTTCCCGTGTGATCAGCAGTCCCGCGATCATGGTGAAGCCCACGGTGATGGCGGCGGCTTCCGTCGGCGAGAACTTGCCCGAGTAGATGCCGTAGACCACCACGCCGATGGTTGCGAAGCCCAGATAGGCCTTGCGTGCCAGCCTCGCGCTGACGCCCGCCTTGAAGGGTTGCAGCTGGCCCCAGCCATTTCGGCGGGCCACCAGATAGCAGGCGACCATCATCGCGATGACCATCAGGGCGCCCGGCACCATGCCGGCGATGAACAGGTCGCTGATCGACAGATTCATCATGAAGCCGTAGACGATGAAGATGATGCTGGGCGGAATGATGATGCCCACGGTGCCGCCGGAGGCGGCCGTGGCGGCCGCGAAGCGTTCGTCATAGCCGTTCTTGACCATCTCGGGCTGCATGATCGAGCCGATGGTGGCGGTGGTGCCGGCGTTGGAGCCGGAAATCGCCGCGAACAGACCACAGGCGCCGAGGGTCGACATGCCCATGCCGCCGCGCATCCAGCTCAGGGTCGAGTAGGCGAAGTCGGAGAGTCGCTTGGCGATCCCCGCCGCGTTGATCAGGTCCCCCGTGAGGATGAACAGCGGCAGCGCCAGCAGGCCGAAGAAGCTCAGGCCCTGGAAGAGGGTGACCCCGACATTGGCCAGCGTGAAGTCGATCACCAGACTGGTGCCGACCACCCACAGGCCGATGACGAGGAAGATGGGCACCCCCAGCAGGAAGAAGGCCGTCACGCCCGCCGTGATCAGGGAGATCCAGATGCTGTCAGTCATGATGACCTCCTCAGTCCATGATGGACGGTTGCAGGTTGAAGGACTCGCCGCGGCGATAGCGCGCCCAGTCGGCGTAGAGATTCTGCAGCACGCGATAGATGATCATCACCCACGCCAGCGGCGTGGCGAGGTAGAACCACCACTGCATGACGTTGTCGGTGCCCGGCACGATGGCGTAGTTGTCATAGGCCAGCGTCACCTGGGTGGTGGTGAAGTAGATCACCATCAGTCCGAAGCCGATCCACAGCACGGCATCCAGAATCAGACAGGCGAACTGGCCACCGCGCGGCAGCTTCATGCGGATCTCGTTGAGGCTCAGGTGAGTGCGCTTCTTGACGTTGAGCGAGGCGCCGAACCAGGTCAGCCACAGGAACAGCAGCACCGGAATGCTGGTGCTCCAGGGGGCCTGCAGGCCGAAGAAGAAGCGCCGGATGACTTCGACGAAGATGATGCCGGCCATGCCGGAATAGGCGATCAGGATGACGACCTGTTCCAGATGGGCATCCAGCCACAGGAAGGGACGCGCCCAGGGCGCGGCCTTCTTGATGGCGGGGTGCTTGGTCGGTTGGCTGAAGATGGTGGTATCGCCCATTACCCCCTCCACCAGCGCTGCGGCTTGACGTTGACGGCGGCAGTGTCGCGGGAGATCTCACGCGCGACGGCATGGATTTCCTGATAGATGTCGAGACCGCCGGACCACTTGTTGAGGCGCTCACGCCATTGCTCCCACGGCTCGGGATTGAATTCCGGCGAGCACATCTGTTCGGCACGTGAGCGTTCGGCATCCGACAGCGGTGCCACGCGCACGTTGTTCTCGGCGAAGACGGTGCCGGGGGCGGGGTGCTCGGTGGCCCCGACGATCTCGAAGCGCCCGGCCTCGTTCATGCCCTGGGTGAAGATCTGCGCGCAGTAGGCGGACTCCATCACCTGGTCCTGCAGTTCTGCGCCGAGGCTGTCGAACTTGGGCAGGCTCATGCCGGTGTGCTCGGTGCCGGCGAAGAAGCGCAGGTCGACGGCCTGGGAGACCACCGGGGCCATGCCGGCGTAGGCCACGGCGCTCATCCAGGTCTCGGCGCCATCCAGCAGGCCCTGACGCAGGCCATCGAGGGTCTCTTCCCAGGCGACCGGCACCGGATTCAGGCCCAGCTGCTCCATGGCGATCCGGCCCATCTGGGTGCCGGTGACGCGGTTCTTGGTGCCCTTGAGCTGGTCGATGCTGGTGACCAGCGGTTTGTCCTGCCACTTGAGGCCGAGCATGATGCCGCGCAGGTCACAGTGGGTGAACAAAAACTGCAGGTTGTGGCGCTGGCGCAGGGGTTCACGCAGCAGCTGCTCGCTCTTCCTGTGATAGAAGAAGTGGAACATCGAGGCGACGGTGGGGAACAGATAGGCGAAGTCGAGCACGTTCAGGTAGGGCGCGCTGCCCGAGGAATTCTGGGTGGAGGCCGAGTAGATGTCGACGATGCCCTGCTGGGTCTTGGCCACGCAGTCCAGCTGGTTGCAGACCTCGTTGCTGCCCATGAATTCGACGCGGATGGCGCCGTTGGTGCGTTCTTCCAGATCCCGCGCGAAGAACAGCTGGCCGGACTTCTGGATATCGAGATTGCGCTCGTTGAAGCCCGAGGCACCGAAGCGCAGCTGGAACTTGGGCGCTGTCTTGTAGCGTTTCTGCTGCTCCTGATCGGCGGCACGCGCCAGCGTGGACGCGGTAAGACCTGCGCCGAGGCCGGTGGCGGCCAGCAGGGTCGAGGTCAGACCGAAGCGGCCCGAGATGTCGAGAAAGTCACGGCGTGACAACTTGCTGAGTGGCGTTGGCATGGTAGTGCTCCCGGTGTTGTGTTTGCTTTTGTGGTGGGATGCAGTCTGGGCTGAACGCAGTGGGAATCTGGTGTTCCCTGGCGTCATGACACCTGTTGGCGTCTTTTTCTTGTGGTGTCTTTTCACACGTGACGAAAGCGAGCGTGTGACTGGGCTCCGCTTCGGTTCCGCTTCGGTCCCGGTTCGGTTCCGCTTCGGCTTCGGGGGGCGTTTCACATCCCTTGCCGGCGCGAGACAAATCTCAATGTAGGGCAGTTCTTGTGCTTTGGCAAAATAAACGAGACGTTTTGTTTCGTATTTGACGAAACATGCTTTCGATACCATGATTACGAGACAATATGTCTCAATATGGTTGAGAAAATAATGAAAACAACACGTTACGCCAATGCAGACGCCAAAGCCTTCTATGACTACATCGTGATCGGGGCGGGTTCCGCCGGTTGCGTACTGGCCAATCGTCTCACCGAAGACCCTTCCATCAAGGTGCTGCTGCTCGAAGCCGGTGGCTCGGACTGGAATCCGTGGATCCATGTGCCGGTCGGGTATTTCAAGACCATGCACAATCCCGCCACCGACTGGTGCTACCTGACCGACCCGGATGCCGGCATCAATGGTCGTCGGCTGCAATGGCCGCGCGGCAAGGTGCTGGGGGGGTCCAGTTCGCTCAATGGCCTGCTGTACATTCGTGGCCAGCGCGAGGACTACGACGACTGGGCCGCCGAGGGCAATCAAGGTTGGGACTATCAGTCGGTCCTGCCATATTTCCGCAAGTCGGAGTGCCAGGCGCGGGGGGCCAACCAGTGGCATGGGGCGGATGGCCCATTGCATGTCTCGGATCTGCGCCTCAAGCGAGAGATCGCCGAGCGCTTCATCCAGGCAGCGGTGGAGGCGGGGATTCCGCTCAACCAGGACGTCAATGGCGAGCGTCAGGAGGGAGTGGGCTATTTCCAGCAGACCACGTATCGGGGCCTGCGCTGCAGCACGGCCAAGGCATTCCTGCGTCCGGCGCTCACGCGCAGCAATCTGACGCTGGTCAAGCATGCTCACTGCCGTCGGGTATTGCTGGAAGGCAAGCGCGCGGTCGGGGTCGAGTACGAGGTGAAGGGCAATGTCTGCTCGGCGCGGGCGGAGCGCGAAGTGGTGCTGTCCAGCGGTGCCATCGGCAGTCCGCAGATCCTGCAGTGCTCCGGCATCGGGGACCCTGAGCATCTGGCCAGTGTCGGGGTGGAATGCCTGCATGCGCTGCCGGGGGTCGGGGAAAACCTGCAGGACCACCTGCAGGTGCGGCTGGTGTTCAAGACCCAGTGCCGCACCCTCAATGATGAAGTGCGCAGCCCGATCAAGAAGCTGGCGGTCGGCACCCAGTACCTCTTCACACGCACCGGCCCGCTGACCCTGGCGGCCAGCCAGGTGTGTGCCTTTACCCAGTCACGCGAGGGGCTGACACGCCCGGATATCCAGTTCCACATGCAGCCGCTGAGTGCCGACAAGCCCGCCGATGGCGTGCATCCGTTCTCGGCATTCACCTCGTCCGTATGCCAGTTGCGCCCGCACAGCCGCGGCCATGTGCGCATCACCAGCGCGGATGCCAGCGTCTATCCCTCCATCCAGCCCAACTACCTCAGTGCCGAGGAAGATCGCCGCGTGGTGGTGGACGCCATCAAGGTGGCGCGGCGTATCGCCCGGGCGGCACCGCTGGCCGCCGTGATCAGCGAAGAGTACGTGCCCGGCGTGCAGTACGAGAGTGACGAGGAGTTGCTGGAGGCCGCGCGCCAGTTCAGCCAGACCATCTATCACCCGGCGGGGACCTGCAAGATGGGCCACGACCCGCTGGCGGTGGTGGATGACGTGCTGCGAGTGCATGGCCTGCACGGATTGCGGGTGGTCGATGCCTCGATCATGCCGGTGATCGTCTCGGGCAACACCAATGCCCCGACCATCATGATCGCCGAGAAGGCCGCTGACATGATCAAGGCGGCTCAGCGCGAGATGGCGCAGGCGAGCTAGCAGGTACCGGCATCTGTCATCTTCCAGGGCAGGGCTCAGGCCCTGCCATCCTGCTTGCCTATTCATGGGATATTCGCGTGGCCAATCACGACAGCTCATCACTTCACGACACATCGACACCGCCTACCCGTCTGTTGCGGAATCTGGAAGGGCGCGTGCGCATCATCATGCCGGGCCTGCTGATCTGCATCCTCATCGCGCTGGCGACCACCTTCATCGCTGATCATTACGGCGGCCCGACACTGCTGTATGCCTTGCTGTTCGGCATGTCGCTGCACTTTCTCTCCGAAGACGGGCCCTGCAAGGCGGGGATCGAGTTCGCCTCCAAGACGGTACTGCGCCTCGGCGTGGCGCTATTGGGCGTGCGCATCACGCTGGAGCAGGTCGCAAGTCTCGGTGTTGGCCCGGTGATCACGGTGGTGCTCGGGGTGGTGGCGACCATCGTGTTCGGCGCGTTGCTGGCGCGCGTGATGGGGCTGGACCGTGACATGGGGCTGTTGACCGGTGGCTCGGTGGCCATCTGCGGTGCCTCAGCGGCACTGGCCCTGTCGGCGGTGATGCCGCGCAACGCCACCAGTGAGCGTCACACCATCATGACCGTGGTCGGGGTGACGACTCTCTCGACCGTGGCGATGATCACCTATCCGCTGATCGTCAGACTGCTGGGGCTTGAGGATACCGAGGCCGGCATCTTCCTCGGCGGCACCATCCACGACGTGGCCCAGGTGGTGGGGGCGGGCTACATCATTTCCGAGCACACCGGCGATGTCTCCACCTTCGTCAAGCTGCTGCGCGTGGCGATGCTGGTACCGGCGGTGATGGTCTTCATGCTGCTGTTTCGCAGTGCACGTCAGGCCAATGGCGATGAAGGGGGCAAGGTGCCGATGTTCCCCACCTTCCTGATCGCCTTCGTGGCCCTGGTGCTGATCAACAGCCTCGGCTGGGTGCCGAGCGTCGCCGTGGAAGGCTTCACCGACCTCTCACGCTGGTGTCTGGTGGCGGCGATTGCCGCGCTGGGGGTCAAGACGTCGTTTCAGAAGCTGGCGGTGGTGGGCTGGAAGCCGGTGATCCTGATGGTGGTGGAAACCCTCTTCCTGCTGGTGCTGGTGACGCTGTGCATCAAGTTCGGGCTGGCCAGCGTGTGACCTGACGGTATGGAGCGCACGGGGGCAGAACGACACGGGCCCTGCCATGACTGGCAGGGCCCGTGTCGCTGATGAGGGAATATCCCGAGGGGGCAGATGTCAGCCCGTGAGCGGCTGATACAGCCAGCCAATCAAGGCGATAAGATGCCTCAATTGCTTATCGGCCCACGAGTCGTATGATCTGCGCTATCGGTACGTGTCTGACGCTGAGTCGTCAGCGCAGCGCGCCGCATCCCCATTCTTCTGGAGTCCGATCATGTCTGAATCCCTCGTGCTGGCCTGTCCGCAATGTCTTGCCCTCAATCGTGTGGCCACCGCGCGTCTGGATGACAATCCCGTCTGCGGCAAGTGCAGCGCCGCCGTGCTGCCCCAGGAGCCGCTGGAACTGACCAGCGCCAACTTCGAGGCACTGGTCACGCGCAGCGAGATGCCGGTGGTGATCGACTTCTGGGCCAGCTGGTGCGGTCCGTGCAAGATGATGGGGCCGATCTTCAATGAGGTCGCGGCGCAGATGGGTACCCGCGTGCGTTTCGCCAAGATCGACACCGAAGCCCAGCAGGCGCTGGCTGGTCGTTTCGGCATCCGCAGCATTCCGACCCTGCTGGTGATGAAGCAGGGCAAGGAGCTCGCGCGTGAATCCGGCGTGATGCAGGCCGGTCAGCTCAAGCAGTGGCTGGCACCGCACGCGGTGTGACCAGGGCCCGCGCGCGAGAAGTCCGCAGTTGAGCGTTCAGGGAAATCCGGACGCAGCTCAAGAACTGACAACGCCTGACGTGCAATCGCGTCAGGCGTTGTCGTCTCAGTCGGCCTTGTCGTCTCAGTCGGCCTTGTCGTCTCAGTCGGCCTTGTCGTATCAGTCGGCGTTGTCTTATCAGTCGGCGTAAACCATCTTGCGGGTCATGCCGCCATCGACGACATGATTCTGACCGGTGATGAAGCCGGCCTTGTCCGAGATCAGAAAGGCCACCAGCGCGGCGATGTCATCGACATGGCCGACGCGTCCGACGGGATGCTGGGCGTGGTCTTCGTCACTCAGCGACTCCGCCTCACCGTCCTTCTGCAGGTGGCTTACATCGATCCAGCCTGGACTGACCGCATTGACGCGAATCTCCGGCCCCAGGCTCATCGCCATGGCGTGGGTGAGGGCGACGATTCCGCCCTTGCTGGCGGCGTAGGCTTCGGTATCCGGCTCGGATTGCAGGGCGCGGCTGGAGGCCAGATTGACGATGCTGCCGCCGGTCTCGCGCAGATGGTGCGCGGCGTGCTTGGTGGTCAGGAAGCTGCTGGTCAGGCTGGTATCCAGTACCTGATGCCAGCGCTCAAGGGACAGTTCCTCGAGCGTGCCCTGGAAGGGGTCGGCGATCGCGGCGTTGTTGATCACGGCGTCCAGGCGCCCGAAGGCCTGGCAGGTGGCCGCGATGCTGGCGGCGACGGCGTCTTCATTGCGCACATCCACGGCCTCGACGCGCAGGCTGTCCGGCTCGCCGTGGGTCGCGGCGTGACTCGCCAGATACTGCTCGCCCGCCCGGGCGTCGATATCCACCACCGCGACTCGCCAGCCATGGGTGAGCAGGTAGTCACTGATGCCGCGTCCGATTCCCTGGGCACCGCCGGTGATATAGGCCACTTTGCGTGTCATCATCGTGAAGTCTCTTGCGTTCTGGGTGGGGAATGTCCTTCATGGTCTCTCGTCCTGCCGGGTCTGCCACGTCGTTTCCGACGTGGCGCCGGCCTTCGACATGGCGACCCTGACCTGTGTCCTGATCGTGAGGATGACAAGCGGGGCATGCGAAAGCATGACGTGACGAGACATTGCCATCATGCCAGCTACTGGTCGAGTGCCCCGTGGCAGACGCGACGACCTGATGAGACTGGCTGATTCTGTTGGTCTGTCCGCCTTGGCGACTTATCGCTTCGTCTAACAGCTGTCACACTTGGCACTGAAGTATTCGGAACTTCGCATTTACCCCCTCGCGAGTGGTGATCCGTCGTCTGGCCGTGTCAGGGGACGGGAACCCCTGCGCGACAGGATTGCCTGAAAGACGCCATCCCCGAATTTTCAGGAGCGCTGCCCATCACGGGAAATGGGCAGCGACATGAGGAACGAACATGAAGGATCACAGGCAACGCGGACTGATGGTGGGCGTGGCGATGCTGCTGGCGCTGGCGAGCGGCTGTGACGAGCTGGGTGCGCCGCGCCCTGCCAGTGTCACCACGCTGCTCGAGCACTCGGAGGCCTGGCAGGGCGAGCAGGTGGCCGTGCAGGGCAGGATACGCAGTGAGCAGGTGCCGGAGCGCTATTGGCTGGAAGGCGCCGGGCAGCAGCGTATCGAGCTGCATCCCCCCGAACGCATCGGTGCCTATCTCGGGCGCGAAGTCCAGATCAGCGGTCGTTTCGAATTCAAGGTGGGTGGGCAACGGCTGATCGAGATTTCCAACGTCACGCCCCTGGACAAGCCGACTCCCAAGCAGTGAGTGCTCACGGACCCCCGGCGAGATCGGGTGTCTTGGAGCATCAGCGCATGAAGCCCCGCCAGAGCAGACTCTGGCGGGGCTTCATGGTTCATGGCTCATGGCTCATGACGCTTCTCTGGTGTCGCCAGAGGCACTCGAACCGCTCAGGCCTTCTTCACGAACATGGACTTGAGCTTCATCGGGCCGACGCCATCCACCTTGCAGTCGATGTCGTGGTCCCCTTCGATCAGGCGGATGTTCTTGACCTTGGTCCCGACCTTGACCACGGAGGAGGTGCCCTTGATCTTCAGGTCCTTGATCACGGTGACGGTGTCGCCATCCACCAGCTCGTTGCCGTTGGCATCACGATAGACCGGCCCGGTGTCCTCGACGACGGCCTCCTTGGACCACTCGTGGGCACACTCCGGGCAGACGAACTGCATGCCGTCGTCGTAGGTGAATTCGGAATTGCAGGCCGGGCAGTTGGGGAGGGCGCTCATCTCGGTGTCCTGAAGTCTGTCCCGCTTGTGTCATGCGCCTGCGGGGGGCGCGGCGCTCAAGGCAAGGACATGCGATGGAAAGGCGCGCATCGGGCTCAAGCGGTGCGCGGAAGCCGGCAAGCCTACACCGATTGCGGGCAGATGGCCCGCTGCTGCGGCGCTTGGTCGCAATTCCGACGGCAACCTTCCCCGCTCGCCATCAGCCGTTCGCCATCAGGGCCTGGCCGACGCGTGAGCCATTGGGGCGCCCGAGCTTGCGGCTGATCCAGTCGCCGGTCGCGGCCAGGCGTGCCAGATCCACGCCAGTGTCGATGCCCATTCCCTGCAGCAGATAGAGCACATCCTCGGTGGCGACATTGCCCGAGGCCCCCTTGGCATAGGGACAGCCCCCCAGTCCGGCCACTGAGCTGTCGATCACCGCGATGCCTTCTTCCATCACCGCGTAGAGGTTGGCAAGCGCTTGCCCATAGGTGTCGTGGAAGTGGGCGGCGAGGCGTTCGACCGGCACCTCGCGGCTGACGCGTTCCAGCATCTGCTTGGCCTTGAGCGGGGTGCCGGTGCCGATGGTGTCCCCCAGCGAGACTTCATGACAGCCCATGTCACGCAGCTCACGCGCGACCGCCGCGACCTGCTCAGGGGCGATCTCGCCCTCGTAGGGGCAGCCCAGCACGCAGGACACGTATCCGCGCACACGCACGCCGGCTGCCGCTGCACGCGCCATCACGGGGGCGAAGCGCTGGAGAGATTCCGCGATCGAGCAGTTGATGTTGCGCTGCGAGAAGGACTCGCTGGCCGCACCGAACACCGCCACCTCACGCACGCCACACTCAAGCGCCGCCTCCAGTCCCTTGAGATTGGGAGTGAGAGCGGAGTAAGTGGTCACTCCACGGGTATCATGCTCGGCCAGTGCCAGCATGATCTCGCGATGGTCCGCCATCTGGGGCACCCAGCGGGGGGAGACGAAACTGGCGGCTTCGACATGGCGCAGGCCCGAGTCGGCAAGGCGCCGGATCAGTTCCAGCTTGGTCGTCGTATCGACATGGGCGGGCTCGTTCTGCAGGCCATCACGCGCGCCGACCTCGACGATGCGTACGCTGTCAGGAAAGTGCATGCTCACTCACTCCTTGGCGTCGTCAGCCGTGAATTCCAGCAGCACGTCACCCTGGGTGACGCTGTCGCCGGCACGGAAGTGGAACTGCGCGACCTGACCATCGGCGGGCGCGTTCATGGTGTGCTCCATCTTCATGGCCTCCATCACCATCAAGGGCGTGCCGGCCGTCACCGCGACGCCGGCCTCGACCAGCTGGGCGACCACGGTGCCATTCATCGGGGCGTTGAGGGTCGCCTGGGTCTCATGCTGCGCGTGGTCGACGGCGTCCGCGCGGCGCCACAGCAGGCGCGACTCGGACGGGAGTGCGTCGCTGCTCTGCGCGCAGGTCAGCACCAGCAGCTCGCCGCCACGCGCCGGGGCGTGACTGGCCTGATAGCGACGACGGTGTCCGTCCAGCGTCACGGCGATGGCATTGCCGGCAAGACGCGATAGGTGGCCATCAAGGTTTGTCGTCTGGCGCTTCCCGTGAGAGTGGGTGCTCACTTCCAGCTGCCAGCCCGAGGCAGGCAGAAGGGCGTCGTTCACGCTCGCGGGCCCGCCCGAGGCACGTGGGCGGCGGGCGATGACCTGAGCCACCTTGTCGCTGTGTTCCTCGCATTCGGCGTCCCCGGGCAGGCAGAACGCCAACGTCACCTGGTGGGGCGTGCCATTGCGCCAGCCATCACGGCGCTGCCAGGGGCTGGCGGGCTGGGTCGGCGCGGACGAGCCAGACGCGTCATCGCTGTCATTGAGGCGTGCCAGGGCCAGCAGGGCACTCGTCGCCAGCGTGCCGGGGTCCAGCTCAGGCGTCGGAAACAGACTGGCGTGGTGACGCTCGATGAAGCGGGTATCCAGATGGGCGGCGCGGAAATCCGGATGCGCCGCCAGTCGCGTCAGGAAGGCACGGTTGGTGGTCACACCACGGATCTCGAGCGCCGCCAGGGCACGCAGCAACGCATCGAGTGCCTGTTCACGGCTCGGACCGAAGGTGATCAGCTTGGCCAGCATCGGGTCGTAATGCATCGAGACGTCATCGCCCTCGGCGACGCCGCTGTCCAGACGCACCTTGAGGGCCGTCGTACCGGAGGCCTTTTGGGCGCTCTCGACCTCGGCACCGGCAAGTCCGGCACCGATGAGATCCAGTCGGAAGCGTTCCAGCAGACCGGTGGCAGGCAGGAAGTCGTTGTCGGGGTCCTCGGCATAGAGCCGCGCCTCGAAGCTGTGACCCTTGAGCTCAAGCTCATCCTGCTGGCGGGGCAGTGGCTCGCCACGCGCGATGCGCAGTTGCCATTCGACCAGGTCCTCGCCGGTGATCATCTCGGTGACGGGGTGCTCGACCTGCAGACGAGTATTCATCTCCATGAAGTAGAAGGCGCCATGGCTTTCGCTGCCGGGCTGCGGGGCATCGAGCAGGAATTCGATGGTACCGGCGCCGACGTAGCCGATTTCCCGTGCGGCGCGTACCGCGGCCTCGCCCATCTCGCGGCGCAGTGCCGGTGTCAGGCCGGGCGCCGGGGCTTCTTCCAGCACCTTCTGGTGACGACGCTGGACACTGCAATCGCGCTCGAACAGATAGACGCCACTGCCATGACTGTCACAGAACACCTGCACCTCGACATGGCGCGGCTGGGTCAGATACTTCTCGATCAGCATGCGCTCGTCGCCGAAGGCCGCGCGGGATTCGCGTCGGCAGCTGTCCAGCGCTGCCTGGAATTCCCGAGCCTGCTCGACCACGCGCATGCCCTTGCCGCCACCGCCGGCGCAGGCCTTGATCAAGACCGGGTAGCCCATGCGGTCGGCTTCGGACTGCAGTAGCGCGTCACTCTGGTCATCGCCGTGATAGCCGGGCACCAACGGCACGCTGGCGGCCTGCATGCGCGCCTTGGCGGCCGACTTGTCGCCCATGGCCGCGATGGCACTTTCCGGCGGGCCGACGAAGATCAGTCCGGCCTCGGCCAGGGCGCGCACGAAGCCGGCATTCTCGGACAGGAAACCATAGCCCGGGTGCACGGCATCGGCGCCACATTGGCGGGCTGCCGCGATGACCTTGTC
Organism: Cobetia sp. 5-11-6-3; assembly: GCF_013374055.1. NCBI lineage: Bacteria > Pseudomonadati > Pseudomonadota > Gammaproteobacteria > Oceanospirillales > Halomonadaceae > Cobetia > Cobetia sp. 5-11-6-3. Next base: position 106,225 of record NZ_BLWJ01000003.1, on the reverse strand, counting down.
GACATCCAGATAGCTATCCCTGGCGCTGGCAGGGCCGAGGCGCACGGCTTCGTCGGCTTCCCGCACGTGCAGGGCATTGGCATCGGCATCGGAGTAGACCGCAACGGTCTGGATGCCCATGGCGCGAGCGGTGCGCATCACGCGGACCGCTATCTCACCTCGGTTGGCGATCAGCAGCTTGCGGATCTCACCGCAACCGGTGGGCAGTCGCTGTTCAGTATCGCGATTGACGTTCATGGCAAGATCCCGTGGCGAAGTGGAAAAAGGGGGCGGTCGCAAGGCGCGTCTCAGCAGAAGACCGAGGGTGGCTCAGGACGTTGTCCGCGAGTCGATGAAGGGCGCGTCATGATGATGCGCTGTCGTCGTCGGATGGCGCCCAGGGCGGGCGAGTCCCAGCGAAGAATGCCGCCAGTCCAGCCTGCCCCTGTTCACTGACCCTCAGCTGGCTGATCACCTCACAGCAGCGTGTCTGACGCCGGGTGTCGTCGTCGGCGACGGCCACCTCGGCGAGCAGGGCCTTGGTGGCGCGGCTGGCCTCGGGCGAGGTCGCCAGCAGCGTGCTCACCATGTCGGCGACGCGCGCCTCCAGCAATTCATCACTGCACACGTCATGCACCAGCCCCAGCTGGTGGGCGGTGTGGGCATCGATGACTTCCGCAGTCAGTGCATAGCGGCGCATCTGGCGCATGCCGATGGCGCGCTGCACGTAGGGGCTGATCACCGCCGGTGCCAGGCCGATGCGCACCTCGGAGAGACAGAAGCGTGCGCGTTCGGCCGCCAGCACGATGTCGCAGCAGGCCGCCAGACCCACGGCGCCGCCGAAGGTGGCCCCCTGCACGCGGCACACGCTGGGGCAGGGCAGTTCATCGAGCAGCTGCATCAGGCGGGCAAGCTCTCGGGAATCGGCAAGGTTATCCTCGCGCGAATACTCGACCATGCGCTGCATCCACTTGAGGTCGGCCCCGGCCGAGAAGCTCTTGCCTTCGGAGGCCAGCACCATCACGCGTACCTCGCCCTGACTCGCCAGGGCGTGCAGGTGCGTCAGATGGCCGTTCAGCGCCTTGATCAACCGGTCATCGAAGGCGTTGTGCACCTCGGGGCGCGCCAGGGTCAGAGTGGCGACACCGCGCTTGTCGATCTCGAGTCGGCAGAATTCAGTCATCGTCACCTTGTCCAATCAGTTAGCCAATGGATCATCATTCATCCAAAGAGTCGGCTGTCAGGGCTTTTGTCTGGTTGAGCGAATCACATGCGGAAGACACCGAAGCGACTCTCCTCTATCTCGGCATTCATTGCGGCGGCCAGGGATAGGCCGAGAATGTCGCGGGTCTGCAGCGGGTCGATCACGCCATCGTCCCAGAGTCTGGCGCTGGCATAGCAGGGGTGGCCCTGATGCTCGTATTGTTCGCGCACCGGTGCCTTGAAGTCCTCCTGTGCCTGTTGCGGCCAGTCGCGGCCCTCCCGCGCATGCTGCTCATACTTGACCTGGGCCAGCACGTTGGCCGCCTGCTCGCCGCCCATCACCGAGATGCGTGCGTTGGGCCACATGAACAGCAGGTTGGGGTCGTAGGCGCGGCCACACATGCCGTAGTTGCCGGCGCCGAAACTGCCGCCGATCAGCACCGTGAACTTGGGGACCCTGGCACAGGCCACCGCCGTCACCAGCTTGGCGCCGTGTTTGGCGATGCCCTCGTGCTCGTAACGTGAGCCGACCATGAAGCCGGTGATGTTCTGCAGGAAGATCAGCGGAATCTTGCGCTGGGCGCACAGCTCGATGAAGTGGGCGCCCTTGACGGCACTTTCCGAGAACAGCACGCCGTTGTTGGCGATGATGCCCACCGGATGGCCGTGCAGGTGAGCGAAGCCGGTCACCAGTGTCTCGCCGTAGTAGCGCTTGAATTCATCGAAGTCCGAATCATCCACCAGCCGACCGATCACTTCGCGCACGTCATAGGGCTTCTTGAGGTCCGTGCCGACGATGCCGTAGAGCTCGTTGGGGTCCAGGCGTGGCGGGCGGGATTCGCGCAGCGCGAGCTGCCCCTTGCGCTGCCAGTTGAGGCGCGAGACGGCTCGCCGTGCCAGTTGCAGGGCGTGGGCGTCATTGTCGGCGAAGTGATCGGCCACGCCGCTGATCTTGCAGTGCACCTCGGCACCACCGAGTGCCTCGGCGCTGATGTCCTCGCCGGTGGCCGCCTTCACCAGCGGCGGGCCGGCGAGGAAGATGGTGCCTTGCTCGCGCACGATGATGGATTCATCGGCCATCGCCGGAACGTAGGCGCCACCGGCGGTGCACGAGCCCATCACCACGGCGATCTGCGGAATGCCTTCGGCGGAGAGTGTCGCCTGGTTGTAGAAGATGCGGCCGAAGTGATCGCGGTCCGGGAAGACCTCGTCCTGATGGGGCAGATGCGCGCCACCGGAGTCCACCAGGTAGAGGCAGGGCAGGCGATGCTTGCGGGCCACTTCCTGGGCGCGCAGGTGCTTCTTCACCGTCAGCGGAAAATAGGTGCCGCCCTTGACGGTGGCATCGTTGGCGACGATGACGCATTCCACACCGCTGACGCGGCCAATGCCGGTGACCAGCCCCGCGCCGGGCACCGGGCTGTCATAGACGTCATGCGCTGCCAGTGCCGACAGCTCCAGGAAGGGTGAGCCCTCATCGATGAGGTGGTCGATACGTTCGCGCACGAACAGCTTGCCGCGCGATTCGTGGCGTTCGCGGGCCTTGTCGCCACCACCGGCGGCGACGCCGTCCAGCAGCTGGTGCAGGCGCTCGACCTCGGCCTGCATCGCGGCATGATTTGCACGGAACTGGTCGCTACGCGGATTGATCAGGGAGGTCAGAATGGCCATGCGGCAGCTCCATCAGCGAAGGGAAACGGATGGTGTGGGGCGTCATGCGCTTTCATTGAACAGCTCGCGGCCGATCAGCATGCGGCGTATCTCGCTGGTGCCGGCACCGATCTCGTAGAGCTTGGCATCGCGCAGCAGACGGCCGGTGGCGTACTCGTTGATGTAGCCATTGCCGCCCAGCAGCTGGATGGCATCCAGCGCCATCTGGGTGGCCTTCTCGGCGCAATAGAGAATGACGCCGGCGGCGTCCTTGCGCGAGGTCTGGCCGCGATCACAGGCGCCGGCCACGGCGTAGAGATAGGCGCGGCAGGCATTCAGCGTGGTGTACATGTCGGCAATCTTGCCCTGCACCAGCTGGAACTCGCCGATCGCCTGGCCGAACTGACGGCGCTCATGCAGATAGGGCACCACGATGTCCATGCAGGCCTGCATGATGCCGATGGGGCCGGCGGCGAGCACGGTGCGCTCGAAGTCCAGTCCACGCATCAGGACCTTCACGCCGCGATTGACCTCGCCGAGCACGTTCTCGGCCGGCACCTGACAGTCCTGGAAGACCAGTTCGCAGGTGTTGGAGCCGCGCATGCCCAGCTTGTCGAGCTTCTGCGCGGTGGAGAAGCCGGGGAAGTCGCGTTCGATGATGAAGGCGGTGATGCCCTTGGAACCGGCGTCCGGGTCGGTCTTGGCATAGACGACCAGCGTGTGGGCATCCGGGCCATTGGTGATCCACATCTTGTTGCCGTTGAGCACGTAGTGGTCACCGCGCTTCTCGGCCTTGAGCTTCATCGAGACCACGTCCGAGCCTGCGCCGGGCTCTGACATCGCCAGGGCACCGACATGCTCACCGCTCATCAGCCTGGGCAGGTAGCGCGCCTTCTGCTCCGCGCTGCCGTTGAGCTTGATCTGGTTGACGCACAGGTTGGAGTGGGCCCCATAGGACAGCGCCACCGAGGCACTGGCCCGCGAGATCTCTTCCATGGCGATGCAGTGCGCCAGATAGCCCATGCCACTGCCGCCATCTTCCTCGGGGACGGTGATGCCCAGCAGGCCCATGTCGCCGAACTTCTGCCACAGGTCATCGGGGAAGGCATTGCTGGCGTCGATCTCCGCGGCGCGTGGTGCGATCTCGTCGCGGGCAAAGGCATTGATCTGCTCACGCAGCAGGGTGTGTGTCTCGTCGAGTCCGAAATCCAGCGGCGTATAGAGGCTGTGCATGAGCGGGCATCCTTTGCAGCGATGAGATGAGAAGCGCTTCGAGCGTCTTGACTGTGCGTGCAGCCACGCGACAGGCGAGGCAGTGTTCATGGCCGGTGCAGGCGGTGGGAGATTCGTCAGTGACAGCCCGCCTGAGGTGGCTCTGGAATCACTCTAGAGTAAAGTTGACGTTAACGTAAAGGTTATCATCATGCGCTTTGACCAAGGTCGCAGGCAGTGTCAGCTGACGTGTGCTGGCTCTTGGGATCGCGCGGGCACTCACGCCGGCACTCACGCCGTGACCAGAGTCGCCTGACCTGCGTGTCACTGTTAATCTGAATGGCAGGCAAAAGGCCTGACCGACGGGCAGGCGCCGTCATCGTTGCCCACCTCTCACCTGCAAGAAGGATCTTCTCGATGAGTGATGCTCGCGCCCCGGCGGTTCGCTTTCGCGATCTGCACAAGGGCTTTTCGGGTCAGCGATTGTTCGAAGGCATCGACCTCGAACTGCCGCGTGATCGTATTACCGCGCTGGTCGGTGCCAGTGGCTGCGGGAAGTCCACCTTGCTGCAGCTGATCAACGGGCTGATACGTCCGGACAGCGGCGAGGTACAGGTCTTCGGCAAGGGGGTGGACTACGCCAATCTGCCCGCCATGCGCAGACGCATCGGCTACGCCGTCCAGCAGATCGGCCTGTTTCCGCACCTCAGCGTGCGCGACAACATCGCCATTCTGGCGGACCGCGAAGGTTGGACGGCGGACAGGGTCAAGGCGCGCATCACGCGGCTGTTCCAGATGATGGACCTGGATCTGGCGCTGTTGACGCGTTATCCGCATGAGATTTCCGGCGGGCAGGCGCAGCGGGTCGGCCTGTGTCGCGCGATGATGCTGGAGCCTCCGCTGCTGCTGCTCGATGAGGCCTTCTCGGCGGTGGACCCGATCACGCGCATCGAGGTGCATGCCCAGTTCCAGCGCATGCAGCAGGAAGAGCCGCGCAGCGTGGTGATGGTGACCCATGACATGAATGAGGCACTGAGTCTGTCCGACCACATGGTGGTGATGGCACCCGGCGTGGTGCTGCAGGCTGCCAGTCCCGAGACGATCGCCAGGGCGCCTGCGGATGAGCGCGTGGCCCGACTGCTGGAGGCACGCGCATGAAGATGCTGATGACGACTCCCGTCCTGCAACGTTCGCGCCGCGGGCTGTCCGGCGCGCTGATGATCGCCGGCCTGGCGCTGGCGAGTCTGGGGGCCCTGGTGAGCGGCCCGCTTGCCAGCGCGGAAGAGGAAGCCGCGGCATGGCCCGAGGACAAGCCCATCGTGGTGGGCTCCAAGGCGGATCGCGAAGGCCATCTGCTCGGCGAGATCTTCGCCCAGGTACTCGAGGATGCCGGCTTCACGGTCGAGCGTCGTCTCGGGCTGGGGCAGACCATCATCACCTATCAGGGGCTGGCGGAGGGGGAGCTGGATGTCTATCCCGAGTACACCGGCACCCTGGCGCACGCCATCCTCAATCTGGACAGCGTGCCGCCGCTCGACAAGCTCGATGCTCTGAGTCGTGAACGGGGGCTCAGGGTGCTCAAGCCACTGGGCTTCAACAATACCTATGCCGTGAGCATGCGGCGTGAGCAGGCCGAGTCGCTGGGGATCAGGACGATCGGTGATCTGGCGGATCACCCGGAGCTCTCGATCGCGATGTCGCATGAGTTCATCAAGCGCTCGGATGGCTGGCCGGGGCTGGCGGATGCCTACGCGCTGCCGCAGGTGCCCCGTGGCATCGAACACGGCATCGCCTATCAGGCGCTGCGCGAGAGCAAGATCGACGCCACCGATGCCTACTCCACCGAGGGTGACATCCAGCGCTTCGACTTCGTGCTGCTCGACGACGACCAAGGCTATTTCCCCGAGTATCTGGCGGTGCCCTTCGTGAATGCCGCCTTGCCGGAGAAGGCTGTCGCGGCGCTGGATCAGCTGGCGGGCAGTCTCGATGAGGACAGCATGCAGGCGCTGAATGCCGAGGTCTCCACCGAGGAGCAGAGCTTCGCCCAGGTGGCCAGCCGCTTCATTCAGGAACAGGGCATCACCACCGAGCAACGCGAAGTCAGTGGCGCCAAGTGGGACAAGCTCGGTACCAATCTCATCGAGCATCTGCAGTTGACGCTGTCCGCGCTGCTGCTAGCGTGTCTGGTCGGTCTGCCGCTGTCACTGCTGGTCTACCGCAATCCGAAGGTCTCGCGGGTCGTGCTCTACGTCACCGGCCTGCTGCAGACCATCCCCTCCATCGCGCTGCTGGCGTTGATGATTCCGCTGTTCGGGATCGGGGTGGTGCCGGCGGTGATCGCGCTGTTCGTCTACTCCCTGCTGCCGATCATCCGCGCGGCCATCACCGCACTGCTGACGGTGGACCCGCTGCTGGTCAAGGTGGCGCGCGGGATGGGGCTGACGCGCCGTGAGCAGCTGCGTCACGTCATCCTGCCGCTGGCGACGCCCAATCTGCTGACGGGGATCAAGACCGCCGCCATCATCAACATCGGTACCGCGACCCTGGCGGCCTTCATCGGCGCGGGCGGGCTGGGCGAACCCATCGTCACGGGACTTTCGCTCAACGACTATGATCTGGTGCTGTACGGCGCGATTCCGGCGGCGCTGCTGGCCATCTGCGCGGAGCTGTTGTTCGAGTTGTTCGAGCGCATGGTGATTCCGGCGCATATGCGCGGGCTCAAGGCTCGTTGACCTGGACGGGGGCCGGAAAAACCCAGACAGGCCCGTCGCGATTGTTGTACACGGTGTGCAGCAATCAAGGAAAGGCGTTGCGCAGGATTATCGTTGGCCACCGATGTGAGTAGAGTGAACGCCATAGTGAAGACTCGCTGACGGGAGTCTTGTGTAGCGAACCTTGAATTGGAGACGTCTCATGCGTATCAAGAATCTGTTCCCGATCGCGCTGGTCGCGGCCACACTGGCACTCGGCGGCTGTGGTCTGTTCGATCATGGTCATGGCGGCCACGGCGGCGGTCATGGTGGCGGCCAGCAGCACGGCATGATCGACACCGGCTCTCAGGCCTCTCACCTGTCCTGAGTCTGCGTGAGGGCTGATGGCCCCGTGAAGAACCGCCTCCGACGCATGCGTCGGGGGCGGTTTTTTTTGTCTTCGCCAGAAGGCAAGAGGTGGCTGGCCAAGAGCGCTTGCGAACGCGGAGCGCCTGACAGAACGCAAAGCGCCAGAAGGGACGGGAAGAGCCGGCAGGGCTGGAAGAACGGGAAGAGCTGGCAGGCCTAGAGTGCGCGAAGGGCCACGATGGCGGGCGGGCTGCCATCCTCTGGCCAGTCGACCCGTGCCTCGATGGCGTAGACCTCGCGCAGTCGCTCGGCGCTCAGTACCTCGCGCGGCGGGCCGCTGGCCGCCAGACGCCCGCGATCCAGCAGCCAGAGCTGGGCGGCATGCCGCGCGGCCAGGCTCAGGTCATGCAGCGCGACGATCACGATGCGCTGACTGTCGCGGGCATCGCGGCCAAGCCAGTCGAGCACCGCCAGCTGGAAGTGCAGGTCCAGGGCGCTGGTGGGTTCATCCAGCATCAGCAGCGCCGGCTCGCGCACCAGCGCCTGCGCGATGGCGACACGCTGGCGCTGTCCGCCGGAAAGCTGCCCGAGTCGTCGGGAGGCCAGCGGGGCCAGCTCCAGTGCGCTGACCAGCGCCTCGCAGTGGCGCAGATTGGCCTGCTCGTCCAGATGGCCGGCCAGGCGTCTCGCCAGCAGCAGCGACTCGAAGACCTCAAGCATCGCGCCGCCTTCACTGAGCTGCGGCAGGTAGCCGATACGTGCCGCGCGTTGGCGTGGCGTGAGGGATGCCAGTGCCTCCCCGTCGAGACACAGCTGGCCGCTGGCCGGCAGCAGCCCGGCGATCGTCTGCAACAGGGTCGATTTTCCGGCACCGTTCGGGCCGAGCAGGGCGGTCAGCTCGCCACGGTGTGCGCGCAGCGTGCCCGGCATGTCCAGCACCGGATGCCCCCCGCGCAGGACGCTGAGATCCTGAAGCACGAGTCCCTGGCCATCGGGAGCGCCTTCGTCGCGAGACTGCGCGAGGCGGGCTGGCGCGTCGGATTCGGCGGTGGGCACGTCATGTCGCTGGTTCATCCGTCGTGTCCTCGGCGCTTGAGCGTCAGGCTGACGAAGAAGGGCAGACCGATCAACGCGGTGATCATGCCCAGTGGCAGCAGCACGCCGGGGATGAGCGAACGGCTGAGGATCGAGGTCAGCGACAGCAGCAGGGCGCCGATCAGCGCCGAGAGGGGCAGCAGGCGCTGTTGCTGTTCACCTACCAGCAGGCGGGCGATGTGGGGCGCGACCAGGCCGATGAAGCCGATGCTGCCGACAAACGAGACGGCGGTGGCGGTCAGAAGCGCCGTGCACATCAGGCCGCTCAGACGCAGGCGGCGCACGTCCACGCCCAGCGCACGGGCCTGGGCTTCCCCCAGGCTCAGGGCGGTCAGCTCGCTGCGTCGACGATGAAAGACCACCGCACACAGCGCGATCACCAGGCTCAACACGGCCAGGCGTGACCAGCTGCTGCGCTCGAGGCTGCCCATCGACCAGAAGATCAGCTGCTGCAATGCCTCGGGCGAGGCGACGAACTGCAGCACACCCAGCAGGGCATTGAAGAAGAACATCAGCGCGATGCCCAGCAGTACCAGAGTCTGTACGCCGACGCCGGGCAGGCGCTGTGCACTCCACAGCACCAGCGAGGCCCCCAGCGCGAAGAGGAAGGCATTCAGCGTGACCCCAAGCCCCGCGCCTGCGAGGCTCTGCCATGAGGGCAGTACCAGCCGCACGAGGTCGAGATGCAGGATCAGGCCAAGCCCGGCACCGACGCTGGCCGCCGCCGAGACTCCCAGCGTGAAGGGGTCGGCCAGCGGGTTGTGCAGCAGGGTCTGCATCTGGGCACCGGCCATGGCCAGGGAGGCGCCGACGGTCACCGCCATCAGCGCGATGGGCAGGCGCAGTTGCCAGAGGATGGCGTGGGCGAGCGGATCGTTCGCTTCGCTCTGCCACAGTGCGGGCAGCAGACGTGCCAGGGGCAGCTCGCCACTGCCCTGGCTGATATCCAGCAGGCAGGCGGCCAGGACCGCGAGGCCACTGGTCCAGAGCCACAGGGCACCATGGCGCTTTCGACGGCGCCAGTCGGCGATGGGTGAGGTGACGGGAGAAGTCAGGGAGTCGGGCACGGTGAGGTCCGGCGGTGGCGTGTCAGTGTGAAGCACGGGCGGCAGCCTGAAGCGCTTGCGTGTCACAAGCCTAGCGACTTGGCGTGGGAAGGAGAAGCCACGAAAAAGACCTCCCCGAAGGGAGGTCTGGAAGAGAACGACGTCCCGGGAGGGAATCTGTCTGCCGTGACAGTGCGTCGGGGACGTGGAGGGCCGGATCAGCCGTTCATGGCCTGGGGCAGATAGAGCACGATTTCCGGGAAGAGGTGCATCAACACGATGGAGAAGATCATCAACAGGAAGAACGGCAGCGTCGCCTTGGTGATGGTGATGATGTCCTTGCCGGTCAGGCTCTGGATCACGAACAGGTTGAAGCCCACCGGCGGGGTGATCTGCGACATCTCGACCACGATGATCAGGTAGATACCGAACCAGATCAGGTCGAAACCGGCGGCTTCGATGACCGGCATGATGATGGAGGTCACCAGCAGGATCAGCGAGATGCCATCCAGGAAGCAGCCCAGGATCAGCAGGAACAGCGTCAGCACCACCAGCAGCATGGTCGGCGACAGCCCCAGGGTGGCGATGCCTTCGGCCAGCTGCATCGGAATCTGGGTGAAGCTCATCGCGGAGGACAGGAAGGAGGCACCGGCGATGATGAAGGCGATCATGCATGAGGTGCGCAGCGCCGCGAACAGCGATTCCTTGAAGGTGGCGGCGCTCATGTGGCCATTGAGTCGCGCGATGATCAGCGACAGCACCACGCCGACCGCCGCCGCTTCCGTCGGTGACGCCAGGCCACCGTAGATGCTGCCGAGGATGCCGCCGATGAGTGCCAGCAGCGGAATCAACTGGGCGCTGTTGCGCAGCTTGGCCATGAAGCTCATGTGCGGCTCATCATGGCCGGCGCGGCCCTGCGGCTCGCCGACGACCTTCGACCAGATCGCCAGATAGCCCATGAACAGGGCCAGCAGCAGCATGCCCGGCAGGACACCGGCGATGAACAGGCGCGAGATGGACTGCTCGGTGACCACGCCGTAGACGATCATCATGATCGACGGCGGAATCAGCAGACCGAGGGTCGAGGCGCTGGCGAGGGTACCGATGGCCAGATTGCTGTCGTAGCCGCGACGCTCAAGCTCCGGCAGGGTCATCTTGCCGACGGTGGCACAGGTGGCGGCGGAGGAGCCGCACACGGCGGCGAACAGACCGCTACCGATGATGTTGGAGTGCAGCAGGCGGCCCGGCAGGCGATTGAGCCACGGTGCCAGCGCGCGGAACATGTTGTCGGCGAGTCCGGAGCGGAACAGGATCTCGCCCATCCACACGAACATCGGCAGGGCGGTCAGGTCCCAGCCGTAGCTGGCACCCCAGAAGTCCGAGGCCAGGATCGGGCCGGTCTCGAAGCTGGAGAAGAAGGTCAGCACGATCCAGCCGGTGCCGATCAGCGAGAAGGCGACCCACACGCCGCCGCCGAGCAGCAAGGCGAGGGCCAGCAGAGTGACGAGGATGAGTGTCAGCATGTCATTCGGCTCCGTCTTCGGGCTCGGGCGCCACGTAGCGTGAAGGCGCGGTGAAGGCGGTGCGCAGCGTGGCGATCAATGTCTCGAGAATCGCCAGGCACAGCAGGCCGGTACCGGCGACCAGCACGCTCTGGGGAATCCACAGCGGCAGGGCCAGCAGGCCGGAGGAAATGTCGTGGTACTCGAGGCTCTCGCCGACCAGCAGTACCAGTTCATGGGTGATCAATACGCTCAGGCTCAGTGCGATCAGCAGCGCCAGGCTCTCGACCCACACGCGCACGGCGGGCGGCAGGCGATTGATGACCAGCGTCACGCGGATGTGCGCGTGGTGCGTGAAGGTATAGGCGAGGCTCAGGAAGGTGGCGCCGACCAGCAGGAAGGCGGCCATTTCCGAGACGCCGGAGATCTCGAAACCGAGACGTTCGGCACCGAACATCACCAGGATGGCGTCGATCAGGCGCAGGAAGACCTGCAGGCTGACCAGGGCGCAGATCAGCAGCATGCAAGCTGCCGCACCCCACGCGCCGAGGCGATAGAGTCTGTCGAGGAAGTAGGTCATGACATGCACTCACAGGGAAGGTGAGGGTGGCCACGCGATGCCGTGTCGGGGAGACCCCTGTCGCGTCTGCCAGCGGGCAGAGGCTGACAGGGGAGCGACGTGATCATCGCGTGGCGGGGTGACGATACCGGCCAGGTGCCGAGCGTTCAGTTGATGGGACGAACGCCCGGCACTGGCAGGCGGGGCTCAGGCATCGAGATCGGCGCGATAACGCTCGAGCAGCTGCTGGCCTTCATCGCCGGCGCGTGATTTCCAGTCCTGGAACAGCTTGTCACCGGCGGCCTTGAGGTCTTCGGACAGCTTCTCGTCCGGCTCGGTGATGGTGAAGCCATTCTCGGTCAGCACCTTGGCGCTCTCGTCGGCATCGGCCTTGCTGGCTTCCCAGCCGCGGGTCTCGGCGGCCTTGGCGGCGTCCAGCACGGCCTGCTGGGTGCTCTCATCGAGGCGATCGAAGGCACGCTTGTTGACGAAGACGATGTTCTTCGGCAACCACAGCTTGGCGTCGTTGTAGTGCTTGACGTAATCCCAGGCCGACATGGACTTGCCGGTGGAGCTGGAGGTGATCATCGCGTCGACACGGCCGGTGCTGAAGGCGGTGGGGATGTCGGCTTCTTCGGTCTCGGTGGGCTTGCCGCCGACGTTCTCGACGAAGCGCTGGGTGTTGATGTTGGGCGCGCGGATGCGCAGGCCCTTGAGCTGGGAGACGTCGGTCAGGTCGAAGTCGGTGTAGATGCCCTGGGCCGGCCAGGCGACCGCGTACAGCGGCATCAGGCCTTCCTTGGCGAACAGCGCGGTGATGTCCGGCTTGGAGGCCTGCCACAGAGCGAAGGCTTCCTCGTAGCTGGAGGCGACGCCCGGCAGGGTGTCCAGCTCGTAGACCGGCGATTCGTTGGACAGGATCGACAGGAAGATCTCGCCGGCCTGGACGGTGCCGCGACGCACCGACGGCTTGATCTCGCCGTGGGAGATCAGCGAACCGCCGCTGTGCACGGTGATGCTCAGCTCGCCATCGGTGGCCGCGGTGACCTCCTCGGCGAACTGCTTGGTGTTCTTGGTGTGGAAGCTGGCATCGCCATACGGAGTGGCGAGGTTCCACTGTGCCGCGAGGGCCGAGCCACTGAAGGCCAGGGCACCGGCGGCTGCCAGTCCGATGAGGGTACTGGAGGTGGCAGATTTGCGGGTGAGGGAGTCGCTGGGCTTACGCATGTCTAGTTCCTCATTATTATTGAATGTTGTCGGCAGACGATTTCATTCTTCAAGTGACAGGCCATCCCGTCCAATCGTTAATTCTGATTCACAGTATCGATGAAATCTTTCATCGTGTCGTCGCATGAAAGCCTTTGGCGATATTGTTAGACCTTGGTCTGACGCTGATCTGATGCAGGGCGGGGCGCGATCAACCCTGACTCAGCGCATGGCAGGCGGCCTGATCAGGGATCGGCATGCGCGTGTTGCTGCGAGTAGGTCTCGGCACACTGGCGACCCAGGCGCGCGACACTGGCGCAGAAGTCGGGGTAATTGGCATTGCGCCAGATGGCCTCATAGACCATCGGCGGCAGCGGGGTCTCGAGTGGCAGACGCACCAGTTCGCCGTGATTGATCACGTCCTCGACGGTGGCGACCGGCAGGACACCGATGCCCAGTCCTTCGCTGCTCATGCGCAGAATGGTCATCAGGGTGCTGGTGCAGTGCACCTTGGGCTGGGTGATGCCCTGTTCGGCGAGGTAGCTGACAAGCTCCGTATAGGGACGGGCCTGCTTGCTGAAGGAGATGAAGGGGGTTCTGGCGAAGCATTCGCCGTCCTGGGCCAGCTGCTCGGCGAGGGTCGGCGAGGCGAACATGCCCATCTCGAAGGTGCACAGCGGTGTCTGGGTCGCGTAGGGGCCCATGGCGGCGCTGTCCATCGCGAACAGCATGTCGAGGTCATTGTCGGCCAGGCGCTGATGCAGAAAGGGCGAGATGTCGACGGTCATTTCCAGCGTCAGCTTGGGGTAGCGCTCGGCCAGCTGGCGCATGAAGGCCGGGAACCAGCTGTTGGCGATGGTCTCGATGACGCCCAGACGCAGCGTGCCGGAAAAGGCGCCTTCCTCCTGAAACAGGCGCATGGCTTCTTCGCGCCCGCTCAACAGGCGTTCGGCATGCGCGAAGAATTCCCGACCGCGCAGGGTGGGCTGGATGGGGCGGGTGGCACGCTCGAGCAGCGATTCGCCGACGGCGGCCTCAAGACGGTTGATGCGGTCCGAGATGGAGGGCTGGGTGAGGTGCAGCTTGGTCGCGCCCTTGCGGAACGAGCCGAGCCGCACGACCCAGACAAAGGCCTCGAGTTCCTTGAAATCGAACATGACAGATGCCCCGTGATGAATCGTTGAGACCGACCATCTTGCCGCATGCCGTGCAGGGCGTCAGCTTTCATCACCGGGCATGCCCCGCACGAGACGGGGCGCGGGACCTTCACTTGCGAAACAGCTGGCTCTCGCGGTCCTTGAAGGCCTTGAACTCCAGCGCGTTGCCGGTGGGGTCGAGGAAGAACATCGTGGCCTGTTCACCGGGCTCGCCCTTGAAGCGCACATGAGGTGCGATCTCGAATGTCACGCCTTCGGCAGTGAGACGATCCGCCAGTGCCTGCCAGGCCTCCATCTCGAGTACCACCCCGAAGTGCGGCACCGGGACGCCATGCCCATCGACCGGATTGCGGTGTTGGGCGAGCGGGTTGTCAGGGTCGGCCAGTGCCGGGTTCAGGTGGCAGACGAACTGGTGGCCGTAGAGGTCGAAATCGACCCAGCTGTCCGAGGAGCGTCCCTCCGGACAGCCGAGGAATTCGCCATAGAAGCGCCGGGCTTCGGCGATGTCACGCACTTGAATCGCGAGGTGGAACGGATCACTGACGGCCATGTGGAAATTCCTGTTGTTGTGGGTGGTTCCGCCAGACAGGACGCGTCGGTCGCCTGAGTCAGGCCGGCATTCGGAGAGATGACGGCCCTTTCGTGGCTGTCCGGGGTGCCCCAGACAGAAGCATGTGGCGGTCTGACAGGCAAGCGGATGATTGACTGGGCTTTCATACCTTCTGGTAATGAAAGATTTCATCGATATAACGAATCACAAAATACGATTGGATACCGAGGCATGGCCTTACTTAGAGTGGAGGGATAACAACACACAAGATCATCCTGCGAGGTGTCTCAATGTCCCGTTCCGCTCCCTCCCTCCCTCTGCTCAATTGCGACATGGGCGAAAGCTTCGGCAACTGGAAGATCGGCCTCGATGACGAGGTCATGCCCTACGTCGATTGCGCCAACATCGCCTGTGGCTTTCACGCCTCTGACCCCACCATCATGCGCCGCACCGTGCGGCTGGCGGTCAAGCACGACGTGCGCATCGGCGCACATCCCGCCTATCCGGATCTGCAGGGTTTCGGGCGTCGCTCCATGGCCTGTTCGCCTGCGGAAGTCGAGGACATGCTGCTCTATCAGATCGGCGCGCTCGACGGTATCTGTCGCGCCGAAGGCACTCGCGTCCAGTATGTGAAGCCGCATGGTGCGCTCTACAACGACATGGCCGCTGACCCGACGCTACTGCGCGCCGTCATGCAGGCCGTGGTGCGCTATGACGCCAGCCTGCCGCTGATGGTGATGGCGACCGCCAATCCGGCACCGATGCAGGCACTGGCCGACGAGATGGGCATCACGCTGTGGTTCGAGGCCTTCGCCGACCGTGCCTACGACTCGCGCGGTCACCTGGTCTCGCGTCGTGAGCCCGGCGCCGTGCATCACGACAGCGAGGTGATCATCGCCCAGTCGGTGACGCTGGCGCGCGGTGAAGCCCTCACCGACAGCAGCGGCGGTGATCTGGTGCTCAGTGCCGACACCCTGTGCGTGCACGGTGACAACGCCGAGTCCGTGGCGGCGGTGCGTGCCATCCGTGACGCCTTCGATGCGCTGGCGGGTGCCTGATGGCTGGGGGGAATAGCCACGAACGTGGCTCGTCACCGCAACTGCGCCTCGAGACCGTCGGCATGGACAGCTTGATCATCCGGCTGTTCGACCGCATCGAGGAATCCAACATGGCCTGGATTCTGGCCGCTGACGGGGCCTTGCGTGAGGCCTTCGGCACAGCGCTGGTGGATCTGGTGCCGTCCTATACCACCTTGCTGCTGCACTATGACGTGGCGGCACTGGAAGAAGGCGAGGTGCGTGCCCGTATCCAGGCGGCCCTCGAGAACCTCGCTCCGCAGAGCGGTCAGCAGGGCCAGCTGCACGAGGTGCCCGTCTGGTACGACGACAGTGTCGGTCCGGAGCTTGCGCCGATCGCCGCGCGTCTCGGCATCAGTGTCGAGGCGTTGATCGAACGGCATGGCGCGCATGATTACTGCGTGTTCGCGCTTGGCTTCGCCCCCGGTTTCGCCTTCATGGGCGTGCTTGAGGAGGCATTGACCACACCGCGTCTCAAGACGCCGCGCCAGAAGATCGCCCCCGGCAGCGTCGGCATCGCCGACCGTCAGGCCGCGATCTACCCGTCCCGCTCTCCCGGTGGCTGGAACATCCTGGGCCGCACGCCCATCACGCTGTTCGGCCGCAACGAGGCCGGTGAGCCGTCCAGTCGCTTCATGCCCGGTGATCGCGTGCGTTTCGTTTCCGTGAGCCGAGAGGAATTCGTTCGTCTGGGCGGCGATGTCACCCCGTTGGAGGAGCGCGCATGAGTGCCGACAACGACAAGCGCGTGAGACTCGACGTCGAGCGCAGCGGTGCCCTGGCACTGGTACAGGACGCGGGACGCCTGGGTGTCCGCCATCTGGGCGTGACCCAGGGCGGCGCGGCGGACTGGGTGTCACTGGGCTGGGCCAACTGGCTGCTGGGCAATGCCCCGGATGCGCCGGGACTCGAGATCACCATGGGCGGCGGCCTGACCCTCAAGGTCGGGCAGGCGGGCACGCTGGCGCTGTGTGGCGCTGATCTGGCGGCGACACTGGATGGTGAGGCGTTGCTGCCCGGGCAGGCCTTCGCCGTGACGGCGGGGCAGGTGCTCAAGTTCGAGCGTCCGGTCGCCGGGCTGCGCGCCTATCTGGCCTTCCCGGGTGGGCTGGATGTCGCCCCGGTGCTGGGCAGTGCGGCCTGTACCGTGCGTGATGGTCTGGGCGGGCTGGATGGCGAAGGCCATGCATTGGCCAGCGGCGATGTGCTGACGGCGGCCGGCAATGAGCTGTCGCTGCGCGAGTTGCCGGCGTCGGCACAGGCATGGCAGCAGTCGCTGACCCCCGAGGAGGGCGAGGCGCTCGAACTGGCGCTGGTGGTAGGCGCCCAGATTGCCGAATTCAGCGGCGACAGTCTCTTTCGCGCCTTCAACCGCGACTGGGCAGTGGACGGGCGTGCCGATCGCATGGGCGTGCGTCTGACCGGCCCGCGTCTGGAGCGTGACGGTGCCGGGATGGTCTCCGAAGGCATTCCGCTGGGCGCGGTACAGGTGCCCGCCGATGGCCAGCCGATCATCCTGCTCAATGATCGCCAGACCATCGGCGGCTATCCGCGCCTTGGCGCGCTGACGCCGCTGGCCTGCGCGCAGCTCGCCCAATGCGTGCCGGGCACCAGGGTGCGGCTGGCGGCCGTGACGCCGGGCCAGGCGCGCCAGGATCACCTCGCGGCACTGGCCGCCTGGCAGGCGTGAGGGCTCGCTGATCCAGTGCGCCATGCCGTGCCGATGAGCTGACGGACGGCGTGTCGGATCAATGGCTCGCACCGGCAGGAATCGAGCTGACAGCACGAGCAGACAAAGCGAGCAGACAAAAAAAGGGCCTCCAGATGGAGGCCCTTTCGGTTTTCCCGTGAGGGAATCTTTGATGCAGTCGGCGCGGATTGATCAGATCAGCGCCTTGATGAACAGATTCCCGGAGAAACGGTGCGCGAGCATCGGGAAACTGTGCACTGGCACATGGAAATGAAAGACATGCTCCAGTGCGGTCATCATGGTGAGGAAGACCCTCTTGCATGACGACGGATAACGAACGGCTTATCCCCCGAACGGGACTGTACTGGCAAGAATAACGGTTGATGACAGTGGATGCCAGTCATTTACGAGCGGTGTTTTCTAATTTTTTTCACGCCGGTATCGGACTGGCCTCACGCGGGAAACCTCCAGGCTCATCACCGTCATGGATGGCGGCGCTTGCGCAGTCGCCACAGGTGCACTTCCAGCCAGCCGGCCTCCAGCGCCTCGGCCAGATTGTGCTGCATCGTCGGGAAATGCGGCCCGAAGATCAGCTCCGGTGTCAGCGCCTGGCTGGCACGCTGGACGGGCGAGAGTGGGGGCTGGCCGGGGGCGCCGGGAGAGGGTGTGCGCAGACGCCGCGCCTGCCAGGCGAGCACCTGAGGCGTCAGTTCGGCGTGCGCCTCGACCTCGAAACCACTGTTGGCCATCGCCTCGTGCAGTTCCTCGCAGCTGGCCAGGTGATCGGCGCGGGGTGTCAGTGCCCAGGGCACCGGCAGCTGCGGACGCTCATGGAAGGCTTGTGCTTGGACGCTGAGCACCGGCTCATGCAGCACCAGATAGCCGTCATCGTTGAGGCAGTCATGCCACTGACGCAACACGTCGGTCTTGTCGCTCAGATGGACCAGCAGGTGCTGGCTCAGGATGCGGTCGACATGTCGCCCCGTCAGGGCGGGATGCAGCTCGGGATAGCAGGCGTCGCCCTCCAGCACTCGGATACGTTCGCGCAGGCCGGTGGCACGGTTGAGCGCGACGGCCAGCTGGCAGAGGCTCTCCGAGAGATCCAGCGTGGTGACGTGATGCCCGGCGCTGGCATGCTGACTGACCAGCATGCGTGCCAGTCCGCCGAGCCCCGCACCGGGCTCGAGAATCGCGAGTGGCATGCCCTCGGGGGTCTCGAGAGCCGCCATCGCCAGCAACTCGCGGCTGCCGGCCGCGCCTCCCAGATGCAGCTGATCCAGCCCTGCCAGCACCGAGGGCGGCAGGACGGGCTCAGGATGCGCCTTGATCAATGCCTCGAGTGCCTCCTCCAGTGCCGCGTGATGCCGAGGGGACGCGTAGTGCGCCACCTGGGCACAGGCCGTGCTCAGGTGGCGAGCGGAGGAGGCGTCGTCGCCTCCCGGCGTGTCGTGACTCATGCGCGTGTTCTCCGTGGCCCTCCCAGGTGTCCGTTCATGCCTTGAGACCCAGCTCCGCCGTGGCGGTTTCGCGCATCTTGAATTTCTGGATCTTGCCGGTGACGGTCATCGGGAATTCCTCGACGAACTTGATATGGCGCGGCACCTTGAAGTGGGCGATTCTGCCCTGGCAGAACGCCTTGAGGCCTTCGGCATCCAGCTGCTCGCCTTCCTTGAGCTTGACCCAGGCCATCACTTCCTCGCCATAGCGCTCATCGGGCACGCCGATCACCTGCACGTCCGACACGGCAGGATGGGTGTAGAGGAAGTCCTCTATCTCGCGGGGATAGATGTTCTCGCCACCGCGGATGATCATGTCCTTGATGCGCCCGACGATGGTCACGTAACCGTCCTCATCGAGGGTGGCGAGATCACCGGTATGCATCCAGCGGCCACTGTCGATGGCCTTGGCGGTGGCGTCCGGGTTGTTCCAGTAGCCGAGCATCACGCTGTAACCGCGTGTGCACAGCTCGCCCTTCTCGCCGCGCGGGACCACCTGGCCTGTCTCGGGGTCGACGATCTTGATCTCCAGATGGGGATGCAGGGTGCCGACGGTGGAGACACGCTTGTCCAGCGGTGCCTCGCGGGTGGTCTGCAGACTCACCGGGCTGGTCTCGGTCATGCCATAGGCGATGGTGACCTCGCGCATGTGCATGCGCTCGATGACCTGGCGCATCACCTCGATGGGGCAGATGGAACCCGCCATGGTGCCGGTACGCAGGCTGGAGAGATCAAACTCGTCAAAGCGCGGGTGCTCGAGTTCGGCGATGAACATCGTCGGTACGCCGAACATCGCGGTGGCGCCTTCCTCGCTGACCGCCTGCAGCGTGGCCAGCGGATCGAAACCCGCCTCGGGATAGATGATCGTCGCCCCGTGTGTCAGACAGCCCAGATTGCCCATCACCATGCCGAAGCAGTGATAGAGCGGCACCGGCATCACCAGCTTGTCGTGCTCCGTGAGATTCATGCGCTCGGCGACGAAGAAGCCGTTGTTGAGAATGTTGTGATGCGAGAGCGTGGCCCCCTTGGGGGCCCCGGTGGTGCCGGAGGTGTACTGGATGTTGATCGGGTCATCGAAGTTCAGGCTGGCCTGCAGCTCGTGGAGTGTCTCGAGACTGACCTCTCCGGCGCCGCCCAGCACATCCTGCCAGTGGAGCATGCCGGGCAGGGCGTCCTCGGCCTCGAAGCAGACCAGACGCCTGAGGTCCGGCAGCGCGCCATTGTGAATGCCATCACGGCCGCGGGCCTCCCTGGCCTCAGGGAACAGCTCCTCGAGGATCGCGACGTAGTCCGAGGCCTTGAAGCGTGCCTGGAAGATCAGCGTCGCCGCGCCGGACTGCTTGAGGGCGTAGGCCAGCTCATGGCCGCGATAGCTCGGGTTGAGATTGACCAGCACCGCGCCGATCTTGGCGGTGGCGTACTGGATCAAGGTCCACTCGGCGCGATTGGGTGCCCAGATGCCGACCCTGTCGCCGCGCTCGATCCCCATCGCCAGCAGGCCGCGCGCCACGCGCTCGACCTCTGCATGCAGCTCGGCCCAGGTGTAACGCAGCCCCTGATGACGGCTGATCAAGGCGTCGCGCTCGGGCCAGCGCGCGGTGATGCGATCGAGACAGTCACCGATGGTTTCCCCCATCAGGGGAGTCTCGGAGAGGGTGCTCAGA
This sequence comes from Cobetia sp. 5-11-6-3, assembly GCF_013374055.1. Classification (NCBI taxonomy): domain Bacteria; kingdom Pseudomonadati; phylum Pseudomonadota; class Gammaproteobacteria; order Oceanospirillales; family Halomonadaceae; genus Cobetia; species Cobetia sp. 5-11-6-3. The sequence continues at coordinate 86,081 of NZ_BLWJ01000003.1, read as the reverse complement.
TAGCTGAGAGACTGGCGTGTGGCAATGGCGTCCTGTGACATGGCGTTGTCCTGTGTCCCTGGTTGTTATTGGTGTGGCAAGGCGTATTCAGGGGGAGCCGCCCGGCGGGCGGTCACGCCGCCAGGGGGCGGCGGCGTGAATGTCATGGTGCTTGTTGTCGTTATCGGTCTTGCTGTCGTGATGCTCTCAAAGGTGTTGGAAGAGGGTGACGGGTGTCGCGCATCATCCGTGTGTCGTCAGGCGGGCCAGCGCTTCCCGCGCCCGCGTCTCGACATCGTCCAGCTCGCGCTGCATGGCGGTGAGGTCGCGCAGCTGGCGCTCCAGTCCTTCACGTTTCTCGGCCAGGATGTCGAGCAGCCTCGTGAGCTGCTTCTCGCCGCCGCCATCCGCGGCATCGTAGAGATCCACCACCTCGCGAATCTCGGCCAGCGAGAATCCCAGCCGCTTGCCGCGCAGCGTCAGCTTGAGGCGCACGCGGTCCTTGTCGTGATAGATGCGCGTCTGGCCGCGTCGCTGAGGATGCAGCAGGCCTTCCTGCTCATAGAAGCGGATGGTGCGTGTGGTCACGTCGAAATGACGTGCCAGCTCGCCGATGCTCCAGGTGCGTTGGGTCGGGCGAATGGCGTCGCTGGTGCTGGTGGCACTCAGCAGGCCTTCCATGCCGACGCCATCGTCCGGACTCTCGGAGGCTGTCGGGTTCTGGGTGTCAGGCGTTGAGGTAATCATCGTATCCGTCATGGGCACTGCCGCTCCGAATGCTGTGTGCGCCGAGGAGATGGCATGCCCCTCTGCGCAGTGGATGCCAGCGGCGTCTGGCCGTGAATTTTCTACAGACTAGCATTGTTTACGTTAACGTAAAGGGTAATAGTATTTGCAGCCAACCAAGCAGATGCTAGGTTGAGTCAGATCGCAATGTCGGCTTGCCGCTTTCGGCAAGATGGCTCTGGCTGACGTCTCCGGCTCTGCTGACACGCCGTCCTTCACCCAATAACAACAGACACAGGAATGCCACGTCATGTCTTCGACTACCCTCACGTCCGCAAACGGCTCGCTTGAGTTGCTGTCACGACTGCGCGCCGTCGTCGCCGGTGACAGCGCACCACTGGTATTGCCACAGCTGATCAATGGCCAGTTTGTCGCAAGCGCCGCCGATCAGCACCTGAGCGTGACCAACCCGGCTACCAACGCTGAAGTGGCGCGTGTTCCACTGACGCCGCTCAGCGAACTGGACGAGGCGCTGGTGCATGCCGAGCAGGCCTTCCAGCGCTGGCGCAACACCCCGGTGCCGACCCGTGCCCGTCTGATGCTCAGCTATCAGCATCTGCTCAAGCAGCACCATGACGAGCTGGCCGAGATCATCTCCCATGAGCTGGGCAAGACCTTCGAGGACGCCAAGGGCGATGTCTGGCGCGGCATCGAGGTGGTCGAGCATGCCGCCAACATTCCGAGTCTGCTGATGGGCGAGACGGTGGAGAACGTCGCCACCGGCATCGACAGCTACTCCGTGACCCAGTCGCTGGGCGTCTGCTTGGGCATCACGCCGTTCAATTTCCCCGCCATGATACCGCTTTGGATGTTCCCGCTGTCCATCGCCTGCGGCAATGCCTTCGTGCTCAAGCCTTCCGAGCAGGTACCGCTGACCACGCTGCGTCTGGCGGAGCTGTTCATGGAAGCGGGAGCGCCCGAGGGCATCCTGACCGTGGTGCAGGGCGGGCGCGATCAGGTCAATCACCTGCTGGCCCACGAGACACCGCGCACCGTAAGCTTCGTCGGTTCGGTACCGGTGGGGCAGCACATCTATCGTACCGCCACCGACAACCTCAAGCGCGCCCAGTGCTTCGCGGGTGCCAAGAACCACATGGTGATCATGCCGGATGCTCCGGCGGACCAGGTGGTGAATGCGCTGGTCGGGGCCAGTGTCGGTGCGGCGGGTCAGCGCTGCATGGCGATCTCGGTGGCGGTCTTCGTCGGTGATTCGAAGGCCTTGATCGCGCGGGTGCGTGATGCGCTGGCCGAGGTGCGCCCCGGTGCCTGGAATGACAAGGGCGCCAGCTACGGACCGCTGATCTCGCCGCAGGCACTGGAGCGCGTGACGGGCTGGATCGGGCAGGGCGTCGAGGAAGGGGCCGAGCTGCTGCTGGACGGTCGCGGCATCTCGGTGGCGGGCTATCCCGACGGCAACTGGCTGGGGCCGTGCCTGTTTTCCAAGGTGACGCCGGAAATGGTGCTCTATCGTGAGGAGATCTTCGGGCCGGTGCTGTGCTGCATGGAGGCGGCGGATCTGTCCGAGGCCATCGAGTTGATCAACAACAACCCCTACGGCAACGGCACCTCCATCTTCACGCGCTCCGGCGGGGCGGCACGCCGCTTCCAGAACGAGATCGCGGTGGGCCAGGTCGGCATCAATGTGCCGATTCCGGTGCCGCTGCCGTTCTTCTCCTTCACCGGCTGGCGCGGCAGCTTCTTCGGCGATCTGCATGCCTATGGCAAGCAGGCGGTGCGCTTCTATACCGAGACCAAGACGGTGACGGCGCGCTGGTTCGATGATGCGCCGGCCGAGGGCAATCAGCCCAACTTCTCCATTCAGATGCGCTGATGACTCCTCAGCTGCGCTGATGGCTCTCTTTACAAGACCGCTGAGGGCTCTTCAGATGCGCAGAGGGCTCTCTTCACAAGCCCGCCGAGGACTCGGCGGGCCTGGAGATAAAGAACAAGGACAACAGGAGGCAGCTGCATGAACTTTTCGCTGACCGATGACCAGCGTGCCCTGCAGGAGGGCGCGCGTGCCTTCGCGGATGCCGAGCTTGCCCCGCATGCCGCCGAGTGGGACGCCACGGCCCATTTCCCCATCGAGACGCTGAAGAAGGCGGGTGAGGCGGGCTTCATGGGGCTCTATGTCCCCGAGGAGCATGGCGGTCTTGGCCTGCCGCGTCTGGACAGCTCCATCATTCTCGAGCAGCTGGCCACTGGCTGCATCTCGACCACCGCCTACATTACCATCCACAACATGGTCGGCTGGATGATCGCGAGCTTCGCCAGTGACGAGTGCCGCGAGCAGTGGGTGCCGGCGATGGTGGCGGGCGACAAGCTCGGCTCCTACTGTCTGACCGAGCCGGGCAGCGGCAGTGATGCCGCCAGTCTGCGCACCCGCGCCGAGCGTGACGGCGATGACTACTACCTGAGTGGCTCCAAGATGTTCATCTCCGGTGCCGGGGCGACGGACGTGCTGGTGGTGATGGCGCGCACCGGCGAGCCGGACAGCGGCGCGGCGGGTATCTCGGCCTTCGTGGTGCCAGCGGATGCCGACGGCATCAGCTACGGCAAGAAGGAAGACAAGATGGGCTGGAACAGCCAGCCGACCCGGCTGGTGAGCTTCGATCGCGTGCGGGTCCCGGCGGCCAATCGTCTGGGCGAGGAGGGCGAGGGCTTCCGTTTCGCGATGAAGGCGCTGGATGGCGGACGCATCAACATCGCCACCTGCTCGCTGGGCGCGGCCCAGAAGGCGCTGGAGCTGTCGCGGGATTATCTCGGCGAGCGCAAGCAGTTCGGGCGCGAGCTGGCGCAGTTCCAGGCCCTGCAGTTCAAGCTGGCCGACATGGCCACCGAACTGACCGCCGCACGCACCCTGGTGCGACTGGCGGCCTTCAAGCTCGATGAGGGTGACGGCGAGGCCAGCGCCCACTGTGCGATGGCCAAGCGCTTTGCCACCGACATGGGCTTCGAGGTCTGCAATCAGGCACTCCAGCTGCATGGCGGCTACGGTTATATCCGCGAGTACCCGTTGGAGCGGCTGGTGCGTGACACCCGTGTGCACCAGATTCTGGAAGGCACCAACGAGATCATGCGTCTGATCATCGCGCGCCGTCTTCTGACGCCGGGCATGATCGAGTCGCTGGCGTAACGGCGCCTCCACTTCAATTCGTCAGTGGTTACCATCTTTCAGGGAGTTACGTGATGTCATCCAATCAAGGGCCATGCCTCGTTCTCGAGAAGGATCGTCATATCGCCCGTGTCACCATCAGCAATCCGCCGGCCAACACCTGGACGGAGGCGTCCTTGATCGAGCTGGAGCAGTTGCTCGATGAGCTGGAGGGCGATGGCAGCGTCAGTGCGGTGGTGATTACCGGTGAGGGCGACAGGTTCTTCTCCGCCGGCGCCGATCTCAAGACCTTCGCCGACGGTGACAAGGGCGTGGCCGCCACCATGGCGCGCCGCTTCGGGCTGGCCTTCGAGCGGCTGGCCAACTTCCCCGGCGTGACGATCGCCGCCGTCAACGGCTACGCGATGGGCGGCGGGCTTGAATGCGCGCTGGCCTGCGATATCCGTATCGTCGAGCGTCAGGCGAAACTGGCGCTGCCGGAGGCCAAGGTCGGTCTGCTGCCGTGCGCGGGCGGCACCCAGCACCTGCCGTGGCTGGTCGGGGAGGGCTGGGCCAAGCGCATGATCCTGTGTGGTGAGCAGGTGGATGCCGAGACCGCCGGCCGCATCGGGCTGGCGGAAGAGGTGGTCGAGACCGGCCAGAGCCTCGAGCGTGCGCTGGCGATGGCCGAGAGCGTCGCCAACCAGAGCCCGAGTGCGGTGGCGCGCTGCAAGGCGTTGATCATGTCCTCACGCCATCGCGGCATGAGCGATGGCCTGCGCATGGAACGCGAGCTGTTCGTCGAGCTGTTCGATGACCCCAACCAGAAGGAGGGCGTGAGTGCCTTCCTGGAGAAGCGTGCACCACAGTGGGTCTCGCATCAGAAAGAGGTGAAGGGAGGAGGGCGCTCATGAGCCAGATAGAAGGTGTCACTGCCAAGGCCGCGACCGATGTCGAGGCGCCCGTGGTGTTCGAGACGCGTCGCGCCCGCGACGGCAAGCAGCTGGGCATCATGCGCCTGAATGCGCCGCGCTCGCTGAATGCGCTGTCGCTGGCCATGATCGAGCGCATCGAGGCCCAGCTGGATGCCTGGGAGCTGGACAGCAGCATCGCCATGGTGTGGCTGGAAGGCGCCGGCGAGCGTGCGTTGTGTGCCGGTGGCGATATCGTGGCGCTCTATCAGGCGATGACCACGGCGCCTGCCAGCGAAGGCGCAGACCCTCTTGAAGCGCTGGAGGATTTCTTCGCCACCCGCTACTTCACCGCGGAATACCGGCTCGATCACCGGCTGCATACCTTCCCCAAGCCGCTGCTGGTGTGGGGCGGCGGCATCGTGATGGGCGGCGGCATGGGGCTGTTCGCCGGCGGTTGCGAGCGCGTGGTCACCGAAAGCTCACGGCTGGCGATGCCGGAGGTCAGCATCGGCCTGTACCCGGATGTCGGGGCCAGCTGGCTGCTCAATTGCCTGCCGCGTGGCATCGGCGAGTATCTGGGAGTGACCGGCGCGCAGCTGAATGCCCGCGATGCGCTGGATCTCGGGCTTGCCACACGCCTGATTCCCGACGCGCAGCGCGAGGCGCTCAAGCAGGCGCTGTGCGAGGGGGAATTCGGGCGTCATCCGTCGCGTCATCTGAGCCAGGTGCTGAGCGAGTTCGAGCGCCGTGAGCTGGCGCCGCCGGGACAGGTCATGCCGCTCTTTGATCATCTTCAGCAGCTGGTCGCCGGGCGCGAAGTGCTGAAGGCCTGTCAGCGGATCCTCGATGATCCCCAGGCGCGCAGTGACTGCAATGCGTGGCTGAACGCCAATCGCGAGCGTCTGGAAGCCGGCTGCCCCAGTTCCCCGCATCTGGTATTTCGCATGCTGGCACGCCATCGCCACTCCTCGCTGGCGGAAGCCTTCCGCGACGAGCTGACCCTGTCGGTGCGCTGCTGCATGGGCACCGAGCTTGCTGAAGGAGTACGCGCCCTGCTGATCGACAAGGACAGGCAGCCGCAGTGGGCCTATGCCTCGATCGCGCAGGTCTCCGAGGAATACATCGACGGCTTCTTCGCGCCGCTGTGGGAAGAGGACGAGCATCCGCTGATGGATCTGTAAGCGCGCTTTTCAGCACGGGCGGCAGGTGCGGACATGCCGCCGGACGCCAATGACAACAAGAACCTGTTCACGAGGAAGCATTGCCATGACATCCATCGGTTTCATCGGGCTCGGCAACATGGGCGGCCCCATGGCCCTCAATCTGGTCAAGGCCGGCCATGAGGTGAAGGTCTTCGATCTGGTCGAGTCGGCCATGAGCCAGCTGGTCGAGGCGGGTGCCTCACGCGCCGAGTCGCCACGCCAGGCGACAGAGGGCGTTGACGTCGTCATCAGCATGCTGCCGGCGGGGCAGCACGTGCGAAAGCTCTATCTGGGTGACAAGGAAGACGGCGAGGGTGGCCTCTTGGCGACACTCGACGCTTCGGTACTGGTGATCGACGCCTCGACCATCGCGCCGGATGATGCCCGGCTGGTCGCTCGCCATGCCGCCGAGCGTGGCATCACCTTCATGGACGCCCCGGTGTCGGGCGGGGTCGGTGGCGCACGTGCCGGCACGCTGAGCTTCATCGTCGGTGGCGAGGCCGACGGCTACGCGCGTGCCGTGCCGCTGCTGGAAGTGATGGGCAAGAATCTGTTCCATGCAGGCCCGGCCGGCAGCGGTCAGGTCGCCAAGATCTGCAACAACATGCTGCTGGGCATCCTGATGAGCGGCACTGCCGAGGCGCTGGCGCTGGGGGTCAAGAACGGACTGGACCCGGCCGTGCTCTCGGAGGTGATGAAGCAGTCCTCCGGCGGCAACTGGGCGCTCAACGTCTATAACCCCTGGCCCGGGGTGATGGAGGCGGCACCTGCGTCCAACGACTATCAGGGCGGCTTCCTGGTGGACCTGATGGCCAAGGATCTTGGCCTTGCCTGGGAAATGGCGCTGGGCTCGAAATCGGCAGTGCCAATGGGCTCCCAGGCGCGTAACCTGTTCGCCCAGCATGCCGCCCAGGGTGCGGGACGTCTCGATTTCTCGAGCATCCAGCGTTTCTATCGTTGCGGCGAGGCGGATGTGTGAGGTGTCACGCAGGCGGTGAGTGGCATGCATCATCAGGACGATATCATCTGCAAGGAGGACCCCATGATTCGACCGGTCAGTGAGCTGGTGGCAGCGGCCGAGAAGGAGATCGACACCCTGTCGCCTGAGGCGCTGCGTCAGGCGCTGGAGGAGTCTCGCGCAGGCGGTACGCCCCTGATCCTGGTGGATATCCGCGATGTGCGTGAGCTGGAGCGGGAAGGCCGCATTCCCGGGGCCATCCATGCGCCACGCGGCATGCTGGAGTTCTGGGTCGACCCGGCCTCGCCCTATCACCGTGCCGATTTCGCCCGTGAGGGACGTTATGTGCTGTTCTGCGCCGGTGGACTGCGCTCGGCGCTGGCCACCAAGTCGCTCAAGGACATGGGATTCGGGCCGGTCGCCCATCTCGGGGGCGGCTTCGCGGCCTGGCGTGAGTCGGGAGGCGAAGTCATCTCGCCCTTCATGCAGGGCAACTAGTCCGGCTTGCAGCCCCTGATCCGCAAGGGAACTGCTCTCGCCGCGCGGATGTCTTACACTGTGCCCGTCCTGCACGACGGATTGCACGACAGATCGTACGATCGATAGCCCCCGATGGCCCCGCAGGCAGCTCGCCTGACGGGGCCGTTTACTGTCCGGAGCCTGCATGCCTGAGCCTGCCAACCCCACGTCCTCTTCCTCTGCCAGAAACCCGTCCCCGCGTGGTCGGCGTGATCTGCTGCGTGATCCGATCGCCTCGACGCTTGCCCGCATGACGGGGCCGGTGATCGGCGGCATCGTCACCATGATGCTGTTCAACCTGGTGGATGCCTGGTTCATCGCCCAGCTGGGCACCGCGGAGCTGGCGGCGGTCACCTTCACCTTTCCGGTGACCTTTGCCGTCATCAGCATCGCCATCGGTCTGTCCATCGGCACCACCGCCGTGGTGGGGCGCAGGCTCGGGCGTGGCGAGTTCGAGACGGTCAAGGCGCGGGCCACGGATGCCAGTCTGCTGGGGCTGCTGCTGGGCGTCATGATGATCGTGGCGGGGCTTGTCAGCATCGGGCCGCTGTTCGGGCTGCTGGGGGCCGATGACACCCTGATGCCGCACATCCAGGACTACATGCAGGTGTGGTACTTCGGGGCGCCCTTCGTGTTGCTGCCACGCGTGCTGGGCAGCGTGCTGCGCGCCGAGGGCAATACCCTGGTGCCCTCGCTGGTGATGGCGGCGGCAGGGGGTCTCAATGCGCTGCTCGACCCGCTGCTGATCTTCGGCATCGGAGATTGGCAGGGCATGGGCGTGGCGGGGGCGGCGTTGGCCACGGTGCTGTCGTGGCTGGCGATGACGCTGGGCTTGCTGGCATTGCCATTGCTGCGCGCGCGGCTGGATCTGCATCAGCTGTCGCTGACACGTCTGATCACCTCATGGCGAGAAGTGGGGGCCATCGGCCTGCCTGCGGCCATGACCAGCGTGATGACGCCGATCGCCACGGCGCTGGTCACGCGGATCGTCAGTCAGCATGGTCATGCCGCCGTCGCGGCCTATGGCATCGGTTCACGCATCGAGTCACTGGCGCTGATTCTGGTGCTGGCACTCTCGATGACGCTGTCACCCTTCATCAGCCAGAACGATGGTGCCGGACAGCACCGGCGGGTATGGCGAGCCATCCACGGCATACTCGGCTTCATTCTCGTCTGGCAGCTGGCGGTCTGGCTGGGGCTGGGGCTTGGCGGTGAGTGGATCGCGGCGCGCTTCGCTGAAAGCCCGGAAGTCGCGCAGCTGGTGGTCACCTACCTGTGGCTGATTCCCGCTGCACTCGGCGCCCAGGGCGTGATCATCCTCGCCAATTCCAGCCTCAATGCGCTGCACGAGCCACGCCGGGCGATGACACTCTCGCTGGTGCGACTGTTCGCTCTGCTGGTGCCACTGGCCTGGCTGGGCGGCGCCCTGTATGGCGTGATCGGTATCTTTGCCGGGGTAGCGACAAGTTACCTGTTGATGGGTGGTATCAGTTATCTGGCGCTGCGCTCGGTCCTCAGGCAGCGCGCCTGAGCCTGGTAGCGAGAGACAGTCGTCGTGACGAAAAAAAGCCGCCGTGGCCCGAGAGGGTACGGCGGCTTCTTCATGTCTGGCTTTCAGCGCCTTGGGCGGCTGTTTACCAGTGCCTCAGGCGGCTGTTTTCAAGTGCCTTAGGCGGCTTATTCCCAGTGCCTTAGGCGTCTTCGTACTTGCACAGATAGGCGGATTCGACCGTAGTGCGCACTTCGAAGCTCTGGTTGGCTTCGACGATGAAGCTTTCACCGGCGGCGAGCTGATACCACTCTTCCGCGCCCGGCAGCAGTACCTGCATGTCGCCGCTGATCAGGGTCATGTATTCGCGTTGGCTGGTGGCGAACACGAATTCGCCGATGGCCATCACGCCGACCGTGGCAGGAAGGTCTGCGCTCTGGAAGGCGATGGAGGCCACCTGGCCGTCGAAGTAGTGGTTGGTGTTGAACATGGGGAGACTTCCTGCGTGAGTAGGGGGGCTGTTGTGGTCGATGTGTGTTGTTGGGGGCTAACGTAGCGCCGGGTATCAGCGCGGTGAGAAGCGGCGTGCCAGGCCGGTCTCGGCGATCATGCGTGTCGAGATCTCTTCGATCGAGAAACGCGTGGTATCGATGTAGGGCACCTTGGAGCGGCGGAAGAGTGCCTCGGTCTGCTCGACTTCCTGCAGACACTGGTCGATCGAGCAGTAGCGGCTGTTGGGGCGACGCTCGGTACGAATGGCGGCCAGACGGCGCGGGTCGATGGTCAGCCCGAACAGCTTGTGACGATATTGCGCCAGTGAGGCGGGCATCTTGAGGGTGCCGGATTCGTCGAGATCATCCTCGGTCAGCGGGTAGTTGGCCGCGCGGATGCCGAACTGCAAGGCCAGATACAGCGAGGTCGGGGTCTTGCCGCAGCGTGAGACGCCGATGAGGATGACGTCGGCCTTGTCGTACTGGTGGGTGCGCGCTCCATCATCGTTGTCGAGGGCAAAATGCACCGAATCGATGCGGTTCATGTAGACATCATCCTGACCGATGGAGTGGGTCTTGCCGACGCTGTAGGACGAGTGGGTATCCAGCTCCTCTTCCAGTGGCTTGAGGAAGGTGGAGAAGATGTCGACCTTGAAACCGGAGGATTCCGAGATGATGTCACGGATGTCCTGATCGACGATGGTGTCGATGATGATGGGGCGCTCACCGTCCGTGGCGTGGGCGCTCTCGATGGCCTTTACCAGTGCCGTGGCCTTCTCGGAGGAGTCGATGTAGGGCTTGGTCACCATGCGGATGTCGGTGTTCTCGAACTGGGCCAGCAGACTGCGTCCCAGTGTCTCGGCGGTGATACCGGTTCCATCGGAAATGAAGAAGGCGGTTCGGGTCATGACGGGCACTCGTGAAGAACGAATCGAAGACACAACCCGGCGCAGGGTGTCGTCTCGTGAAGTCCCAAGTGTCGGCGTTCACTGTCGTGCTTGCAATATCCGGCGGATGGCCAGTGGCGCGATATGGGAAATCTCGTGTTCCCGTTCTCCGGCAAAGCGGCCCATGACTACATTCCTGTAGCGGCCGTTTCTGGCTTGTCGACATGTTCGGCGACGATGGCGACAGAACGCCTGAAACAGTCTCAGGGTTGTAGTCCTCCTCCACTGACTAGCCGGTTAGACCAATGGCTAATACTAGAGAGAGCTTGTTAGGGTGGCGTCATTGCTGAACGGAAGGCGGTTCAACGTCCTCCATCGGTCATTCGTTTCCATCCATTGGTACCAGGGGGTTCCCTTGTCACAGCAAGCCACATCCGAATACGTCGTCGATTTCGATCAGCTCGGCATGAACGATGTTGATCGCGTTGGCGGCAAGAACGCCTCGCTCGGTGAGATGATCTCCAATCTGGCCGATGCCGGTGTCACCGTGCCCGGCGGCTTTGCGACTACCTCCTTTGCCTATCGCGAGTTCCTGGCTCACGAAGGCCTCGACAAGCGTATCAATGCCGCCCTCGATGCTCTCGATGTGGATGACGTGGTCGAACTGGCGCGCGTCGGTGCCGAGATTCGTCAGTGGATCATCGATACGCCGCTGCCGCCGGCCTTCGAGGCCGAGATGGAACGTGCCTATGCCGAGCTGCAGGCCAGACACCCGAACTTGAAGGTCGCCGTGCGCTCCTCCGCCACCGCGGAAGACCTGCCGGACGCCTCCTTCGCCGGTCAGCAGGAAACCTTCCTCAACATCGAAGGTTTCGACAACATCAAGCGTGCGGTTCACGAGGTGTTCGCGTCACTGTTCAACGACCGCGCCATCTCCTACCGCGTGCACAAGGGCTTTGATCACTCGCTGGTCGCGCTGTCTGCCGGCGTGCAGAAGATGGTGCGCTCCGAGACGGCCGCTTCCGGCGTGATGTTCACGCTGGATACCGAATCCGGCTATCGCGACGCCGTCTTCGTCACCGGCTCCTGGGGCCTGGGCGAGACCGTGGTACAGGGCGCGGTCAACCCTGACGAGTTCTATGTCCACAAGACCACGCTGGCAGCGGGTCGCCCGGCGGTGCTGCGTCGCAACCTGGGCTCCAAGCTGATCAAGATGGTCTACACCGACGACACCAGCGCCGGGCGTTCCGTCGAGACCGTCGACGTGCCGGTACCGGAGCGTCATCGCTTCTGCATCAGCGACGCCGATGTCGAGGCACTGGCGCGCCAGGCCATGATCATCGAGAAGCACTACCAGCGTCCGATGGATATCGAATGGGCGCGTGACGGCGATGACGGCAAGCTCTACATCGTCCAGGCGCGTCCGGAAACGGTCGTCAGCCAGGAAGAGGGCGGCAACCTCGAGCGCTTCCAGCTGCGCGAGAAGGGCCGGACCCTGGTGACGGGGCGTGCCATCGGCCAGCGTATCGGCCAGGGCGCGGTACGCGTGATCGACAACCCGGAGCAGATGGACAAGGTGCAGGTCGGCGACGTGCTGGTCACCGACATGACCGACCCGGACTGGGAGCCGGTCATGAAGCGCGCTTCCGCCATCGTCACCAACCGCGGCGGCCGTACCTGCCACGCGGCGATCATCGCGCGTGAGCTGGGCATTCCGGCCGTCGTCGGCTGTGGCGATGCCACCTCGGTGCTCGCTGAAGGCCGTGAAGTGACGGTTTCCTGCGCCGAAGGCGATACCGGTCATGTCTATGACGGCATCCTCAACTTCGATCGCACTGTCACCAGCGTCAACGAGATGCCGGAGATTCCGTTCAAGATCATGATGAACGTCGGTAACCCGGACCGTGCCTTCAGCTTCTCGCGTCTGCCGAATGCCGGCGTGGGCCTGGCACGTCTCGAGTTCATCATCAACCGCATGATCGGCGTGCACCCCAAGGCGCTGCTCGACTACGCCACCCTGCCCATCGATCTGCAGCAGACCATCGATGCGCGTACCGCCGGCTACGCAAGCCCGGTCGACTTCTACGTTGACAAGCTGGTCGAGGGCATCTCCACCCTGGCGGCCGCCTTCCACCCGCAGAAGGTCATCGTGCGCATGTCGGACTTCAAGTCCAACGAGTACGAGAACCTGATCGGCGGCAAGATGTACGAGCCGGGCGAAGAGAACCCGATGCTGGGCTTCCGTGGTGCCTCGCGCTACGTGTCCGACACCTTCCGCGACTGCTTCGACCTGGAGTGCCGTGCGCTCAAGCGTGTGCGTGACGAGATGGGCCTGACCAACGTCGAGATCATGGTGCCCTTCGTGCGTACCACCGGCGAGGCGGAGCAGGTCATCAAGCTGCTGGGCGAGAATGGTCTGGTACGTGGCGAGAACGGCCTGCGTGTCATCATGATGTGCGAGTTGCCGACCAATGCGCTGCTGGCGGATCAGTTCCTCGAGCACTTCGATGGTTTCTCCATCGGTTCCAACGACCTGACCCAGCTGACCCTGGGGCTGGATCGCGACTCCGGTATCGTCGCTCACCTCTTCGATGAGCGTAATCCGGCGGTCAAGCAGCTGATGTCGATGGCGATCCGTGCCTGCAAGGCGCAGGGCAAGTACGTCGGCATCTGTGGCCAGGGCCCGTCAGACCATCCGGAGCTGGCCAAGTGGTTGATGGAAGAGGGCATCGACAGCGTCTCCCTCAACCCGGATTCCGTGCTGGAAACCTGGTTCATGCTGGCGGACAAGGAGCTGGTGTAACCCAGGCTTTCCACGACGGTGACCTGACGCGCTGAGGCGCAGAGGGTGGTTGTCACTCAGGGCGCCCATCGCACTCGACGTGCGGTGGGCGCTTTTCATTTTCTCGCCCGAAAACTGAATGGATGGTCAGCTCGCGACACTAGACCAATGGTGTAGAAACCGGCAGAAGCATGTCAGTTCGTAACAAATAGCAACAAAATGATCTCGAATCCGCGACTAAATGATGATCATCCTGCCTCGTGTGGAAAAGGCAGTCATTTATAATCCCAGCCACCCCGCTGACCACAATATCCATGGTGACTATGACTCCATGGTGGTTATGAATCCATGGTGACCATGACGGCAGGCCTCACCGGTAGCCAGCAATGCGGTGGCACGCAACAACCGACCTTTCAGACACAATCCAAGGTAGTCGTAACGTGAAACAGTCTTTATGGAAGAACATCGGCGTTCAGGTAGTCATCGCCATGATACTGGGCGCTGGTGTAGGCGCTTACATGGGCGAGAGCGCCGCGATGTTCGCGCCACTCGGTGAGCTCTTCATTCACCTGATCAAGATGCTGGTGGTACCGCTGATCGCGGTCTCCATCGTGTCGGGAGCCGCCAATCTGGGCGATAGCCCTTCTGCCGGCAAGATCGGTCTCTCCACCTTTGCCTTCTTCATGCTCACCTCAGCCGTGGCGGTGATGCTGGCGCTGGTGATGGGGCATGTGTTCCAGCCGGGCAGTGGGGTGGATCTGGAAAGCGCCAAGGGCATGTTCTCCAACGCCTACGCCGACAAGGGCAGCGTGCCGGGCGTGATGGATACCATTCTGGGCATGGTGCCGACCAATATCTTCGGCGCACTCACCGATGCCAACATCCTGCAGATTCTGGTGTTCTGCCTGTTTCTCGGCATTGGCCTGTCCAAGACCGGCGAGCGTGGCAAGCCGCTGATCGAAGGCCTGAATACCGTGATCGAGGCCTTCGTGTGGATGATCAACGTGGTGATGCTGATCGCGCCGATCGGCGTCTTCGGTCTGATGGCGGACGCCGTCGGCACCTTCGGCTTCGATGTGCTGACCCTGGTGATGAAGCTGTTCCTCGTCTACATGGGCGCCATCCTCATCTATGGCTTCGTGTTCTACCCGCTGGTGGTCAAGTTCGGCTCTGACGTGCCGCTGGGTCGCTTCCTGTCGGTGATGAAGAAGCCGCAGGCCGTCGCGCTGTCCACGGCGTCCTCCATGGCGACCCTGCCGGTCAACATGGAAGTCTGCGAGAAGGAGCTGGGCCTGAAGAACGCCACGACGGCCTTCGTGCTGCCGCTGGGCGCGACCATCAACATGAGCGGCAACGCCATCTATTACGGGCTGGTGGCGATGTTCTTCGCCCAGGTCTTCAACGTCGATCTCGGCTTCTCCGCCTACGCCGCCATCGTGTTCACCGCAACCCTGGGTGCCATCGGTCAGGCTGGCGTGCCGGGGCCGTCGTTCCTGGTGGTTGCCGTGCTGCTGGCGGCCGGCATTCCCATCGAGGGCCTGCCGCTGCTGTTCGCGCTGGATCGTATCTTCGACATGACGCGTACCGCGCTCAACATCACCGGTGACGCGGCCTGCGCCGCCGTGGTGGATCGCTTCGCGCGTGCCGATGATGCGGTCGCCGAGCGCCAGGACACTGCAGCAGGTGAGCCGGTCAGCGTGCGCTGAGACAGACACGACTGACAGGAAAACGCCCCCGCAGCCAGAACGGTTGCGGGGGCGTTTTCATTGGGGGCTTGAACGGTTCGACCGGTGGTCGGGAACCGGTCAGGGCGTCGGCTGGGTGCGAATCAGCGCTTCCTTCGAGGTGACGATGCCGTTGTTGTCGGCATAGAGGAAGTCGCCCGGCACGATGGTGACACCGGCAAAGGTGACCGGGATGTCGCGCTGGCCTTCGCCACGCTTGATGCTGGGACGCGGGTAGCAGCCGAGTGCCTGCACGCCGAGCTGGGTGGCGTGGATCTCGTCGACATCACGGATGCAGCCATACATGATTACGCCGGCCCAGCCGCTCTTGGCGGCCTGCTCGGCGAGCATGTCGCCCAGCATGGCGCAGCGCATCGAGCCACCGGCATCGACGACCAGCACGCGCCCTGCACCGGGTTCCGCGACTGCCGCCTTGACCAGCGAGTTGTCCTCGAAGCACTTGATGGTCACGACTTCGCCACCAAAGGACTCGACGCCGCCGTAGTTGATGAACAGGGGCTCGAGGACTTGCACATCAGGGAACTCATCGCAGAGATCGGGGGTGGAGATGGAGTGCGTCATGTCGGATTCCTTGTGCTGGGCGGCCCGGTGAGGGTCGCTTGGGGACGGAGCGCTGGCGATTGCTGCAATGCCACAACGTCGAGAATGCCCGATACGCCAAGGCTTTGCACCTGTGCGAAGGGCTAAGCGGGCCTCGGGCGCGTGCAAGCGAGGGACGGGAGGGTCACGAGGGCATGTTGCTGACTGGCGACGTGGGAAGTAGTGAAAACGCCACTCTTGAAACACCGTTCGATATCTACCACGATGCTCCTGCACCCATGGCAGGCGACGTTGAACCAGACTGCCTCTGGCAGGCATCCGCCTGTGCCGCCCATTGGATCAAGGAGCAACACATGAGCAAGTCACGTCTTCTGGCCGCCCCGTTGGCCACCGTTTCCTTCGCCGCTCTCGCTCTGGCGCTCAGTGGACACGCCCAGGCGGCAGGCAATGCCACCGAAGGGCTCTATATCGGTGCCGGTACCGGTTTTTCCAGCCTGAAGAACGATGATTCCGATGAGGCCGGCGATTTCATCGACTCCGGCAGTGATGACTTCGACGTGGATGATGACGACAACGTCTACAAGGCCTTCGTGGGCTATCAGTACAACCCGTACTTCGCCACCGAAGCCTTCTATACGGATCTCGGGACCGTTCAGCTCAAGGGCAATGACTTCGGCAATACCGATCTCAAGTCCAAGGCCTACGGCGTCAACGTGGTGGGTATCCTGCCGATCGGCCAGTACTTCTCGCTGTTCGCCAAGGCGGGCATGGCCAAGTGGGAAACCGATGTCGACGGCAATCTGGGCGATTCCAGTGTCGACCTGAAGGACAATGACGGCTTCGACCCGGTCTATGGTGCCGGTGCCCAGGTCAATCTCGATCCGTTCCTGATCCGTGCCGAATACGAGCGTTATGACTTCGACAGCGACTATCAGGTAGATGCCTTCACGGCCTCTGTCGGTTACAAGTTCTAGGCCGAGCAGGTCGTCTCGGGCGGCGGGCGAAAACGCCAGGCATGAAAAAACGGGCCGTCCCTGATGGGGCGGCCCGTTTCGTTGTCTCGCTGGCAGCTCTGGCGTGACCAGTGACGGCTGCTGTCCAGAGAGGCGCCGGACATTGGAGCCCGGCGCCTCGCCTGATCAGGCTTCCTGAGTGACCGGAATCACGTTGGAGGCGGCATTCTGGAACTCTTCGATCTCATGGAAGTTCAGGTAGCGATAGATCTCGCCGGCCATGGCATCGAATTCGCCCATGTAGCCCTGATACTCCTCGACGCTCGGCAGACGACCGATGACCGCGGCGATGGCGGCCAGTTCGGCAGACGCCAGGAAGACGTTGGCGCCGTCGCCCAGACGGTTCGGGAAGTTGCGCGTGGAGGTGGACACCACGGTGGACTTGGCAGCCACACGTGCCTGGTTACCCATGCACAGTGAGCAGCCCGGCATTTCCATGCGCGCGCCGGCACGGCCGTAGATGCCGTAATAGCCTTCGGCGGTCAGCTGGTGCTGGTCCATCTTGGTCGGCGGTGCCAGCCACAGCTTGGTCTTCAGGCTACCGGCCGGCTGCTTCTCGAGCAGCTTGCCGGCGGCACGGAAGTGACCGATGTTGGTCATGCACGAGCCGATGAAGACCTCGTCGATCTTCTGGCCGGCCACGTCGGACAGCAGACGCGCATCGTCCGGGTCGTTCGGGGCACACAGCACCGGCTGATCGATCTCGTCGAGGTCGATCTCGATGATCTCGGCGTATTCCGCGTCCTTGTCGGCACGCATCTGGCTCGGGTTGGCCAGCCACTCTTCCATGCCGGCGATACGACGCTCGATGGTACGGGCATCGCCGTAACCGTTGGCGATCATCCACTTGAGCAGGGTGATGTTGGACGTCAGGTACTCGGTCACGCTCTCGTCGGACAGCGTGATGGTGCAGCCCGCGGCGGAGCGCTCGGCAGAGGCGTCAGACAGCTCGAAGGCCTGCTCTGCGGTGAGATCTTCCAGACCTTCGATTTCCAGAATGCGGCCGGAGAAGGCGTTCTTCTTGTTGGACTTGTCGACGGTCAGCAGGCCCTGCTTGATGGCGTACAGCGGGATGGCGTGGACCAGGTCACGCAGGGTGATGCCCGGGCGACGCTTGCCCTTGAAGCGCACCAGCACGGATTCCGGCATGTCCAGCGGCATCACGCCAGTCGCGGCGGCGAAGGCCACCAGGCCAGAGCCTGCCGGGAAGGAGATGCCCATCGGGAAGCGGGTGTGGGAGTCACCACCGGTACCGACGGTGTCCGGCAGCAGCATGCGGTTCAGCCACGAGTGGATGATGCCGTCACCCGGGCGCAGCGACACGCCGCCGCGGTTCATGATGAAGTCCGGCAGGGTGTGGTGAGTCTCGACATCGACCGGCTTCGGGTAGGCGGCGGTGTGGCAGAAGGACTGCATCACCAGGTCGGCCTGGAAGCCCAGACATGCCAGATCCTTCAACTCGTCGCGAGTCATCGGGCCGGTGGTGTCCTGGGAGCCGACGGTGGTCATCTTCGGCTCGCAGTACATGCCCGGACGCACGCCTTCCATGTTGCAGGCCTTGCCGACCATCTTCTGCGCGAGGGTGAAGCCCTTGCCGGTATCCTTCGGCTGCTCCGGCAGACGGAAGACGTCAGAGGCGTCCAGTCCCAGCTCGGTACGTGCCTTGTCGGTCAGACCGCGACCGATGATCAGCGGGATACGGCCGCCAGCACGCACTTCGTCCAGCAGGACCTGAGTCTTGAGGGAGAAGGTGGAGATGACTTCGTCGGTGTCGTGACGGCAGACCTTGCCTTCGTACGGGTAGATGTCGATGACATCGCCCATGGCCATCTTCTCGACGTCCATTTCCACCGGCAGGGCACCGGCATCTTCCATGGTGTTGAAGAAGATCGGCGCGATCTTGTTGCCGAACACGAAGCCGCCAGCGCGCTTGTTGGGCACGTTCGGGATGTCGTCACCGAAGAACCACAGCACGGAGTTGGTGGCGGACTTGCGTGAGGAGCCGGTACCGACCACGTCGCCGACGTAGGCGACCGGGAAGCCCTTGGCCTTCACTTCCTCGATCTGGGCCAGCGGGCCGATGACGCCTTCTTCCTGCGGGATGATGCCATCACGCGGGTTCTTGAGCATCGCGTTGGCGTGCAGCGGGATGTCCGGACGTGACCAGGCGTCAGGCGCCGGGGACAGGTCGTCGGTGTTGGTCTCGCCCGGCACCTTGAAGACGGTCAGGGTGATCTTGTCCGCCAGGGCGGGCTTTGACAGGAACCACTCGGCGTCCGCCCAGGACTGCAGCACGGATTGCGCGACGGTGTTGCCGGCCTTGGCGCGCTCGGCGACATCGTGGAAGGCATCGAACATCAGCAGGGTGTGCTTGAGCTGTTCGCCGGCTTCCTTGGCCATGGACTCGTCGTCCAGCAGCTCGACCAGCGTGGCGATGTTGTAGCCGCCCTGCATGGTGCCGAGCAGCTTGGTGGCGTGGGTCTTGTCGATCAGCGGTGAAGAAGCTTCGCCACGCACGATGGCGGTCAGGAAGCCAGCCTTGACGTAAGCGGCTTCATCGACGCCCGGCGGGATGCGATTGGTGAACAGGTCGAGGATGAACTCTTCTTCACCGGCCTGCGGATTCTTGAGCAGTTCGACCAGATCAGCGGTCTGCTCTGCATTCAGCGGCTTCGCCGGGATGCCCTGCTGGGCGCGTTCTTCAACCTGTTGACGGTAGGCTTCAAGCACGTGGGAGACCCTCATCTGTAATCGTGTCGAGATGCGTGTGCCAGTCGTCACGCGAACCGGCAGAGACATCCCGAGGCTTCTTGCGGGTAATTCAAGCGTCTTATTGCGAGCGAATCAGGCGCTACGGGGCGAACGCGAGTCTACTCAACTTTGTCGACAATGTTAAGGAGCACCCCCGTGCGGGGGCTGAGACTTTGGTCGTCATCCAGGGCGCCATTTCGACCTTAACAGCTTGATATTGCATTTCTTTGTCGCGCTTCAGGCATGGCGCGGCTCGCATCGCCCGATGTCGCGTCGAGGTGACTCGAGCCTTGCGGTCTCCGGGCACCGCTGTCGAGCTCAGCAGGCGCACGGTATGATGCTGTTATCCTTTTTCCTGAAATTTCGCCGCAAGCCGAGGGCAGCATGAGCCGTATTCTTTCTCCCTGCGTCGGGGTGTGTTCCACCACGGTGGGTGACAACGTCTGTCGTGGATGCCAGCGCCATGACCAGGAGATCCTCGACTGGTTCGGGTATGACAGTGAGCAGCGCACGCAGCGCATGCGCGAGCTGGATGCGCTGCGCAGTGACGTCGCCGGGCGCTGGCTGTACGTGCATGACGAGGCGGCGCTGGCAGAACAGTTGACGCGCCACCGGATTCGTTTTCGTGAGGATCAGTCGGCGCTGTCACGTGCGGTGGAGCTCCTGCGGGTGGGACGCACCAGGATCCGTGACCTCTCTGCCTATGGCATCACGCCGTGCAGTGGCGGCGAAGAACTTGAGCCGGAACAGCTTTTTTCGCGAATAAACGATGAAATCATGGTGGAAGCGGCAAAGCGGGCCAATAATGAAGTGAGTCCGGCAGGTCATCCTTCTGATGCAACGCAAGATGACGCTGGCAAGAGAAAAGACTGACATGATGGACGATGGCATGACCCTGATGACTGACCGCGAGCGTTTCGCGACGGATGAGCATGACGCTCGGATGGCCCATGAGCTTTCACGCGTCATCAAGGCGCCGCAGGGGCCGAGCAACGAGGATACCGATGCACTGCTGCCGGACTCCCTGCTGGCCTTTCTCGGTTGCCGCACACCGCACGCCTGGGTAGAGGCGGCGCTCGACAATCCTGAGCTGTTGCTGATCGACCACGCGCAGTGCGAGAAGAAGGCGGCCTCCACCGCGATGAGTCTGATGTACCGCTATGTGGACCACCCCTTGCTGCTGAGCAAGATGTCACAGCTGGCTCGAGAGGAGCTTCTGCACTTCGAGCAGGTGGTAGGACTGATGGAAAGGCGTGGAATCGTCTATCGTCATATCAAGGCTTCCGGATATGCAGAAGGACTGCGTCAGCAGGTGCGCAAGGAAGACCCTCAGCGGCTGGTGGATATCCTGCTGATCGGGGCATTGATCGAAGCGCGGTCCTGCGAGCGATTCGCGCGTCTGATCCCGTATCTTGAGCCCGAGCTTGCAAAGTTCTATCGCACTTTGGTTAAGTCTGAGGGACGCCATTATGAGGATTACCTCATGTTGGCCGAGCGTTACAGCAAGGAACCATTGGAATCCCGTCTTGCGGTACTGCGTGCGGTGGAGAAGGAGCTGATCGAGCGTCCTGATGTCAGCTTCCGTTTCCACAGCGGCATCCCCGTCATGAATCGGGTGGAAAACGCCTCAAGCCAGGTGAGTTGAGGCAGTACAGACACAAGGCAAGGCTCAAGAACAGGGGACCTCCGGCGCCATGGCTGGGCTGGCGTTTCGTTCGCGACTTTGAAATGGATGACACATGACGCAGGAAACATCTGGTCAAGCTCAATTGGCGCTGCTGGGACATTTCCAGCTGACCCTGGGCGATGACACGCTGACGCAGTTCAGCTACGACAAGGTCAAGGCACTGTTGCTGCATCTTCTGCTGCATGATCAGGCCGTCTCGCGGGCGGGGCTGGCAGAGCTGCTATGGCCGGATCAGGGGCTATCCTCGGGCCGCACCAACCTGCGCCATGCCCTGCATTGCCTGCGTCAGAGCCTGGGGGAGGAGGCCGACAATCTTCTGACGGTCTCACGTCAGACGATCGCGCTGTCGATTCCGGATTACTGGGAGCTGGATCTCGACGAGCTCAACGGCCTGTTGCTGGCGCCGCCCTCGGTGGCGACGCTCAACGAGGTGCTGGGACTCTACCGGGGCGATCTCGTCGAAGAGCTTGCCCTGACCCAGTGCCCGGAATTCCAGCGCTGGATGATCAAGGTGCGCGGCGAATGGCGTCAGCGCGTCATCCAGTATGCCGAGCGAGTACTGGCGACCGATGAGCCGGTCCCGGACGATGTGCTGCGGACCCTGGTGAGCCGCTTCTCCGGATATGGCCCCTTCCATGAACGCCTGGTACGTCAGCTCGCGGAAGATGGTCAGTCGGCTGCGGCGCATGAGCAGTTCAATGCCTTCCTGCAACAGCTGGCACTCTCCGGTCAGCAGCCTGATCCGGGATTCCTGCAGCTGGCCCGTTACTGGTCCGATGGCAAGAGCGAGCAGATGGGCGCGCTCACGCCGCAGGGCGCCATTTCTCGCACGCTGTCGCTGGACAGCGCGCCGCTGCGTGAAGACGAGATCGACCACCGTCAGCTGTCGGTCATGGCGATTCGCCTCAGCGTCAAGGACAGTCATCGCGATCGCGTCTGGGCCCGCGCCAGTCTGACCCTGCAGATCGAGCTGCTGCGCTGGCTGGAGCAGCAATGCCACCACCTGGGCGGTTTCTGGCTGCCGGGTGCCACGGGTGGCGTCGGCCTGGCGTGCTTCGGCACGCATGGCCCGGCCCATCAGCTGGCAGAGCTCGTGGCGCTTTATGAGCACTGCAGCAAGGCGATGCCGGATGAGATCGAGCGGATCTGGGATGGCGAAGGCAAGCCGCCGGTCTTCTCGCTGTCGGCGGGTCTCCACTCCGGGCAGGTCATCTATCTGCCGGAGCGTCAGCTGGCCGACCCGCTTGGCCAGGTGACCCAGTATTCCCTGGAATTGATGACGGCGGCCGAAGGCAGCGAGCTGGTGATTTCCCAGGAGGCCAGTCAGCACATGCCTCCCGCACTGGATCTGCAGCCACGTCTCACGTCACGCCTGTTGGCAGCGGACGGACGAGTGCGTCTGCGCGCGTTGGTCCTGAGCAGCAGCGTGGGGCATCGTGAGGCGTCACTGCCGACACTGATCGGACGTGAAGGCGAGCTGCGCCGTCTGCGCGATGCGCTGGCGCGTGCCAGTATCGGGCTGCGTCAGAGCGTGCTGGTCAGCGGCAACTCCGGCATGGGCAAGTCGGCCCTGATGGTCAACTTCCGGCAGCTCGAACAGAGTCAGGACGTGGGCCTGTGCTGGATGCCGACGACTCGCCTCTCGCAGCTGGAACCCTACAGCGTGGTGCGCACCCTGATGCGCTGGCGCCTCGATGGTCATGTGGATCGTGATGGCGTCGAACAGGTATTTGAATCCTCCGAGGCCTTGCAGGCTCTCGACGAGGACGTGCGTCGCTCCTTCCATGCGGTGCTGGGGACCGCGGAGGAGGCCTCGGAAGATGAATCCCTGATCCAGAGCAGCGAGACGGTCGAGCGTGTGGTGCGTGTGCTGCATCTGGTGATCGAGAAATCGGCAAGCCTGCGTCCGCTGGTGATGATGATCGACGACCTGCAGTGGCTCGATGAACCGTCGCTCAAGGTGCTGGCGGGACTGCAGGCGCGCCTGCCCATCAACATCGGCTTCATGCTGGCGGCCAGCCACAACGGCCGCGACAGCCTTGCCGTCAAGCTCAACTGGGACCAGCATATCTCGCTGGGTCGCCTGGACCCGATGCAGGTCTCGCGTCTGCTGTCGCATCTGTCGCGTCGCTATCGTCTGCATCTCAGCCCGCGCATGCGCAGCCAGCTCATCGAGCGCTGCGATGGTGTGCCGCTCTACCTGCAGGAGATCTGTCGTCGTCTCGACATGGATCGCCGTGAGGGGCGTCCGGTGCAGCTCGACGAGCTGCCCAAGGGCTTGATCGGCCTGCTGTCCAGCCGTATCGACCAGCTGGAAGAAGGCCGCGATGTGGCCCACGCCGCCGCCGTGCTGGGACGTGTCTTCAAGCTGAGCTTCCTGCGCCAGAGCTGCGAATTCGAGGAAGGGCGCCTCAAGCGTTCCATCGAGAGCATGCAGCGCCTGGAGATCATCGAGGCCTGTGGCAACGATAGTGAATTCGACTACCAGTTCACCCACCAGCTGATCCAGGAAGCGGCCTATCTGTCCTGCCCGCGTGACGTGCGTCGCCGCATTCACCTGCAGGTCGTGGCCCTCATCGAGGACAAGCATCCTGCCTGGATCAGCCGTCACCCCGGCTATTTCGCCGTCCATCTGCGCAAGTCACAGAACTTCAGTCGTGCTGCGCGCTATTTCGAGCTGTCGGCACGTGAAGCGCTCAAGATCAGCGCCAACCGTACCGCGCTCAAGATGGCCGACAGTGGTCTGGCGTGTCTCAAGCATGTCGAAGGGCAGGAGGAGCGCGAGGTGAGCCTGCTGACCGTGCGCGGCCAGGCCGGCTTCGCGCTGGAAGGGCATGGTTCCCGCATCGCGCACGAGAGCTTCGTGCAGGCGCGCAATCTGCTCAACAGTCCGGCGCTGCTGGAAGATGATGAGCCGGATCTCGAGCAGGCCTTCATCGTGAAGTGGGGACTGTGGGTCGGTTGCAGTGAGCGCCATGCGCATGCGGATGCCTTCGCGCTGGCCTCGGGCCTGAGTGATCTGGCGGAAGAGCTGTCGGATGGCCGTTATCGTCGTCTGGCCGACTATGCGCGGGCACACTGCGAATTCTGGGCCGGTCGCGTACGCGTGGCAGGTGAGCATCTCGATGAGATCGATCCGGTCCACAATCCCATGGTGCTCGAATGGTTGCCGTTCAGTGATCACCCTCAGGTGGCAGCGGCATGTCTGCAGAGCTGGACGTCCTGCCTGCGCTTTGACTACGTGCAGGCCGAGCAGCAGGCCGAGGCGGCCATCCGCATGGCGGAGGCCATCGGTCAGCCGGGCTCGTTGGCCATGGCGTTGATGTTCTCCACCTCGCTCTATCGTCAGCTGGGGCATACCCATCTGGCCACCCAGCGTGCCGAGCGGGCGCTGGAGCTGACCCGCTCCGCGGATCTGCACCTCTGGCACATGGCGGCGCATGGCGTGCTTGGCTGGGCGCGGGCGATGAACGGCGACCGCGACGGGCTCGCGATGCTGCAGTCCAGCATCAACGAGTTCGCCGAGCTGACCGGGCGTGAGCGGCATCAGCGGCCCAATCTCTGGTACATGGATGCCGTGATGGCGCTGGGCGAGCATTCGGCGGCCGAAGAGTACATGGAGAAGGTGCTGCTGGTGGCTCAGGAGCGCAACTCCTTCTATCTGGCAGAGGTCAGCTACCTGGTGGCCGCGTTGCGTGCCGCTCAAGGTCTGCCGAGCGAGAAGGTGCGTTCCTTGATCGAGCAGGGCCTGGCCTACTCCATCGAGCAGGAAAATCCGCATCATGAAGCAATGGGGCTCGCTGCCTGGTTGAGGCTGGTCGATGCGCAGGATACCGAGCGCTGCGAGCGCCTCAAGGCACTGCTGGATGAGCTGCCGGCAACGGATGCACCCGCGGTACTGGGGTGGCATCAGCTGGTGGAGGCGGTGGAAGGGCGTGCGCGTCGCAAGGCGTCCTCGCCGGCCTGACGCGCACGCCCGGCGCTCCGGGCTGAGCAGACTCTGAACGGCGCCAGTCGCTTCGCAAGCCGAGGCTGGACAAGGAAAAGCCCCCGTTGCCACTCAAGGCAACGGGGGCTTTTCATGGGCGTTGCGAGCGATCAGCCGTGGGTGATCGCATCACACAGTGGCAATGCGAATTCCCGCAGGGTCGGTCCCTGGCCGCAGGCAATGATGTCGAAGGCGGTACCGGGGCGCCAGTCGCCCAGCACGATGCGGCGCGCCGCTTCGCCATCGATCTCGAGTTCATGTACCGCCGGGCGATGGGTGTGGCCGTGGATCAGGGTGCGCACGCCGTGCTCGCGCATCTCGCGAACCACTTCCTCGGGCGTGACGTCCATGATCGCCTCATCCTTCTCGCTGTTGGTCTCGCCGGACTGCATGCGCAGTGACTGGGCCAGGGCCAGTCGCTGCTCCAGCGGCATGGCCAGAATCTGTGCCTGCCACTGAGGGTCGCGCGTCATGGCACGAAACTTCATGTAAGCCTCATCGCGGGTACACATGCTGTCGCCATGCATCAGCAGCACGCGCTCGCCGTCGAGCTCGATCACGCTCGGGTCGGGCAGCAGGGTCACGCCGGCCTCGGCCGCGAAGGTCTCGCCGATGAGGAAGTCGCGATTGCCGTGCATGAAGTAGAGCCTGGTGCCGCGGGCCGAGACGCGCTGCATGGCTTCGCTCATGCGCTGGGTGAAGTCGTCGCGATAATCATCGCCGACCCATACCTCGAAGATATCCCCCAGCAGGTAGAGGCGATCCACCGCAGGTTCGCAGGTCGCCAGGCGCGCCATGTAGTCGAGAAAGCCCTGGGCGATCTCGGGAGTCTCGGGCTGCAGGTGCAGGTCGGAGATGAACAGAGTGGTGGCAGTCATGGTCAGGTCCACGGGTCGGGGCGGGTGTCGTCATGCGCAGCAGGCGACGGAAGAGGCCGAGTGAGAGAGCAACGCAAACCGCCCGGCCTGACGCTCGATATCACGAGGCAAGGCCGGGCGGCAGGTACGCGGTGAGGCGCGATCAGCGGAAATCGCTTATTCGGTGATTTCGGCGCTGGTGATGATCACGTCTTCTGCCGGCACGTCGGCGTGGCCGTCGCGACGCGTGGTCTTGACCGCCTCGATCTTCTCGACCACGTCCATGCCTTCGACGACCTTGCCGAACACGCAGTAACCCCAGCCCTGGCTGGTCTTGCTGGTGAAGTTCAGGAAGTCGTTGTCATTGACGTTGATGAAGAACTGGGCGCTGGCGGAGTGAGGATCCATGGTACGTGCCATGGCCACGGTGCCGCGGTCGTTCTTGAGGCCATTGTCGGCTTCGTTCTCGATCACGCCGTTGGTCGGCTTCTGGTTGAAGTCGGTGTCAAAGCCACCGCCCTGAACCATGAAACCCGGGATGACGCGGTGGAAAAGGACGTTGCTGTAGTGGCCTTCACGCACGTATTGCTCGAAGTTGGCCGCAGTCTTCGGGGCCTTCTCGTGGTTGAGTTCGAGGGTGATGTCGCCGTAGTTGGTGTGAAGAACGATCATGCGAATTTCCCGGTCATCTGTCTTGCTCAAGTGTCAGGCAGGCGGGGCCTCATGGCATCGCCTGCGGGCGTCGCGCTATAATAGCGGCTTTGTATCCTGAGACGAAAGCCTGAGGGGGCGGCAGGCCCCGGAGACGCACGCCAGCGCGCGTCACGATCGCCTGCTACCCAGTGCCAGTCCCCGTGACGTCCCGGAACACGACGCCCAAGAACCACACAGAGG
Organism: Cobetia sp. 5-11-6-3; assembly: GCF_013374055.1. NCBI lineage: Bacteria > Pseudomonadati > Pseudomonadota > Gammaproteobacteria > Oceanospirillales > Halomonadaceae > Cobetia > Cobetia sp. 5-11-6-3. The sequence goes on along the minus strand of NZ_BLWJ01000003.1, from coordinate 59,505 downwards.
TGCAGCGAAACTTCATGAGTACCGAGACCCAGAGCGCCCCGAACTTCGTGTTGAACCAGATCCGCGAAGAACTCGACGCCGGCCGCGCCGAAAAGGTTGTCACGCGTTTCCCGCCGGAGCCCAACGGCTTCCTGCACATCGGGCACGCCAAGTCGATCTGTCTGAACTTCGGTCTGGCGCAACAGCTCGGTGGCGACTGTCACCTGCGCTTCGATGACACCAACCCGGCCAAGGAAGAGCAGGCCTATATCGACGCCATCAAGGAAGACGTCGAGTGGTTGGGCTTCGAGTGGGCCGGCAAGGTGCGCTTCGCCTCCGATTATTTTGATCAGCTCTATGCCTGGGCCCAGCACCTGGTGCGCGAAGGCAAGGCCTATGTCGATGACCTCTCACCGGACGAGATCCGTGAATACCGTGGCACGCTCAAGGAGCCGGGACGTCCCAGCCCCTACCGTGAGCGTAGCCCCGAGGAGAATCTCGATCTCCTCGAGCGCATGAAGAAGGGCGAGTTCGGCGAGAGCGAGAAGGTGCTGCGTGCGCGCATCGACATGGCCGCGCCCAACATCAATCTGCGCGACCCGATCCTCTACCGCATCCGTCATGCCAGCCACCATCAGACCGGCGACAAGTGGAAGATCTATCCGTCCTATGATTTCACCCACGGTCAATCCGATGCACTGGAAGGCGTGACGCACTCCATCTGTACGCTGGAGTTTGAAGACCACCGCCCGCTGTACGAGTGGTTCCTCGCCAATCTGCCGGTGCCGAGCACGCCGCGTCAGATCGAGTTCGCGCGTCTGAACCTGGATTACACCGTCACTTCCAAGCGCAAGCTGAAGCTGCTGGTGGATGAAGGCGTGGTCGATGGCTGGGATGATCCGCGCATGCCGACCATCTCCGGCATGCGCCGTCGTGGCTATACCGCGGCTTCCATCCGCAAGTTCTGCGACATGATCGGCGTGAGCCGTGCTGACGGCGGCATGGTCGAGATCGGCATGCTGCACCACGCCATTCGCTCGGACCTGGAAGACAACGCGCTGCGTGCCATGTGCGTGCTCAACCCGCTCAAGGTGGTGCTGACCAACCTGCCGGAAGGCCATGAGGAAGTGTTCGAGGTCCCCGGCCATCCGGCGCGTGATGACATGGGCACGCGTCAGATTCCGCTGACCCGTGAGCTGTGGATCGACGCGGATGACTTCATGGAAGACGCGCCGAAGAAGTTCTTCCGTCTCGCGCCCGAGAAGGAAGTGCGTCTGCGCAACGGTTACGTCATCCGCTGTGATGAAGTGATCAAGGATGACGCCGGCGAGATCGTCGAGCTGCGGTGCAGTGTCGACCTCGATACCCTCGGCAAGAACCCGGAAGGCCGCAAGGTCAAGGGTGTCATCCATTGGGTCAGCGCCGAGCATGCAGTGCCGGTCGAGGTGCGTCAGTACGAGAATCTGTTCCTGGAAGCCGAGCCGGACCGTGACAAGGATGTCGATTTCCTTGAGCACCTCAATCCGCAGTCGCTGAGCATCGTCAAGGGCTTCGGTGAGCCGAGTCTGCGCGATGCCGCGCCGGAAACGCGCTACCAGTTCGAGCGTATCGGCTACTTCGTGGCGGATCGTCATGACTGCGTCGATGGCGCGCTGGTCTTCAACCGCACCGTCAGCCTGAAGGACGGTTGGGCCAAGGCACAGAAGAAGGGGTGATGGTCGGCGGGCTCCCGCGGGAGCCCTGTCGTCACGCTTTCGTGACCTGCTTCACGGCCCGCAGTCTGATCCTGTACCTTCTGTGACGAAGATGCATGACCGGCCTGCGGGCCGTTCCATTTTGAAAGGCTGACAGCTTTCTGTCAGCAAAGTAGCCAAGGGCGATGACTGAATGATTCCACTCGAAGATGCCGCGAGCACACTGTCCATCTACAGTACCCTGAGCCGGACCAAGGCACCTTTCGTGCCACTGGAAGGCAACAAGGTGCGCATGTACGTCTGTGGCGTGACGGTCTATGACCTCTGTCACATCGGGCATGCGCGTGTGATGGTGGCCTTCGATGTCATCACGCGCTACCTGCGTGCGCGCGGGTATGACGTCACCTACGTGCGCAACATCACCGACATCGACGACAAGATCCTCAAGCGCGCCGACGAGAATGGCGAGGCCTTCGATGCGCTCACCGAGCGCATGATCCAGGCGATGCATGAAGATGAAGGGCGCCTGGGGATTCTGCGTCCTGACCTCGAGCCGCGTGCCACCGCGCACATCGCTGACATCATCGCGATGACCGAGACGCTGATCGACAAGGGCTATGCCTATGCGGCCAGCAACGGTGATGTCTACTACCGTGTGCGTCGTTTCGAGGGCTACGGCAAGCTCAACAACCGTCAGCTCGATGACATGCAGTCCGGTGCGCGGGTGGAGGTCGAGGAAGCCAAGGAAGATCCGCTCGACTTCGTGCTGTGGAAGGCTGCCAAGCCGGGCGAGGCCAGCTGGCCGTCGCCCTGGGGGGAGGGGCGTCCTGGCTGGCATATCGAGTGCTCCGCGATGTCGACCTGCTGCCTGGGCAACACCTTCGATATCCACGGCGGCGGGCCGGACCTGACCTTCCCCCATCACGAGAACGAGATCGCCCAGTCCGAGGCCGCCACGGGCCAGCAGTACGCCAACGTGTGGATGCATGCCGGCGCGGTGCGTGTCGGTCAGGACAAGATGTCCAAGTCGCTGGGCAACTTCTTCACCATTCGTGACGTGCTGGAGCAGCACAACCCGGAAGTGGTGCGTTACCTGCTGGTGGCCAGCCACTATCGCAGCGCGATCAGCTATGAAGCCAACTCGCTGGATGAGGCGCGTCGCTCGCTGGAGCGCTTCTACAATGCGCTCGAGACTGTCACGCCCGAGCAAGGCGAGGTGTCAGGCGATTGGCGGGCACGCTTCGTGGCCGCCATGGATGACGACTTCAATACGGCGGGTGCGCTGTCGGTGCTGTTCGAGCTGGCACGCGAGCTGAACCGTGCCAAGAAGGAAGCACCGCAGCAGGCGCCGGCGCTGGCCTTCGAGCTGATCTCGCTGGGCGGTCTGCTGGGTCTGTTCGGGCAGGACCCGGCAGTCTTCCTCAAGGGCGATACTGCGGCACTGGCGTTGTCTGAAGACGAGATCCAGGCGCAGATCGAGGCGCGTGCCGCCGCCAAGAAGGCCAAGGATTTCGCGGGGGCGGATCGCATCCGTGACGAGCTGGCCGCACAGGGCATCATCCTCAAGGACTCCCGTGAGGGGACGACCTGGGTGCTGGAAGGCTGATGTCACTGGCGTGATGCGATGTCAGCATGAAAAAACCGCCGTCCCATGAGGGGCGGCGGTTTTTTGTGCGCTGTCGACCAGCACCGCTTTCGAGCCGTCTGCGATCAGCTGGCGAGTCGCTTGACCATGGCATCGACCATGCGCGAGGACTGGCGTGCGGCCACGTGCAGGAATTCCTCGAAGGACTGGCTGTTGTTGTCCTTGCCGGCGATGTCGGACAGCGCACGGATGACCACGAACGGCATGTCGTAGAGGTAGCAGGTCTGGGCGATGGCGGCGGCTTCCATCTCGGCGGCCAGCATGCTCGGGAAGCGTGAGCGGGTCAGCGCGACCAGTTCCGGGTCGGACATGAAGATGTCGCCGGTGCAGATCAGGCCTTCACGCGCCTTGATCTCTCCCTGGGCCTCGACGCACTCGCGCGCGACCTTGACCAGCTCAGGGGCTGACGGGTAGGCCGCCGGCATCTGCGGCACCTGTCCGTGCTCATAGCCGAAGACCACGGCATCGACATCGTGATGGCGCACTTCGCTGGAGATGACCACATCGCCGATCTCGAGATCAGACGCGAAACCACCGGCCGAGCCGGTATTGATGATGGCATCCGGCTGGTAGCGCTCGATCATCTGGCAGGCACCGACGGCGGCATTGACCTTGCCGATACCGGATTGCAGCAGCACGATCTTCATTCCGTGCAGCTGGCCGACATGGAAGGTGGAGCCGGCGTGGGTGCTGGTGGTGCTGTCTTCCAGGCGCTCGGCGAGAATGGCCACTTCCTCGGCCATGGCGCCGATGATGCCAAGAGTCTTGAGGGTCATGATGCGATCCTGAGTCAGACGCGATGAAGGCCCGTTCATGTCGGGCCTCCATCACGAGCTAGAGAGAAGGGCGAGGGGGTTACTCGGCGGTGAGGCGCGCGTCGTGCAGCTCGGCGGCGAACAGGGTGTTCTCCAGCAGCGAGGCCACGGTCATCGGGCCAACCCCGCCGGGGACCGGCGTGATCCAGCCGGCGCGCTCCGCGGCTGGCGCGAATTCCACATCGCCGACCAGCGAACCGTCCTCGAGGCGATTGATGCCCACATCGATGACGATGGCGCCGTCCTTGATCCACTCCCCCTTGACCAGGCCCGGCTTGCCCACGCCGACCACGACCAGATCCGCCTGGCGGACCTTGCTCTCAAGGTCCTTGGTGAAGCGGTGGCAGACGGTGGTGGTGCAGCCAGCCAGCATCAGCTCCAGCGCCATCGGACGGCCGACGATGTTGGACGCGCCGACGATGGTGGCGTCCATGCCGCGCACCTGCAGGCCGCTCTCGGACAGCAGCGTCATGATGCCCTTGGGCGTGCAGGGACGCATCACCGGCAGGCGCTGTGCCAGACGACCGAGGTTGTAGGGATGGAAGCCGTCCACATCCTTGTCGGTGCGGATCCGTTCGAGGATCGGGCGTGAGTCGAGGTGCTCCGGCAGCGGCAGCTGGACCAGGATGCCATCAATGCTGGCATCGTCATTCAGCGAGTCGACCAGTGCCTCAAGTTCCTGTTGGGTCGTGTCAGCAGGCAGACGGTGCTGGGTGGAGAGGATGCCTGCCTTCTCGCAAGCGCGGTGCTTGTTGCGGACATAGACCTCGGATGCCGCGTCTTCGCCGACCAGCACGACGGCAAGCCCCGGGATTCGTTCACCGGCATCGCGGCGCGCTTCGACCTGGCGGCCGACCTGTTGGCGTACGCGTTCGGCAATGGCCTTGCCATCAATCAGTTGTGCTGCCATCAGCGATCATTCCTTCTCATAGGCAAAAATGCAGGAGGGGAGAAACCGGGGACAATTTTCGCATGCCCTGTCTGGCAGTCAACGCCGAATGACGACCTTGGTCGAAAGCAGATGCAAGTATCGCCTCTTTTGGAGGCGTCTCGTGGGCAGGCAGCGGTGCTGATTGCCCACGAGTCTGGAACTCGATGTCATGAGACCACAGCTGTCGGTTCTCTCAGCCGGTTCTCTCAGCCGGTTCTCTCAGCCAGTTCTCTCTGTCAGACCTTTCTGTCAGTTTTCCAGGGATCCGTCAGACGAGGCGTTCGTGAGATGCCTGATCGGGGAAGAGAGATAGAAAGAGATAGAAAGAGGTAGAAGTAGAGGTAGAGGTAGAGGTAGAGGTAGAAAGGACGATCGACGTGATCAGCTTCGAGAAGAAGGAGAAGGAGAAGCTCAGACCCGATGGTCGGGCCACGGATGCCGCTCAGTGGAAGTGAGTCGTCACTGATTCGCCCGGTGCCAGGGTAGGGGCGAGAGTGAGGTGCCCGTATGGCGGTGGGAGCGCACCCCGCGTGTATCACTGGATGCTGACATGACAGTGGCGTGACAGCAGGAAGGGAAACGATTCTTTTGGAAAGAATTCACGTAAGGGCTTGACCGCAGACGAAAGTTCGGTAGAATACGCCTCGCATCGACGGGGTTCGACGGTCGGTTGAAGACGGTTTCGGGATATAGCGCAGTCTGGTAGCGCGCCTGCTTTGGGAGCAGGATGTCGGGGGTTCGAATCCCTCTATCCCGACCATTTGAATGCAGCACCTCGCAAGACTTCGGTCTTTCGAGACACGCATTCAAGGCTTTGTCCGGAGGTTGACTCGCAGCATCAGTTTCTGCGCCTATAGCTCAACCGGATAGAGCAACGGCCTTCTAAGCCGTAGGTTGCAGGTTCGAGTCCTGCTGGGCGTGCCATCACGATAGCGATTGTTGTCATGATGGGAATCGGATTGCTCTTCATTGAGCCTGATGATGGCGACCAGACGATGTGAAGGTGTTCATGCAGTGGTGGGTGTAGCTCAGTGGTAGAGCCCCGGATTGTGACTCCGGTGGTCGTGGGTTCGAACCCCATCATCCACCCCATTGCATGTCAGCTTGAGCAGTATCAACGAGATGGAGACGGCAGGCTTTCTGTCCAACCTCCAGAAGTGGTGGGTGTAGCTCAGTGGTAGAGCCCCGGATTGTGACTCCGGTGGTCGTGGGTTCGAACCCCATCATCCACCCCACGTCTCGATGAATATCAGGATGCTGCCTGTCCCGCTTGGGCGGGCGGCATGCCGCAAAAGGGGGAGAAGGCCAATGGCTTTCTCCCCCTTTTTTCGTGTTTTTTCGCACTGCTTCGTCTGCGATCTGACCGGGTTGACGGGCGCTCCATGCGCCTGTCAGGCGGGAGGACGGAGCAGAAAAAGGCCTGGCTCCTTGAATATCTTGGACCAAGGCACCATATGGCAGGTCATATCCGCGCTTGCCAGCGCGTGGCGGGGTTTCTACAATCTTCGCCTTTATGATTCGAACGCCACCAGTGGGTAGAGGAACTTTCATGCAAGCTTCTGTCGCAACGACTTCTCCGATCGAGCGCAAGGTCACCATCACGGTGCCGGCTTCTGAAGTCGACCAGGCCGTCAACGCCCGTCTTCTGGAAACCGCCAAGACCGTTCGTCTGAACGGCTTCCGCAAGGGCCACGTGCCGATGGCAGTGGTGCAACAGCGTTACGGCAAGGACGTGCGCAACGAGATCGTTGGCGAGATCATGCGCCAGCATTACGTGACCGCCGTCACCGAAAACGAACTGAACCCGGCTGGCTGGCCGAAGATCGATGCCACCGTCGATGAAGCCGGCAAGGATCTGGAGTTCGTCGCGACTCTGGAAATCTACCCGGAAATCGAACTGAAGCCGATCGAAGGCGCTGAAATCGAGCGTCCGCAGGCCGAAGTGACCGACGCCGACGTCGAAGAGATGATCGAGACCCTGCGCAAGCAGAATGCCTCCTGGACCGACGTCGAGCGCGCTGCCGCTGACGGCGACCAGGTCAAGATCGATTTCGAAGGCTTCCTCGGTGAAGAAGCCTTCGAAGGCGGCAGCGCTGAAGGCCACGAGCTGGTGCTGGGTTCCAACAGCTTCATCCCGGGCTTCGAAGAGCAGCTGGTCGGTGCTTCTGCTGGCGACGACAAGGAAATCAAGGTTTCCTTCCCGGCTGACTACCAGGCCGAGCACCTCGCCGGTCAGGAAGCGACCTTCAAGGTCAAGGTCCACGCCGTCAAGGCTCAGGAACTGCCGGAAGTGAACGAAGAGTTCATCGCCCAGTTCGGCCTGGAAGCTGCCGATGTCGAAAGCTTCAAGGTGGAAGTGAAGAAGAACATGCAGCGCGAGCTGAAGAACGCGATCGAGAATCGCGTCAAGCAGCAGGTGCTGGCTGAGCTGACCAAGGCCAATGACATCCTCGTTCCGCAGGCACTGGCGGATCAGGAAATCGACGGCCTGAAGCGTCAGGCAGCACAGCAGTTCGGTCTGGGCGAAGACTTCGACGTCTCCCAGCTGCCGGGTGAGCTGTTCCAGGACCAGGCCGTACAGCGCGTCAAGACTGGCCTGCTGCTCAGCGAAGTCGTCAGCAGCAACGAGATGGACGTCAGCGACGAAGAGCTCAACGCTCGCGTTGAAGAAATGGCCCAGCAGTATCAGGATCCGGCTCAGGTCACCGAGTACTATGGTTCCAACGAACAGGCTCGCAACCAGCTCAAGTCCGTCCTGCTCGAAGAGAAGGCCGTTGACAAGCTGCTGACACAGGCTCAGGTTAAGGACGTTACCATGTCCTACCAGGAAGCCCTGCAGGCAGCACAGCAGCAGGAAGAAGCCGAAGAAGAAGCGGCAGAAGCAGAAGAGCAGGCCTGATACCTGTCTGCTGACCTAGCGTGCTGACTTTCTGCATGTGATTCCAGGACCCGGCTACGGCCGGGTCTCTGGTCAGTGGGCAGGGTAAAGTGGCATGCTCAATGGATATCAATGTCATCGGATGAAGGAAGCCCCCATGAACGACTTCGACATCAAGAATGCAGGCGGTCTGGTTCCGATGGTTGTCGAGCAGAATGCTCGCGGCGAACGGGCCTATGACATCTATTCCCGCCTGCTGAAGGAACGGGTGATCTTCCTTGTGGGCCCGGTTGAGGATTACATGGCCAATCTGGTCGTGGCTCAGCTGTTGTTCCTCGAGTCTGAAAACCCGGACAAGGACATCCATCTGTACATCAACTCGCCGGGTGGCTCCGTGACTGCAGGGATGGCGATCTACGACACCATGCAGTTCATCAAGCCCGACGTGTCCACCGTATGCATCGGCCAGGCGGCCAGCATGGGGGCACTGTTGCTGGCAGGCGGTGCCGCTGACAAGCGTTACGCGCTGCCCAATTCTCGTGTGATGATTCACCAGCCGCTGGGTGGCTACCAGGGCCAGGCAACGGACATCGAGATCCACACCAAGGAAATCCTGACCATTCGCGAGAAGCTGAACCGCATTCTCGCGCATCATACGGGTCAGGACTTCGACACCATCGCCAACGATACGGACCGTGACAACTTCATGGCCGCCAATCAGGCGATGGAGTACGGCCTGATCGACGCCGTGCTGGAACGCCGTCCGGACGTGGAATGATCCACGCACACGGCTGACCTGACGTCGGTAAACATGCATTTCCGGTGACTCCCCGGGGAGTCACCGCCATTGAGAGGTACGCGAATGGCTGACGGCAAAGGCAAGGACGAGAACGGCAAACTGCTGTACTGCTCCTTCTGTGGCAAGAATCAGAATGAAGTGCGCAAGCTGATCGCGGGACCTTCCGTCTACATCTGCGACGAATGTGTCGATCTGTGCAATGACATCATTCGCGAAGAGGTCCTCGAAGCCGACGCCGAAGGTGATGATGATCGCCTGCCGGCGCCGCGTGAGATTCGCTCGACTCTCGACGACTACGTGATCGGTCAGGACCGCGCCAAGCGCGTGTTGTCCGTCGCGGTGTACAACCACTACAAGCGTCTGCGTGCCGGTCAGAAGGCAGCGGACGAAGTGGAGCTGGGCAAGTCCAACATTCTGCTCATCGGCCCGACCGGTAGCGGCAAGACGCTGCTGGCCGAGACGCTGGCACGCCTGTTGAACGTTCCCTTCACCATCGCGGATGCGACCACCCTGACCGAAGCGGGTTACGTCGGTGAGGATGTCGAGAACATCATCCAGAAGCTGTTGCAGAAGTGCGATTACGATGTCGAGAAGGCCGAACGCGGCATTGTCTACATCGATGAGATCGACAAGATCTCCCGCAAGTCTGACAACCCTTCCATTACCCGTGATGTCTCGGGTGAAGGTGTGCAGCAGGCACTGCTGAAGCTGATCGAGGGCACCACTGCCTCGGTGCCGCCGCAGGGCGGGCGCAAGCATCCTCAGCAGGAGTTCCTGCAGGTCAACACGGCCAACATCCTGTTCATCGTCGGCGGTGCATTCGCCGGTCTGGACAAGGTGATCCGTGAGCGCGCCGAGAAGGGTGGCATCGGCTTCAATGCCGAGGTCAAGAGCAAGCAGGACGAGAAGACGGTTGGTCGCGTACTGGCGGATGTCGAGCCGAGCGATCTGGTCAAGTTCGGTCTCATCCCCGAGTTCGTCGGGCGTCTGCCGGTCATCGCGACATTGACCGAGCTGGACGAGGACGCGCTGGTACAGATCCTGACCGAGCCGAAGAACTCGCTGGTCAAGCAGTACTCGCGCCTGTTCGAGATGGAAGATGTCGAGCTGGACCTGCGTGAAGACGCACTGCGTGCCGTGGCTCGCAAGGCCATCGAGCGTCGTACCGGCGCACGTGGTCTGCGCTCGATTCTCGAGGGCGTGCTGCTCGATACCATGTATGACATTCCCTCGGAAGAGAATGTCAGCAAGGTGGTAGTGGATGAGTCAGTGATTGCCGGCGACAGCAAGCCGCTGCTGATCTACTCCCAGAGCGAAGAGAAGAGTCAGGGCAAGGTGGCCGGCAAGGACGGCTGAAGCGTCCAGGCCTGAGTCGCACCAACGGGGGGCCGCAAGGCCCCCCGTTGCGTTTGCCTTCGTCACTCGCCTCTCTGGCAATGTTCCTCATGACTCGCGTGCGGCTTCATTCAGCGTTGAGTTACCGCCCATGCGTCTCAGGATCATTGCAAAATCATGACCTTGCCCCCATGGTCTCTGTATCAGAGAGCCGTGTGAGGCGGCCCACCCACAGAATACCGAGGAACGTCTGCCATGGAGCAGAACGATGATCAGACCCTGACACTTCCGCTGCTGCCGCTGCGGGATGTGGTGGTCTATCCCCAGATGGTGATTCCGCTGTTCGTCGGCCGGGAAAAGTCGATCCAGGCCCTCGAAGTGGCCATGGAAGGCGACAAGAAGATCCTGCTTGCGGCACAGCGTGAAGCCAGCCAGGACGACCCGACTGCCGAGGATCTCTTCGCGATCGGGACCGTCGCCGACATCATGCAGTTGCTCAAGCTTCCCGATGGCACCGTCAAGGTGCTCATCGAGGGCAGCTCACGCGCCGATATCCAGGCGATTCGTCTGCATGTCGACGGTCACAGCATCGCCGATGTCGTGCTGCGTGACAGCCAGCCGCTGTCCGAGCGCGAGCAGGAGACCCTGGTACGCGTTCTGCTCAACCAGTTCGAGCAGTACGTCAAGCTGTCCAAGAAGGTGCCCAATGAAGTGCTGGGCAGCCTGCAGGGCATCGAGGACCCGAGTCGCCTGGTGGATACCATCAGTGCCCACCTGTCACTGGGCATCGATGACAAGCAGGCGCTGCTCGAGATGGACAAGGTGCGCGACCGCATCGAGCACCTGATGACGCTGATCGAAGCCGAGATCGACCTGCTGCAGGTCGAGAAGCGCATTCGTACTCGCGTCAAGGAGCAGATGGAGAAGTCGCAGCGCGAGTACTATCTCAATGAGCAGATGAAGGCCATCCAGAAGGAGATGGGTGAGCTGGATGACGTGCCCAATGAGGTCGAGCAGTATGAGCGTCGCATCAAGGACGCCGGCATGCCCAAGGACGCCGAGGAAAAGGCCAATCAGGAGCTCAACAAGCTCAAGATGATGGGCCCGACGTCCGCCGAGGCGACCGTGGTGCGCACCTACCTGGACTGGCTGTGCGACGTGCCCTGGAAGAAGCGCACCCGCGTGCGTCACGACATTGATCACGCCGCCAGGGTGCTCGATGAGGACCATTACGGTCTCGACGAGGTCAAGGAACGCATCCTCGAGTATCTCGCCGTGCAGAAGCGCGTCAAGAAGCTCAAGGGGCCGGTGCTGTGTCTGGTAGGACCGCCGGGTGTCGGCAAGACGTCGCTGGGCAAGTCCATCGCTCGCGCCACCAATCGCCAGTACACTCGCATGGCGCTGGGTGGCGTGCGGGATGAATCCGAGATCCGTGGCCACCGTCGCACCTACATCGGCGCCTTGCCGGGCAAGATCATCCAGCGCATGACCAAGACCGGCGTCAAGAATCCGCTGGTGCTGCTCGACGAGATCGACAAGCTGGGCATGGATCACCGTGGTGATCCGGCCTCGGCGCTGCTTGAGGTGCTGGACCCGGAGCAGAACGACAAGTTCGCCGATCACTACCTCGAACTGGATTACGATCTGTCCGAGACCCTGTTCATCTGTACCTCGAACTCGATGAACATTCCGGGGCCGCTGCGTGATCGCATGGAGATCATCCGTCTGCCGGGGTACACCGAAGACGAGAAGCTGGCCATCGCGATGCGCTACCTGGCCCCCAAGCAGCTCAAGGCCAATGGCCTGAAGCCGGGCGAGCTGACCTTCAGTGAAGCCTCCGTGCTCGAGCTGATTCGTTACTATTCGCGTGAAGCCGGTGTGCGTGAGCTGGAACGCCAGATCGCCAAGGTCTGCCGCAAGATCGTGCGCGAGCGCGTGGTCGCCGAGGCCAAGGAAGGTGCGCTGTCTTCCATGCACCTCGAGGCCGAGCAGGTCGAGCATTACGCGGGTGTCCGCAAGTACAGCTTCGGTCTCGCGGATGCCGAGGACCAGATCGGGCGCGTGACGGGCCTGGCCTGGACGTCCGTCGGCGGTGAGCTGCTGACCATCGAGTCGGTGGTCACGCCCGGCAAGGGCCGTGTCAGCAAGACAGGCTCGCTGGGCGACGTGATGAAGGAGTCGGTCAGTGCAGCGCATACCGTCGTGCGCGCACGCGCCGAGTCCTTCGGTATCGAGGCTGAACGCTTCGAGAAGGAAGACCTGCACATTCACGTGCCGGAAGGTGCCACGCCGAAGGACGGCCCCAGTGCGGGGGCTGCCATGGTCACCGCGATGGTGTCCGCTTACTGTGGGCGCCCCGTGCGCTGTGATGTGGCGATGACCGGTGAGGTCAACCTGCGCGGCGAAGTCATGCCGATCGGCGGCCTCAAGGAGAAATTGCTGGCAGCGCGACGCGGTGGTATAAAGCTCGTATTGATTCCCGAAGAGAATCGCCGTGATCTCAAGGAGGTCCCGGACACCATCAAGGATGCATTGGACATTCGCCCAGTGCGTTGGATCGATGAAGTTCTTGAGGTGGCTCTGGCGGAAAAGTCTTCAAGTGAGCCGGATGAATCTCGACAGGACGATGCCAGTGGTCGTCAGTCAGTCATCAGTACACATTGATGGATATTTCTGGCCATGCCGTTGTCGAAACGGCGGCGTGGTGCGGTTTTGCGCGTGAGGTTGCTTGACAGTCGTTTGAGGGCGTTGCTATAAACTCCGCTTCGTCGCGATCGCGTTTAGCACCCGTAATTTTCGCGCTGATTTCTGGTAATTTTTTTGCAAATTCAAGGGGTGAAGAGTGAATAAATCCGAGCTGATCGAAGCCATTGCTGCATCTGCCGATATTCCGAAAGCAGCAGCTAGCCGTGCACTCGATGCGATGGTCGACACCGTCACTGATAGCCTGAAGAAAGGTGAGACCGTGGCACTGGTCGGGTTCGGCACCTTTACTGTCAAGGAGCGCGCTGCTCGTACTGGCCGTAACCCGCAGACTGGCGATCCGATCGAAATCAGTGCTGCCAAGGTGCCGAGCTTCAAGGCTGGCAAGGCACTGAAAGACGCCGTCAACTGAGGTCTGCCTGCTCTTGCAGGTACCCGGTGACGTGGTGCCGCCCTGTCAGGACGTCGTTGTCTGTCAGGTCGGCACCAGGAAATCGAAGCGCATCGCCTGGCGATGCGCTTTTTTTGTGACTGATATCATGGGCAATCTGCGGTGACCCTGCTTCTGACGCTACCAAAGGCACCTGCATCTGTCGGCGTCATGCGTATAATCAACAGTCACTGATTCGCGGCCCTAGAGGCCATTTCCTTCCCTGTAGCTCGAGGCCCGCATGCTGCAACGAATTCGAGACCGGTCGCATGGCTGGGTGGCCAAGACGATCGTTGGCTTTATCGTCGTCACCTTTGCCTTCTTCGGCGTTGAGTCGATCATTGGTGCCTTCACTGGCAGCAGTGATGAGATCGCCAGCGTCAATGGCGACAAGATCAGCCGTCAGTCAGTTGAGACCGAAGTGCAACGTGCCATCCGTTCCGGACAGGTCGCTCCCGAACAGGAGCGTGAGGCACGCAATCAGATCATCACCCAGATGATCGATTCCCGTCTGCTGGACCAGTACGCTGAAGAGGGTGGATTGCACCTCTCCGAGCAACAGCTCGATCAACTGATCGTCAGCTTCCCGGAATTCCAGGATGACCAAGGCCGCTTTGACGCCGACGTCTTCCGCAATCGTCTGGCCAGCGCCGGCTACTCGCCGACGTCCTTCCGCGAGCAGTTGCGCAGCGACACCCTGCGTCAGCAGCTGACCGATGGCTTCGCTGCCAGTGCCTTCGTGCTGCCGGGCGAAGAAGAGACGCTCAGCCAGCTTCAGCGTCAGACGCGCAGTTTCCGTTACGCCACCCTGAGTCAGGCCGACCTCGAGTCGCCGGTCACCTTGAGCGAGGATGAGCTGACCGCCTGGTATGACAGCCATCAGGACAACTATCGGCGTCCGGCCCAGGTCAAGTTGGCCTATGTGCTGCTGGATCAGAATGAGCTGGCCGACGGCGGCGAGATCAGTGAAGACACGCTCAAGGCCGAATATGCCGCCAAGCGTGCCGATGCACCGCGCGAGATCGCGCATATCATGGTCGAGAAGGGCGATGATGTGGCGGCTGCGCGTGCCAAGCTCGAAGGCGCACGTGACGCACTCGCCAACGGCGAAGACTTCGCCAAGGTGGCGGCCGAGGTCTCCGAAGACAGCTCCACGGCCGAGGATGGCGGTGAGCTGGGAGTGATCACCCGCGGTATCTTCGGCGAAGACTTCGATGACGCCGCCTTCGCGCTGGATGAAGGGCAGGTCTCGGACATCGTCGATACCGGCGACAGCCTGCACCTGATCAAGGTGACCGGGCTCGATATCGCGCCGTTCGACGAAATGCGTGATGAACTGCTCACCCAGGCGCGCAAGTCAGCCTCGCGTGACACCTTCAATGAGAAGGCGCAGCAGCTCAAGGATGAAAGCTTCTCGGCGGATGATCTGGCCAGCGTTGCCGAGGATCTGGATCTTCCGCTGGAGAAGACCGACTGGGTGGCACAGGAGAATGACGACGAACTGCTGTCCGAGCCGGGCGTGATGGCGGCTGCCTTCGATGACGAAGTGCTCAAGGAAGGCTACAACAGCGATGTGATCGAACTCGACGACAGTCGCCGTCTGGTGCTGCGCGTGCTCGAGCAGCGTCCGGCCACCACGCTGGCCCTCGACGAGGTCAAGCAGCAGGTGCAGCGTGAAGCCAAGGCGGACAAGACCGCCAAGGCGCTTGAGGCATTGGCACAGACGCGCATCGAGGCGCTGCGTGAAGGCAAGTCGCTGGAAGGGATCGACTGGCGCGACGCAGACGACGTCAGCCGTCAGGGAGATTCCCAGCTGCCTGAGAATCTGGTCAAGCAGGCCTTCGCGCTGCCGCATCCCGAGGCAGTCCAGCCGGTGTATGGCAAGGCAGCCCTCAAGGGCGGCATCGCCCTGATCGCGTTGACCGATGTAGGAGAGGCCGAGCCGGGTGACATGGATCAGTTCCTGTCGCGTCTGGCGATGCGCCTGCAGGCCCAGTCAGCCGTCGAGGGGCTGCAGGAATCCTTGCGCGAGAGTGCCGATATCGAGCGCAAGTGAGCACGGAGCAACGGACGTGAGTATCGTCACGTCTCACTCGAGGCATCGCCTCCCTTGAGAATCACGTCCTGACCTCTGCCACCAGAGACCGCCACCCCATGGGGTGGCGGTCTTTTTTTGGTTCAGTGTCGGGGCAATTTCTGGTGCAGTGTCGAGTCAATCCTGCGCACATCCCCGCTGTCACGACAGTGTCACGGCGTGAGGCGTTGACGCAGCCGATGGGAGAGTTCGCGGTGGCGGGCTTGAATGCCTGTCGAGAGAGATTGACGCAGCCAGCGATGCCCGGCGTCATGATGCAGGCGTTCGTGCCACACCAGCCAGTAGGAGAAGCGGTTGATGGCGATGGGCAGCGGGCGCAGCACCAGTGGTAGCTGATCCAGCATGCTGATGGCCAGGCAGCCCGGAACGCATAGCAGCAGATCGCTATGGCAGGTGACACTGAAGGCGGCCAGGAAGTGGGGCTGGCGCATGACGACCTGCCGACTCAAGCCCAGCTCCGCCAGCTTGAGATCCACCGCACCACGCTCATCACCGCCCATGCTGATCAATTGATGGCTGGCGGCGACGAAGTCCTCCAGACTCAATGTCTCCTTCGCTGCCAGCGGGTGGTCCTTGCGCATCACGCAGACGAACTGGTCATCCCCGATCTCGCGCCCATGCACGCCGGCCGGCACCTTGGCGGTGGGCACGCACATCGCAAGCTCCGGCCCCCCTTCCTCCAGCTGTTGTTCGACATTGCCACCATAGGCCTGGATGTCCAGACGGATGCCGGGTGCCTGGTCATGCAGCGGCGCTATCTGCGGTGCCACGAAGGCGTGCATGCCATAGTCGGTGGTGGCCAGCTGGAAGCGGCGTTGGCTGTCGGCTGGCGAGAATTCGGGGGGTGCCAGCAGTGCGCCCAGCTCCTGGAGCAGGCGCGCGAGAGGCTGTCTGAGCGCCTCGGCACGTGCCGTGGGGCGCAGGCCGCGTTGCGCACGTACGAACAGGGGATCGTCAAAGGCCTCGCGCAGCCGAGCCAGGGTACGTGAAACGGCAGGTTGACTCAGGTTGAGGCGCTCCGCGGCCCGAGACACGCTGCGCGTTTCCAGCAGCGCATGCAGCGCGACCAGCGTGTTGAGGTCATGGCGAGCGAGTTCAGCCAGATGCATGGCGGGAAGTTTCCGGTGGTGAAGAGGCCCCGGACGGGGATGAAGGTGCGTATTTTCAACCACGCATGATATCAGTCTCATGCATACCGGAATTCAGTTTCTGTCATTGGTGTGATATCGGGAGCGCGAGTAATCTGGTGGGACTTCGTCGCCGGGGAACGATTGCGGCGACCTGTCGTCACACGGTCAAGGCCTCGGGCCACCTGCCTGATGACGATTCTGATCACGTGACGTTTGACCAGATCATTCGCAAGGAGCATTTCATGCAGACACGCTATTACACGATCACCGACTATCCGAAAGGCACTCCGGAACGCGACCTGTTCACCTTGCGTGAAGAGGCGCTGAGCGAGCTTGGCGAAGGAGAAGTGCGCATTCGCAATCGCTGGTTGTCCGTCGATCCCTACATGCGTGGCCGCATGAGTGGCGCCAAGACCTATATTGACCCCTTCGAGCTCAATGAGCCGCTGCAGGGTGCGGCAGTCGGTGAGGTGATCGAGTCACGCGACTCTCGCTTCAAGACCGGGGACAAGGTGCGTCACATGGGCGGCTGGCGTGATATCGCGCAGCTGTCTGGCGACCAGGTCGAGCCGCTGCCGAGCATCGACGTGCCGGAGCAGGCCTACCTGGGCGTGCTGGGCATGCCGGGCATGACAGCCTGGACCGGTCTGAACATCATCGCCGAGATGAAAGAGGGCGACAACGTGCTGGTCAGCGCGGCCTCCGGTGCGGTCGGCTCGCTCGCCGTGCAGCTGGCCAAAGCCAAGGGCGGGACTGTCGTCGGCATCGCCGGCAGCCAGGAGAAACTGGATTGGCTGAAGGCGCGCGGCGTCAAGGCGGTCAGCTACAAGGGCAAGGACGCAGAGCAGCTGACGAAAGCGCTCAAGGAGGCCTGCCCGGACGGTTTCGATGTCTACTACGAGAACGTCGGTGGTGACTGCCTGGTGGCGGCGCTCAACAACCTGAACGTCGGTGCACGCATCGCCGTCTGCGGCATGATCTCCAGCTACAACGATACCGAGGTGGCGGCGGGCCCCTCCAATATCTCGATGATCCTGATTCGCCGGGCGCGCATGCAGGGCTTCATCGTCTTTGACCACTGGGACAACTACAGCCGCTTCCTCGAAGAGGTAGGGCCGCAGGTCGCCAAGGGCGATATCGACTACGAAGAGACGGTGGAAGAGGGACTGGAACAGACGCCGGACGCCTTCCTCAAGCTGTTCACAGGCGCCAACAAGGGCAAGATGCTGGTACGTCTGTAACCTGAGACGGCAGCACTGAAGCCCCGAACACCTGACGCCTCGCGTACGCGCGGTGCTCAGGCATTCACGAAAGGCTCGCCACGGCGAGCCTTTCGCGTTTGTGAGAAGCTGTCACGTCGCGACGCGATTGGTGATTCACACGAACCAAAGACGTGCGCACTGTGCTCTACTTTCGTCGTAGATGCTGCTCTAGAATGTGCGCAACATTCGTGGGGTGGTGACGTCTTCATTTCGTTTTCGCGTCACCAGGCCCTCACGCGACACCCTGTGTCAGGTGGCGCCTGATCATGGCGGCGTTCTGCATTGCCGCCGTGCCGCCCCTGACTCTGCGAGGAGAGCATCATGCAGGACTTTACCTATCAGAACCCGACCCGCGTGCACTTCGGTGCCGGCCAGATCGCCAAGGTGCGTGACGAGATTCCCGCCGATGCCCGCGTGCTGGTCACCTATGGGGGGGGCTCCATCAAGAAGAACGGCGTGATGGATCAGGTGGAAGCGGCACTGGAGGGCCATCAGTGGTGGAGCTTCGGCGGCATCGAGCCGAATCCGAGCTATCACACCCTGCTGGAAGCGCTGGAGGTCATCAAGCGCGAGAAGGTCGATTATCTGCTGGCAGTCGGGGGAGGCAGCGTCGCCGATGGCAGCAAGTTCCTCGCGCTGGCCGCCTGTCACGCCGGTGATCCGTGGGAGATTCTCGCCGAAGGCAAGCATCCCGAGACGGCATTGCCGCTGGGAGTGGTGCTGACCCTGCCGGCCACTGGCTCCGAGTCCAACGGCAATGCCGTGGTCACCAATTACGAGACCCACGACAAGCTGCCGATGTTCAGCGAACTGGCCTACCCGCGCTTCGCGGTGCTGGACCCGGCCACCACCCTGACCCTGCCGGAGCGCCAGAGCGTCAACGGTGTCGTCGATGCCTTCGTGCACGTCAGCGAGCAGTATTTGACCTACCCGGTCAACGCGCCGGTCCAGGATCGCTTCTCCGAGGGTCTGTTGCTGACCTTGATCGAGGAAGGCCCCAAGGTACTGAGCCAGCCGGATGACCTGGCCGTGCGCGCCAACATCATGTGGGCCGCCAACCTGGGCCTCAACGGGCTGATCGGGCGTGGTGTGCCGCAGGACTGGGCCACACACATGATCGGTCACGAGATCACCGCACTGCACGGTGTCGATCATGGCCGCACCCTGACCATCGTGATGCCGGCACTGTGGGAAGAAATGTTCGAGGCCAAGCGTGCCAAGCTGGCGCAGTATGGTCGTCGTGTCTGGGGGCTGGACGGTGATGACGAAAGCGTCGCCCGCGCTGCCATCGACAAGACGCGTGAATTCTTCACCCGCATGGGCGCGCCGGTATCGTTGAGCGAAGCCGGCATCGGTGCCGACAGCATCGACCAGCTGGTCGACAACCTGGCACGTCATGGCTTCACTGCCATCGGCGAGCACGGTGACATCACGCCGGACGTGGCGCGTCGTATCCTGACCCGCGCTGCCTGATCACGCACGTCAGTCAGGGCGCAAGGCAAGCCTGAAACCCCTCGTCACCTCTGGTGGCGAGGGGTTTTGCGTATGTCCCCTTGGCGGCGGCTTGCCGATTGCCGGATTGCGTCATGTCGCAAGGCAGGATTCGCTTCACGAGACGTCGTCGCCGGGCTTATTTTGTTACTCTATAACCTTTTGCACGCCCTTCATCCTGCGGAGAATTCAGCATGTCTCTGGCTTCACGCGGCGCCGATACCGGCGACGCCTCGACGGATTTAGCACGTCACACGCGGATACCGGTGCATCTGATCACCGGCTTTCTGGGAACCGGCAAGAGCAGCTTCATCCAGGCACTGGTCGCGGCCAAGCCGGCGGATGAGCATTGGGCGATCCTGGTCAATGAATTCGGGCAGGTGGGGATCGATCAGGCGCTGTTTGCCGGACGCGAGGATGTCAGCGTCAAGGGGCTGCCCGGTGGGTGCCTGTGCTGTCAGCTGGCCTTCGTGCTGCAGGCGGGGCTGGTCAGCCTGATCCATCAGACCCGTCCTGATCGTCTGATCATCGAGCCCTCGGGGCTGGGACATCCCGCAGGGTTGATCGATGTGCTGCGCAGTGAAGGGCTGGCCTCCGCGCTTGAGCTCGAGGAAGTCATCACCCTGCTGGACCCGCGTGCACTGGACGATACCCGTACGCGTGAGCATGGCACTTTCCAGGACCAGCTGACGCTGGCGGGGGGCGTGGTGCTCAGCAAGCGGGATCTGGCGACTGATGAGCAGCTGGCGGCCGCGCATGAGTTTCTGGAAGGGATGTGGCCGCGCAAGCGCTGGGTGGGTGAGCTGGGCAGAGCCGACGGCGAAAGCCAGCCGGCCCAGGCACGCATGGATGGCCAGGAGGTCGCGCTGATCGATTGGCTGCTGCCAGCAGGGCGTGAATCCCACCGCCAGGGCGGCTTGCGCGCCAGCGAAGATCATCACGTCAGCGAAGATCGTGAGAACCAGCCCGAGATCAGCATGCCGGCTGCCCATCGCGCTGCGCGGGATAGGGCGCGTCTGGCGCAGGAGACTTCCACCAGTGAAAAGTTGTCAGCTTCAGGCGTGATGCCATTGCCCGGCGCACCGGTGATCGAGCAGGCCGAAGGGCTTGAGCATGCCAGTCTGGGATGGCGAATCGTGGCGGGCGAGGTGTTCGATCTTGATCAGCTGACCCGGTGGCTGGATGGACTGCCGCGCGACTGGCGGGTGAAGGGCATCTTTCACACGACGGAAGGCTGGCGCAGCTATAACCGTGCCAAGGGACGTGCCGAGCTTGCGCCTTCCAGCTGGCGCGAGGACTCACGACTCGAGTTGATCGCGCCGCTGGAGCAGCAGGGGCAGGAGGGGATGGCGACTGCGTTGCCGCTGGCGGATTCCCGTCAGCTGAATGCCGCCTTGCTGGCCTGTCGCAGCGAGGGTACCGCCAGGCCCTTCAATTTCTTCGGCGAGTGAGCTGAGATCTATCCCTCAGGGGGCGTCTCTCACGTCAGGCGCTCCCACTCGCCGATCAGGCGCAGGGCCTCTTCGCTTGAATTGCCACACAGCTCGATATCGAAGTCGAAGTTGCCACACACGGCCGGTCGTTGTGGCGTACCGAACAGCTTGCACAGATTCTCGTCATCCAACTGCACGCAGCGCACGCCTGCCGGCTTGCCATTGGGCATGCCGGGAATCGGGCTCGAGATGGAAGGCGCGATGCAGCACCCCCCGCAGCCGGCGCGGCAGCCGGATGCGGGAGTGGCCGCGAGGTGGTGGGCGGTCTGCGTCATGATGTGGCGGGCATTTCCTCATGCTCAGGCAGCACCAGCGGCTGGCGGGCGGTCTCTGGCGTGTGCCGCGCGATGGCGCCCTTGTTGATCCCTTCATAGGCTTCGACGCGAATGCTGTCGCCGCTGTCGAGAGCGATCTGGCGCGCCAGCCAGTCGGCGATCCACTCGATGGTGGTCGGTGTCGGCAGCAACCAGACTTGCTTGCGCGGCAGGCGAATGCGGAATCTGCCCTGCGGTGCCTCATAGCTGAACACCAGCTCACGGCCGGGACGGTCGATCAGATCGCCTTCTTCGGCCAGGTAGCGGTCATTGAGCTTCTCGGCCCACTCGGCTTCCAGTGCCGTGTCACGCACGCCATTGCGTTCGATGACCAGCGGAGAGCGGTGACCATGTGCGATACGCTGACAGTTGCCGCTGTGATGACGCAGGCCATGACTGTAGGTGTAGGCGGCACCCTCGATGCACTCATCGCGCAGACGTACGCGCAGCGCCTCGACGCGCGGCGGTAGGCGGCGCGTCAGCAGCTTCTCGAAGTGGTTGGCCAGCACCACGGTGGTGACCTCGGCCACCGGCAGCAGGCAGAAGGCCTGACGCGGACCGCGCACTTCCATGGCATAGGGCTGGGTGAAGCGCAGACACAGTCCTTCCGGGCAGTCCGTGACGCTCACGCCTTCGGCCTGACTGGGCACGATCAAGGTGTGATCGGCGTCCTGGTCGATCATGCGCTTGGCCCACGGCTTGACGTCGCCGAAGTCGAACAGCATGCCGTCATGGCCGACGGCGCCGTCCAGCTCCAGGTCCAGATGCTGACTGATGCCATGCAGGCCGCGGGTATTGCTCCACACCGAGGCATCCACCGCGGTGAGGGCCCTGACGAACAGGGTCTTGGAAGTCATTGCCGTCATCAATCGATACCACTGATCTTGTGAGTCTGCAGCGATAGCTGCCACTGGGGATTGGCCATGCAGTAACTGACGCACTGGTTCATCGGCGTATCCGTCGCCAGTACCTCGCGATAATGCTCGCGAGCGACGGCTGGCGCGGGCAGGGCATCCAGGGCGGCGGTATCCAGTGGCTGCAGATAGAAGTGCGCGAAGTCCAGACTGACGAAGCGCTCCGGCAGCGCCTCCGGCTGCGGGTAGACGAGCTTGAGCTCATCGCCGCCGGTGAGGACCAGCTCGCTGGCACCCTTGGGGCTGACGCATAGCCAGTCGATGCCGGCGGGCGGCGCGACGGTGCCGTTGGTCTCCACCGCGATCTCGAAGCCGCGGGCGTGCATCGCGTCCACCAGTTCGCGGTCGAGCTGCAACAGTGGCTCACCGCCGGTGAAGACCACATAGGGCGTGGCGATGCCGGTGTGTTCCGGCCACAGGCTGGCCAGGAAGTCCGCCAGCTCGCTTGCCGTGCGGAACTTACCGCCATTCTGGCCATTGGTGCCGACGAAATCGGTGTCGCAGAAGCGACAGACCGAGGTGTCGCGGTCCTGCTCACGACCACTCCACAGATTGCAGCCCGCAAAGCGGCAGAACACGCTGGCGCGCCCTGCGCGAGCACCTTCGCCCTGCAGGGTGTAGAACGCTTCCTTTACCGTATACATCAGAGAGTGCCTGCGCCCTTGGCCGAATCGGTTGAGTCATACCCGAGCGGATCGCTCAGCCCATGGGCGGCAAAGGCAGCGAGGCGCTCACGGCAGCTGCCGCATTCCCCACAGGCCAGTTCACGGCCTTCATAGCAGGTCCAGGTCTGGGCGTAATCGAGCTGCATGGCGATGCCGGCGGCCAGAATCTCGTCCTTGCTGGCGTGCAGGAAGGGCGCGCGAATCTCCACCGGCGAGAAGTTGGCGATCGCGGCGACGGCATTCATCTTCTCGACGAATTCCGGACGGCAATCCGGGTAGAGCACGTGATCTCCGCCGTGGGCACCATAGAAGCACACGCCAGCCTCGATATTGACGGCCTTGGCGATCGCCAGGGACAGCAGGATCATGTTGCGATTGGGCACCACGGTCGAGGTCATGGAGTCCTCGTCGTAGTCGGCCTTGGGCATCGCCTGGTCACTGTTGGTCAGCGCGGAGTTGTCGATCAGTCCATGGATGGCGCGAATGTCGACGACTTCGTGGGCGACGCCCAGTGACTCGCAGACCTGGCGTGCGACGTCGAGCTCACGCGAGTGGCGCTGGCCGTAATGGAAGGAGAGGGCGTGTACCTCGAAGCCTTCCTTCAGCGCCTGGTGCAGGACGGTGTAGGAGTCCATGCCACCGGAGTAGATGACGACGGCGCGGGGGCGCTCTGCAGAGGAGGCAGGAGCGGATACAGCGGAATTCGGGACGTTGAGAGTCATGACGGAGAATTTCTTTGACCGATGGATTCGGCGCCCGGGATCCGGTCCGGGCGAAACGGGCGCCTATCCTACTCTTCCCGCGGTGTTGATGCCACCAGGACGCTTTGAGGCCACCAGGACACTTTGATGCCCACCAGGACGCTTTGAGGCCACCAGGACACTTTGATGCCCACCAGGACACTTTGAGGCCATCAGGACATCCTGGATGGCCGGGAGTCGCATGCCGCATTGGCTCAGGAAAAGCGTCGAGGCATCGCAAGCGTTGATGGGGCGAGAAAATAGCCTTGGTACCTGCCCCATGCCGTGACATAGACTCAGTGTATTAGCGAAAGATTGCAGTAATGGTGAAAGTGCAGGACATGCCGTTGAAGTGAGACATGGCATGTGAAGGACCGGAGGTGAGCTCGATGGCGGTAACGGTTGCACCGTCAGCGGGCGGGATAGCAAGACCCTTATTCATTGTGACTGCAGTGGGGTGAGCGTGCCTCTCGATATTCTGATCAAGTTGTTGTCCTCCATCGAAGAGCCGCTGTGGATCTTCGACCGCTTCGGCCAGCTCGCCTGGAGCTCACCCCGTGCCCGTCAGGCAGAGCACCAGCCTGAACTGCCGAGAACCCTGTCGCATCTGCCGGAGCCCTGTGGGCTCAGCGGCCAGCCGGGGATGTGGATGATGGGGATCGACGGGGAGCTGGGCCACTGGCTGCTGGTGCAGCAGGCCAATCTTCCCTGGCGAATGGCGGTGTTCGATGAAGAACGACTCGTCGCCTATACCTGTGGCTGGAAGGAGCTGTTCGGTGAGGCGCGTCCGCGGCTTGAACCGGTCAGTGAGCGCCGCGTGCGCCTCAAGGCGCCGTTCTCGGGTCTGGCCGAAGCGCGCGCTGCCGGACTGGACGACAAGGTGCTGATCGCGCTGCGTCGACTGCAGCCGATCAACCTGCTGTCGCGTGATCGCTTCAATGCCCAGGTGGACGAGCTGCTGTCCGGTGAGGCGGTCGATGGCGGCATCATCTATCTCTCGCTGACCCATCTGGAGATCATCAACTCGGCGCATGGCGCGGAGCGTATCGACCCGCTGCTGGAGCGCGTGGCGGAAGCGATGTCGTTGCAATACCGCGATGCACTGGTCTGTCGTCCGCTGGGCAATGCCTTCGCGCTGTTCTTCACCGGCGATGAAGTCGCCCTGATCGCGCGGGCCAGCGAGCTGTGCGAGCAGCTGGTCACGCTGATGCGCCTGGATGGCAAGTCCTTGCCCGTCACCGCGCGGGTGGGCATCAGCCTGGCGCCTCAGCACGCGCGTCGCGCGCATCGGCTGCTGCACCTGGCTGAACTGGCCATGCTGCATGGCGAGCAGGACGATATCGATGTCTGCGGGGCCTGGCATGTCTTCTCGCCCGGTGCCCACATGCGTCACCTCAACGATTACCGACTGACCAGTGACCTGCGCGAGCATCTCGAAGAACTCGATCTTGCCTTCCAGCCCCAGTTCGATCTGGTCAGTGGTCAGGCGGTCGGCGTGGAGGTGCTGGTGCGCTGGGACCATCCGGAGCTCGGGACCATCGGGCCTGGGCGCTTCATTCCGCTGGCGGAGCAGTACGGCTTGATCGGTACCGTCGGGGCTCGTGTCATGGATGCTGCTCTCAAGGCGACGCGGGATCTGGTGACCCCGGACGGCAAGCCGCTGTCGGTGGCGATCAACGTCTCGGCCCAGGAATTTCGTGACCCCGGCTTTCCCGAGCGAGTCTCACAGGCGCTCGCCTTGCACGACTTCGCCCCCGAGCGGCTGGAGCTGGAAATCACCGAGTCCTCACGGGTGCCGGATCTGGATCGCGTCGTCGAGCGCTTGACCGGTCTGATCGACCGAGGTGTCAGGCTTGCCATCGATGACTTCGGGACCGGCTTTGCCTCGCTGCTCTATGTCCGGGATCTACGCGCCTGTCGCCTCAAGGTGGACCAGCAGTTCGTCCGCAGCCTGGATCATGATGCGCGTGACCGCGCCATCGTCTCGCATGCCATCTCGTTGGCCGATAGCCTCGGCATGGAAGTGCTGGCCGAGGGCGTCGAGACGGTGGAGCAGGAACGCCTGCTGGTGGAGATGGGTTGCCATCTGGTGCAGGGCTTCCGTTACGCGCGGCCCAAGCGCCTGCCGGAGCTCAAGCAGTGGCTTGGCAACAAGCCCTGCATTCGCCCCTGTCCCGGGGCCGCCTGAGCTGACGGGTGCAAGCCCTGTCTGGCACAGGAAACGAAAACGCCCGTCATGCAGTCACATGACGGGCGTTTTCGTTTTACCTTCGGTGCTTCATGCAGCAGAAGCGGGCGCCAGACAGGCAAGTGACGCGCTCAGCTGCAGGTCTTGCCGTAGCCGTACATGTTCTCGAAGCCCGGAATGCGCTGCTCCCACACCGGCGGAGTCCCGACGACTTCCTGCAGGCAATCACTGAAGCGACGCGTCTTCTGGGGGAGATACTGGCGATGCGGGTAGACCAGATGGATGGATGGCAGCGGCTTCATCGGCACGTCGGTAAGCAACGGGACCAGCTCGCCATTCAGTACCTCATCCTTGATGTTGATGGCGGAGATCATGCCATAGCAGGCACCGGACTTGATGGCTCCGATCAGCACGTCGGCATCATTGACCTTGAGGCGAGAATCCAGCGCCACCTTTTCCTCGACGCCACTTTCACTGCACACCCGCAGGCGGTCGAGAATGAAGCCATCCCGTGAATAGACGGCCGCCGGCAGCCCCGAGAGGTCCGCGGGGGTCTTCGGCATGCCGTGGCGTTCGATGAAGGCAGGCGATGCGCAGATCAGATGGCGATGCGCGGCCAGGGGGCGCGCGATCAAGTTGGAGTCTTCCAGTTCCGACATGCGGATGGCGAGATCATAGCCGCCACCGATCAGGTCGGTCAGGTGGTCTTCCAGACGGACTTCCACCTGGGTATCCGGATAGCGCTCCATGTAGAGGCGCACCGCCTGAGCCACGTAGGTGCGACCGAAGTGGCTGGGGCTGGTGATCTTGAGCACCCCTCGTGGCCCGTCCTGGTAGGCGCCCGCGACATCATCGGTGTCTTCCAGCACTTCGCGCAGCCGCAAGGCATGCTGATGGATCTCGCGGCCGGCATCGGTCAGGGCCAGCGAGCGGGTCGAGCGGTTGAAGAGACGAATCTGCAACTCTTCTTCCAGACGACTGATCTGCTTGGAAACCACCGAGCGGTTGACCTGACGATGATCGGCTGCCTTGGAGAAGCTCTGTGCTTCCACGACATCCAGAAACAGCAACAAGCGGGATGCTTTATCCACGGTATGACCTCTCGTGATGCAACAGGAAAAGGCTCACGCAGCCGTCCTGCTCTTCAGGGTTGCGGCGCGCTTCAGCAGACAGGGACGCCGCCCGCAGATGGCAGGACAATCGGTAGGGACAGACCGGTCGCCCAGCGGGTCAGCATCGTCAACAGGCGAAGCTTAGCACGCCCAATGTTTCCGCTAATACTACGCATCAACGGATTTTCTCGCCTTCGTGTTGCCGTTACTGCATCAAAGACATGTCTGGCTGGCGGTATCTGCCTGACGGAGGAATCCCTAGAATCAACGTTCAAGCGCTGTCGTCGCGTAGCTCAAGCGCCCTCGTTCTCTTCTTCAGACCAGCGATGCCTGGCATCCTGGGAGTGATTGCATGTCTTCAACTCGTACTTCTTCGACATCCTCGCCTTCATCCTGTCCGAGTACCGGCGAGCTGATGTCCCGTCTCTGGCGTTCCACACTGCCGATGACCATCGGCATCATGGGATTGCTGGGCTTCAATCTGGTGGATGCCGCCTTCGTGTCGCGCCTGGGAACGGCGCCACTGGCGGCTCAGTCCTTCACCTTCCCGCTGACCTTCCTGATCATCGGGGTCCAGGTCGGCATGGGCATCGCCATTGCCGCCATCGTGTCACGCACGCTGGGGGCAGGGGAGGATGCTCGTGCCCGGCGGCTCGGCAGTGTGGTGGTGCTGGTCTCCGGCGGATTGCTGGCACTGTTGATGGTAGGACTATGGCTGATACGTGCGCCGGCCTTCCATCTGCTGGGCGCCAATGACCAGGAGCTCTCGCTGATCGAGCAGTACTGGGGCCCCTGGCTGGTGGCCAGCTGGGTGGGCGCCATGGCCTATGTGCTCTACAGCCTGTTTCGTGCCCACGGCAACACGCGGCTGCCCGGCGTGATGATGCTGGTGACCAGTCTGCTCAATCTGGCACTGGACCCTCTGCTGATCTTCGGTCTCGGCCCCGTGCCGGGGTTCGGATTGGCGGGGGCTGCCTGGGCGACGCTGATCGCCTTCGTGATCGGCCTGATGGTGACGACCTTCAAGCTGTTGCAGGAAGAGTGGATCGCGGTGCAGGGGTTGGTTCAGGAATGGCGGGACTCCTGGCGTCAGCTGACGGGGATCGCGGCACCGGCCATCCTTTCTCAGATGATGCCGGCCGTGTCCGCCATGCTGGTCACGGCCATCGTGGCGACGCTGGGTCAGACCCAGGTGGCCGCCTGGGGGATCGCCTGCCGGCTCGAGACCTTTTCCTTGATCGTGGTGCTGGCACTCACCATGTCATTGCCCCCCTGGTTGGGACGGTGCTACGGCGCAGGTCGCTGGCAGGAAGTGCGCCGACTGATGAATCTGGTCGCCAGGATCGTGATCATCTGGCAGCTGGTGCTGGGCGTGGTGATAGCGCTCCTCGCCGTCCCCTTGTCCCGCTTGCTGGTCGGCAATGAGGAGGTCGGCGCGGCGCTGGTCCTGCTGATCCCCTGGATGCTGCCAAGCTATGCCTTCCTGGGAATCTGCATGCTGGTGGTTTCGGCCGCCAATGCGCTGGGTTGGCCGCTACGGGCCACGCTGCTGTCCTTCCTGCGTCTCTTCGTGTGCTTCCTGCCAGCCGTCTGGCTGGGCGCTGAGCTCGATGGTCTGCGCGGCGTCGCGATCGGGGCGGCCATCGGCAATCTGCTGGCCGGTATCGTGGCCTGGCGTCTCTATCGTCAGGCGATCGGCGGGCTGGGCAAGCTCTCCCGAGGGCCTGTCGAGAGCGCCACCGCGTGATGCCGATGAGGGTGTGTTCGAGAGGGTGAGACTGCCAGGACGAGTCCTTGACGTAGTGCAAAAGCGGCCATTCTAAAAATGGCCGCTTTTTTGTGCGTAATTGCTGGCAGGTTGGCAAAATTAGCTATCAATCATCTGTATTGGAGGCAAATAACAGAATATTCGTGACGGATTTCGCTCTTATACTGGGGTAATTGAGGTCAAGCCACTGAAGGCGGCGCTGCTGCTCGGGGCTGGATCAAGCGATACGTTTCGTGCGCGGCGCACGGAACCCCCTTTCTTCCACCGCCGAGCGCGGTTGCAGTCACGGAGTAGAACAACATGAAGATTCTTGTGCTCGGAAGCGGTGTCGTCGGCGTGACCAGTGCCTACTATCTGGCGCGTCAGGGCCATGAAGTCACGGTCGTGGATCGTCAGGCCAGCCCGGCGATGGAAACCAGCTACGGCAATGCCGGCCAGGTGTCCTTCGGTTTTTCCTCTCCCTGGGCGGCACCGGGCATTCCGCAGAAAGCCGTCAAGTGGATGTTCCAGGAGCACGCGCCTCTCAAGATCCAGCCGCGCATGGACCCCCAGATGGCCAAGTTCATGGTCAAGATGTTCGCCAACTGCAATGCGGACCGTTATGCCGTGAACAAGGAGCGCATGGTTCGCGTCGCGGAATACAGTCGTCTGTGCATCAATTCGCTGCGCGAAGAGACAGGGCTGCGCTACGAGGACCGTCAGAAGGGCCTGCTGCAGCTGTTCCGCAACGAGGCCCAGGTCGAGGCCGTACAGAAGGACATGAAGGTACTGGCCGGATGTGGCGTGCGTCACCAGCTGCTGGATGCCGAGGCCTGCGCCGCCGTCGAGCCGGCCCTGGCGCGCGTGCCGGGCAAGTTCATCGCCGGGTTGCACCTGCCGGACGATCAGACCGGTGATTGCCATCTGTTCACCAACCGGCTGGCGGATTACTGCCGTGACACCCTGGGCGTCACGTTCGTCTTCAATACCACGATCCAGCGCATCCAGCGTACTGGTAGCCGGATCGAGAAGGTGATCACCGACCGCGGCGAGATGAGCGCCGACAGTTATGTGATGTGCCTGGGCAGCTACTCGCCCTTCCTGGCACGTGATCTGGATCTGGATCTGCCGATCTACCCGGTCAAGGGCTACAGCCTGACCGTGCCGATCATCAATGCCGATGCCGCGCCGCAGTCCACGGTGATGGACGAGACCTTCAAGGTCGCGCTGACGCGCTTCGATGATCGCATCCGCGTGGGCGGTACGGCGGAGCTTGCGTCCTTCGACCTGTCCCTGCTCGAGAAGCGCCGTGCGACCATCAACATGGTGGTGCGTGATGTCTTCCCGGAAGCGGGCGACTACGCCAAGGCGGAATTCTGGGCCGGCCTGCGTCCGATGACCCCGGATTCCACGCCGATCATCGGTGGCACCAAGTATGACAACCTGTGGCTGAACACCGGACACGGCACGCTCGGCTGGACGATGAGCTGTGGCAGCGCCAGCCTGCTGGCGGACCTGGTCGGCGGGCGTACGCCCGGCATCGACCCGAACGGGCTGAACCTCGGTCGTTACGCTGCCTGAATGCCATGTGCCGTCGTCAGGGCCTGCCGGTGTCGGCGGGCCCGGATCGCTCCCGTTTCTCGTCTCGTGTCATCAGGGAGTCGCTGAGCACGCTGTCAGGTGACGCGTCTCCCCATACGCTTCATGACCTCTCTTTCATCACTCGATACAAGGAAGCCCGCATGACCAAGCAGATCATCTCCACTGACGCCGCACCTGCCGCTATCGGTCCCTATTCCCAGGCGGTGCGTACCGGCAACCTGGTGTTCCTGTCCGGCCAGATCCCGCTGGACCCGGCCACCATGGACGTGGTGGAGGGCGGATTCGAGGCTCAGGCCGATCAGGTGTTCCGCAATCTCAAGGCGGTGTGTGAAGCGGCAGGCGGTAGCCTGGATCAGCTGGTCAAGGTCAACCTGTTCCTGACCGATCTCAGCAATTTCGGCGTGGTCAACACCTTGATGGAGCAGTACTTCAGCCAGCCGTATCCGGCGCGTGCTGCCGTCGGCGTCAAGGAGCTGCCCAAGGGCGTGCTGTTTGAAGCAGAAGGCGTTCTGGCACTCTCGTGATGGCTCGTCCATTGCCGGTCTGAAGGAATGACCGGCCTGAACGAGTGGCCGGTCTGAACGAATGACTGGCGCATCGATGCCTTGTCCCTCACTCCCCTCGCTGATTCATCAGCGGGGGGAGTGTCGTTTCAGGGGCATGACGTCTTGAAGGCTGGTGAAGCGTGACATTTGGCGCCAGCATGATTAGCGTAAGGCTAAATGAGCCGGCGCCCACTGCTGGCTCTCGGAGCATCGCGGACGAACCCCTTCAAGGAGCAACACCATGGCGCAGTCAGACACAGGCACACGTGAACCCGGCATACGGCTGCGTCAGCTGGAAATGCTGTGGGCGGTGATCGAGTGCGGATCGATGAAGGGTGGCGCGGCGCAGCTGGGCATCAGCGTGCCGGTGGTCTCGCGGGGCTTGGCACAGCTTGAGCAGACGCTGGGCTATTCGTTGTTCCTGCGTGAAGGTGGCCGCCTGGTGCCCACGCCGGAAGCCGAACGCCTGACCCCGTCACTGGCCCGGATGTTCACCGCGCAGTCCGAACTCAGGCGACTGGCCTTCGGGCCGGGCAGTGGCAAGCGCCCGCGCCTGGTACTGGCAGTGACGCCGTCTCTGGAAGCCTTCAGCACCGGATGGCTTGAGCGCATCGCGGCCAGCGAGTCGTTGAGTGATTGGCTGCCGAGCCTTGAGGTGATGGAAGCCTCGACGCATGCCGCGGCGCTGGCCGAGGGGCGGATACACATGGCCGTCACGCTGGAAGCGCCGGAGGAGCCTCAGGGCGGCAAGCGTGCCAGGACAGCGGCCGCACGCGCACGCGAACTCAAGCAGAGTCTGCGCGCCCGGGCCCGTGAGGAGACCGTGCTGGTGGAGGGCACCGAGGAGGGCGCCGGCATCCCTGCGGCGCAGGGTGTCTCCTCAGGCATGCCGGAGCTGGGAGACGATGCCGCATTGTCGGAGGTCGGTATCACTCGCCAGGATGATCTGCTGTCCTCTCTGGACGACACGACAACGGCGGCACAGCCTCCCGTCGAGGCTGCCGACGAGCAGCGCGACGCTGCAGGCCAGACTACTGCGCTCAAGCTGCCACTGATATTGCTGTGGCCTTCGCGCTGGCCACTGCTCGACAAGCCGCTGACGGTGGAACGCCTCAATGAGCGGCCGTTCGTGGAGCTGCCGGAAACCAGCAGTCAGGGGCGGCTGGTCCGTGGACTTCTCAAGCGAGAGCGCGTGACGCCGGCGAGTCTGGTGGAGGTGGCCACGCCTGCCAGCGCCGGGCGTCTGGCGCGCTCAGGCAGTGCTGCCACCATCATCGATGCCCTGTCGGCGCATCAGGTACTCGAAGATGCCGGAGGCGACCTGATCGGCATGCCGCTCTCGATGCGCAGCGAGCGCTATCTGGCGCTCAAGTGGCAGTGGCAGGCAGCGCAGGACGATGAATCGCTGCATGAGGTGCAGGCCTTGCTGGTCAGCCTGCTGGAAGAGGCCGTGGCAGCGAGTCTTGCAACGCTGCCTGTTGAGCGCGAGGAATGACGTTCGCGGTGACAGCGAAGGCTGCCGACTGAGGGCGCCTGACAATGTCTCGCCCCAGCAATGAAAAACCCGCCAATCGGCGGGTTTTTCATCTTTCACGAAGCGTTCGGTCAGGCTCAGCCCTTGACGACGGTCGCGATGGCCTTGGCGACGTAGGGCAGATTCTCGCTGGAGAAGCCGGCCACGTTGGCGCGTCCGGAGCGCACCATGTAGATGCCGAACTCGTCACGCAGGCGATCGACCTGCTCCGGTGTCAGGCCGGTGTAGGAGAACATGCCGCGCTGTTCGGCGATGAAGGCGAACTGCTCATCCAGGCCATACGGCTTGAGCGCCTCGACGAACTCACGACGCAGGCCATTGATGCGCTCGCGCATCTCGGTCAGCTCGCTCTTCCACTCCGCGCGCAGCGTCTCGTCCTCGAGAATGTCGATGACTACCGCACCGCCATGTGCCGGCGGATTGGAGTAGTTCTCACGCGCGGTGATCGCGGCCTGGGAGCGCACGTCCAGCATGCTCTCCTCGTCCTTGGCGATCAGGATCAGGCAGCCGGTACGTTCGCAGTAGATGCCGAAGTTCTTGGAGCAGGAGCTGGTGATGATGGCCTCATCGATATTCTCGGCCAGCAGGCGCACGCCGTAGGCATCTTCTTCCAGGCCATCACCGAAGCCCTGATAGGCGAAGTCGATCAGCGGCAGCAGCTTGCGTGACTGGACGACTTCCAGCACCTGGTCCCACTGCTCGCGGCTCAGGTCGAACCCGGTCGGGTTGTGGCAGCAGGCGTGCAGCAGCACCACATCGCCTTCCGGAATCGTCTTGAGGGTCGCCAGCATGCCGTCGAAGTCGAGGCGATTGTTCTCGTCGACATACGGGTAGCTGTGACGCGTCACGCCTGCGGCATCGAAGATGCCCAGGTGATTCGGCCAGGTCGGAGTGGACAGCCAGATATCACGGCCCTTGAGGTTGCTGGCGATGAAGTCTGCCGCCAGACGCAGGGCACCGGTACCGCCGGGCGCCTGGGTGGCGCTGGCACGGTTGGCAGCCAGCACCGGCGACTCGGCGCCCAGCACCATCGGCAGCACGACCTTGCCGAAGCGCGGGTCACCGTGGGAGCCGATGTAGGTCTTGGTGACTTCGCTCTCGACCAGGCGGTCCTCGGCCTGCTTGACCGCACGCATGACCGGCGTATTGCCGTTGGCATCGCGATAGACGCCCACGCCGAGGTCGACCTTCTGCGGGTTGGTGTCCTTGTTGAAGGCTTCGATCAGGCCGAGGATGGCATCCCCGGGTACACGCGCAATCTGCTCGAACATCTTATTTCGCTACCTCGTCGGTTCTGGCGGCCATGATGAAATCGTTCTTGTGCAGACCCTTCATCTCGTGGGACCACCAGGTCACGGTGACCTTGCCCCACTCGGTGAGAAGTGCCGGGTGATGCCCGACGTCCTCGGCAATCTCGCCTACGCGATTGGTGAATGCCAGTGCCTGCTTGAAGTTGCGGAACTTAAAGCATCGCTCCAATTGCATGATGCCATCGCGATTGAGCAACTGCCACTCGGGAATGGCGGTCTTGAGCGTCTCGATGTCGCTGTCGCTGACCTTGGGGGCATCGAAACTGCAGGCTTCACAGGACTGTCTGGCGAGTTCGGTCATGTCACTATCTCCGGCTTGAGGAAAGAGGGTGGGGCGGGTGAAAAGAAGCGCAAGGCGCCGGTGCGATCAGCGTGGTGCGAAGCGCGGCGTCTTGAGACCGAGCGCCATGGCCTCGTGCACCAGCGCCATGATGTCGCGACTGGCGAGTTCATGCAGATCGTCCAGTGACTCCAGGACATAGTAGAGCGGCTGCAGGATGTCGATGCGATACGGGGTGCGCAGTGCCTCGATGGCATCGAAGGGCAGGTGCTCGGGGCGCTCGAGACTGTCTTCGAGCTCGCCCAGTGCATAGCAGGTCTCGCGTGGCGAGGAAATGATGCCGCCGCCGTAGAGGCGCAGCGCACGACTGCCATCGGGTTGAACCTCGCGCAGCATGCCGAATTCCACCGTCATCCAGTAGAGGCGGGCCAGGTAGACGCGCTCTTCCTTGCTGGCAGCGAGACCGAGTCGACCGTAGGTGGCGGTGAATTCTGCGAAGGCGGGGTGGGTAAGCATCGGGCAGTGACCGAAGATCTCGTGGAA
This sequence comes from Cobetia sp. 5-11-6-3, assembly GCF_013374055.1. Lineage (NCBI taxonomy): Bacteria > Pseudomonadati > Pseudomonadota > Gammaproteobacteria > Oceanospirillales > Halomonadaceae > Cobetia > Cobetia sp. 5-11-6-3. Next base: position 25,331 of record NZ_BLWJ01000003.1, on the reverse strand, counting down.
GATGTCCGGTTCCTGCAGGTAATCGAGTTCTTCGGGACGGCGAATGAAGGTGGCAACCGGGAAGCGCCGCTCGGCGAGCAGTTCGAAGAAGCGGGTGAAGGGGATCAAGGCTGGTACTCGTGCGGTTCGCCAGCCGGTGGCCGCCTCGAGCACCCGGTCGATCTCATCCAGCTGGGGGATGCGATCCCGGGGCAGGTCAAGATGTTCAAGCCCTTGCAGGTACTCGCGGCAGACGCGTCCCTCGACCAGCGCCAGCTGGCGCGTCATCAGCGTCTGCCAGGTGGCGTGCTCCTGATCGCTGTAATGGATCCTGCCCTGGCTATCCGGTTCATGCGCCACGTAGCGGGTGCCCTTGGCCTGAGCCTGCGAGCCGGGCGCAGATACCTGGGATGCCTGTGGCCAGTCACGACCCTGCGGTGCGTTCATGCAACCTCCCGAACGGTATGGCGGCGCTGCGTGGGCAGGCTGCCGTGTTGTCATCATGGCGGACATGTCAGTCCCTGCATGTCGATGACTACGCTAGGCCTTGTCGGACAGCCTTGACCAGTGCCACGGCCCGCTTTTGCACGGCAGATAACGGTGCGATGTCCCGTCTCTTGTCACATAATCCTGACACCTGTGCGGCTGATGGCCTCGATCAGTGCCATTTGGGCAGTTTTGCGTGCCGGCAATACTGTCTATTGTAAGGAATGCTTTACGAGGTTTTTGATAACGCTTACGTTAACGTCATCGATGTGCCGCATTGCCCTGCGGTAGCCCGAATGATGTCCTCGGGTCATCAGCGTTTCCCCTCCACGCTTGTGATCCTCAAGCGCCTGACCCTCAGAGCCGTGCCGTCAGAGCCACCCTGACAGCGGCGATATGCCAACGACAATGCCGAGAATGCCATGCGCCTCAAACTGACCTGTCAGAACCGGATCGGGATTCTGCGCGACATCCTGGCCCCCTTTGCCGATTACGGCCTCAACGTGTTGCGTGGTGAGGTCGGTGGGGAGGCCAACAACTCCATCTATCTGCATGTTCCCAACATGCTGCGCATGCAGCTCTCCACCCTGAAGCCAGCACTGGAGGAAATTCCCGGGGTCTTCAAGGTCACCCGGGTCAGCCTGATGCCCACCGAACGGCGTCATCTGGAGCTCAATGCGCTGCTGTCATCGCTGTCTGATCCGGTGATGTCCATCGACATGGAGGGACGCGTGGTGGCGGCCAATCGTGCGGCCGGCAAGCTCTTGGGCGTCCGCATCGATGAGGTGCCGGGGCTGGCACTGACGCGTCACATCCAAGATGTCGACCTGCCGGAGCTGATCCGGCGCAACAATGCCCGCGTCAACGGCCTGCGCCTGCGTGTCGGAGAGGAAACCTTCCTGGCCGACATCGCGCCGCTGCATACCGAGAACGAGGACGTGGCCTCGCTGGCGGGGGCCGTGGTCACCCTGCATCGTGCGGACCGTCTGGGCTCGCGTATCTATCAGATCCAGCGTACCGAGGTGCGGGGGTTCGAGGCCATCTTCCAGGCAAGCCGTCAGCTGTCCGCCGTGGTCAAGGAGGCCAGGCGCATGGCGCCGCTGGATGCCCCGCTGTTGATCGAGGGCGAGACCGGCACCGGCAAGGAATTGCTGGCGCGCGCCTGCCATCTGGCCAGTCCGCGCGGGCAGGCACCGTTCATGGCACTCAATTGTGCGGGCCTGCCGGAGTCAATGGCCGAGACGGAGCTGTTCGGTTACGCCCCGGGCGCCTTCGAGGGGGCACGGCCGGAAGGCAAGCTGGGTCTGCTGGAGCTGACCAGTGGTGGCACCATCTTCCTCGATGAGGTCGGCGAGATGAGCCCGCGCATGCAGGTCAAGCTGCTGCGCTTTCTGCAGGATGGTGGCTTCAGGCGTGTCGGCAGCGATGAAGAGACCTTTCTGGATGTGCGCGTCATCTGCGCGACCCAGCAGGACCTGCCGGCGCTGAGCAGCGAAGGGCGCTTCCGCCACGACCTCTTCCATCGTCTCAATGTGCTGTGCGTGCAGATTCCGCCACTCAGGGAATGCCTGGATGGACTGGAGGAGCTGGCACATCACTTTCTCGAACGTGCCGTGCGCCAGATCGGAGCGCGTGTTCGCACTCTCTCACCGGAGGCGATGGCACGCCTGCGCGGCTATCACTGGCCCGGCAACGTGCGCCAGCTGGAAAACGTGCTGTTCCAGGCGGTCTCGCTGTGCGAGGGCGAGGTGATCGAGGCGCAGCATCTGCGCCTGATTGGCGAGGTGCGCGATGAAGGTCTGGACAGCATCGATCTGGCAGGCAGCCTCGGCGATATTCACGACGAGGTGGAGCGGCGCGTGCTGGCGCGTCTTTATCCGGAGTTCCCCTCCAGCCGACTGCTGGCCAAGCGTCTTGGTGTCTCGCACACCACCATTGCCAACAAGCTCAAGCGCCACGGGATCGGCTCGGAGGCGGACTAGCCGCGCGAGAATCACGCGGGCGCTCACGCACGCGCTCAGACATGCAAACAGGCCAGCGCGCCATCGGAAAGGGGAGTGGCAGGATGCTGCCGAGCGCGTCCCGTCACTCGTGTTTTGATTTGCCCGCTAATAAAGCGTATGATTCCGCCATTCATTAGCAAGCTAAATTGACGTTGGCATCGCGGGGCTCATCCAGGGGGTGAGCCCCGTGGCGTGGAGACGGAGAATCATCATGCAACAAGGCACTGACGACGAAGTGGCGCTGCAGGCGATGAAAGCCTGTGATGATGCTCAACCCCTTCACGAGACCATCAAGCCCTCCCTGGGAGGCCTGCTCGGGCGTGTCCACCGCCTGTGGCGTACCTCGATCACGACCGCGGTCGAGCCATTGGGGATGACGGAAGCCCGCTGGACGGTGATGGTGCATCTGGAGAAGCTTGGCGAGGGCTGTACCCAGCAGATGCTGGCCAGCGAGCTGGGAATCGAGATGCCGTCGTTGACGCGCACGCTCAATCAGCTCGAGTGTCAGCAGCTGATTCGTCGCGAACCCCACGCCACGGATCGTCGTGCTCGCTGCCTGTGGTTCACCGAGGCGGGGCATGAATGCCTTGTGCAATTGGGTGAGCGCATCGCGCGAGTCCGCGAGGAGCTATATGTCGGCTTCGAGGATGAATCGCTGGATCAGCTGGCCGGCATGCTTCAGGCGCTGGAGCGCAATGCCAGGCACAGCATCTCCCGCTCGCAGGCCGAGTCGGCAGGCAATGCCCCGGCATCACGGACAGGTGCCAGAGGGACGCGCTCCCGGTCACCGGCGACGCATCGTGAGTCATGAGTCATGGGTCACCAAGGGGCAAGTCGTCCCCTGGTGAGTCGCCTTGCCGGACGCCTGGCACGGCTGGAGAGTGCCAGGCGCACGGAGGGCGCAAGCGGATCAGCGTGGTGCGTCGTAACGCCCCGGATTGCCGTGGGTGAAGACCACCTGCCAGAGCTGAAGCTGGCGGGCGCGGAAGGCCCCGGCACAGGCACCCAGATAATACTCGAACATGCGCTTGTCCCGCGTCGTGTAGGTGTCGGCCAGTTCATGCCATCTGGCATCGAGGTTGGCACGCCATGCCATCAGCGTCGGGTCGTAGTCGGCACCGAAATTCTGCCAGTCCTCCATGATCAGGTGATGCTCGCTGGCCTGGATCAGTTGACTGGCACTGGGCAGCACGCCGTTGGGGAAGATGTAGCGATTGACCCAGGGGTCCGCGGAGATGTCGCTCAGGTTGGAGCCGATGGTGTGCAGCACGAAGCGACCGCCGGGGCGCAGCAGCTGCGCGACACGGGTGAAGTAGGTCGCGTAGTTCTTGTGGCCGACGTGCTCGAACATGCCGATGGACACGATGGCATCGAAGGTGCCGACCTCGTGACGGAATTGCTCGTCACGGTAATCCTTGAGCAGGATCTCCACTGGCAGGCCATGGCAATGTTCCCGCGCCAGCGCCGCCTGCTCGGCGGAAATGGTGATGCCGACGACTTCCACGCCATAGTGGCGCGCGGCGTAGGCGGCGAAGCTTCCCCAGCCACAGCCGATGTCCAGCACGCGCATGCCGGGTGTCAGCCCGAGCTTGCGACAGGCGAGATCCAGCTTGGCCTGCTGGGCCTGCTCCAGGTTCTCCGGCGCGATCGGCAATCCTTTCCAGTATCCGCAGCTGTAGCACAGGGTCGGGTCCAGCATGCGGGTGAAGAGGTCATTGCCGAAGTCGTAATGCACCTTGCCCACCACCTCGGCACGACGACGGCTCTGCAGATTGATGACTCCCGCCTGGAGGCGGTAGGCGATGCGCTCACCAAAGGTGTGGGCTCGCTCCCCCAGCCCATGCTTGAGCAGGCGATGGATCATCTCGTCGATCCGTTCGCAATCCCACCAGCCTTCCATGTAAGCCTCACCCAGCCCCAGACTGCCCTGATTCAGCACCCGCCGGAACAGATCCGGATGGCGGACGCAGATATCCCAGGGGTCAGGGCCATTCAGACTGACCCCGGAGCCAGAGAGCAGGCGCTCGACGATCTGTCGTTGACGGTTTTCGGGTAGTGCAACGGGGGCCAGGCGTTGTTCGATACTCATGGAAAAGCCTCCTTGACGGCGCTGGGCGCGTAGAGTCCTGATGGATTCGTCATGGCAAATGGCAGTGATCGACCGCCCCGGGCGTTGGGTAGTCGAGCGTCTCGCATGGCAATGCTCGGGTGTCACGGCTGTCTGATACGCAAAAGCTTCGCCTCCGCTCCCGCGTGCTGCGCTGTCCTGGGGGGATGGCAGGCGCCGAACTGGCGAGCGCTTTCGTCTCAGCATAGTCAAGAGTCGTCTAATGCGGCGCTGCAATATCCCGTCGTGGGCGGCAACCCGAGGTTGCGCGTTCCGAACGGCCGTCCGTCTCCGGGGGTTCGTGATGCATGAACGCAAGAAAGCCGCCCTCAGGGGCGGCTTTCTTGCGTTCATGCGCTCTTGTGCTCATGCGCTCTTGCATTCATGCACATGGCCTTGCTGTCAGCTCGGGCTGGCTGACGGGAAGGCGCCTCAGCGGCAGCGGATGGTCCAGGCGACCTTGTAGCCTTCACCTTCGTGGGTGGCGGCGGCCATCTCGGTATCTTCATTGATGGTGCCGCCTTCCAGCTGGTCGTTGCCTTCGGCTGCCTTGGACATGCTGTCCTGCGGTCCGAAGACACGGGAATCAAGCACGTCGTACTTGTCGCGATCCTGCTCCTCGCAGACTTCCAGAGCGCGTTCCTTGACCTGAGCGATGGCATCGTCACGGTCCTCATCGACGGCGCTGACCTCGTAACGCGTGTCCTGCTTCTCGATCACGCTGGTGTTGCCACAGCCCGCAATGAAGGCGGTTCCGGCGATGGCGACGGTCATGCAGGCGGTGCGCAGGGCGTTGGATGTCATGGTCATGGTCTCTCCTTGGAATGAATCAGGCCAATGGCTCGCAGCGAGACGCCGCTCACGGAGCGAGGGCTGGCGCGAGCGATTGCCATGGCGAAATGGGTTGCCCATCGTGCTCTGCTGATTGACGTGGGGGCAGTGTCACTGGCTTCAAGTGTGGCGATGCATCGACGCATCCTGTCGGCCAGGCGCGACGACCTCGGTCATGCGCACTGCCACTTTGGTCGTGGCATGTCTCGCATGGGCATGTCGATGCCTCATCTGGACAGCTCACCCGTGGCAAGTGGCCTAGTCTGCAGGGGCCCTTCAGGTCGGACGCCACCGACAGGGGGCGGGTGGTCGGCGTATCGGCAAGTGACGGGAGATGTCGTCAGCGTGCCTGTCTGACGCCGTCCATGCACCAAATCCCATGCCAGCAGGAGCACGTCATGTCAGCCAATGCCAATCGCGGAGTCGTCTACCAGGGAGCGGGGAAGGTGAGTGTCGAATCACTGGACTATCCGACCCTGGCGCTGGGAAATCGCAAGTGTGAACACGGCGTCATTCTCAAGGTCGTCTCGACCAATATCTGTGGTAGCGATCAGCACATGGTGCGTGGCCGGACCACGGCACCCCAGGGCCTGGTGCTGGGCCACGAGATCACCGGACTGGTCGTCGAGGCTGGTCGCGACGTGGAATTCATCAAGGTCGGCGACATCGTCTCGGTCCCGTTCAACATCGCCTGCGGGCGCTGCCGCAACTGCAAGGAAGGCAAGACGGGGATCTGTCTGAACGTCAATCCGGCGCGTCCCGGCGCGGCCTACGGCTATGTCGACATGGGCGGCTGGACTGGCGGGCAGACGGATTACGTCATGGTGCCCTATGCCGACTTCAACCTGCTCAAGTTCCCGGATGCCGATCAGGCGATGGAGAAGATCCGTGATCTGACGCTGCTCTCCGACATCTTCCCGACAGGCTTCCATGGCTGCGTGACTGCAGGGGTCGGGCCGGGCGCCACGGTCTACATCGCGGGTGCCGGGCCGGTCGGGCTGGCGGCGGCGGTGTCTGCCCAGCTGCTGGGGGCGGCCTGCGTCATCGTCGGGGACATGATTCCCGAGCGTTTGCAGCAGGCCGAGAGCTTCGGCTGCGAGACCATCGACCTGCGTCAGGAAGGCTCGATGGAGGACAAGGTCGAGGCGATTCTCGGCGAGCGCGAAGTGGATTGCTTCGTCGATTGCGTCGGCTTCGAGGCGCATGGCTGTGGGTGTGATCATGGGCGTGAGCAGCCGGCGACGGTACTCAACTCGGCAATGGCGCTGACGCGTGCCGGCGGCCAGATCGGCATTCCCGGCCTCTATGTCACCGAAGACCCGGGCGCCGAGGATGAGGCCGCCAAGGTCGGTGCGCTCTCCATGCGCTTCGGACTGGGCTGGGCAAAGTCTCACTCGTTGCACACGGGGCAGTGTCCGGTGATGAAGTATCACCGCCCGCTGATGCAGGCGATCCTGTTCGGGCGCGTCAATATCGCCGATGCGGTCAACGTGCAGGTCATCAGTCTGGAAGAAGCGCCGCAGGGCTACGCGGACTTCGACGGTGGGGCTGCCAAGAAATTCGTCATCGACCCCCATGCCATGGTGCGCAACGGGCGCGCTGCCTGATATCGGGCATGAGAGACCCTTCGTGACAGGAGGCTTTCGCTACAGACGACGCTGCCACGACCTGTTGACCGGGGCGTGGCAGCGTCGTCTGCATTGTCTGACAGGCGCATGTGAGCACGACAACCTTCAGCGTTTGCAGTGATTCGCGATCAACGTCATCAGGCGGGCGAGTTCCTGCTCGATCCGCTCATCCGGTGCAAGGCCGATATTGAGACGCAGACAATTGCGATAGCGCGCAGATTCGGTAAACCAGGGGCCGATCCGGATATCAAGCTGTGCCTGCTCGGCGGCCTTGCCGAGGGCCCTGGCATCGAGGCCGGGCACCTCGATCCACAGCACCAGGCCACCTTGTGGTTGCGTCACGCGACTGCCCTCGGGCAGATGCTGACTCAGATAGTTGAGGTAGTGGGCCTTGTGCTGGCTGAGCTGGTGACGGACACGTTTGAGGTGACTGGCATAGGCGCCGGAATCGATGAAGTCCGCGACGGCGCACTGTACCAGCGTCGGCACACCCAGCGCGCGCTTGAGATATGGCGGAAGGAATCGACCGGGCCGACACCAGCCCAGTCGGTAGCTCGGTGACAGGGTCTTGGAGACCGAACCACACCAGATGATGAAGCCACCTTCGTCGTGGCAGGCCGTTGGCAGTGGCGGCGCTTCGCGATGGGTGAGCTCGAGATAGACATCATCCTCGATCACCGGCACGCGGTAGTGATTGGCAAGCCTGGCCAGGCGCTGTTTCTGCGCGGGAGTGAGGGTGATGCCCTGGGGATTCATGTGAGTGGTGCAGAACAGCCCGGCCTGCAGCTGACCGTTGGCGAGATGCTGTTCGAACTGATCGAGATCGATGCCTTGTGCACTCGAGGGAATCTCGATGACGTCGAGGGACAGCTGCGAGAGCAGATCCAGCAGGCCGTTGTAGCACGGTGAGCTGACTGCCACCGTGTCGCCGGGTTGCGTGCAGACCTCAAGCGCCGTCCTGACCGCATCCATGCAGCCGTAAGTGATGACCAGCTCCTCACTGCCCAGCGCAAAGCCGGCCTGGGTGAAATGGCTCGCCAGGGCGCTCAACAGTGCGGGTTCGCCTTGCGCGGCGGGATACTGGGTGAGGGTATGCACGGCCCGCTTCATGGCGCGGCGCAGGCTGCGATCCAGTGCCTGCCGGGTCGCCTTGTCCAGCGCCAGATGCGCAGTGCCCAGCGGCCCGCACCACCTCTGCGTGCGATGGCGATGCGTGGCGGGTGTGATGACTCGGCTCTCGAAGGACTGCCAGGTGGGCGCGGGCATGACACGTGAGGGCTCGGCGATGAAGAACCCCGATTGTGGGCGAGCCATCAGCCAGCCCTGCGATTCCAGCTCCGCATAACAGCTGACCGCCGTCGACACGCTGATGCCGTGCTGGCGGGCAAACTGGCGCAGCGACAGCATGCGATCCCCGGTACTGAGTCTGCCGGCCTGAATATCCTGAATGCACTTCTCTGCCAGCTGTCGATAGCGTGCCATGAGCGAACTGTACTGGTGGAATGTCCAGAAACTGTATCTGTACGGCCTTGGTACGGCAAGCGAGACTGGCCCTCGTATGCCGCACGTCATCACCGTGATGTTCCACGGTCACGGACAGCGGCGGTCATTGCCCGTCGTCAAGGGAACCTCGATCAGGAGACACGCCATGCAGGGACGCGATCTATTGCTCATCACCAGCGTGATGGCAATCTGGGGCTTCAACTTCTCGATGATCAAGCTGGGGGTCAGCGACATGGATCCCTTGCTGATCGCCGCGGCGCGCTTCGCGTGCGCCACCTTTCCGCTCATCTTCTTCATCCGCAAGCCGCAGGTGCCGTGGCGCTACCTGATGGCCTACGGGCTGGTGTTCGGTACCGGTATCTGGGGCATGGCCTCATGCTCGATCACCTTCGGACTGTCCTCTGGCATGGCGGCGGTCCTGTTGCAGACCGATGTGCTGACCACGGTGCTGGTCGGCGTGCTGCTCTACCGGGAGATCATCTCGCCGCGCATGGCGGCAGGCATTCTGGTCTCGCTGGTGGGGCTGGTGGTCTCCGTCTTCACCACCAACGGCAACGTGACCCTGGCGGGACTTGCCTTCATCCTGCTGGCGGCGATCTGCTGGCCCCTGGCTGGCGTGATTCTGCGCAGCTCCGGCACGCGCGCACCTTTCGCCTTCAACCTCTGGGGCATGCTGTTTGCACCGCTACCGCTGATGGCGCTGAGCGTCGCGATGAATGGCTGGGGGGGGCTGAGTGCCACCTATCAACAGTGGGGGATGGATGCCTGGGTCTCGGTGCTGTTCCAGGCCTATCCGACGACCCTCTTTGGTTACTGGGTCTGGAACCGGATGCTGCTCAAGTATCCGATGAGTCAACTGGCCCCCATGACCTTGCTGGTCTCGGTGTTCGCGTTGCTCAGTGGTTACGCCATCTTTGATGAGCAGTTGTCGCTGGCACAGTGGCTCTCGTGCAGCATCTTCCTGTTCGGGATCGCGCTGGTGCTCTATCCCCCGCGTCGCAAGGCGCTTGCGGCCTGTGGCTGATCGCGGCACTCCTGGCCCGGTGCCTGGCGCTTGTTGTCAAAGGTGCGCTGCGCTATACCGGTGAGCACATGAGGCCAGCGCGTTGCGCATGGTGCTCTCCGCTCAGATGTCCCCGAACAGGAATGCCCCCCATGCACGCTTCCGCCACCAGCGCCGTCGATACCGCCAGCCTGATGCCTCAGCACGCCGACTTCTCCGATTGGCCGAACAGCCGTGAATGGCTGGCGCATCTGATCCATTTCGCGACCGTGTCACGTGACTCGAATCTGGCGTTGATCCATTGCCTGCGTGATGCTCTGGAAGTGGCCGGTGTCAGCGCCGAGATCATTCATGATGATGGCGGTGACAAGGCCAATCTGCTCGCGGTGATCGGCCCTGACGTGGAGGGCGGTGTGGTGCTGTCCGGGCATACCGATGTGGTGCCGGTGGAGGGGCAGGCCTGGGACAGTGATCCCTTCACGCTGCGCGAGGCCGATGGCCGCCTGTATGGGCGGGGCTCATCCGACATGAAGGGCTTCATCGCCTGCTGCATGGCGGCGGTGCCGGCGCTGGTGAGTGCAGCGCGTGATGGCAAGCTTGAAAGGCCTGTGATTTTCGCCTTCTCGTATGATGAAGAAATCGGCTGTCTCGGCGCGCCGCGCATGATCGCGCGTCTGCGTGATCGCCTGCCGCGCCCGGCGGCGGTGCTGGTGGGGGAGCCGACCCTGATGAGCGTCGTCGATGCCCACAAGGGCATCACGGTCATCCGCACCACGGTGACCGGCAAGCCGTCGCATTCCAGTCAGGTCAATCTGGGGGTCAGCGCGATTCATCTGGCGGCACGCATGGTCACCTTCATCGAGGACCGCATGCAGGCGCGCATCGATTGTGGGCATCTCGACGAGCGTTTCGAGGTGCCGCATGCCAGCCTGCATGTCGGGCGCATCGAAGGCGGCACGGCCGTCAACATCACCGCAGGGCAGTGCATCTTCGATTGGGAGTTGCGCCATCTGCCGGGCGAGGATGTCGAGGCGATGCTGGCGGAGATCGATGCCTACGCGGAGCGTCTGCTCGTGCCCTATCGCGAGCGGGCGCCCGAGGTGGCGATCCACAGTGAGCGCACGGTGGAGACGGTGCCGGCGCTGGGGCAGGGCGAACGTGATCCGGCGATCCATCTCTGTCAGCGTCTGCTGGGGGAGGCGCGTGCCAGTCAGGCGGTGACCTATGCCACCGAAGCGGGCCAGTTCCAGCGCGAAGGCTGGCCGACGGTGGTCTGCGGGCCCGGCTCCATCAGCGTGGCCCATCAGGCCAATGAGTACATCGACATCCGCCAGCTGGCGGCCTGTGATCGCTTTCTCGCTCAGCTGGTGCGTGAGCAGCAGACGAGCTGAGTGCGAGGGGCTGGCGTGATGCGGACAGGGTCATAAGCTTACAGGATCACAGGGTCCCCGGGCGTGGCGGTTGCTGCTCCGGTATGGGCAGCAGCATGGCGCTGCAGTGGCGCAGCAGGTGATCAGTGAGCTGTTCGAGGGTGCTGCCGCCATGGCGCCAGTGATGCCAGTAGAGCGGGATGTCCAGCGCGTGGTCCGGCGCGATATCGACCAGTTCACCGCTGTCCAGCAGGTGGCGCGCCTGCTGCTCGGGAATCATCCCATAGCCCATGCCACTCAAGGCCAGGTGAACGAAGCCTTCTGAGGAGGGACAGAGGTGATGCGGGAAAGGCTCGTCGAAGCCCATCTCGGCCAGCAGCCGATGCTGCAGACGGTCATCCCGGCCATAGACGATGGCGGGCATGCTGCGCAGTTTCTCGGCAGGCAGACGTGACGGGATGACGCCATCCTCTCCGGCGATGTGGCGGCGCACGAAATCCGGGCTGGCCAATGCGCGATACCGCATGCTGCCCAGCGGATGTGAGCGTGCCCCCTGGACCGGGCGTGGGGTCGAGCAGATGCAGCCCGCCACCTCGCCATCGCGCATGCGCTTGAGGGCGACCTCCTGATCTTCCACCAGCATATCCAGCAGCAGCTCGTGCGTCTGACAGAAGGCACCGGTGACCTGTGGCCACCAGGTGGCCAGCGAGTCGGCATTGATGGCGATGCGCAGGCGCTGCTCGCTGTCACCGAGAGCGGGAATCTGATCCAGCAGGTCATGCTCCAGCAGGCGCACCTGCTGCACATGATTGAGCAGACGCCGCCCCAGTGGAGTCGGCCCCAGGCGTGGCGTGCGCACCAGTACCGGCTGACCCAGACGGGCCTCCAGCAGCTTGATGCGCTGCGAGACCGCTGATTGTGTCAGGCCCAGCGCGCGTGCCCCGCGCTCGAAACCTGCCTGGTCGATGACGGCGGCCAGCGCCTCCAGCAGTTTGTAGTCCAGCATCAGAAATCCTTATGAGCCATTCCCTGAATCAATTTCCATGATGTATTCATCCTAGCGTACTCTGCCTGCGGCTGCAGCGCCGGGAAGTCCGGAAGCGCGCCGAAGACAGACAGGGGCGCAACGCGCTGAATCCGAGAATCATGCAAGGGAAGGGCAGTGTCATGTGGTGGTCAGTGTTCAATGGAGCAGGTGTCGGGGCCGGGCTGATCATCGCCATCGGTGCCCAGAATGCCTTCGTGCTGGGGCAGGGGCTCAAGCGCGAACATCAATGGTGGGTCGCGGGGCTCTGTGCGCTGTGTGATTGGCTGCTGATCGTGGCGGGGGTCTTGGGGCTGGGGGCCTTGATGCAGCAATCCCCCATGTTGATGAGCATCGCGCGTTGGGGAGGTGTCGCCTTCCTGCTCTGGCAAGCGGTCAAGGCGCTGGGGCGCATGCGCAGTGGTGGGCAGCTCACGGCGAGTACGGCGCTCAAGGCGAGCCTTGGCAAGGTGCTGATGGCGACGCTGGCGGTGACCTTGCTCAATCCGCAGGTCTATCTGGATACCCTGGTGATGCTGGGTGCCATCGGGGCACAACAGAGCTCGCCGGCGGGCTTCATCGCCGGAGCCAGCCTGGCCTCGATGGTCTGGTTCTTCGGGCTGGTGGCCTGTGCTGGCTGGCTGGCACCCCGCCTGACCAGTCCGCGTGCCTGGCAGGTCATCGAAGCCTTCATCGCGGCCATTCTGCTGGCCGTCGCCTGGCAGCTGGGCAGTGGCGCCTGGCTCTAGCGGCCAACGCAAGACGGGCATGTGGCAGTCGCAGGCGCGACGCGCCGATAGGTGTAAAGAAAGCATGACGCAGTGTCAGGCGCTCGCGGCAGTGAGAGCGCCCCGGGTGAGCAGTGTCGAGATGGCCGTCAGCACTATGGCAGAGTTTCGTTACATGTCTGGCGTGGGGGGAGGCAGGATACGGCACCAATGAGGGCGCAAGGTGCATGGGCAGGGCGGCAGGCAAGGCATAGATTCCCGATAACGGAATCGGGACATCACAGGTGATGTGCGGCGCGTTCGCCTGTCATGAAGGATGTCGCCCGCCTTTCTCTACCTTGCCTGCCTTGTCGGCAGCCTGACTCAGGAGTACCTCATGAACGCACCGGCGCGTATCGAACAGCACAACCCCATCGGCACGGACGGCTTCGAGTTCGTCGAGTTCACGGCACCGGATGCCGCCGGGATCGATGCCCTGCGTGGGCTGTTCTGCCAGCTTGGCTTTACCGAGACGCGGCGTCATCGCTCCAAGCAGGTGTTCCTGTTCCAGCAGCATGGCATCAATGTGGTGCTCAACGCCGAGCCGAACAGCCCCGCGGCACGCTTCGCGGCGATTCATGGCCCGAGTGCCTGTGCGATGGCCTGGCGCGTGGCAGATGCCGAGCAGGCGCATCGCTACGCGCTGGCGCACGGCGCACGCAGTGTCCAGCACCCTGTCGGCTCGGGAGAGGTCGGTATCCCGGCGGTGGAGGGGATTGGCGGCTCGGTGCTGTATTTCGTGGATCATCACCGGGAACGCTCGATCTACGACACCGACTTCGTCGCCATCGAGGGGGCGGTGGAGAATGCCATCAGCGTCGGCCTGCATACGCTGGATCATCTGACGCACAACGTCGGACGCGGCCAGATGGATGTGTGGGCGGACTTCTATGCCCGCATCGCCAACTTCCGCGAGATCCGTTATTTCGATATCGAGGGCAAGATGACCGGGCTCTTCTCGCGAGCCATGACAGCGCCCTGCGGCAAGATGCACATTCCCATCAACGAGTCCGCCGACGACAACTCCCAGATCGCGGAATTCATCCGGGATTACAACGGGGAAGGCATCCAGCATCTGGCGATGGCGACGGATGACATCTATGCCACCGTCAAGGCGCTCAAGGCCAATGGCGTCAAGTTCCTGACCACACCCGAACCCTATTATGAAAAGGTTGATGCACGGGTGCCCAACCATGAAGAGAACGTCGAGGATCTCAAGGCCTTGAGCCTGCTGGTGGATGGCGCACCGGGTGAAGGAATCCTGTTGCAGATCTTCACCGAGACGGTGATCGGGCCGATCTTCTTCGAGATCATCCAACGCAAGGGCAATGACGGTTTCGGTGAAGGCAATTTCAAGGCGCTGTTCGAATCCATCGAGGAAGACCAGATCCGTCGCGGGGTGCTGGAGGGCGAGCGGTGAGCTTCATCGCGAGCAGCGGGCGCTCACCAGAGCTGGCCCGCCGGAGTGACCGGCTAGCGTGGCCGTCAGCCTGAACCTTCCGCCTTGAAACGACGACGCCCCGCCGAGATTCGGCGGGGCGTCGTCGTTTGGTCAACTGGCCTTCATGGCGTCATCACATCGTCGGCACGCGCTGATGGTCGATCACCTGACGCAGCACGAAGCTTGAATGCACGCCGGTGACGCCCTCGATACGGGTGATCTGCTTGAGCAGCAGGTCGTGATAGTCATCCATGTCATTGACGACCACCTTGAGCTGGTAGTCGGCTTCCTGACCGGTGATCAGCAGGCACTCCATCACCTGGGGCAGCGCCGCGATGGTTTCCTCGAAGTTGGCGAAGCGCTCCGGGGTATGGCGGTCCATCGAGATATGCAGCAGCGCCATCAGGCTCAGGCCCAGCTTGCGGGCATCGACCTGTGCCCGATACCCCGTGATCATGCCGCTTTCTTCCAGGGCACGTACCCGGCGCAGGCAAGGTGACGGTGACAGGCCAATGCGCTCGGCGAGCTCCTGATTGCTGATGCGTCCCGACTGCTGGAGTTCGTCAAGAATCCGTCGATCGAAGCGGTCCAGTGTCGGGAGAGAAATGTTCTGGCTCATTTTTCGCAATCCATTGGCGGTGAAGGTGTGAATTATGAAATAAAATGCTTTCAAGATGGCGGTTTAGTGGGTTTTTCGCAATCATGCGCCCCGATATGAAGCATATACTGTAATCACTGTTCAGCGATTCAGATGTTCGACCATCAGGGTCGTGCGAGCAGTTGGACTGGCCACCCTGTCCAGCCCGCTTCCTGCGGAACCCGGCTCGCTTCTGATCGATGCGAGGCCGCTGAGAGGCATTCGACGGTGATCCCGCGATCTCTCCTTCCGCGCTGGCAACCGTGATCCGGAGCCACGTCCTGTCGCAGGTAGCGGCCATGTTCTCTACCTCCGACTTGCTTGCCTGTCGCGCTGGCGGCAAGCTTTCGGATGCGAGGGCCTTGATGCCCTCGTCATCTCACATTTACTCAGGCGCCCCGATTGGGACACTGTTGAGCGGGAAAGGTGCCATCGAATCCGCATCCGGATGTCGAACGTTGCTTTCCACGCCCACCACGCCAAGGACACGACCATGACTGCTGCATCCACGCCAAGTGCTGCCTTCGACCACACCAAATATCGCCCCGTCACGCCTGTCGCGCTGACCGACCGCCAATGGCCGTCGCGTACCGTGACCCAGGCGCCGCTATGGGCCAGTGTCGACCTGCGCGATGGCAACCAGGCGCTGCTTGAGCCGATGACGGTCGAGCAGAAGAAGCTGATGTGGAAGCTGCTGGTCAAGATCGGCCTCAAGGAGATCGAAGTCGGTTTCCCGTCCGCCAGTCAGCTCGATTTCGACTTCGTGCGCTGGTTGATCGAGGAAGACCAGGTGCCGGAGGGTGTCAGCAT
Source organism: Cobetia sp. 5-11-6-3 (assembly GCF_013374055.1). Classification (NCBI taxonomy): domain Bacteria; kingdom Pseudomonadati; phylum Pseudomonadota; class Gammaproteobacteria; order Oceanospirillales; family Halomonadaceae; genus Cobetia; species Cobetia sp. 5-11-6-3. The sequence goes on along the minus strand of NZ_BLWJ01000003.1, from coordinate 9,742 downwards.
CCAGGTGCTGGTGCAGGCGCGTGAGCACTTGATCGCCCGTACCTTCGAGTCACTGGTCGGGGCGCGCGATGCCGTGGTGCACGTCTACAACTCCACCTCCACCGTTCAGCGCGAGCGGGTGTTCGAGATGGATCGTGAGGGCATCAAGGCCATCGCCGTCGAAGGTGCGCAGCTGGTCAAGGACTACGCTGCGCGTTACCCGGACACCCACTGGGTGTTCCAGTACTCGCCGGAGAGCTTCACTTCCACCGAGATGGATTACGCCGTCGAGGTCTGTGAAGCGGTGATGGATGTCTGGCAGCCGACACCGGACAATCGCTGCATCCTCAACCTGCCGGCCACGGTGGAAGTGGGCCCGCCCAATCACTTCGCGGATCAGGTCGAGTACTTCATCAAGCACTTGAGCCGTCGTGACTGCGCGATCATCTCGCTGCATACCCACAACGACCGGGGCGGTGCCGCTGCCGCTGCCGAGCTCGGCCTGCTGGCCGGGGCGGACCGCATCGAAGGAACCTTGCTGGGCAATGGTGAGCGTACCGGCAACATGGACCTGATCACCATGGCGATGAACCTCTACAGCCAGGGGATCGACCCGGAGCTGGATCTCTCCAATCCCGACGAGATCATCCAGGTCTACACCGAGTGCACCAACCTGCCGGTGCATCCGCGCCACCCGTGGGTCGGGGAGCTGGTCTACACCGCCTTCTCCGGCAGCCATCAGGACGCGATTCGCAAGTGCCTCAAGAAGCAGCAGGCGGACGAGCCGTGGCAGGTCGCCTATCTGCCCATCGACCCGCAGGATCTGGGCCGCGACTTCCAGGCGGTGATTCGCGTCAACAGCCAGTCCGGCAAGGGCGGCATGGCCTTCCTGCTCGAACGCGATCACGGCATCAGTCTGCCGCGCTGGATGAGCCTCGAGCTCGCCCCGCACGTGCAGAAGGCCAGCGAGCAGGTCAGTGGTGAGCTGTCCAGCAACCAGATCCGCGCGATTCTCGATGCCAGCTTCAAGCGCGAGGCACCGCTGAGTCTCAAGGGCTATCGATTGGATCGTGAGGGGGCCGAGCAGCTCACCGCGACACTGATTGACGAGAAGGGTGAGCAGATTGCCCTGGCCGGTGAAGGCAACGGTGCCATCTCCGCCTTCATGGATGCCTGGCAGCGCCACACCGGTGCCACCGTCAGCGTGGTGGACTACGGCGAGCATGCGCTCGGGGAAGGCAGTGACGCCGTGGCGGTGGCCTTCGTGATGCTCAATCTCGATGGGAAGCGCGTCTGCGGCATGGCCGAGGATGGTGACACCGTGAGCGCGTCACTCAAGGCGGTGCTGTCGGCGGTCAATCGCGGCCTGGAAAGCAGTGCACGCAGTGAAGCGGAACGTGCCGAAGAGGCGGGTCCCGTCGCCGTCTGACGGCAATGAGCGACACGAGCGTCCACGAAAGGCGGAAATCCTGCTTGCAGTGACGGTCCACGAAGCCCTCGCCCCTTGCGGCGAGGGCTTCGTCGTTTCTCAAGGCCGATCACTCCCCAGCCCAGTCATGGCAAGGGATGAGCGCAATGTCAGTAGCTGATAACCCCGGCCTTGGCATGGCGAGCGGATATAGACTTTTGTCGGAAGTTGTCTGACGAGTCAATATCCGGACTTGCACCGGTGCCATCCCTGCGTATCATCGCTGCATCCGCGTAAATGATAACGATCTGGTGGTACAACGGATTCGAGAGCACAACAATTCCAAGCGGTGCAAGGGCAACCCCCCTGAGTGACGAGACAATGGATGTGTCCCCATCCCCTCGTCGGTCGGGATTCGCCGGTGCACCTCTCGTTCAGGAGGTCCGCTAGAACAACCCACAACTACTCATCGGTATCGCATGATTCAACTTGATGCTATCACTACCCTGCTGCTGGCGGCGCTTGTCCTCGTCGTCGGTCATCTGATTGTCGAGCGCGTACGCGTGCTGCGCGAGTTCAACATCCCCGAACCTGTGGTCGGCGGTCTCATCGCCACCCTCATCGTCACCGGCCTGCGTGGCCTGGGCTACGAGTTCCAGTTCTTCGCCGGTCTCCAGACCCCCTTCATGTTGCTGTTCTTCGGCTCGGTCGGCCTGTCGGCGGACGTCCGCATGATTCGTGCCGGCGGCAGCAAGCTGATCCTGTTCCTCGTGCTGGTCATCGGCCTGCTCATCCTGCAGAACCTGCTGGGTGTCGGTGTTGCCAGCCTGTTTGGCCTCGACCCGGTACTGGGGCTGCTCGGCGGTTCCATCACCATGTCCGGTGGTCACGGTACAGGGGCTGCCTGGGCCAACGTCTTCGCCGACGAATATGGCATCAATGGCGCGATGGAAGTCGCGATGGCCTGTGCCACCTTCGGGCTGGTGTTCGGGTCGCTGATCGGTGGGCCGACGGCACGTTTCCTGATCAATCGCATGAAGCGTGAAGGACAGGACATCAATGCCCAGGTCAGCGATTCCGAGTATGACGAGACGGAAGTCCAGCACCCGCTGAATACCGCCAATGCTCTGAAAACGCTCTTCATGTTGCTGCTCGGGGTCGTCAGCGGTCAGCAGCTGCAGGCACTCACGGCGGATACGGCCTTCTCGCTGCCGACCTTCGTGTGGGTGCTGTTCAGCTGTATCGTCATCGGCAACGTGGTGCGCGCCTTCGGCGACAAGCACCTCAATACCCATGCCGTGGATGTGCTGGGCAACATCAGTCTGTCCATCTTCCTGGCACTGGCACTGATGACGCTCAAGCTCTGGGATCTGGCCAATCTGGCACTGCCGATTCTGGCCATCCTGCTGGCACAGGTCGCGCTGGTGTTCCTCTACACCACCCAGGTCACCTTCCGCCTGATGGGCAAGAACTACGACGCTGCGGTACTGGTCGCGGGTAACTGTGGTTTCGGCATGGGCGCCACGCCGACGGCGATCGCCAACATGCAGGCGGTCACGCAGCACCACGGGCCGTCACGTCTGGCCTTCATCATCGTGCCGGTGGTGGGTGGCTTCCTGATCGATATCGCCAACTCGCTGATCATCAAGGGCTTCCTCGGCTTCTTCTGAACATGACAGCAGGTGTCATGATGAGATGTCGCAGAATCTGCCTGGCATGAACGACAACGCCGGACTCCATGGGAGTCCGGCGTTGTCGTTTCAGGGGATCCCCCTTGCGGCGCGAGTGATGGGTCACGTCACGCTGTCAGGGAATCAGCTCCACAGTGCCACGATCAGGCCATAGGCCAGCAGCGTGACCACCACGGTGCCTGCCAGGTTCAGGAAGAAGCCGGCGCGCATCATGGTCTGGATCTTGAGGTGCCCGGTGGCGAACACGATGGCATTGGGTGGCGTGGCCACCGGCATCATGAAGGCGCAGCTGGCCGCGATGGCCGCCGGCACGGTGATCAGCAGCGGGTCGATGTCCAGCGACAGCGCAAGCGCGCCCAGCAGGGGCAGGAAGGCGGCGGCCGTCGCGGTATTGGACGTGACCTCTGTCAGGAAGATGATCACCAGTACCACGATGCCCACGAGCCCGATGAGCGGCAGCACGCTGAACATCGACAGCTGTCCGGCGATCCACTCCGCCAGACCCGAGCTCTTGATGACGCCCGCCAGTGCCAGTCCACCCCCGAACAGCAGCAATACGCCCCAGGGCAGGTCACGCGCGTCTTCCCACACCAGCAGGCGACGACCGCGTGAGGTGCCGGAGGGAATCGCGAACAGCCCGACGCCGATGGCCATGGCGATGCCGGTATCCGACAGCCACTCAAGGCCGCTCTGATTGATCAGCGGGCGGAACATCCACAGCAGGGCGGCTACCAGGAAGGCGATGCCGACACGTTTCTCGGCGCTGCTCATGACACCCAGTGCCTTGAGCTCACGCTTTATCATCTCGCCACTGTCCGAAGTCTCGGATGCGAAGGAGAAGGGCGTGCGCGTCAACCACCACCAGGTGATGGTGCACATCGCGATGGCCACCGGCAGGCCGACGACCATCCACTGGGCGAAGCCGATCTCGATGCCCTGGTCACTGGACAGGTAACCCGCCAGCAGGGCATTCGGCGGCGTACCGATCAGTGTCGCGATACCGCCAAGGCTGGCGGAGTAGGCGATGGCCAGCAGCAGGGCGGCGGCGTAGCGCTTCAGCTCCGGGTCGTCGCTGTCGCGCTCATCCCGGCCACTGGACATCAGGCTGACCACTGACATGCCGATGGGCAGCATCATGATGCTGGTCGCGGTATTGGATACCCACATGCTGATGAAGCCGGTGGCGATCATGAAACCGGCGATCTGACGGCGGGGCGAATGGCCGGCAAGCTTCAGCGTATGCAGGGCCACGCGGCGATGCAGGTCCCAGCGCTGCATGGCGATCCCGAGCAGGAAGCCGCCGAGGAACAGATAGATGGTCGGATTGGCATAGGCTGCCGTGGTGCTCTTGATGTCGTCGATGCCAAGTGCGGGCACCAGCACGATGGGCAACAGCGACGTCACCGGTATCGGCAATGCTTCGGTGGCCCACCAGGTCGCCATCAACAGCGCCAGGCCCACGCAGAGCCAGGCGGTGTCCGGCATGTCGCCCGGGGCAGGGGTCAGCCAGGTCAGCAGCAGCAGGAGCGGACCGAGTATCAGACCGATACGCGCCGCAAGTGGCGCTTGTGGCGGCGTGGAGGATTGATCAACGACGTGATCGGTAGGTTGCTCAGGCATGTCGACTCCAGAGAAGCCCGCTGGCGACAGGCTTCCTCATCATGTTGGTCATCGTGTTGTTGGTATGGGTCATGGTAGGTGATGGCACGTTGTCGTGTTGGCGTTGTTCACTGCACGGCATGCATTCGTTCCTGAACGGGAGGTCATGCACGTCGTGTCATGCTGCCTGCGTCGGTCGATCGCCGCCGAGAGTCGGTCAGGTGGGGCTTTCGGGCCGGCCGGCGGCGCCATTGTCTCAGCATTGCGCCACGGCTCAATAGCCTTCATTGCCTGTTTCGAAACTCCCGTGGGTGAAACCTTGACGCCGCGCAAGCGCGACGCTCGATCCGAGGCGCTCAGGTCGCGTGCGAGGCCTTGCGTGACGCCATCCTGCACGGGTCAGGTTGCTGTCTGGCGACAGACGCTGTCGTTGGCTGTGGACTTGTGAGCGCAAGGGCTGGAAGGTAGGGTTAGCAGCCATGAACGGGGCCAGCGCAGGTCAACTGCGCGGCCCACTGTCGCGTTACTTTCACAAGGAAGATGATGGATGATTCTGGTCACGGGTGGTGCAGGCTACATCGGGTCTCATACGGTATTGGCGCTCATGGAGGCCGGCCATCAGGTGCTGGTGCTGGACAACCTGTCCAATGCCAGCGAAGCCTCCCTCGCGCGTGTGGCGACGCTTGCCGGACGCGAAGTGCCGTTCGTCGAAGGGGATATCCGCAACGGCGCGCTGCTCGACAGCCTGTTCGAGCGTCATGATATCGAGGCCGTGGTCCACTTCGCCGGGCTCAAGGCGGTGGGCGAGAGCGTCGCCAAGCCGCTGGCCTACTACGACAACAACGTCAATGGCACCCTGGTGCTGTGTGATGCCATGGCGCGGGCCGGCGTCAAGCGTATCGTGTTCTCTTCCTCCGCCACCGTGTATGGCGATCCGGCGTCCACGCCGATCCGTGAAGACTTCCCGACGTCCGCGACCAACCCCTACGGCCGCTCCAAGCTGATGGTCGAGGAAGTGCTGCGTGACCTGTCCGTGGCGGATGACAGCTGGCGCATCGCGCTGCTGCGCTATTTCAATCCGGTGGGTGCCCACGAGTCCGGTACCATCGGTGAGGACCCCAACGGCATCCCCAACAACCTGGTGCCCTATATCAGTCAGGTGGCGGTGGGTCGCCTTGAAGAGCTGGCCGTGTTCGGTGATGACTATCCGACGCCGGATGGCACCGGGGTGCGTGACTACATCCATGTCGTCGACCTGGCCGATGGCCACCTCAAGGCGCTGGACTATCTGGCCGGTGATGCGCGTGATGGCGTCCACACCTACAACCTGGGCACCGGCACTGGCTATAGCGTGCTGGACATGGTCAAGGCCTTCGAGAAGGCCAGCGGTCGCCCGGTGCCTTATCGCATCGCGCCGCGGCGTTCCGGTGATATCGCCGAATGCTGGGCGGAGCCGGACAAGGCCTTCAAGGAATTGAAGTGGAAGGCGGAGCTGGGGCTGGATCGCATGATGGCTGACAGCTGGCGTTGGCAGTCACGCAACCCCAATGGCTATCGCAGCAACTGAAGCAGGCATAGCAGCACCGATTGAGATGGGCGTGCGAGTGAGCTCGCACCCCGTCATCAATGGCTTCCTGGAAGCGGCCGTGGGCAGAATCCGCGGCCGCTTTTGCGTATGATGGCCCCGAGCTGAAAGCCGCGTGCTGACTCCCTTGAATTATCTGCGAGACTTCCATGAATCAGTCTGATGTCACCCCTGATCTTGAACTTCTGACGGCCATCGAGACGCTCTGCCGTGAAGCGGGGCAGGCGATACTCGCCGTTGCGCAGGGCGGCGATCTCGAGACACGCGCCAAGGCCGATGACAGTCCGGTGACGGCCGCGGATCTTGCGGCACACCGTGTGCTGGTGGAGGGGCTGGCCCGCCTGACGCCGCAGATTCCGGTGCTCTCCGAGGAAAGCGACAAGGCGGATATCGTGGTGCGCCGTGACTGGCAGACCTTCTGGCTGGTGGACCCGCTGGATGGCACCCGCGAGTTCGTCAACGGCAGTGGCGAATACACCGTCAATGTCGCCTTGATCCAGGGGACGCGCAGCGTGCTGGGCGTGGTGGATGCGCCGGTGCTCAGGGCGACCTGGAGCGGGCTTGATGGCGTGGGCGCGTTTCGCGAGGACGCCAATGGACGAACGGCCATTCGCGTCAGCCCGGAGCCCGAGGTGTTGAGAGTCGTGGCCAGCAAGTCGCATCTCGATGCGCAGACGGCGGCGCTGATCGAGCGTCTGACGCCGGTCGAGACCGTCAGCTGCGGCAGTTCGCTGAAATTCTGTCGTATCGCGGAAGGCGACGCGGATCTCTACCCGCGCTATGCCCCGACCTGCGAGTGGGACACCGCCGCGGCGCAGGCCGTGCTGGAAGCGGCGGGCGGGTGTGTCTTCGATGCGCAGAGCCTGACCGATGGTCAGCCGGATGTGCTGCGTTACAACGCGCGTGACACCCTCAGAAATCCTTTCTTCATTGCCTGTGGCCAGTCTGACGGCCGCTGGCGCCAGGTGCTGGAGTGCTGACGCTTGCGCCTGAGCGAGATGACTCATGATGCGTGAAACCCATGACAATGAGCGGCCCGGGGCCGGTGGTGGCGAAGGCATGCTGCGCCGCGCGGGGCGTGCTCTCTTTGCCAGACGCACCGATGGCGGTGTCGCCGGTGGGCTGATCAGCGCCGTGCTGCTGTCATCGCTGGCCAGTCTGGTGCCATTGATCTACCACGGGCTGCTCGAGGGCGGTCTGATCCTTATCGGCAACCTGCTGCTGTGGCCGTGTCTGCTGGCGGCAGCCCATCGCCCACGCTGGCGCTGGCCGGCACTTGGCCTGATGGCCGCACTGGGCGTCAATCTCTCGGCCAGTGTGGTCAGCGCCGTCTATTACGATTCGCGCTATGGCCTGGCCTTCGCGCTGAGTTCGCTGGATACCAGTCGCAGCGAGTCGATGGCGATGCTGTTCAAGTTCCCGCTGGCACTCATCGTGCCGCTGGGGTTCTTCCTGCTGGCCCTGTCACTGGCCAATCGCCATGGGGCGGGGTTGGCTCGCGCCCGGCTGGGGGGGCGCAGCGGAATCGCCTTCGTGCTCTGGATGCTGATGCTGCTGGCAGGTAGCTGGCAGTGGGGGCGTGCCAGCGTGCCGCTGGCCATCACCACGCTGTCGGTATCGCCGGGCTGGAACCTGGCCACCACCTCACATGCCTGGTGGGAAAAGGAGCGTTTCAAGGCACTGATGGCGGATGACTACGATTTCGGCAAGGTCACGCTCAGCCCTGAAGTGCCGGATGATGCGGTCTTCGTGCTGGTGATCGGTGAGTCCCAGCGGCGTGATCAGCTGTCGCTCTACGGGTATTCGCGTCCGACCACGCCCAATCTCGACGCCCGTCGTGATCAGCTGGTGGTCTTTGACCAGGCCATCGCGCCGGCGCCGCAGACGGTGCTGGCGGTGCCGATGCTTTCCAGTCTGATGGACCCGCGCACCTTCTCGCCGCGCTATCTGGATGCCAACCTGATTTCACTGGCCAATCAGGCCGGCATGCATACGGAGTGGCTGTCGCGTCAGGGGCTCGATATCACCTCCGAGCGCACCTGGATCACCGCCATCGCCCAGCGTGCCGACGTCGCCAGAACCATCATGACGGAGTACGACGACGGACTGCTGGATGCACTCGATGAGGCACTGGCGCGCAAGGTCAAAGGGCCGCGACTGATCGTGCTGCATCTGTACGGCAGCCATCCGCCGGCCAGCCTGCAGTACCCCGACTCGCTGCGTTACTTCCTGACACCGGACAGTACCTCGCCGCTGACCGATGCCTATGACGACAGTATCCGCTTCACGGACCAGGTGCTGGAGGGCGTCTTCCAACGTCTCGAGGGTCGCCATGCCGGCGTGCTCTACCTTTCCGATCATGGTCTTGAGCATGATCCGCTCAGCGATGCTTACGTGCATGGCGGTGATCGCCCCAGCCAGGCGCCTTATCGCATTCCCCTGTGGCTGTGGCAGGCGGGGCGTGGTCCCAATCCCGAGCGTGAGATGGTGCATCTGCGCGAGCATGCCCATCAGCCGTTCGCCAGTTTTGATCTTCCCTATCTGGCCAGTGACTGGATGGGAATCCACTTCTCGGGGGACAAGCCATGTCTGTCACCCTGGTCGGCCTGCTATCAGCCGCGCGAGCGCCATCCGGTGCTGGATCAACTGGGGCGTCTGAACTTCTTCGAGGATCTGCCGTCGGACTTTCTTGCCCGGCCGCTGGCCCCCGGTGCCGAAGAACTGGAAGAGGCCGTGGAGGCCACGACGCGTCTGCTGGAAAGTCCAGATGGCTTGCTCGACAGCGCTTCGGATGGCGCGTCATCCGCTCGTGCACAATCTTCTGGCGTGACGGCGAGGGAAACCTCCGCGCCGATCACCCTGTCACCCCCTTCACTACCCTCAGAGACACCCAAGGACTGACATGAAAATCACTGTCTTCGGAACAGGTTACGTAGGTCTGGTCACCGGCACCTGTCTGGCGGATGTTGGCCATGACGTGATCTGCATGGACGTGGATGCTGCCAAGATCGAGCGCCTCAAGCAGGGTGAGATCCCCATCTTCGAGCCGGGGCTCGAGAGCATGGTGACGCGCAACGTGGAGGCAGGGCGTCTCAACTTCACCACCGACGCCCGCGAGGCCGTCGCGCACGGCGTGCTGCAGTTCATCGCAGTGGGCACGCCGCCGGATGAAGACGGCAGTGCCGATCTCAAGTACGTGCTGGCCGTGGCGGGCACCATCGGTGAGCACATGGATGACTACAAGGTCATCATCGACAAGTCCACCGTGCCGGTGGGCACCGCGGATCGCGTGCATGCCCGGGTGGCAGAGGTGCTCGAGCACCGCGGCGTGAGCGTTGCGTTCGATGTCTGCTCCAACCCGGAATTCCTCAAGGAGGGCGCGGCGCTGGAGGACTTCACGCGCGGTGCCCGCATCGTGGTCGGCACCGATTCCGAGAAGGTGCGCGAGCGCATGCGCGAATGCTACGCCCCCTACAACCG